>NZ_JBEAFX010000015.1:0-95309 GCF_040062325.1 Klebsiella sp. GG_Kp175 | reverse complement strand
TCTGATAAATTGTTAAAGAGCAGTTGCGACGCGCTTTAGCGCTCTGTCGCGAGGTGGCGTATATTACGCTTTCCTCTTTCAGAGTCAACCCGTTTTTCAGGATTTTTCTCTTCAACCGAACCGGCTGTTTGTGTGAAGTGATTCACATCCGCCGTGTCGATGGAGGCGCATTATAGGGAGCCCGCCGGGAATGACAAGCGGAAAAATACAATTTTATTTCAACCGCTCATCTTTTATACGTAACGCTTATTTTTGCTGCTTTTTAATCGCCGCCGGCAGCTCTGTCAGGCTATTTAGCACCCAGTCCGCGGCTTTTTCCGCTTCTTCAGTAACAGGCTTACCGGTACGCACCAGCACTTTAGTACCGACATCAGCAGCCGCTGCAGCCTGCATATCTTCCAGTTTGTCCCCTACCATATAGGAAGCGGCCATATCGATATGCAGATAATCGCGAGCTGAGATCAGCATCCCCGGATGCGGTTTACGGCAATCACAGGTCTGACGGTACTCCTCAACCGCACCCTGCGGGTGATGCGGGCAATAATAGATACCGTCCAGATCGACGCCACGGTCTGCCAGAGACCAGTCCATCCATTCGGTCAGCGTTTCAAACTGAGCTTCGGTAAATTTACCGCGAGCAATACCGGACTGGTTAGTGACCAGCACCAGCGCGTAGCCCATCTCTTTTAGTTCGCGCATTGCGTCAATGACGCCATCGATAAATTCAAAATTGTCGATTTCGTGGACGTAGCCATGATCGACATTAATAGTGCCGTCACGGTCGAGAAAAATTGCGGGTACTGACTTTGCCACCGGTTTGCTCCTGAAAAAGGCTAGTGCCGTTAGTATCGCATGTTTCCGCATGCAAGAAAGTGCTCATTATAAAGAGTCAGATTGATTTAGACGTCTGGATGCCTTAACATCCATTTCATTGCCAGGCATCGCCTGGATACGGCAGAAGAAAATGCCACGGCAAACGGCTAAACGATAATAAATAACTGATGATTAAACTTTCCAATATCACCAAAGTGTTCCAGCAGGGGAATCGCAGCATTCAGGCGCTGAATAACGTCAGCCTGCATGTCCCTGCCGGACAGATTTACGGCGTCATCGGTGCCTCCGGCGCCGGTAAAAGTACGCTGATTCGCTGCGTTAACCTGCTGGAGCGCCCGACTGAGGGCAGCGTACAGGTTGACGGTCAGGAGCTGACTGCGCTGTCGGAAAAAGAGCTAACCCGCGCTCGCCGTCAGATTGGCATGATTTTCCAGCATTTTAACCTGCTGGCATCCCGCACCGTTTTCGGCAACGTGGCGTTACCTCTGGAGCTGGATAACACGCCACAGGCAGAAATCAAACGCCGCGTGACGGAGCTGCTGGATCTTGTCGGCCTGGGCGATAAGCACGACAGCTATCCGGCTAATCTCTCCGGCGGTCAGAAACAGCGTGTCGCCATTGCCCGCGCGCTGGCCAGTAACCCCAAGGTACTGCTGTGCGATGAAGCCACCAGCGCCCTGGATCCGGCCACCACCCGTTCCATTCTCGAACTGCTGAAAGACATTAACCGTCGTCTGGGGCTGACCATCCTGCTGATCACCCACGAAATGGATGTGGTGAAACGCATTTGCGACTGCGTGGCAGTGATTAGCAACGGCCAGTTGATTGAGCAGGACACGGTGAGCGAAGTCTTCTCCCATCCGAAGACGCCGCTGGCCCAGCAGTTTATTCAGTCGACCCTGCACCTGGATATTCCGGATGACTACCAGGCGCGCCTGAAACCTACCGCTACAGCGGATAGCGTACCAATGCTGCGCATGGAATTTACCGGCCATTCCGTCGATGCGCCGCTGCTTTCTGAAACCGCGCGTCGCTTCAACGTGAATAACAACATTATTAGCGCGCAGATGGATTATGCCGGCGGGGTGAAGTTCGGCATCATGCTGACTGAAATGCACGGTACACAGGAAGACACTCAGGCGGCTATCGCCTGGCTGCAGGAACATCATGTAAAAGTAGAGGTATTGGGTTATGTCTGAGGCAATGATGTGGCTGCTGTTGCGCGGCGTATGGGAAACGCTGGCAATGACCTTTGTCTCCGGCTTCTTCGGTTTTGTCCTTGGCCTGCCGGTGGGCGTGCTGCTGTACGTGACCCGTCCGGGGCAAATCGTCGCCAATGCTAAACTGTACCGGACGCTGTCGGCGCTGGTGAACATTTTCCGCTCCATCCCGTTCATTATCCTGTTGGTCTGGATGATCCCGTTTACCCGCGTAATCGTCGGCACCTCAATCGGCCTGCAGGCGGCGATCGTGCCGTTGACAGTGGGCGCCGCGCCGTTTATCGCTCGCATGGTGGAGAACGCGCTGCTGGAGATCCCGACAGGCCTTATTGAAGCCTCCCGGGCAATGGGCGCTACGCCGCTGCAGATCGTGCGTAAGGTTCTGCTGCCTGAAGCGCTGCCGGGTCTGGTCAACGCCGCCACTATCACTCTTATCACCCTGGTGGGCTATTCCGCCATGGGCGGCGCGGTGGGCGCCGGCGGTTTGGGGCAGATTGGTTATCAGTATGGCTATATCGGCTACAACGCCACCGTGATGAATACCGTACTGGTATTGCTGGTTATTCTGGTTTATTTAATTCAATTCTCTGGCGATCGCATCGTCCGGGCTGTGACTCATAAATAACGTTATTGGCAGACAACACTCATTCTTACAGGAAGGAAATAACATGGCCTTTAATTTCAAAACCTTTGCGGCAGTTGGTGCGTTAATCGGTTCTCTGGCGCTGGTGGGTTGCGGTCAGGATGAAAAAGATCCGAATCATATTAAAGTCGGCGTTATCGTCGGGGCGGAGCAGCAGGTCGCTGAAGTCGCGCAGAAAGTGGCAAAAGAGAAGTATGGCCTTGACGTTGAGCTGGTGACCTTCAACGATTACGTTCTGCCGAACGAAGCGCTGAGCAAAGGTGATATCGACGTCAACGCCTTCCAGCATAAACCGTACCTCGACCAGCAGATTAAAGACCGCGGCTACAAGCTGGTGGCTGTCGGCAACACATTCGTCTACCCGATCGCGGGTTACTCGAAGAAAATCAAATCGCTGGACGAACTGCAGCCGGGCTCGCAGATCGCCGTCCCTAACGATCCGACCAACCTCGGTCGTTCTCTGCTGCTGCTGCAGCAGGTGGGCCTGATCAAACTGAAAGACGGCGTTGGCCTGCTGCCGACCTCGCTGGATATCGTCGAGAACCCGAAAAACCTGAAGATTGTTGAACTGGAAGCGCCGCAGCTGCCGCGTTCTCTCGACGACGCGCAGATTGCGCTGGCCGTTATCAACACCACTTACGCCAGTCAGATTGGCCTGACCCCGGCGAAAGACGGCATCTTTGTTGAAGGGAAAGAGTCGCCGTACGTGAACCTGATCGTGGCGCGTGAAGACAATAAAGATGCTGAGAATGTGAAAAAATTCGTTCAGGCTTACCAGAGCGATGAAGTTTACGAAGCAGCAAACAAGATCTTTAACGGCGGCGCAGTGAAAGGCTGGTAATCTTTTCTCACCGTAATATCATTCAGGACGGGCTTCACGCCCGTCTTGTCATTTATGCAAGCACCTGATTCAATAACGCCCTGTTTTTTATTCATTGAGGAAATATTATGCGTGCTTTACCGGTCTGTTTGATAGCACTCATGTTAAGCGGTTGTTCCATGCTAAGCAGATCTCCCGTCGAGCCTGTTCAAAGCACTGCAACTCCTCCGGTTAAATCGGAGCCGACCAAACCACGCGCAACCCGTCCGGCGCCGGTACGTATTTATACCGATGCGTCAGAACTGGTAGGTAAACCGTTCCGCGATCTGGGTGAAGTGTCTGGCGAGTCCTGCCAGGCTTCGAATCAGGATTCTCCGCCGAATATCCCTACCGCCCGCAAGCGCCTGCAGATTAATGCCGCACGAATGAAAGCCAATGCTGTCCTGCTGCACCGCTGCGAAGTGACCAGCGGTACCCCAGGCTGCTACCGTCAGGCGGTTTGTCTGGGCTCGGCGCTTAACGTCTCGGCGCAATGAGTGCATTTCAATTCGCGCAGATAGGCGTGATCCGCTCGCCGTATAAAGAAAAGTTTGCCGTGCCTCGCCAGCCGGGTCTGGTCAAGCACGGCGGCGGAGAACTCCATCTGATCGCGCCCTACAACCAGGCCGACGCCGTGCGTGGTCTGGAAAGCTTCAGCCATCTGTGGATCTTGTTTGTGTTTCATCAGACCATGGAAGGCGGCTGGCGTCCGACGGTGCGCCCTCCCCGTCTCGGGGGCAACGCGCGTATGGGCGTCTTCGCCACCCGCTCCACGTTTCGCCCCAATCCCATTGGCATGTCGCTGGTTGAGCTGAAGGGCGTTCGCTGTCAGAAAGAGCAGGTGATACTGGAGCTCGGCAGCCTCGATCTCGTCGACGGTACGCCGGTGGTCGACATCAAACCCTATCTGCCGTTTGCCGAAGCGCTGCCCAACGCGCACGCCAGCTACGCGCAACAGGCACCGCAGGCGGATCAGGTCGTCAGTTTTACCGCCGAGGTCGAAACGCAGCTTTTGCATCTGGAGAAGCGTTATCCGCATCTGAAGGCGTTTATCCGAGAGGTGCTGGCGCAGGATCCGCGCCCGGCCTACCGTAAAGAGGAAGAGGCAGGTAAAAATTACGCTGTCTGGCTGCTGGATTTCAACGTCCGCTGGCGGGTGACTGCCGCCGGTTTTGAAGTCTTTGCCCTCGAAGCGCGCTAATTTTATTTTCCTCTCTTTTGGCATCTTTGCCACACTGGTAAACTAAACCACTTTTTTTGTTTCAGGCTGGGCAACCAGCCTGTTCCGCTCGTTTAACTGGAACCGTTACAACATGCGTACTAGCCAATATCTGCTCTCCACTCTGAAGGAGACACCTGCCGACGCCGAGGTAATCAGCCACCAGCTGATGCTGCGCGCCGGGATGATCCGCAAGCTGGCCTCCGGGTTATACACCTGGCTGCCGACCGGCGTGCGCGTCCTGAAAAAAGTCGAAAACATCGTGCGTGAAGAGATGAACAACGCCGGTGCGATCGAGGTGTTAATGCCGGTCGTTCAGCCATCTGAACTATGGCAGGAGAGCGGTCGCTGGGAGCAGTACGGCCCGGAACTGCTGCGCATTGCCGATCGTGGCGATCGTCCGTTCGTCCTCGGTCCAACCCACGAAGAGGTCATCACCGACCTGATCCGCAACGAGCTGAACTCCTATAAGCAGCTGCCGCTGAACTTCTATCAGATCCAGACCAAATTCCGCGACGAAGTGCGTCCGCGTTTCGGCGTGATGCGCTCCCGCGAATTCCTGATGAAAGATGCGTACTCTTTCCATACTTCGCAGGAATCGCTGCAGGAAACCTACGATGCGATGTACGCCGCTTACAGTAAAATCTTCAGCCGCATGGGGCTGGACTTCCGCGCGGTACAGGCTGATACCGGCTCTATCGGCGGCAGCGCCTCTCATGAATTCCAGGTGCTGGCGCAGAGCGGCGAAGACGATGTGATCTTCTCCGACAGCTCCGACTACGCGGCAAACATCGAGTTTGCGGAAGCCGTTGCGCCGAAAACGCCGCGCGCGGCCGCCACCCAGGAGATGACCCTGGTCGACACGCCGAACGCCAAAACCATCGCCGAGCTGGTTGAGCAGTTCAACCTGCCGATCGAAAAAACCGTGAAAACCCTGCTGGTGAAAGCGGTTGAAGATAGCGCTTCCCCGCTGGTTGCCCTGCTAGTGCGCGGCGATCACGAGCTGAACGAAGTGAAAGCCGAAAAACTGCCGCAGGTCGCCAGCCCGCTGACCTTCGCCACCGAAGAAGAGATCCGCGCCCTGGTGAAAGCCGGTCCGGGCTCCCTGGGTCCGGTGAACCTGCCGGTGCCGGTGATTATCGACCGTACTGTGGCGGTGATGAGCGA
Organism: Klebsiella sp. GG_Kp175; assembly: GCF_040062325.1. Lineage (NCBI taxonomy): Bacteria > Pseudomonadati > Pseudomonadota > Gammaproteobacteria > Enterobacterales > Enterobacteriaceae > Klebsiella > Klebsiella sp. GG_Kp175. The sequence continues at coordinate 89,367 of NZ_JBEAFX010000015.1, read as the reverse complement.
TTTCGCCGCCGGCGCCAACATCGATGGCAAACACTACTTCGGCATCAACTGGGACCGCGATGTCGCCACGCCGGAAGTCGCGGACATCCGTAACGTCGTCGCCGGCGATCCGAGCCCGGACGGCAAAGGTACCCTGCTTATCAAGCGCGGTATCGAAGTGGGTCATATCTTCCAGCTGGGGACGAAGTACTCCGAGGCGATGAAAGCCGCGGTCCAGGGCGAAGATGGCCGCAACCAGATCCTGACGATGGGTTGCTATGGTATCGGGGTCACTCGCGTAGTGGCGGCGGCGATTGAGCAGAACTTTGACGATCGCGGTATCGTCTGGCCGGATGCGATTGCGCCGTTCCAGGTGGCGATCCTGCCGATGAACATGCACAAATCTTACCGTGTGCAGGAGCTGGCGGAGAAACTGTACGCCGAGCTGAGCGCCCAGGGTATTGAAGTGCTGATGGACGATCGTAAAGAGCGTCCGGGCGTGATGTTCGCCGATATGGAGCTGATCGGTATCCCGCACACCATCGTGCTGGGCGATCGTAACCTCGACAATGACGATATCGAATACAAGTATCGTCGCAACGGTGAGAAGCAGCTGATTAAGACCGGGGATATTGTGGAATATCTGGTTAAAGCGATAAAAGGCTAATCACCCAACCAGGGCCCTGAACGGATGTCAGGGCCTTTTTTTTACAAGGACTGTACCCATGACTGCACCTCTTCTCAGCAGCGGGCTGCTGACCTCCACCCTGCTCCTGCCTACCGCCTGCACTGTAGACGTCGGCCGCAACGCCCCTTCCGCATCCGCGACCGATAGCCGCTCACTGCCATGGGCGGTCCCCCTCCAGCGCCAAAGCTCGATTGCCGGCAGCGGACTGCGCGAAATCGCCGAAAGCGACCTACGTTCCGGCGACCTGCTTCTTCTCCAGCCTCGGCGTCACTTCGTTTGGGATCCGCGCCTTCAGTCCCTCTTCCGTGAGCCACGTCGCGCTGTATCTGGTGAACAAACCGAAGGCCGGTGCGGAGTAAAAGAACGATTTGCCCTTTCCCACCCGTCATGAGGCTCATGATTCGTGCGCTATGGTTGGTGGAAAAGGGGGACGGTAAAACCACCATGAACGAAGTCCGCTGGCCGGCTACCGCTGAGGCGTATCTCCTGCCCATTCCCCGGGCAGGAGCCGGACAATCAGTGTCCGCAGTCTTTCCCTGGAATAAATTTGCCGGCCTGATCCGTCATCAGCGTTTTCATCATTTCGCCGGTATCCGGGTTCGCCTCGAGGGTAAAGTGCCCTTCCACCACCAGCAGAACCGGACGTGAATCATTGCCGCGGGCAGCGGCATAATCCCGCTCAAGCTGGGCATTGTTCGCCACCGCGACGCGTTTACCGGTCGCGCAATCAGTAAAGGTTGCCGCATCGGCCATATAGAAGTACATGCCACGCATCGCCATCGGGGTGGTCGGCAGGCTGGCCTTCACCGGCTCCAGGGTATAGTTGAGAGGAGACTGAATGGGACTCCCGTTGCGGTCGAGCATCTCCAGCTTGTCGCCCTTCGCGCGAAAGTACGATTTTTCGCCCTTGCTGTTGGTCAGTACCAGCTTATCCGCCGTACGCGCCCAGGTGCCGTAAGAGGCAAAGGAAGATGGTTCACGACCAGCGCCCTGGTAGTGCTCATTCATCACCCAGGTACCGTCTTTTTCCAGGAACAGCGAGGTGTCGATGCCTTCGCAATCCGCGCAGGGCAGCACCCCACGCCAGCTTTGCTGCATCGGTTTGAGCTCTTCCATCGCTGGCGGCTGAACCGTGTCATTTTCGGCGCGATGGTTACAACCAAACAGCGCGAACAGCGAACAGGCCGCTATCACGGAGAATATGATTTTCTTCACTCTACTTTCCTTATGATCCATTCCACCCGTTCGCCGACGCCTTCACTGGCGAACTTTTCCACGCAGCGCCTTGACCGAGGACTTTTGCGCCTTAGAAGCAAGGCGTCGCTCTTTGGATGCCCGAGTCGGTCGCGTCTCCCGGCGACTTTTTTGCACTGCGGTTAATTCTTTGATAAGGGCCACCAGCCGGGCGATCGCCGCTTCTCGGTTCATCTCCTGACTGCGATATTCCTGAGCCTTAATGATAACCACACCGTCAGCAGAAATTAAGTGATGGCTGGCGGCAAGCAGGCGCTCTTTGTAAAACGCCGGCAGGCTCGAGGCTTTAATATCGAAGCGCAGATGGATCGCGGTCGACGCTTTGTTCACGTGCTGGCCCCCGGCCCCCTGGGCGCGAATACCTTCCAGCGTGATCTCGTTATCAGCAATGGCCACACTGCGGCTGATAGTAATCATGCCGGCGCTTGCCAGGCGGTAAGCTGAATTTCCAGATTATTCTGAGCATCGGATAACCAGATGCTCCCCTCCTGCAACGTGGCCTGCAGCGTCATCGTGCGGTCGGCAAAAGCGCTAAGCTGCGCCAGCTGGGCATCATCAAGATACCAGATGGTCAGCTTCGGGTACGCCGCAAGCTTGTTCTGATTTTGCTGCCACCAGATTTCAGCCGCCCGGCTGTTATAGGCGAACAACGCCACCGCCTGCGCCCGCGAGCAGGCTTTCTTGATACGTTTCTCGTCCGGCAGCCCCAGCTCGATCCACAGATCAACCCCGAGATGATCGTTAAGCAGCCACAGCTCCGGCTCGTCGTCTGACGAGAGGCCGCGCGTAAACTGCAGCCGTTCATCGGCATATTTGATCCACGCCAGCAGGCGCAGCATCATGCGCTCCTGGGTTTCCGACGGGTGCTGCGCCAGCGTCAGGTTAGCATCCAGAAACTGGTTGCGATCCAGATCGGCTACATTCACCGCGGCTTTATATATCGTCGCTTTCAGCGCCATGAATAAACTCCTGAAAAAAATGGCGTACATTGTAGCGAAACTGGCGGCAAAAGGCTGTCAGCAATCGCAGCAACCTGTTTCATCCTGCTGAAATTGCTTAAATGACTATGATATAGTTCCCTTGCTAAACAGAGTTTATCTTCGTAGGCTTAAACTTGCATCCCACGGTTGAGTCAGAACGCTGACAGGAGGGCATGTGGACCACTATTGTGAGTTAATACGCAAGCGGTATGCGGAAATAGCCAGCGGAGACTTAGGGTATATCCCGGATGCGCTGGGTTGCGTGTTGAAAGTATTGAATGAGATTGCGGCGGATGAGGCCCTTTCGGAGTCAGTCAGGGAAAAGGCCGCTTATGCGGCAGCAAACTTACTGGTGAGCGATTATGTCAATGAATGATACTTATCAACCCATTAACTGCGATGATTACGACAACCTGGAGCTGGCCTGCCAGCATCACCTGGTGCTGACGCTGGCGCTGAAGGATGGCGAACAGCTGCAGGCGAAGGCCAGCGATCTAATCTCGCGTAAAAATATCGAGTATCTGGTGGTCGAACTCGCCGGCAACGTCCGCGAGCTGCGCCTGGATAAAATCGCCAGCTTCAGTCACCCGGAAATCGGCACCGTGGTGGTGAGCGAATCCTGAATCAAAACGGGCTTAACCGCCCGTTTTCCTCCATGTCAGACTGACCCCTTCCCCGTCTTTGACTTCACCTTCGTGGGTCACAAACAGATTGTCCGCTGCGGCAATCGGCGTTTCACCGTAAAACAGCAGCGGCGTGGTGTCTCGTCGCCACGGAGCAACGCCCAGCTCCTGCCAGATCTTCTTTAGCTTACGGCCGCCATGACGCCCGACGATATGCAGATTGCCGCTGGCGCGAAAGCGGACGGTGATCGGCTCATCCGCCGAGGGCGGGCGCAGCCTACCGCCCGGCTGCAGCATCAGCTCGCCGAGACCGTCCGCCAGCCGCAGCGGCTGGCGCCAGTCGGGCCAGTGCTGGACGCTATCCGCCTGCCCGGGTACATATCTCACCCAGTACAAGCGCTGCTGAAAACGACGGACGGTAAATTCCCCCAACCGCAGGCAGGGGCTGGCATCTTCCCGCGCCAGCGCCACCTCGCGCCAGAGGCGCTCCGGCACCTCGCGGGCAGGCATCGGCGCCCGCTGCCCGGCGAGCCAGCGACGCAGCAGCGCCGCGCGGCGGGGAGAACTCATCGACGTCAGTGGTGCGATAGCCAGCGACCCGTCTTCGGCCACCAGCGACGCGAGCTCCGCCGCCAGTATCTCGTCCAGCAGTTGCTCCTGCTCGGCGCACAGACTGGCGCTGCGGGCGACGGCCTCGCTAAAGTGCGGCCAGCGCTCGCGCAGCAGCGGGATCACCCGCAGGCGCAGAAAGTTGCGGTCATAGGTATCGTCCTGATTACTCTCATCTTCAATCCACGACAACTGATGGGCGAGCGCCCACTGGCGTAGCGATTCGCGGGTTTCATTGAGGAGAGGACGCAGTAATCGGCTGTCGGCAAAGGCAGAGGATGGCGCCATCGCCGACAGACCAGTAGGACCGCTGCCGCGTTTTAACGCCAGCAGCAGCGTTTCGCACTGGTCATCCTGGTGCTGGGCGGTCACTAACACCTCGCCGGCATTGAGCGTATCCTGAAAGGCCTGATAGCGCGCCGCACGGGCATGGGCCTCGACGCCCAGGCCGCCCCGGGCTAACGTCACGCGATGCACCACCAACGGCACCTGCCACTGCTGGCAAATCTGCCGACAGTGCGCCACCCAGTCGTCTGCGTGGGCACTAAGGCCGTGGTGAACATGCACCGCCCGCAGCGTCAGCGAGGGATCCTGTTCCCGCAGCAGCACCAGCTGATGCAGAAGAACCGTCGAGTCCAGACCGCCGCTGAAGGCCACCAGCAGCTGGCGATGGGGATGAAGCGTATGCGCAATGTCAGCCGTCATAACCACAAACATACCGAGAAGTGATGGCCCGGCACGTTACCGGGCCAGGGGCGCGCTGGCAAGGTTTACTGCTGATATATTTCCAGCGGCAGGTCGTCCGGATCGCTAAAGAAGGTAAAGCGTTTACCGGTAAAGGGATCGACGCGAATCGCTTCGCACTCCACGCCATGCGCAGTCAAATGCGCTACCGCAGCGTCGATATCATCCACGCTAAAGGCCAGATGACGCAGCCCGCAGGCTTCCGGACGACTTGGGCGGGCCGGCGGAAACGGGAACGAGAACAGCTCAATCACATACTCGCCGTTGAGCGCCAGATCGCCTTTCCAGGAGTCACGCTCGGCGCGATAAAACTCGCTTTGCAGCGTAAACCCCAGAGTATCGCAATAGAACGCTTTACTGCGGGCGTAGTCGGTCGCAATGATGGCAATATGGTGAACCCGTTTCAAACCCAGCATGGTCAAACTCCTTCTGTTAAGCCAGCCACGTTACTCGTGCGCGCCGTTAACGCGCAAGCCTTTCGTCATTTTTTAAGACTCGTACCCGATAAACGCCGTCCTCATCGCGCTTCGCGCCGTGAATATCGGTCTCAAACCCCGGGTAATGACGTCCTATGGAGCAGAGCATCAGCAGGAAGTCGAGCACCGCCCGGCTCTCCTCCGTAATCATCTCTCCTGGCATCAGCAGCGGTACCCCCGGCGGATAAGGGAGGATCATGTTGGCCGAAATCCGGCCCACCAGGTTCTCCAGTTCAATGGTTTCCACCTCACCTTTAATCTGGCGCTGCCAGGCATGATGCGGCGTCATTTTCATTTCCGGCAGGACGTCAAAGGCGCTGAGCATCAGCTGCGGCAGCTGGTGCTGGCGGATCAAGCGGTGGATCCCCTGCGCCAGATCCTGGATCCGCATATTGCGGTAGAAGTCGGGATCTTCGGCGTACAGATCCGGCAGCATATTCTTCACCCGCAGATTGAGATCGTAGGCACGCTTAAACTCGGTCAGGCCGCGCAGCAGCCCCATCGCCCGGGTTTTATCGATACCGATGCTAAAGAGGAACAGCAGGTTGTAGGGGCCCGTTTTCTCCACCACCACGCCCCGCTCGTCGAGGAACTTCGCCACCAGCGCCGCCGGGATCCCCTCTTCATCCATATTCCCCTGCTCGTCCATGCCCGGCGTCAGAATGGTGACCTTCACCGGATCGAGATACATATGATCCGCATCGGCATCTTTGAAACCGTGCCAGTCTTCGCCCGGCGCTACCGGCCAGCACTCGGCTTTATCCACCGCTTCCGGCTGCCAGATATCAAAGAACCAGCCGTCCGACTCTTCGCGCAGTCGCTGCACCTCTTTACGGAAGTCCAGCGCCCGCTCAATGGAGCGCTGGATCAGGCGCTTACCGGAGTTACCGCGCAGCATCGCCGCCGCGGTCTCAATCGACGCGACGATGGGGTAGCTCGGCGATGTAGAGGTATGCATCATAAAGGCTTCATTAAAGGTCTCTTCATCATAGTTGCCCTTAATGTGGATCAACGAGGCCTGCGACAGCGCGGCCAGCATCTTATGCGTCGACTGCGTCTCGAAGATGACTTTACCGGGGATCCGCTCACCGCTCATGCCGCTTTTCCCCTGATATATCGGATGGAAATGGGTATACGGCACCCAGGCGGAATCGAAATGGATCGACGGGACGTCGAGCGTCTCTTTAAGCCAGGTGGTGTTGTAGAGCAGGCCATCGTAGGTGGAGTTGGTGATCACCGCATGCACGGGCCACTGCGCCCCGCCCGTGTCGCGCACTTTCTGCTGAATACTGTCGCGGGTAAACTCGCGCCGGGGGATACCGCCGAGGATCCCCAGCGCGTTGCGGGTCGGCTTCAGCCACAGGGGAACCACATCGCTCATCATCAGCAGGTGGGCCAGCGATTTGTGACAGTTACGGTCAATCAGCAGCGTGCTGCCGGCGGGCGCCGAGTACATGCCGACAATTTTATTGGACGTTGAGGTACCGTTGGTCACCATATAGCTTTGCTCGGCGCCAAAGGCGCGAGCGATATACTCCTCCGCCTCCAGATGCGGGCCGGTATGATCCAGCAGGGAGCCCAGCTCGGTGACCGAAATCGAGACATCCGCCTTCAGCGTATTCCCGCCAAAAAAGTCATAGAACAGGCAGCCCACTGGGCTTTTCTGATAGGCGCTGCCGCCCATATGACCCGGCGTACAAAAGGTATATTTACCCTCCTGCACATAGTTAAACAGCGCGCGGGTAAACGGCGGGGTGATATTGTCCAGGTACTCGCGGGTATACTGCCCGATACGGGTGGCGATCTCTTCGGAGAGTCCCAGCGCATATTCGAAGAACCACAGCGTCATGCGCAGATCCTGACTGCTGACATCCATCGTCGAGTGGGCGTTAATAAAGGCGTACAGAGGCAGATATTCATTGAGCTGATTGATATCGCTGCACAGATCGACGCTGTATTCATCCCAGTCGAAGATCACCCCGCAGATGCGCGGGTTGTGCTCGATAAACTGCAGCAGGTCGGCGCTGTTTTGCGGCCAGATGGTCTGGAAGCCCTGGCGCTGCAGCGCCGCTTCCAGTTCTTTGATCGGCTCGTCTTTGTGGTAGACGCCGTGAGGCCCCATGATGGCGATGATATTCACGCTTTCCTCCTGGTATTCACCTAAGTCAAGCATCATAGCAATCCCCCGGGCGCATCGCACATAAAAAAAGGGCCGGAAAATCCGGCCCTTAGTGTTTAGTCCTGACGAAAAAGTTAAGCGTAACCGTAGCTCATCAGACGTTGATAGCGGCGGTTAAGCAGCTCTTCTTCGCTGAGAAGATCGAGATCGGCCAGGTCCGCCAGCAGCTGCGCTTTCAGGTTTGCCGCCATCGCTTCCGGGTTGCGGTGGGCGCCGCCCAGCGGTTCCGGAACGATAGAATCGATCAGCTTCAGCTCTTTCAGACGCGGGGCAATAATGCCCATCGCTTCCGCAGCCAGCGGCGCTTTATCCGCGCTCTTCCACAGAATGGAGGCACAGCCTTCCGGCGAAATCACCGAATAGGTGCTGTACTGCAGCATGTTGACCTTGTCGCCCACGCCGATAGCCAGCGCGCCGCCGGAGCCGCCTTCGCCGATCACGGTGCAGATCACCGGCACGCTCAGACGCGACATTTCACGCAGATTGCGAGCGATCGCTTCCGACTGGCCGCGCTCTTCCGCGCCAACGCCCGGGTAGGCGCCCGGGGTGTCGATGAAGGTGATGATCGGCATTTTAAACCGCTCAGCCATCTCCATCAGGCGCAGCGCTTTGCGGTAGCCTTCCGGGGCCGGCATACCAAAGTTGCGACGAATTTTTTCTTTGGTTTCGCGACCTTTCTGATGGCCAATGATCATCACCGGACGACCATCAAGACGCGCGATACCGCCGACAATCGCTTTATCGTCAGCGTAGGCACGGTCACCGGCCAGTTCGTCAAACTCGTCGAACGCCAGGCGGACATAATCCAGGGTGTAAGGACGGCGCGGGTGGCGCGCCAGTTGCGCAACCTGCCATGCACCGAGATCGGAGAAGATTTTGCGCGTCAGCTCTACGCTTTTCTCGCGCAGACGATGCACTTCTTCATCGATGTTAATATCCAGTTTCTCATCCTGACGGCTTACCGCAGTCAGGGAATCGATTTTCGCTTCCAGCTCTGCAATCGGCTGTTCAAAATCTAGGAAATTCAGACTCATAGTATTCCTGTATTAGTCAAACTCCAGTTCCACCTGCTCCGAGCCGATAAGGCCACGCAGATCGTTGAGTAAACGATCGCTCGGAGAGACGCGCCATGTTGCGCCGAAACGCAACCGCGCGCGTGCATCCGCCCTCTGATAGTAGAGGTGCACTGGAATGGTTCCCGAACGGTGGGGTTCCAGAGACTGACGGAGTCGGTTTAAAAGCTGGTCATCAATTTGCCTGTCCGTCAGCGAGATAGCAAGCCCGCGAGCATATTTTTCCCGGGCTTCGTCAATGTCCATGACTTCACGGGCGGTCATTTTAAGCCCCCCGCTAAAGTCATCAAAGCTGACCTGTCCGCTGACGATAAGTATGCGGTCTTTTTCCAGCAACTGCTGATATTTATCCAGCGCGTCGGTGAATAACATCACTTCCAGCCGCCCGGAACGGTCATCCAGGGTACAGATGCCGATACGATTGCCGCGCTTGGTGACCATTACCCGCGCCGCAATCACCAGCCCCGCCGCCGTGGTCACTTTTCCACGATCGGTCGGATGCATGTCTTTGAGCCTCACGCCGCCGACGTAGCGCTCAATCTCTTTCAGATACTGGTTAATCGGGTGCCCGGTCAGGTACAGCCCCAGGGTCTCCCTTTCACCATCCAGCACCACCTGCTCAGGCCACGGCTGGCAGCTGGCGTAGGACTGTTCAATCTGCTCAGGCTCTTCCGCCAGTACGCCGAACATATCAGCCTGGCCGATGGCCTCGGCTTTGGCGTGCTGGTCGGCGGCTTTCAGCGCATCGCCCAGCGAATTCATCAGCGCCGCACGGTGCGGACCGAGACGATCGAACGCCCCGGACATAATCAGCTTTTCCAGCACGCGACGGTTGAGCTTTTTAATATCGGTCCGCGCGCAGAGGTCGAACAGCTCGCGGAAATAACCGCCGTTGTTGCGCGCCTCAATGATCGCTTCGATCGGCCCTTCGCCGACGCCCTTGATGGCGCCGATACCGTAGACGATCTCGCCGTCGTCGTTGACGTGGAAATGGTACAGGCCGGAGTTAATATCCGGCGGCAAAATTTTCAGCCCCATCCGCCAGCACTCGTCCACCAGGCCAACGACCTTCTCGGTGTTATCCATATCGGCGGTCATTACCGCCGCCATAAACTCAGCCGGATAGTGCGCCTTAAGCCATAGCGTCTGGTAAGAAACCAGCGCGTACGCGGCGGAGTGCGATTTGTTAAACCCGTAACCGGCGAATTTCTCCACCAGGTCAAAGATTTTCATCGCCAGTTCGCCGTCAATGCCGTTTTTCTTCGCCCCATCCTCAAAGATAGAACGCTGCTTGGCCATCTCCTCCGGCTTTTTCTTACCCATCGCGCGACGCAGCATATCCGCGCCGCCGAGGGTATACCCGGACAGCACCTGGGCAATCTGCATGACCTGTTCCTGATACAGGATGATGCCGTAGGTCGGCTCCAGCACCGGTTTCAGGCTTTCATGCTGCCACTGCACGTCCGGATACGAGATCTCTTCTCGGCCGTGCTTACGGTCGATAAAGTTATCTACCATCCCCGACTGCAGCGGGCCCGGGCGGAACAGGGCCACCAGAGCGATCATATCTTCGAAGCAGTCCGGCTGCAGGCGTTTAATCAGATCTTTCATGCCGCGCGATTCAAGCTGAAAGACCGCAGTGGTTTCCGAGCGCTGCAGCATGTCGAAGCTTTTCTTGTCATCCAGCGGGATGGCGGCGATATCCAGCGGCCCTTCACCGTTCTTCTCACGGCGCTTATTAATCATCTCCAGCGCCCAGTTAATGATAGTGAGCGTACGCAGACCGAGGAAGTCGAATTTCACCAGCCCGGCGTATTCCACGTCGTTCTTGTCAAACTGGGTAACCGGATGCAGCCCCTGCTCATCGCAATACAGCGGGGCGAAGTCGGTGATCTTGGTCGGCGCGATAACCACGCCGCCCGCATGCTTACCGGCGTTTCGCGTCACCCCTTCCAGCTTACGCGCCATGTCGATCAGCGCTTTCACTTCTTCGTCCGCCTCGTAGATCTCCGGCAGCTGCGGCTCGGCCTCGAAGGCTTTCGCCAGCGTCATGCCCGGATCGGGCGGCACCAGCTTGGAGATGCGGTCGACAAAGCCGTACGGGTGACCCAGCACGCGGCCCACATCCCGGATGACCGCTTTCGCCGCCATGGTACCGAAGGTGATGATCTGCGATACCGCGTCGCGGCCATACATATCCGCCACGTGCTCGATAACCTGGTCGCGTTTCTCCATGCAGAAGTCGACGTCAAAGTCGGGCATTGAGACACGCTCCGGGTTAAGGAAACGTTCGAACAGCAGGTCGAACTCCAGCGGGTCGAGATCGGTGATCTTCAGCGCGTAGGCCACCAGCGAACCGGCGCCGGAACCGCGGCCCGGGCCGACCGGCACACCGTTATCCTTCGACCACTGGATAAACTCCATCACGATCAGGAAGTAGCCGGGGAAGCCCATCTGGTTGATCACCTGCAGCTCGATATCCAGACGCTCGTCGTATTCCGGCCGGCGCTTCGCGCGCACTTCCGGATCCGGGAAGAGGAATTCCAGCCGCTCCTCCAGACCTTCTTTCGATTTCATCACCAGGAAATCTTCCGTGGTCATATCGCCGGTCGGGAACTGCGGCAGGAAATATTCGCCAAGCCGCACGGTGACGTTGCAGCGCTTGGCAATTTCAACGCTGTTTGCCAGCGCTTCCGGAATATCGGCGAACAGCTCGCACATCTCTTCCTCGCTGCGCATATATTGCTGCGGCGAGTAGTTGCGCGGCCGTTTCGGGTCGTCGAGGGTGAAGCCGTCGTGAATAGCGACGCGGATTTCATGGGCGTCAAAGTCGCCAGTGTCGAGGAAGCGGACATCGTTGGTCGCCACCACCGGCAGACCACGCGCTTCCGCCAGCGCCACGGCGGCATGAAGATAACTCTCTTCATCCTGACGACCGGTGCGGATCAGCTCCAGAAAATAGCGATCCGGGAAATGCTCTTCATAGAAGGCGACGCACTGCTCAACCAGCGGCATGTTGCCGCGGATCAGGCTGACGCCGACGTCGCCTTTACGGCCGCCGGAGAGCAGAATCAGCCCTTCCTGATGTTCCACCAGCCAGTCGCGATCGATCCACGGCCCCAGGGCGCCGTAGCCGCGCTGATAGGCGCGGGAAATCAGCAGAGTCAGGTTCTGGTAGCCGGTGTTATTCGCCGCCAGCACGGTCAGCTCGGTAAATTCGTCGCCGAGCAGGTCGCACTGCACGTGGAAATCGGCGCCGACGATCGGCTTAATCCCCGCGCCGTGTCCCGTCCCGTAGAACTTCACCAGCCCACAGAGATTGGTGAAATCAGTGATCGCCAGCGCTGGCATGCCAAGCGAGGCCGCCTTCTTGACCAGCGGCCCGGTCTTTGCCAGCCCATCGATCATGGAATAGTCGCTGTGCACCCGCAGGTGTACGAAACGTGGTTCAGCCATCTTTAGATCCCGGTGACTTAGTTGGACGCCAGGCCCAGGGCACGCTTCACCGGGCCAAAACTGCGCCGGTGATGCTCTGTTGCGCCGTGTTCCTGCAGCTTCTGCAGGTGAACAGCGGTGGGATAGCCTTTATGCTGGGCAAATCCGTAGTGGGGAAATGCGAGGTCCAGCGTGGCCATTTCGGCGTCACGAGTGACTTTTGCCAGAATAGACGCTGCGCTGATTTCTGCCACCCGGCTGTCGCCTTTGACTACTGCCAGGGAGGGCATCGGTAGCGATGGGCAGCGATTGCCATCAATCAGAACAAACTCGGGTACAATGCTCAGGCCGGCGACGGCGCGCTGCATCGCCAGCATAGTGGCATGCAGGATATTCAGCTCATCGATTTCGTGCGGCTCGGCGCGCCCCAGGCTCCAGCACAGCGCTTTCTCTTTAATCTCATCGAACAGCGCCAGACGACGCTTCTCGCTGAGTTTTTTGGAATCATTCAGACCCACAATCGGCTTCGCCGGATCGAGGATCACCGCCGCGGTCACCACCGCGCCAACCAGGGGGCCACGCCCGACCTCATCGACGCCGGCAACCAGATGGGTATGCGGATAGACGAACTCCATCATTGTTTTGCTAACTCCAGTACGGCATCCGCCGCCTGCTCATCGGCGTTGCAGCGGATCTGCTGATGCAGCGCGCGGAATGTCTCATGCATCTCATGACTGGTTTTGCCATCGGCCAGCAGCGGCTGCAGAGCGGCAGCCAGCGCCTGCGGCTCGCACTCATCCTGCAGCAGCTCTTTAACCAGCTCGCGCCCGGCCAGCAGGTTCGGCAACGAGACGTAGTCGGTTTTAACCAACCGCTTCGCCAGCCAGAAGGTGAACGGCTTCATGCGATAGCCAACCACCATCGGGCATTTCGCCAGCATACACTCCAGCGCCGCCGTCCCGGAGGCCAGCAGCGCGGCGTCGCTGGCGATCATCGCATCGCGCGCCTGACCGTCCAGCATATGGACGATCATATCCGGCGCCGTTTCAGCTTTAATTCGCTCAAACTGCTCCCGCCGTTTGGCATTAACCAGCGGCACCACCACCTGCAGATCGGGATAGCTAGCCCGCAGAAGCTGAGCGGTTTTCAGAAAGTCCGCGCTGAGCATTTCGACTTCTGCGCCGCGGCTGCCGGGCAACAGCGCCAGGCAACGCACGTCGTGCGGGATCCCTAACCGATCGCGCGCTGCGCCTTTGTCAGGATCCAGCGGCATCGCATCCGCCATGGTATGGCCGATAAAACGGCAGGGAACGTTAAATTTGTCATAAAACGCTTTTTCGAAAGGCAGAAAGGCCAGCACCAGATCGGTGGATCTGCCGATTTTGAAAACGCGTTTTTGTCGCCAGGCCCAGACCGACGGGCTGACGTAGTGAATGGTTTTGATGCCCTGCTTTTTCAGATTCCCTTCGAGGGTAATATTGAAATCAGGGGCGTCGATGCCGACGAAGACGTCGGGACGCAGCTCGCCGAAGCGGCGGGTCAAATCGGCGCGAATATGGAGTAAGCGACGCAGGCGACCGAGCACTTCAACAATACCCATCACCGCCAGCTCTTCCATTTCGTACCAGGCTTCACACCCTTCCGCCTGCATCAGCGGTCCCGCCACGCCGACAAAGCGCGCATTCGGGATGCGTGCTTTGAGGGCGCGGATGAGGCCGGCGCCAAGAATATCGCCGGAGGTTTCTCCGGCGACCAGGGCAATCGTCAGGGGACGCTGTTCAGTCATTAACGAATCAAGCCGCGGGTAGAGCGGGCGAAGAAATCGACAAACGCCTGGACTTCAGGATGCTGAGTCGCCAGTTCGGCGATCTCCGGCTTGGCTTCTTCCAGCGTCTTGCCGCTGCGGTACAGCAGTTTATACGCGTTGCGGATCGCGGTAATCGCTTCCCGGCTGAAGCCGCGGCGTTTCAGGCCTTCGATATTGACGCCGAATGGCGTAGCATGGTTGCCCTGGGCAATCACGAACGGCGGAACGTCCTGCGCCACGCCGGAGCAGCCGCCAACCATAACATGTGAGCCAATGACGCAGAACTGGTGCACCGCGGTCATGCCGCCGATAATGACATAATCATCCAGCGAAACATGGCCTGCGAGCGTCGCGTTATTGGCCAGGATGCAGCGATCGCCAAGCGTACAATCGTGCGCCACGTGGGCGTTGATCATCAGCAGGTTATCGTTGCCCACCTTTGTTAATCCACCGCCCTGTACTGTGCCGCGATGAATGGTGACGCTTTCGCGAATGCGGTTGCGATCGCCAATTTCCACCCGGGTCGGTTCGCCAGCATATTTCAGATCCTGGTTAACTTCGCCGATGGAAGCGAACTGATAGATCTCATTGTCACGGCCGATTTTGGTGTGGCCATTAACGACAACGTGAGACTTCAGTACGGTGCCTTCGCCGATTTCGACGTTGGCGCCAACAATACAAAACGGACCAATGTGGACGTTAGCGCCAATCACGGCGCCTTCTTCTACAATGGCGGTAGGATGAACAAAAGCGGTTTTATCAATCACGTATCAGGCCTCCCGGCTACGCGCACACATCATCGTCGCTTCGCAAACCACTTTACCGTCAACCAGCGCAACGCCTTTGAAACGGGTCAGGCCGCGGCGGGTTTTCTCGAAAGTGACTTCCATAATCATCTGATCGCCTGGTACTACCGGGCGTTTGAAACGTGCTTCATCGATGCCCGCGAAGTAATACAGCTCGCCTGGTTCCAGTTTTCCAACGCTTTTGAATGCCAGAATCCCGGTGGCCTGCGCCATTGCTTCCAGAATCAGGACGCCCGGCAAAATCGGCTTACCAGGGAAATGCCCCTGGAAAAACGGCTCGTTTACAGAAACATTTTTTACTGCGCGCAGAAAACGACCTTCTTCAAAATCCAGCACGCGATCTACCAGCAGGAACGGGTAACGGTGAGGCAGAAGTTCCAGAATCTCTTCAATGTGCAGAGTATGAGTGTCAGTAGTCAAAATACTCTTCCTGTCTAAATGTACTAAAAGGCAATAATAACACGGCCTGCGGCAATCTTTTAGCGAATGCAACAGGCCGGAAATGTCATGTGACCAAATGATGAATTAGTCTTGTTGATTAACCTTGCGCTCAATCGCTTTCAGGCGCTTGCTCATCTCGTCAATATTCATCACCAGCGCAGCGGTTTTACGCCACGCCTTGTTCGGCTGCAGCGGAATACCGGAGGAGTATACGCCAGGTTCGCTGATAGGACGCATCACCATCCCCATCCCCGTGACGGTGACCTTATCGCAGATTTCCATATGGCCGTTAATCACGCTGGCGCCGCCAATCATGCAGTAGCGGCCGATTTTCAGGCTGCCTGCCATGATAACGCCGCCGGCAACCGCGGTATTGTCGCCAATCACCACGTTATGCGCAATCTGGCACTGGTTATCAATGATAACCCCGTTGCCAATCACGGTATCGTCCAGCGCGCCGCGGTCAATTGTGGTGCAGGCGCCGATCTCCACGCGATCGCCAATAATGACGCGACCCAGCTGCGGGATCTTCACCCAGTTGCCGCGATCGTTGGCGTAGCCGAAGCCATCCGCGCCGATCACCGTGCTGGACTGGATCAGGCAATTCTCGCCGATCTCAATCTCATGGTAAACGGTCACATTGGCCCACAGACGCGAGCCGGCACCTATTTTCGTATTTTTCCCAACGAAGCAGCCTGCGCCGATGACCACGTTATCACCCAGCACTACCCCGGATTCGATAACGGCGTTGGCGCCGATGGCAACGTTGCTACCCAGCTTCGCCGTCGGATCGATAACCGCGCTCGGCGCGATATCCTGTGCCGGCTGCGGCGTGGTATCCAGAATTTGAGCCATGCGCGCATAGGTCAGGTAGGGATTACGCACTACCAGCGCGGCGCTATGGGCAAAAGGCAAATCATCCTGCGTCATCACAACGGCAGAAGCCTGGCAAGCGGCCAGGTGCTCACGGTACTTAGGGTTGACCATGAAAGTGATTTGGCCCGTTTTCGCGCTCTGCATGGACGCAACGCCGGTGATGACGATGTCGCCATCACCGTGTAATTCTGCATCCAACTGCTGCGCGAGATCAGCCAGTCGAATTGAAGGCATTACTTATTTAACCTGTTTCAGCACATCAGCGGTGATGTCTTTTACATCGCTGCTGTTGTATGCAACGGCATTCGCGTCAACCACCAGATCGATGCTCTGATCTTTCGCTACGCTCTGTACGGCAGTCTGGATACGGGTCACCAGTTTGCCACGCTCTTCGTTGGAACGACGAGCGCGATCCTGTTCAAACGCCTGCGCTTTCTGGGAGAAGGTCTGGCGCTGAGCCATCACGTCTTTTTCCAGTTTGGTACGATCGGCGCCCGGCTTCATGGACTGCAGACGCTGCATTTTAGACTGCAGGTCGCCTTCCATACGCTGCAGTTCGCTAGCGCGGCCTTTGAACTCGTTTTCCAGCGTGTTGGAAACGCCAGTTTTCTGGGCAACCTGTTGGAACAGGCTGTTCATGTTCACCAGGGCAATTTTATCTGCCGCCTGAGCGGAAGTTACCATTGCCAAACCCAGACCTGCAGCTAATAACCACTTTTTCACAATAAACTCCTTACCATCCCATGAGTACCCAGGGGTACCGTTATTTGCGTGGCGAGGCGATAAACGCGTTATCGCCTACGGTCAGCGCTATACTGCACTTGCATTCCGTTGCCGCCAACAATTACCAGGTTTTACCAATGTTAAACTGGAACTGTTCGGCTTTGTCTCCATCGTACTTTTTGAACGGTTGGGCGTAGGAGAAGACCAACGGCCCCAACGGCGACATCCACTGCACGGCAATACCCGCAGACATACGGATGTTGCTCGGATCGCTGTAATCCGGATATCCAGCGTACGCGTTCGAATCCCAGTGAGTATCCCATACGGTACCCATATCCCAGAAGAAGGAAGTCCGGACCGAGTTCGCATATTTGTCACTAATAAACGGCGTCGGGGTAATCAGCTCCAGGCTGGCCACCGCCATGGCGTTACCGCCCACCGCATCATCGGATTTACACGGTGCGGATTCGGTGCTCTTACAGTCGTTGGTATAGCCGCTGTCGCCATCATGACGGCTGCTCGACGGGAAGTACACCGCCTTCGGACCAATGGTGTTCGACTGGAAGCCACGCACGGTGCTGGAGCCACCTGCATAGAAGTTCTCATAGAACGGCATCTCTTTGCCGCCGATACCATCGCCATAGCCAAAGCGGGTACGACCCAGCACCACCCATTCATGATCGTTGTCGATCGGCACATAGGTGGCGGTATCCAACGTCGCTTTGTAGTATTCGTTGTCCGAACCCGGAATGGTCACTTTACCGTTCAGGTTGACGCGCGAACCTTCGGTTGGGAAGAAGCCGCGGTCAAGCTTGTTATAGGTCCAACCGTAGTTGAAGGTGAAGTCATTCGCACTGAACGAGTTCCGGTCGTTGGTGTTGTCCGGATACTGGCCCATCGAGTTCAGGTAACGCCACATCGCCACCTGCGGCTGCATATTGGACAGGGAGTTATGCACATACCCGACGCCCGCGCGCAGCGTGTTGTATTCGTTGACCGGGAAGCCCAGCGTGACGTCTGTACCATAGCTTTTGTTGGTATAGTCAGACAGATCCGCATCGTTCGCGTCAAAGTCATTATAGAAGATACGACCGCCGAGGCTCACACCGTCTACGGTGAAGTACGGGTTGGTCACCGACAGCTCGGTATAGGTCTGGTAGTCGTTTTTGGTGCCGTTGATCCCAACAGCATAGCCAGTACCTAACCAGTTATCCTGCTGAACGCCCGCCTGGAAGCTGACGCCGCTCTCGGTACCGTAACCGATACCGAAGTTGAAGCTACCGGTGTTACGCTCTTTCACCTTGTAGACTACGTCGACCTGGTCCGGACTGCCTGGTACGCGCTGGGTATCGGTATCGACCGTTTCGAAGAAGCCTAAACGGTTAAGACGGTCTTTACCCTGATCGACGAGGTCGCTGCCCAGCCACGCGCCTTCCATCTGGCGCATTTCGCGGCGCAGAACGGCGTCTTTGGAGGTGTCGTTGCCTTCGAAGCGAATTTTACGCACGTAATAGCGGTTGCCCGCGTCGACGTTGACGTGCAGCTTAACGGTTTTATCGCTGTCGTTGATCTCCGGCTGCGACTGTACGCGCGGGTAGGCGTAACCATAACGACCCAACAGTTTCTTGATGTCGTTTTCCATCTTGGTCACTTTCGCGCCGTTATACAGTTCACCCGGCTCGACTTTGGTCAGCGCTTCGATTTCCGCGGAATGGCCGGCGAGGTTGCCCGTCACCTGCACCCCGGAAAACTTGTACTGATCGCCTTCGGTGATGTTGACGGTGATATAGATCCCTTTCTTATCCGGCGTCAGGCTGACCTGGGTAGAATCGATGTTGAAACGGGCATAGCCGCGATCCAGGTAGTAGCTGCGCAGGGTTTCAAGGTCGCCCGCCAGTTTCTGCTTCTGGTATTTACGGTCGCCGACCACGTTCCACCACGGCACTTCATCGCGCAGCTGGAAGTGGGAGATCAGCTCATCAGTCGAAAACGCATGGTTGCCGACGATGTTGATCTGCTGAATTTTAGCGGAGACGCCTTCCTGGAAGACCAGTTTCAGGTCGACACGGTTACGCGGCAGCGGGGTAACGACCGCTTTGACGCTGGCGCTGTATTTACCGACGCTGTAGTAGAAATCCTCGAGGCCCTTCTCGATATCCGCGATGGTCGTGCGGTCAAGCGACTCGCCCACCCGAACGCCAGAGGCCTCAAGGTTCTGCTTGAGCATGTCATCTTTCACCGACTTGTTGCCGGAGAAGGTGATGCTGGCGATCGTCGGACGCTCTTTCACCTGCACCAGCAGGGTATCACCATCGCGCAGGACGCGGACGTCCTCGAAGTTGCCAGTGGCAAACAGCGCGCGAATAGTGTTACTGATATCATCGTCGGTCACCGTATCGCCAGGACGCACTGGCATACTGAGGAGGGCCGCACCAACAGCGACACGCTGCAAGCCTTCGAAATGAATGTCCTTCACCACGAACCCTTCAGCACCGTATACAGTCGCGCTGCTAAACAGCAGCGACGCTATGAGCAACTTTTTCATCGCCATCGTTATTATGCGTTCTTCCTAACAAACTCTCTTATAACCGAGAGAAATCATTGAAAAGTGCAAGCCCCATTAACAGCACCAGCAGTATTGAGCCAATGCGATAACTAAAGTCTTGAACTCGCTCGGATACCGGCCCGCCCTTCAGCTTTTCAATCGCCAAAAACAGCAGATGTCCCCCATCCAGTACGGGTAGTGGGAACAGGTTGATGATTCCGAGGTTCACGCTAATCAGCGCAAGGAACATCAGATAATAAATCAACCCAAACTCCGCTGACATTCCAGCCCCCTGAGCGATAGAGATCGGCCCACTGAGGTTGTTCAGTTTGACATCACCGGTTATCAATTTACCCAGCATCCTGACCGTCAGTGACATCAGCTGCCAGGTTTTATCCGTGGCTTCAGCGATGGCGGCAAACGGTCCGTACTGACGTACTGTCTTGTATTCTTCAGGCAGCGGGATGACCTTTGGCACCACCCCTGCGAACCCTTCTGCCTTACCTTTCACCGTTTTTGCATCCGGCGTCAGGGTTAACGGCAGCGCACTCCCCTGCCGTTCAATCTCCAGCGCCAGCGCTTTGCCCGGATTATCGCGCACCAGATTAACAAACGTCATCCACTGCGTTAACGGTTGACCATCGACTTTAACGATCCGGTCCCCCGCTTGCAAACCTGCTTTCTGCGCTGCCGAGCCCGCCTGGACCTCCGCCAGCACTGTATCAATCTGCGCGCTGCGCGGCTGGATCCCCAGCGACGTGACGGGATCTTGCTTGTCTGGCTCAAACGCCCAGTGCCGCAGATCGACGATTTTATCCTGGCGCTGATTAGTCCCGAAAGGGGCGACGGTAAGTATTGTTTGCGGGTTGCCGATTTTGGCCACCAGCTGCAGACGCACCGCATCCCAATCAGGCGTTTCGATACCATCTATCGCTTTAAGTTCCGTTCCTTTTGCAATTTGTGCTTGCGCGGCAACCGAATTGGGCGTTATTTCACCCACTACCGGACGGACCCCAGGAACGCCGATGATGAAGACCAGCCAGTAGGCAAAGATAGCGAAAAGGAAGTTAGCGATGGGACCGGCGGCAATCACCGCCGCGCGCTGGCCGACGGTTTTATTATTGAACGCGTAGTGGCGCATCTCCGGCGCCACCGCTTCAACACGCTCATCCAGCATCTTGACGTAGCCGCCCAGCGGGATCAGGGCAATGACGAACTCCGTACCCTGCTTATCCATCCGCCGCCACAGCGCTTTGCCGAAGCCGATAGAAAAACGCTCAACCCGGATACCGCAGCGACGCGCTACCCAAAAATGGCCAAACTCATGCACCGTAATCAGTACGCCAAGCGCAATGATAAAAGCTGCCAGATTCCAGAGCACGCTCAGCATATCACCTTCCGTCAAATCGTCCTGAAGACCAACAGTAGCAGACAGGCGAAGACCGGCACCGCCGCCGTCAGGCTGTCGATACGATCGAGAATACCGCCGTGTCCGGGAATCAAGTGCCCGCTGTCCTTAATGCCGGCCTCGCGCTTAAACATACTTTCCGTCAGATCGCCCAGCACCGAAGCCAGGGCGGCTACCACCGAACAGACCAGCAGCACCGTTGGCGTAACGTCAAGATGGGCCCACACCCCGTAGGCCCAGGAGATCACCGCCGCGGTCAGCAAACCGCCAAAAAAGCCCTGCCAGGTTTTTCCCGGCGAAACCTTCGGCGCCAGCTTGTGCTTGCCAAACATTTTGCCAAACATATAGGCGCCGGAATCCGCGCCCCAGACCAGAATCATCACGTACAGGAGCCACAGCGCACCGCTGTAATGGTTATCGGTATAGTGCCAGGCGCGTAGCGCCAGCATGCCCCAGAAAAACGGGACAATGGTCAGGATACCGAAGATGAGGCGCAGCACTTTAGAGTGACGCCAGAATGCCGCCGACGCCGGATAAGAGAGCACCAGCAGCAGCGCGACGATCCACCAGACGAAAGAGGCCCACAGCGAGCCTTCAACCATCGGTTGATGAACGTCATAATGGTATTCCGGCAGCAGAAACAGCATCGCCGCCAGCAGAAGGCCGCACAACACCGCCAGCCAGACCCGCTGCGACGTCGAGGTGAAACCACTCAGTTGCCCCCACTCCCATGCGGCGAGCATACAGACCACCAGGGTCACGATAGCAAATCCCATAGGCGGCAATAAAAACAGCGCCGCAATGACGACGGGGATTAAGACGAAAGCAGATATCAGGCGATACTTCAGCAAAAGTGACCCCCATCAGGCATGACTGCCACCCGGCTCAGTGCCGCCGAAACGACGCTCTCGATTAACAAAGGCATGGAGTGCACCTTCAAAGTCCTGTTCAGCAAAATCGGGCCAAAGAACATCCGTAAAGTAAAGTTCGGCATAGGCAATTTGCCAAATCAGAAAATTACTTATTCGGTGCTCTCCCCCGGTCCTAATAACTAAATCTACGGGAGCCAGTTCATGCATGCAGACCTGCTGGCTCAGCATGTCTTCCGTGATCTGCTCAGGCAGCAGCGTCCCGTCCTGTACCTGTTTCGCCAGCAAACGAACGCCCTGGGTAATATCCCAGCGACCGCCGTAATTGGCCGCAATATTCAGCGTTAAGCCGGTATTGTTCGCGGTCAGCGCTTCCGCTTTGCGGATACGCTCCTGCAGGCGCGCATTGAAGCGCGTGGTGTCGCCAATAATCCGCAAACGCACATTGTGTCGGTGCAGGCTTTTGACTTCGCTATCCAGCGCCCAGACGAACAGCTCCATCAGCGCACTGACTTCCTGAGCCGGACGGTTCCAGTTTTCGCTGCTGAACGCGTATAACGTTAACGCCTCAATCCCATTATTCGCCGCGAAAGAGACCGCGCGACGCACGGATTTCGCACCGGCCTTATGCCCGAAAGCGCGAATTTTACCTTGCCGTTTCGCCCAACGGCCGTTGCCATCCATAATAATGGCGACATGACGGCAGCCATGTGTGGGCGATATTTCGCTGACAGTTTGATTAGCAGACAACATCACGCGTTTTAAGTCCATAATAAGGATTAACTAGCCACCAAACAGAGGCCACCGGGCCGCGCTGGATACGCATTTTTATCCGGTGCCGGGGCTGCAGCCAATCGCAGAGAACAACCAAAAGCTTTACGCAAAAAAGCCGTGTTTTGCCACGGCCACCGTAATCTTTAACAACAAAATGCAACGATCGGGTGGCGCAGACTATATCACTGAAGCTTTGCGCCCACAAATATCACCGCGTTACGCCTGGGTGACCAACCGTTTCAGCTGTTGATGAGCAACCGCGCGGGCCTCAGCGTCGATAACCAGAACGTCATCAATGCTTTGCGGCTCCTGCAGGTTCATCTTATCCAGCACAGTCTGGTTAACCGCCGCAATATCGGTAAAGCGGATATCGCCATGCAGAAACGCGGCAACCGACTCTTCATTGGCCGCATTCAGCGTGGTGGTCGCCGCCTGGCCGACGTCAAACGCCTCCATCGCCAGCTTCAGGCACGGATACCGCGTATAGTCTGGCGCGGAGAAGCTCAGATTGCTCAGCTGGCAGAAGTCCAGCGGCTTAGCGCCGGAGTTAAGCCGTTGCGGCCAGCCCATGGTATGGGCGATCGGCGTGCGCATATCCGGCTCTCCAAGCTGCGCCAGCACGCTGCCGTCCTGATAGCGAACCATCGAGTGGATCACCGACTGCGGATGGATAAGGACCTCCATCTGCCGGGCCGAGGCGTTAAACAGCCAGCGCGCTTCAATATATTCCAGGCCTTTGTTCATCATCGTAGCGGAGTCAACGGAGATCTTGCGTCCCATCGACCAGTTAGGATGACGGCAGGCCTGATCCGGCGTCATCGCCGCCAGTTCAGCTACCGCTGTATCACGGAAAGGCCCGCCCGAGCCGGTCAGCAGGATGGATGAAACGCCATTCTGCGCCAGGTCAGCGTATCCCAGATGCTGCTGAATTGTCTCCGGCATACTCTGAAAAATCGCGTTATGTTCGCTATCGACCGGCAGCAATCGCGCCCCCGACCGTTGAACCGCCTCCATGAACAAGCGACCGCAGGTCACCAGCGACTCTTTATTCGCTAACAACACCGTTTTCCCGGCGCGGATCGCCGCCAGCGTCGGCACCAGCCCCGCCGCGCCGACGATAGCCGCCATCACCTGATCGACCTCCTCCAGCGCTGCGACCTCTGCCGCCGCCTGCTGGCCGCTCAGCACCTCGGTACGGCAGCCATGTTCCTGCAGACGGGTGCGCAATCGCTCAGCGCTTTGCGCATCGTCCATCACGGCGTAACGGGGGGTAAATTCAAGGCATTGTTCAACCATACGGTCAACGTTTTTCCCCGCGACCAGCGCGGCGACGGAAAAGCGACCGGGATTATGGCGCACCACGTCCAGCGTGCTACAGCCAATGGAGCCGGTCGAACCGAGAACGGTTAATTGCTTCATGAGACGTCCAGAAGAGTGGAAACAGAATAAAAAGCAAAACGCCGCCAGCAAGCCCCTACGCAGCAATTATCAGGGATAAGACGGCGGCATTAGGCCTTCAACTTAGCGCTAAAGGCTACAAGGCCAGCGGTCGCAACGCAATCCCGAGAATTGAGCGTACAGTCTTCTGTACGGCGTTTCGGATTTTACTCAGACCAGACGCTGTCAGGCCCGAGTAAGGGCAGAGCATCAGAACTGCATCAGTTCTGCTTCTTTGTCTGCCAGCGCCGCGTCAACTTTCTTGATGGCGGCGTCAGTCATTTTCTGCACGTCGTCCTGAGAACGGCGATCGTCATCCTCGCTGATCTCTTTCTCTTTCAGCAGCGCTTTGACTTTGTCGTTGGCGTCGCGGCGAACGTTACGTACGGCAACGCGCGCCTGCTCAGCTTCACCACGCACGATCTTGGTCAGATCTTTACGACGCTCTTCGGTCAGCGGCGGCAACGGAACACGAATATCGCTGCCGGCAGAGCTTGGGTTCAGACCGAGGTCGGACGCCATGATCGCTTTTTCAACGGCCGCGGACATAGAACGGTCAAAGACGTTGATTTTCAGGGTACGGGAGTCTTCGACGGTGACGCTGGCCAGCTGGCGCAGCGGGGTCGGCGTACCGTAGTATTCAACAACAATCCCGTCCAGCAGGCTCGGAGAAGCACGACCCGTGCGAATTTTGCTGATTTGGTTTTTGAATGCTTCGACGCATTTTTCCATGCGGATTTCAGCATCTTTTCTGATATCGCTAATCACGTTACGAATCCTTGAAAGCTTGTCTCAGTCAGACCAGACGGGGCACCCGTCGGAAAATGAGCTAAGTATAGTCAGATTTAATGAAAATCACCGGGTAATATCCCCGCGAAAGTAAAGCGGAATATTACCCGGATTTGGCGCTGACGGGAATTATTCCGTGATCAATGTGCCTTCTTTTTCGCCCATCACCACGCGACGCAGGGCGCCAGGTTTGTTCATGTTGAAGACGCGAATCGGCAATTTATGGTCACGCGCCAGGGTGAAGGCCGCGAGATCCATCACTTTCAGCTCTTTTTCCAGCACTTCGCTGTAGGTCAGCTGATCGTACATCGTGGCGGAAGGATCTTTGGCCGGATCAGCGGTGAATACGCCGTCAACCTTGGTGGCTTTCAGCACCACATCGGCTTCAATTTCAATACCGCGCAGGCAGGCTGCGGAATCGGTGGTAAAGAACGGGTTGCCGGTACCCGCGGAAAGGATCACCACGCGGTTGTTGCGCAGCAGGCTGATCGCCTCTGCCCAGCTGTAGTTGTCGCACACACCGTTCAGCGGAATGGCGGACATCAGACGAGCGTTCACATAGGCGCGGTGGAGCGCATCGCGCATCGCGAGGCCATTCATAACCGTTGCCAGCATGCCCATGTGGTCGCCCACAACGCGGTTCATACCCGCTTTCGCCAGACCAGCACCACGGAACAGGTTACCGCCACCAATTACTACGCCAACCTGAATACCCAGCTCAACCAGCTCTTTGATCTCCTGAGCCATGCGGTCAAGTATGCTTGCATCAATACCGAAGCCTTCTGAGCCCTGCAGCGCTTCGCCACTTAATTTCAGCAGAATACGTTTGTAGACGGGTTTTGCATTGGTAGCCATGTTTCTTTCCTGAGACTGTCAACGAATGAGATGTGAGAATTCCGGCGACATTGTATGTCGCATTTCAGCGCGGTCACTATAAGCAGTTGGCTGAATTTACAAAATGGGCGCAAAAAGAAGCCGCCCTCAGGCGGCTCCTTGTAAAAATTAAGACTGCTTGGACATCGCAGCAACTTCTGCTGCAAAGTCAGTCTCAACTTTCTCGATGCCTTCGCCCACTTCAAAGCGGATGAAGCCAGTCACGTCAGCGTTGTGCTCTTTCAGCAGCTGACCAACAGATTTGCTCGGCTCCATGACGAAAGGCTGACCAGTCAGAGAAACTTCGCCGGTGAATTTCTTCATGCGGCCTTCAACCATTTTCTCTGCGATTTCTTTCGGCTTACCGGACTGCATCGCGATGTCCAGCTGAACCTGGTACTCTTTCTCTACCACTTCAGCAGACACGTCTTCCGGCTTAACGAATTCCGGCTTGCTTGCAGCAACGTGCATTGCCAGCTGCTTAACCAGCTCTTCGTCAGCGCCTTTAGCGGCAACCAGAACGCCGATGCGCGCACCGTGCTGGTAGCTGCCCAGAACGTCGCCTTCCAGAACAGCGATACGACGGATGTTGATGTTCTCGCCGATTTTAGCAACCAGGGCAACACGTTCTTCTTCGAACTGCGCTTTCAGAACTTCAACGTCGGAGATTTTACCCGCAACAGCGGCGTCCAGTACTTTGTCAGCAAATGCCTGGAAACCACCATCTTTAGCAACGAAGTCAGTCTGGCAGTTAACTTCCAGAATGTAACCGTAGTTGCCTTCGATTTTGGTTTTGATCACGCCGTCAGCAGCCACGTTGCCTGCTTTCTTCGCCGCTTTGATCGCGCCGGATTTACGCATGTTTTCGATTGCCAGCTCGATGTCGCCATTCGCTTCAGTCAGCGCTTTTTTGCAATCCATCATGCCTGCGCCAGTACGTTCGCGCAGCTCTTTTACCAGGGAAGCGGTAATTTCAGCCATTCTAAAATCCTCGGGAGATGTGGATACTGCCCGGCCAACGGCCAAACAGCGTAAATTGAAAAAAGGGGCCGATAATGGGCCCCTATTCATACACGGTACTAATAAGGGCTTAAACCTTATTATTCAGCTTCTACGAAGCTTTCTTCCGCCTGAGAAGCCAGGTCCTGAGAGCGACCTTCACGAACGGTAGCAGCAACAGCGCCCAGGTACAGGCTTACTGCGCGGATTGCATCGTCGTTACCCGGGATAACGAAGTCTACGCCGTCCGGATCAGAGTTGGTATCAACGATAGCAAATACCGGGATGCCCAGGTTGTTTGCTTCTTTGATAGCGATGTGCTCGTGGTCAGCGTCGATTACGAACAGTGCGTCCGGCAGGCCGCCCATGTCTTTGATACCGCCCAGGCTGTTTTCCAGCTTGTCCAGCTCACGAGTACGCATCAGCGCTTCTTTCTTGGTCAGCTTGTCGAAAGTACCGTCCTGGGACTGAGTTTCCAGGTCTTTCAGACGTTTGATGGACTGACGAACGGTTTTCCAGTTAGTCAGCATACCGCCCAGCCAGCGATGGTTCACGAAGAACTGGTCGCAGCTCAGAGCAGCGTCTTTTACCGCTTCGCTTGCAGCGCGCTTAGTACCAACGAAAAGGATTTTACCTTTACGAGCAGCGATCTTGTTCAGTTCAGCCAGAGCGTCGTTGAACATCGGTACGGTTTTCTCAAGGTTGATGATGTGGACTTTGTTACGCGCACCGAAGATGAACGGCTTCATTTTCGGGTTCCAGTAACGGGTCTGGTGACCGAAGTGAACACCAGCCTTGAGCATGTCGCGCATGGAAACAGTTGCCATGTTTAAAACCTCTATAGATTAAATTGGGGTTATGCCTCCACGTATCCCATATTACCGACCCCAAAGGGCACCCCGGAATATGTGCCGATACGTGTGTGTTGTTACACAAAGTGAGATTTGTCGCTCCCGTCCATCCTGTGTATCTGAGATGGATCGGAAGTCCGGCGCGCTTTATACCACAAAATCCCCCCAGACACCAACTCTTGTTGACGTCGCGTGCTGTTAATGATTCTCAGTTTGGCACCAGCCTGCCCGGACTGTTACCATTGACAGGACTTACTCTATTATTGTCGAAAATATCGACACTGCTGGACATACTCCATGGCTATCTCTATTAAGACATCTGAAGATATTGAAAAAATGCGCGTTGCCGGTCGCCTGGCCGCTGAAGTGCTGGAAATGATCGAACCCTGGGTTAAGCCGGGCGTCAGCACTGGCGAACTGGACCGTATCTGTAACGACTATATCGTTAACGAGCAGAAGGCCATTTCCGCCTGTCTCGGCTATCACGGCTATCCGAAATCCGTCTGCATTTCGGTCAACGAAGTGGTCTGTCACGGTATCCCTGACGACGGCAAACTGCTGAAAGATGGCGATATCGTGAATATCGACGTGACCGTCATTAAAGATGATTTCCATGGCGATACCTCCAAAATGTTTATCGTCGGCAAACCGACGATTCTCGGCGAGCGCCTGTGCCGCATCACTCAGGAAAGCCTGTACCTGGCGCTGAAGATGGTTAAGCCGGGCATCAATCTGCGCACCATCGGCGCGGCGATCCAGAAATATGTGGAAGCGGAAGGATTCTCCGTGGTTCGCGAATACTGCGGTCATGGCATCGGCCGCGGCTTCCATGAAGAGCCGCAGGTGCTGCACTACGACTCGCCGGAAACCAACGTCGTGCTCAAACCAGGCATGACCTTTACCATCGAGCCGATGGTCAACGCCGGTAAAAAAGAGATCCGCAGCATGAAAGACGGCTGGACGGTGAAAACTAAAGACCGGAGCTTGTCTGCACAGTATGAGCATACTATTGTGGTGACAGACAACGGCTGCGAAATTCTGACGCTACGTAAGGATGACACCATCCCGGCGATAATCTCGCACGATGAATGATGAAAAGCCGGCGCCCGCCGGCTTTTTTATTAGATAGTTTTTTCTTATGGTGACGCGATGAGCAACTCATTACCTGACACAGCCTCCCCTCTTCTGCCCATCCCGCCGGAACATCCGGTGAGCTGGCCGCAGGGCGATCTGAACTGTGCTGCAATAAAGGCGCACATCGATACCTTTCAGCACTGGCTGGGCGAGGCGTTTGACGCCGGTATCGCCGCGGAGCTGCTCATTGCGGCGCGCACCGAATTTATCGACCAGCTGCTGCAGCGGTTGTGGATCGCCAGTGGATTCGAATCCGTCTGCGACCTGGCGCTGGTGGCCGTCGGCGGCTATGGCCGCGGCGAGCTGCATCCGCTTTCTGACGTCGATCTGCTGATCCTCAGCCGCAAAAAGCTGCCGGACGACCAGGCGCAAAAGGTCGGCGAACTGCTGACGCTGCTGTGGGACGTCAAACTGGAGGTAGGCCATAGCGTACGCACTCTCGAAGAGTGTTTACTGGAAGGGCTTTCAGATCTCACCGTCGCCACGAACTTAATCGAATCGCGCCTGCTGATCGGCGATGTCGCGCTGTTCCTTGAGCTGCAAAAACATATTTTTAGCGACGGCTTCTGGCCATCAGAAAAGTTCTTCGCCGCCAAGGTCGAAGAGCAGAACGTCCGTCATCAGCGTTATCACGGCACCAGCTATAACCTCGAGCCGGACGTGAAAAGCAGTCCCGGCGGCCTGCGCGATATCCATACGCTACAGTGGGTGGCTCGCCGCCATTTCGGCGCCACCTCAATGGATGAGATGGTCGGCTTCGGTTTTCTGACCGAAGCCGAGCGCAATGAGCTCAACGAGTGTCTGCATCAACTGTGGCGTATCCGCTTCGCGCTGCATCTCGAACTCACTCGCTATGACAACCGCCTGCTTTTCGACCGCCAGCTCAGCGTCGCCCGCCGGCTCGGCTATGAAGGCGACGGCAACCAGCCGATTGAGCATATGATGAAGGACTTCTTCCGCGTCACCCGCCGGGTGAGCGAGCTGAACCAGATGCTGCTGCAGCTGTTTGAAGAGGCCATCCTTGCGCTGACCGAGGATGAAAAACCGCGCCCGATCGATGATGACTTCCAGCTGCGCGGCACGCTGATCGATCTGCGTGACGATACGCTGTTTATTCGCGAGCCGCAGGCCATTCTGCGCATGTTTTATATTATGGTGCGCAACAGCACCATCACCGGCATCTACTCCACGACGTTGCGCCATCTGCGCCACGCCCGCCGCCATCTGACCCAGCCGCTGTGCTATATCCCGGAGGCGCGCACGCTCTTTCTCAGCATGCTGCGCCATCAGGGAGCAGTGAGTCGCGGACTGCTGCCGATGCATCGTCACAGCGTGCTGTGGGCCTATATGCCGCAGTGGTCCCATATCGTCGGCCAGATGCAGTTCGACCTGTTTCACGCCTATACCGTCGATGAACACACCATCCGCGTGATGCTCAAGCTGGAGAGTTTTGCTAAAGAAGAGACTCGTAGCCGCCACCCGCTGTGCGTGGAGCTATGGCCGCGCTTAACGCACCCGGAGCTGATTTTAATCGCCGCCCTGTTCCACGACATCGCCAAAGGGCGCGGCGGCGACCACTCGATCCTCGGCGCGCAGGATGTGCTGAAGTTTGCCGAGCTGCACGGGCTGAACTCCCGGGAAACGCAGCTGGTCGCCTGGCTGGTGCGTCACCACTTGCTGATGTCGGTCACCGCCCAGCGGCGCGATATTCAGGATCCGGAGGTGATTAAGCAGTTCGCCGAGGAGGTGCAAACGGAAAATCGCCTGCGCTATCTGGTGTGTCTGACCGTCGCCGATATCTGCGCCACCAACGAAACCCTGTGGAACAGCTGGAAGCAGAGCCTGCTGCGCGAACTCTATTTTGCCACTGAAAAACAGCTACGTCGCGGCATGCAAAGCACCCCGGACATGCGCGAACGCGTGCGTCACCATCAGTTGCAGGCGCTGGCCCTGCTGCGGATGGACAATATTAATGAAGAGGCGCTGCATCAGATCTGGAACCGCTGCCGCGCCAACTATTTCGTGCGACATACGCCGACGCAGCTCGCCTGGCACGCCCGCAACCTGCTGCGCCACGATCTGAATAAGCCGATGATCCTCCTGAGCTCGCAGGCCACCCGCGGCGGAACGGAGATTTTTATCTGGAGCCCGGATCGCCCTTACCTGTTCGCCGCGGTGTGTGGCGAACTGGACCGTCGCAACCTCAGCGTCCACGATGCGCAGATCTTCACCACCCGCGACGGCATGGCGATGGACACCTTTATTGTCCTCGAACCCGACGGCAGTCCGCTGTCCGCCGATCGCCACGAAGCGATCCGCCAGGGTCTGGAACAGACCATCACGCAGCGCAGTTGGGAGCCCCCGGCGCCCCGTCGTCAGGCGGCAAAACTGCGTCATTTCTCGGTGGACACCGAGGTAAATTTCCTGCCGACCCATACCGATCGGAAATCGTTTCTCGAGCTGATAGC
Source organism: Klebsiella sp. GG_Kp175 (assembly GCF_040062325.1). Lineage (NCBI taxonomy): Bacteria > Pseudomonadati > Pseudomonadota > Gammaproteobacteria > Enterobacterales > Enterobacteriaceae > Klebsiella > Klebsiella sp. GG_Kp175. The sequence goes on along the minus strand of NZ_JBEAFX010000015.1, from coordinate 58,527 downwards.
CCTTGACCAGCCCGGGCTGCTCGCCCGTGTCGGTCAGGTATTCGCCGACCTCGGAATTTCGCTTCACGGGGCGCGAATTACGACAATTGGTGAGCGAGTAGAAGATTTATTTATAATCGCTACCGCCGACCGGCGTGCCCTTAATAATGAGCTGCAACAAGAAGTGCAACAACGGTTGACAGCGGCCCTCAATCCAAACGATAAAGGGTGACGTATTTTTTTTAGTGAATGGAAAGAAACAATGCAGCAGTTACAGAACGTTATTGAGTCCGCTTTCGAGCGTCGCGCCGACATCACGCCGGCTAATGTGGATACCGTGACCCGCGAAGCGGTTAACCAGGTTATCGCCCTTCTGGATTCCGGCGCGCTGCGCGTCGCTGAGAAGATCGACGGTCAGTGGGTGACGCATCAGTGGCTGAAGAAGGCGGTACTGCTCTCTTTCCGTATTAACGATAACCAGGTTATCGATGGTGCGGAAAGCCGCTACTTCGATAAAGTCCCGATGAAATTCGCTGACTATGACGAAGCGCGTTTCCAGAAAGAAGGTTTCCGCGTGGTGCCGCCGGCAGCGGTTCGTCAGGGCGCGTTCATCGCCCGCAACACCGTGCTGATGCCGTCCTATGTGAACATCGGCGCCTACGTTGACGAAGGCACCATGGTTGACACCTGGGCCACCGTCGGCTCCTGCGCGCAGATCGGTAAAAACGTTCACCTGTCCGGCGGCGTCGGCATTGGTGGCGTACTGGAGCCGCTGCAGGCGAACCCGACCATCATCGAAGATAACTGCTTCATCGGCGCGCGCTCTGAAGTGGTTGAAGGGGTGATTGTCGAAGAAGGCTCCGTGATCTCCATGGGCGTTTACCTCGGTCAGAGCACCAAAATCTACGATCGCGAAACCGGCGAAGTCTTCTACGGCCGCGTACCGGCTGGCTCGGTAGTGGTATCAGGCAACCTGCCGTCGAAAGATGGTAAATACAGCCTGTACTGCGCGGTGATCGTGAAGAAAGTCGATGCCAAAACCCGCGGCAAGGTCGGCATTAACGAACTGCTGCGCACCATCGACTAAAGCAAATAAAAAGCGGGAGATATCCCGCTTTTTTTATATTTGATGCTGGCGAAAATGGATTTTTTCGTTAATTATTCAATGGTTATGATGCTATCAAAGGTACCGTTATGTACGATAATCTGAAAAGTCTTGGCATTACCAACCCTGATGAGATCGATCGCTATAGCCTGCGGCAGGAAGCTAACAATGACATTCTGAAAATTTACTTTCAGAAAGACAAAGGCGAATTCTTCGCCAAGAGCGTGAAGTTCAAATATCCGCGTCAGCGCAAAACCGTCGTCGCCGACGGCGTCGGCCAGGGCTACAAAGAGGTCCAGGAGATCAGCCCGAACCTGCGCTACGTTATCGATGAGCTGGATCAGATCTGCCAGCGCGATCGCACTGAAATCGATCTCAAGCGTAAAATCCTCGACGATTTACGCCATCTGGAAAGTGTGGTCACCAATAAGATCAGCGAAATCGAAGCCGATCTGGAAAAGCTCACCCGTAAGTAAGCGCATCCCCGGCGGCGCGTCGCCTGACCGGGCTGGCGGTATCAAGCCGCTAAGGACAGCATGCATCGTCCAAGGCCGGGTATGGCAAGTCGCTACCCGGCATTTTTTTACCTCCACGCCTTAGCGTTGTTCATCCAGCTGCAGCGCAATATACAGCAGCAGCCGGTCGTCAAAGCTGCCAAGATCCAGCCCCGTCAGCTCCGAGATACGATTCAACCGGTACTCCAGGGTATTGCGATGAATAAACAGCGCCTTTGACGTCGCCAGGGGCTGCACGTTATGGCGAAACCACGCCTGCAGCGTTCGCCGCAGCAGCCCGTTGTTGTCCATCGCCTTGAGACGCGCCAGCGGACGGGCCAGCTCATTGGCCTGCCAGCCGCCGCGCAGGCTGTCAAGCAGCACCGGCAGCATCAGATCCTGATAGAAGTAGCAGCGGCTCTCCGGCATCCGCTGCTTGCCCACCATCATCGTCATGCGTGCGGTACGGTAAGAGCGGGCGATACTCCCGGGACCGGTGAAGAAGTTGCCCAGCGCCACGCGGAAGCGGAGCTGCCCATTCTCTTTCATCCTGGCGATAAGCTGCTCGACGCGGCGGACGTGATCGTCTGCGTCCCAGCGGCCAAAGCTGTTCAGCGCCGGTTTCAACACCACCATTTCCGTGAGCGAGACAATGGCCACCAGATTATTGCGATCGGGGGTGGTCAGCGCGTTCTGCAACTGCTGTAGCTCCGCCATCGCGCTGTCCACGCCGAGCTGGCCGCTGTCCACCTCAATCATCGCCACCACGCGCGGCTGATTCAGATCAATTCCTAAACGCTGCGCCCATTCGTTCAGCGCCGGGGTATGCTCTTCCGCCTGAATCAGGTTCATCACCAGCTCTTCGCGCAGACGGCTGTCCTGCGCCAGGAGATGCATCAGTCGCGACTGCTCCAGCATCATCTCAGCCGTCATGCACACCAGCTCGCCATATTTTCGCAGCGACTCCGGCTCGCCGGTCAGGCCGATCACCCCGACAATCTCCCCCTCCAGGCGCAGCGGCAGGTTAATGCCCTGGCGCACCCCGTGGAGATGGCGAGCCACCGCATCGTCGATATCCACCACCCGCCCCTGGGAAAGCACCAGCAGCGCGCCTTCGTGCAATTCACCAATCCTTTCCCGATCGCCGCTGCCGATAATCCGCCCGCGGGCATCCATCACGTTGATGTTGGTATCGATGATGCGCATCGTCCGCGCCACAATATCCTGCGCCATTTTGGTATCAAGATGCCAGCCAGCCATGTAATCCTCCCCTTTGCAGGGCACCAGCATAAAAGAGTCGTTGCTCTGCTGCATTGTGCATATGCCCGAAGCCCGGGTGAGATATGTGGAGTTGTGGAAGCGGTCACAGAACGAAAAAAAGCCCCTGCCCTCGGCGAGGGAAGGGGCTGGAGAGCGAGCGCTGACTGTTACTGCAACAGCAGATAGATAGAGGCGTCGCCGCGCTGAATGTTCAGCGCCAGCACGGACGGTTTGGCGTCGAAGATTTTCCGCAGATCGGCGATGTTTTTCACCGGCTGCTGGTTCGCTCCGACGATGACGTCGCCTTTCTTGAGGCCAATCTGCGCCGCCGGGGTACCGGCTTTCACATTATTGACCACCACACCTTTGTCCTGACCCTTGTTGCTCATTTCCGCCCCTTCAATCCCGTTGAAGATGGTGCTGGAGTCAACCTGGGTCTGGTTGCTCTGCTGCAGTTCGACGGTCACGGTAACCGGTTTGCCGTCGCGCAGCAGACCAAGCTCAACTTTGCTGCCGATAGGCATGGTGCCGACCTGGGCACGCAGCGCGGCGAAGCTGCTGATCGCCTTCCCGTTGAGAGAGGTGATCACGTCGCCGGCTTTAATGCCCGCTTTCGCGGCCGCCGACCCCGGCATCACCTGGCTGACAAAGGCGCCGCGCTGAGCGTCGACTTTCATCGCTTTCGCCAGCTCAGAGTTCAGTTCGGTCCCCATGATGCCGAGCTCGCCGCGTTTCACCTGGCCATATTTCACCATCTGCTCGGTCAGGTTTTTCACCATGTTGCTTGGGATAGCAAAACCGATACCGATGTTGCCGCCGTCCGGCGCCAGAATGGCGGTGTTGATGCCGATCAGCTCGCCGTTGAGGTTCACCAGGGCGCCGCCGGAGTTCCCGCGGTTAATCGCCGCATCGGTCTGGATAAAGTTTTCGTAGTTTTCCACGTTCAGGCCGCTACGACCCAGCGCGGAAACAATCCCGGAGGTCACGGTTTCGCCCAGACCGAACGGGTTACCGATAGCCACGGTGTAGTCGCCAACGCGCAGCGCGTCAGAGTCGGCGAGCTTAATCGCCGTCAGGTTTTTCGGATCCTGAATCTGAATCAGCGCGATATCAGAGCGCGGATCTTTGCCAACCACTTTGGCATCAAACTTACGGCCATCGCTCAGTTGAACCTTAATTGTGGTGGCGTTGTCCACGACGTGGTTGTTGGTCACCACATACCCCTTGGCCGCATCAATGATCACGCCGGAGCCCAGCGCCATAAATTTCTGCTGCTGGCCGCCGTCAGGCTGACCGCCCTGTCCGCCGCCCTGGCAAAACGGCGAACTCTGGAAAGGAGAACCGTCCTGGCAGAACGGCGAGTTATCGCCAAAGAACTGCTGGAAGTTACGTGGCATCCGTGGGGTATTAACGGTGGTGCTACCTTCAACGTTAATGCTCACCACCGACGGCATCACCTTCTCCAGCATCGGGGCCAGGCTTGGCATCTGCTGTGCATTAGTGGCCGAAGATGCCGTTTCTGCCGCGCTCGCAGAGAGCGGGGACAACGCCAGACCTAAACTCAGAGCCAGTGCACTCATTGCTAACGTGGTTTTTTTCATCAGTTTCAATCTCAATATCAGAAAACGAAAGTTGCTGTGTACGTGACTATCAGAGTCATTTTATAGCGCTAAGTTCCGGAATTAAGTTTCTGGAAAAAGTAAAAATTTATTGTCCATCTTTACAAAACTCCAGCTTATTCCACCGCCATTAGCCGCCGATATTCATCCCACGCATACAAATCCGTCATCCCGCTGATATAATCCTGAATCAGACGGCAGCGATAATAGTATTCCATCAGCGCAAATTCAGGCGCCGTGCGCGCCAGCTTATTTACCGCTTCCACATAGGCCAGCCGGTGGCGGGTTGATAGTTTCTGATACAGCCGGGAGGCAATGGGTAAACGCCGTACCCGCTCCTGCGCCACTAATTCGCTGAAATCCTCGAGCGATAATTTCAGCAGCGGCTGATAGATATCCAGCAGGCCACTGATCACCCGGTAGCCCTGCAATTCCAGCTGCTCGACATCCGGATGGCTAAACACCTGTTTCATCGCCACATTTTTATAAAGCTCCAGCAGCTGACTGCAATCGCTGTCGTCCTCGAGCAGCGCATGATTAAAGTCGCCCGTAAAGATGGCCGGCAGGTTGTCAATAAATCGGCGCGCCGCGTAGGGCACCAGCTTATTCAGCGTGTTCACCCGCAAATACATAAAAAACTGATCTTCCGCGCTCTGTTTCAGGGAATTGGCTCGTGATTTCTCCCAGGCATTTTCCACTACCTGTGAGAATAACGATCCTTTTTCATGGCAGCCCCAGGCGTCGTAAAGATGCTGATAAAGCTGCTCAGCGCTGAAAATACGTTTTTCCACCGCGTCCTCAAGATCCGCGACGCAATATGAGATGTCATCCGCGGCTTCCATAATCCAGGTTAATGGGAACCGATTGTAAGGCGCCAGATCCAGTTCTTTACGCAGGCGCGCCACATACTCCTCTTCGGCTAAATAGTAGCCAGGCTTTTTCATTAAATAGCTGTGGCTGGCTGGCGTCGCCTCAGACCACCACGCCGGCCGAGTATATTTCAGAATACAGCCGACCTGCGCCCAGGTCAGATTCATGCGCATCAGCGTATGGACCAGACGAATGCCCTGGGCGTTGCCCTCAAAGCTGCAGAGATCCTGGCGCACTTTGCGGCGCAGCGCGTTAAGCGACGTTTCCCCTTCATGCAAGCGTAATGCCTGCACTTCACAGCGATCGTCGGTCAGCGGCTGCCCGAGCGCATCGCCGGGCGCCAGACGCTGGCGGAACCAGTCGTTAATCGCCGCCTCGCCAAAATGGCCAAACGGGGGATTGCCGATATCGTGCATCAGGCAGGCCATCTCCACCACGCTCTCGAATGGCCCGGTCAGCTCTTCCAGGCCATACTCTTCCAGCAGCCTCAGCTCTTTCAGCCGGCTCAGCACCTCTTTGGCGATATAGCGTCCCACCTGCTGCACCTCCAGCGAGTGGGTCAGGCGGGTACGCACCGCCGCGTTGCGCTCCAGCGGGAAGACCTGAGTTTTTTGCTGTAAGCGACGGATTGCCGGCGAGTTGACGATCCGTCCCCGATCGCTTTCGAAGATCCGCAGGATGTCGCGCTCCGTCTCGACACGCGGCGGCGAACGGAAGCGTCGACGCCAGTTTATCTTGTTGCGAAAATCAATCTTTGCCATAGCCTCTCCCGCGCGAGCAATACGCTTCCCCTTAAGCGCATGATAGACTATGCAACTAAACCTGACACATCGCGAGTAAATCTATGAAAATTGGCATTATTGGCGCTATGGAAGAGGAAGTTACCCTTCTGCGCGACAAAATCGAAAACCGCCAGACTATCACTATTGGCGGGAGCGAAATCTATACCGGCCAACTTCACGGCGTTGACGTCGCGCTGCTGAAGTCTGGTATCGGGAAAGTGGCCGCGGCGATGGGCGCGACCCTGCTGCTGGAGCGCTGCCAGCCTGACGTGATCATTAATACCGGCTCTGCCGGCGGCCTGGCGCCGACGCTGAAGGTCGGCGATATCGTCGTCTCCGATGAAGCGCGCTACCACGACGCCGACGTCACCGCCTTCGGCTATGAGTACGGCCAGTTGCCTGGCTGTCCGGCCGGCTTTAAAGCGGACGAAAAACTGGTGGCCGCGGCGGAGAGCTGCATTAACGCGTTAGATCTCAATGCCGTTCGCGGCCTGATCGTCAGCGGTGATGCCTTCATTAACGGCTCTGTCGGTCTGGCGAAGATCCGCCATAATTTCCCGCAGGCGATCGCTGTGGAAATGGAAGCGACCGCCATCGCTCACGTCTGCCATAACTTTAAGATTCCTTTCGTGGTGGTTCGCGCCATCTCCGATGTGGCCGACCAGCAGTCTCACCTCAGCTTTGAGGAGTTCCTTGCGGTCGCCGCCAGACAGTCCACCCTGATGGTGGAGAATCTGGTACAGAACCTGGCACGTGGCTAAGTCGCTCTCCTTCGCGCTTGCCGCGCTGCTGTTACTCGCCCCGGCGTGGCTGCTGGCCGCGCCGCGGGTGATCACCCTCTCCCCCGCCAATACCGAACTGGCCTTTGCCGCCGGGATCACGCCGGTCGGCGTCAGCAGCTATTCCGATTATCCGCCGCAGGCCAAAACGATTGAGCAGGTTGCCAGCTGGCAGGGAATGAACCTGGAGCGCATCGTAGCGCTCAAGCCAGACCTGGTGCTGGCCTGGCGCGGGGGCAATGCCGAACGTCAGGTTAACCAGCTGCAGTCGCTGGGGCTCCACGTCCTCTGGGTGCAGACTTCGACCATCGAAGAGATCATCGCCACCCTGCGTCAGCTGGCGCAGTGGAGTCCACAGCCGGAAAAAGCACAGCAGGCAGCGCAGGCGATGCAGCAGGAATACGATGCGCTGAAAGCGCGCTATGCCAGCGCGCCGAAGAAACGCGTCTTCCTGCAGTTCGGTTCCGCACCGCTATTCACCAGCGGCCCCGGCTCAATTCAGGATCAGGTGCTGAGGCTGTGCGGCGGCGAGAATATCTTTGCCGCCAGCCGCGTTCCCTGGCCGCAGGTGAGCCGCGAACAGGTGCTGGCCCGTCAGCCGCAGGCGATTGTGGTGACCGGCGACGCCAGCCGCATCGCCGAAGCGCAGCGCTTTTGGCAACATCAGCTCACCATTTCGTTGATTGCGTTACACAGCGACTGGTTTGAACGCGCAAGCCCACGTATTATCCTCGCCGCCAAACAACTTTGTGCGGCGCTCGACCAGGTAAAATAACCATCCGGCATACCGGATGTTCAGTGGGAATCAACGATGCTTGTCTATTGGCTGGATATTATTGGCACAGCTGTCTTCGCGATCTCCGGCGTTCTGCTGGCGGGGAAATTGCGTATGGACCCATTCGGCGTGCTGGTGTTAGGCGTGGTGACGGCCGTGGGCGGCGGTACCATCCGCGATATGGCGCTGGCGAATGGCCCGGTATTCTGGGTCAAAGATCCCACCGATCTGGTGGTGGCGATGGTCACCAGCATGCTGACCATCCTGCTGGTCCGCCAGCCGCGCCGGCTGCCGAAATGGATCCTGCCCGTTCTTGATGCCGTCGGTCTGGCGGTGTTTGTCGGCATCGGGGTGAATAAAGCGTTTCTCGCCGGCAGCGGCCCGCTGGTCGCGGTGTGCATGGGCGTGGTGACCGGCGTTGGCGGCGGGATAATCCGCGACGTGCTGGCGCGCGAAATTCCTATGATTCTGCGCACCGAGATCTACGCCACCGCCTGTATTGTGGGCGGCATTGTCCACGCCACCGCGCACGACACCTTTCATCTCCCGCTGGAGAATTCGGCGATGATGGGGATGGTGGTGACCCTGGTGATTCGTCTGGCGGCGATCCGCTGGCACCTGAAGCTGCCGACGTTTGCGCTGGACGATAACGGACGGTCATAAAAGCAAAACGGTAACCTGAGGTTACCGTTTTTAACGTTGGCGCCCGGTCGCACTCGCTTTACACGCTGAACGAGGATCCGCAGCCGCAGGTGCTTTTCGCGTTCGGGTTGGTCACGATAAAGCGCGAACCTTCCAGCCCTTCGGTATAGTCGACAGAGCCGCCGACCAGATACTGCAGGCTCATCGGGTCAACCACCAGGCCGACACCCTGTTTCTCAATGGTCATATCCCCTTCGTTCACCTGATCGTCGAAGGTGAAGCCATACTGGAAACCGCTGCAACCGCCGCCGGTAATATACACGCGCAGTTTCAGGTTCGGATTATCTTCATCCGCAATCAGGTGTTTTACTTTATTGGCTGCGGCTTCGGTAAACTCCAGCGGCAACGCTACGTCATCACTCATTTTTTGCTCCCATTGATACTTCCGGCCGGTTAAAGAATAACCGGGCCTTTTGAGCCATTATCTAATACCCTGGTAAATCGTTCAAGTATTCTCCCGGGGCGCCTGCTGCGCTTTTGCCGCCTGCTCGGCCTCCTGCTTCGCCAGAGTACGTTGCAGAATGGTCGAATACAAAGGCTTACCGCCGAGGAATTGCGCCAGTAGTGTTGCGCCAAGGCAGGTAATAATCATTGGCAAAATGAGCTGATAGTTATCGGTCATCTCCAGCACCAGCACAATACCGGTCAGCGGCGCGCGCACCGAGGCGGCGAGCAGCGCGCCCATGCCGGCGATAGCGAAGGTGCCGGCATCGAGATGGTAGGACGGAAACAGCGGAATAGCCGCCATGCCGAACGCCGTGCCCAGCAGCGTGCCGAGCGCCAGCATCGGGGCGAAGATGCCCCCCGGCGCGCCGGAGGAGAAGCAGATCAGCGTGGTCACCACGCGGGCAATAAAGATAAACAGCAGCAAACCGACGGAGAAGTTACCGGCGGCGGCGATGGGGATCAGGTTAAAGCCACCGCCCACCGCGGAGGGCTGCATCAGCCCCAGCAGACCGCAAAGCCCGCCGATGATCCCGCCCATTAACACCCATTTTTTGATGTTGCCGCCGTGAATGTGCTGGAACAGATCCTGGGTGCGCAGCACCAGAAAATTAAACAGCGGGCCGAAGCAGCCAAACAGCATCCCCAGCACCAGGTACAGCCACAGGGTATTCACCGGGGCATTGCTCAGCTTGCCCACCTCTATAATTGCCGCCTCGCCGTTAAAAATGCGAAACACAATGCTCGACATGATCACGCCGGTAAATACCGCTTTAATGGAGATCAGGTTGTAGCGGAACTGCGGGCGCATCTCTTCGATGATAAACAGGATACCAGCCAGCGGCGCGTTAAAAGCCGCTGAGAGACCCGATGCTGCGCCGGTCGCCAGCAGCGTGTGCCGCGCTTCCGGACTGCGCATGCGGAAAATATCCAGCACCATGCGCCCAATGTTGCCGCCAAGCTGCACCATCGGCCCTTCGCGTCCCAGCACCATTCCGGCGCCCAGGGTCCCCATGCCGCCGATGAATTTTACCGGCAGCACGCGCCACCAGCGCACCGGCCGCAGCTCCTCCAGCGCCCCTTCGATCTCAGGGATCCCCGATCCGCCAGCCTCCGGCGCAAAGCGGCGCACGAGGAAATAGCCGACCATCGCCAGCAGCGCCGACAAGATAAACGCCAGCGGCCAGACCAGATACCAGTGGTCCGCTACCTGCGCCAGCGCGCCGATCCGCTGGTTCTGCACCCAGTTCACGCTCTTTTCAAACGCCACGCCCACCAGCCCGGCCAGCGTGCCGACCACCGCCGCCATAAACAGCACCGCCAGCGGCGTTTTATCGCGCTGAATTAAGCGGCGCACCGCATCGCCGCGACGCACCCGCACGAACTGATGTGCTTCAAAAGAGGGAGTTTCTGCTTTCATGCCGTTATCAATTATTGGTAATACAAATGAAGAGAGAGGCATTTTAGCCGCCCCGGCGCGCTGCGTCGTCAAAAAAATGCCCTTGCGGCACATTGTTTCAATTGGGCAAAACTTTCATAACCATCCTGGAATAACTTAGAATAGCCGATAAAACATTTTTCACGAACCAGGACCCTGGCCATGAGCAAATCTGAAAATCTGTACCATACTGCGCGCGAACTGATCCCCGGCGGCGTTAACTCGCCGGTGCGCGCCTTTACCGGCGTCGGCGGCACCCCGCTGTTTATCGAACGCGCGGATGGCGCTTACCTCTATGACGTGGATGGAAAGGCCTATATCGATTATGTCGGCTCCTGGGGTCCGATGGTGCTGGGCCACAACCATCCGGCGATCCGCAACGCGGTGATCGAGGCGGCGTCACGCGGCCTGAGCTTTGGCGCGCCGACCGAAATGGAAGTGAAAATGGCGGCGCTAGTGACCGAGCTGGTACCGACCATGGATATGGTGCGGATGGTGAACTCCGGTACCGAAGCCACCATGAGCGCGATTCGCCTGGCGCGCGGCTTCACCGGCCGCGACAAGATCATCAAGTTCGAAGGTTGCTACCACGGCCATGCCGACTGCCTGCTGGTGAAAGCCGGTTCCGGCGCGCTGACCCTCGGCCAGCCGAACTCGCCGGGCGTGCCGGCTGATTTCGCCAAACACACCCTGACCTGCACCTATAACGACCTCGCCTCGGTGCGCGCGGCGTTCGAGCAATATCCACAGGATATCGCCTGCATCATCGTCGAGCCGGTCGCCGGGAATATGAACTGCATTCCGCCGCAGCCGGAGTTCCTGCCGGGCCTGCGCGCGCTGTGCGACGAATTTGGCGCCCTGCTGATCATCGACGAAGTGATGACCGGCTTCCGCGTGGCGCTGGCGGGCGCGCAGGCTTATTACGGCGTGGAGCCGGATCTGACCTGTCTCGGGAAAATCATCGGCGGCGGGATGCCGGTAGGCGCTTTCGGCGGCCGTCGCGAGGTGATGGACGCTCTGGCCCCCACCGGCCCGGTTTATCAGGCCGGTACCCTCTCCGGTAACCCGATCGCCATGGCCGCCGGCTTCGCCTGCTTAAGCGAAGTGGCGCAGCCGGGCGTACATGAAACCCTCACCGAGCTGACCAACCAGCTGGCGCAAGGTCTGCTTGATGCGGCGCGTGACGCCGGGATCCCGCTGGTGGTCAATAACGTCGGCGGCATGTTCGGCATCTTCTTTACCGATGCCGAAACCGTCACCTGCTATCAGGACGTGGTGAAGTGCGATGTCGAACGCTTCAAGCGCTTCTTCCATCTGATGCTGGAGGAAGGCGTGTACCTGGCGCCGTCAGCGTTTGAGGCTGGCTTTATGTCCGTCGCCCACAGCGAAGAAGATATCGACAATACCATCGACGCCGCGCGTCGGGTATTTGCCAAACTGTAAGGTGCTTGAATGCCTGGTGACGCAGGGATTTTCCCGGATGCGGCGCATTGCGCCTTATCCGGGCTACCAAATCGCACAGCGCTGTAGCCCCGGTAAGCGATAGCGCCACCGGGGATGTTGAGGCCATCCGGGATCGTTAGCGGCTCTGCTTCCTCAGCAAATAGATAAAGTACGGCGCGCCGATAAAGGTCGACAGCAGCCCCGCCGGGATCTGGTACGGGAACATGATCATTCGTCCACACCAGTCGGCGAAGACCAGCAGCAGCCCGCCAGTCAGCCCGGAGATCACCATATGCGGCAGCGTGCGCCGGAAGCCCATCATCCGTGCGATATGCGGCGCCATCAGCCCGACGAAGCTCAGCGGGCCGATGGTCAGCGTCGCCGCCGCCGTCAGGCAGGCCGCCAGCAGCAGCAGAACAATCCGCGATGAGGTCAGCGCCATGCCCACCGCTCGCGCCGCCTCCCCGCCCAGCGGCAGGATGGTCAGCCAGCGGCGACAGAGCGGCGCCAGCGCCAGCAGGAGCAGCATCACCGCGCCGCTGCGGACCACCCTCTCCGGCGTCGCGCTGTAGGTCGACCCTGAGATCCACGTCAGGATCTGCGCCATGCGCGGATCGCCGCTGGCCTGCAGCATCATCAGCAGCATGGTGAAGGCGGTACTGAGCGCCATCCCCGCCAGCAGCATCCGATGCGGCGAAAAGCCGCCGCGCCCGGCGGCCAGCATAATGATCAGCAAGGTGCCGGCCGCGCCAAGGCTCCCGGCCGGCAGCAGCCAGCCAAAGGCGTCGCCAGGGACGAAGAACAGCATCAGCACCACGCCAAAGGCGGCGCCGGAGCTGATGCCCAGCACTTCCGGACTGGCCATCGGGTTGCCGGTCAGGCGCTGGATAATACAGCCGGCGACCGCCAGCATCACCCCGGCGAACAGCGCCGACAGCACTCGCGGCCAGCGCCAGGGCAGCAGTTGCTCCAGCAGATCGCCGTGAGCCCACAGCCAACCGTGGGCATCGCGACCAAAGGCCAGCGCCACGCTCACCGCCAGCAGCAGCAACGCGACGCCCCCGAGAACAAACCCTTGCACGTGATAGCGCTCAGGCTGCACGTTATCGCCGCCGTTCATCACCGGGGCGCTGATGCTGCGAAGCCGCGGCAGCAGCCACAGCAGCAGCGGCGCGCCAATCAGGGCGGTGACCGAGCCGGTGGAGACTTCCCGCCATACCCTGCTCAGCCAGAGGATCACCTGATCTGAAAGCCACAGGAGCAGCGCGCCGATCAGCGCCGCCAGCAGCAGCCGGGCCAGCAGTCGACGGGCGCCGAGCATTTTCGCCAGCAGCGGCGCGAACAGGCCGATAAAGCCGATAATCCCGACCGCGTTGACCAGCAGCGCGCTCATCACGATCGCCAGCGTCAGGGCGCCGAGGCGCGCCAGAGACAACGCCAGCCCAAGGTTGCGCGCCACTCCGTCATCGAGCCCCATCAGAGTCAGCGGACGCAGCAGCAGCAGCGTAAGTACTGCGCCGCCCAGCAGCTGCGGCCACAGGCGCTGCGCCACGCTCCAGTCGGTTTGCGTCAGCGTCCCAGTGCTCCACAGGAACATACTCTGCAGCTGGTCGTGATGGAAAATCACCATCAGCTGGTTAAGCGCCCCGCAGTAGAGGCTGACCACCAGGCCCGCCAGGATCAGCGTTACCGGCGACAGGCGCTTGCCCCAGGAGACGCCAAACACCAGCGCTCCCACCAGACAGGCTCCGGCCAGCGCGGCAAACTGCGACGCCAGCACGCCGGGGATGGCCCACAGCGTAGTGACCGTGATCCCCAGCTGCGCGCCGGTGGCGACGCCAAGGGTGGTTGGCTCCGCCAGCGGATTGCGCAGCACCTGCTGGAACAGTACGCCGACCAGTCCCAGCCCGGCCCCCACCAGCAGTGAAACGGTCACCCGCGGCAGCAGGCTGTAATGAAACAGCATCTGGGCAATCCGATCGCTATCCGGCTGCCACAGCGCCTGCCGCCATTGCGCATAGGGCAAGGCGACGTTGAGATTGACGATGCTCAACGCGAAGGCGGCAACCAGCAGCCCGGCCAGCAGGATAATGGCTAACGGTGAAATACGCCTATTCATGCCGGATTCCCCTGGGCCTCGGCCAGCACGCGGGCAAAATGCATCGCCGACAGCGTCGCGCCATAGAACCACACCGCCGGAACGCGCTGGAAGCGCCCCGCGCGCACGAACGGCATCGCCTGCCACAGCGGGGTCGCCAGCAGTTGGGTCATCTCCCGCTCGTTACCATGATCGAAACAGATCACATCGGCCTCGTTAAATTCCGCCAGCCGGTCGATGCCAACGCTGACGCTGCCCCAGAACGCCGCTTCGCCGCGCCAGGCGTTTTTGATGCCAAAGCGATCGAGCACTTCCTGGAACAGGCAGTTTTCGCCAAAAACCAGTACATGGCGCGGATCGAGCAGGGAGATCATCAACAGCGGACGGTCGCCGCGCCCGGCAAAACGCGGCTTCAGGCTCGCCATCAGCGCCTCAAACTCCGCCAGGTGGTGCTGAGCCTGTTGTGTTTTGCCCAGCAGGTCAGCCATCTCCAGCAGCGAGCGCTGAGCCATCGCCAGCGGACGTTTGCCATCGCTGAAGGTAAATCCGCGGCCGGGGGCGATACGCGCCAGCTTCTCCGGCGACGGGCCGTAGCCTGCCGACCAGACGATAAATGACGGTTTCATCTGCGTCAGCAGTTCAAGATTGGGTTCGGTACGCAAACCGACATCGATCACCGAGTCGGGCAGCGCGGGTTCGTTCACCCACAGGCGATAGTTGGGGATATCGGCCACGCCGTAAGGCGTGACGCCCAGCGCCAGCAGCAGCTCCGCCGGCAGCCACTCCAGGGCGACCACGCGCTGCGGGTCAATGTTCGCCGCCTGCGCGCCGCGCATCTGCCACAGCAGCGGCGAGAGCGCCATCGCGGTCAGCAGGCGGCGTCGGGTTATCTGAGTCGGGGTCATCATCAATAGACAAAGCTTACCGGCGCCGCGCCGGCCGGGTGCGGCAGGATCCCCATCGGGATGCCGTAGATTTGTTCCAGGGTGTCGCTGCGCATCAGTTCCGCCGGCGTCCCCTGGGCGATCATTTCTCCACCGCGCAGGGCCACCAGATAGTCGCAGTAGCGGGCCGCCATATTAATGTCGTGCAGGACGGCGATCACCGTCAGGCCGCGGTGCTGGCTGAGACGATGCACCAGCGCGAGGACATCAACCTGATGGGCGATATCCAGCGCCGAGGTGGGTTCATCGAGCAGCAGACAGCGGCTATCCTGCGCCACCAGCATGGCGATCCACGCCCGCTGGCGTTCGCCGCCGGAGAGGCTGTCCACCAGGCGATGGGCGAGCGGCTTCAGCCCCACCAGCGCAATCGCCTCTTCCACTTTCTCGCGGTCCGCCGCGCCAAAGCGACCCAGCGCGCCGTGCCACGGGTAGCGGCCGATGGCCACCAGCTCACGCACCGTCATACCTTCGGCCGGCGGCAGCTGCTGCGGCAGATAGGCCACTTTGCGGGCAAAGGCTTTGCTGCCCCAGCTCTCCAGCGGCTGCCCGTCCAGCAGCACATCGCCTGCGGAAGGCGGCTGATGACGGCCAAGCATTTTCAGTAACGTCGACTTGCCGGAGCCATTATGACCGATCAGGCCTGTGACTTTTCCAGCCGGGAAGGTGAGCGAGAGCGGATGGAGCAACGTGCGGCCAGGCACACGGAAAGTGACGCGATCCAACGCGAAGGTGGTTTCTGCGTGCGGAGTCTGTTCCTGCATAGCGATAACCTGATAAAGGGCGCGGCGAACCGCGCCCGTAGGTGGTTAGAAACGGAAGGTGGCGGTGGCGACGACCTGACGTCCGGCCCCCCAGTAGCAAGCGTATTCGCTGTAGCAACTGGAGACATATTCGCGGTCGAACAGGTTGTTGACGTTGACGCCAACCGACGATCCCGGCAGGCCAAAGCGCGCCAGATCGTATTTCACCGTCGCATCCATCAGCGCATAACCGGCCACACTAAAGGAATCATTTTTCTTACCGGTGCTGGTGTCATTTTTGTAGTAGCTGACCGTTGAACCGATATAGCGCGCCCCGGCCCCAATCGTCAGACCGCTGAGCGCGGTTTCGTGGAAGGTATAATCCGCCCACAGGGAGGCCATATTACGCGGCACTTCCGCCGGACGTTTGCCGTTGAACACCGTATCGTGAGTGTATTCCGCATCGGTATAGCTGTAGGCTGCGGTCAGGTTGATATTGGCGTTAACTGCCGCTTTCGCCTCCAGCTCAAGGCCGCGGGAGCGGATCTCGCCGGTCTGGATGCTGAACGCCTGGTTAGCCGGATCCGCCGTCAGGTTCTTGTCTTTGGTCAGCTGATAGACCGCCGCGGTGACCACCACCGGCATATCTTTCGGCACATATTTCACGCCGGCTTCATACTGCTTACCGCGCGACGGATCGAACGGCTTGCCGCTGCTGCTGGAGCCCGATACCGGTTCAAACGATTCGCTGTAGCTGAAGTACGGAGAGATACCGTTATCGAACAGGTAGTTGATGCCGCCGCGCCAGCTGAACTGCTGGTCGTGGTTCTCCGCCAGGCTGTTGGTGGCACGGGTTAACGTTGAGGTCGTGGCGTAATCGTAACGCCCGCCCAGGGTCATCACCCATTTATCCCACTCCATCTGATCCTGCGCGTACAGGCCAGTCTGCTCCATCCGGTTGAGCACCGCGTACGGGAAGGTGACCTGAATATTCGGGTTGCCGTACTGGGGATTGTTCATGCTGATGGGATCCGCCGTCCCGTAGTCGGCATCCACATCGTTACGCATCCGCGAGTAGTCCACGCCGGTCAGCAGGGTATGGCTAACCGCGCCGGTGGCGAAATCAGACTGCAGCTGAGTATCGACGGTGAAGGTGTTCAGGTGCTCGTCGGAGCGCACATAGGCGCGATTCATGTAGCCCGGCGCGACATAGCCGTTGCCGTACACCGAACGATAGAGCGTATGCACATCGGCATAGCGCAGGTTCTGCCGCACGGTAAAGGTGTCATCGAACTGATGGGAGAAGCTGTAGCCCACCATCTTCTGGCGGCGGGAGATTTTATTATCCGCCTCGCCTTCGTTGAAATCGGTCGGCAGCTTGTGCGCCTTACCGTTGGCGTCGTAATACGGCACCACGGTGCCTTCGCGCGGCAGCCAGCCGTAGTAGCCCGCATCCGGATCATTCTGGAAGTTGCTCAGGAAGGTGAAGTCGGTTTTATCGTCAGGACGCCAGCTAAAGGAGGGCGCCACCGCGTAGCGGGTCGATTTCGCCATCTGCTGCTGGGCATCCTGGCTGCGGCCCAGACCGGTCAGGCGGTAGGACCAGACGCCGGCATCATCAATGGCGTCGCTGAAGTCAAACCCGGTCTGCCACAGATTGTCGGTGCCCATCTTAAACTGTACTTCTTTCAGCGGCTCGGTGGTCGGGCGTTTGCTGACCATGCTGACGATACCGCCCGGGTTGCTGTTGCCGTACAGCACCGAAGTTGGCCCGCGCATCACTTCCACGCGCTCCAGGAAGTAAGGATCCATGGAGACTTCAGAGTAGTTATTCCCCTGCAGCTTCATGCCGTCCAGATACTGGTTGGTGTTGACGGTCGTCGAGGTGGTGAAGCCGCGAATGGTGACCACGTCATAAGTGGTCGAACTGCCGCGGGTGGAGAAGACGCTTGGCGTATAGGAGAGCGCCTCTTTTACCGTCGTCGGCTGGCGCATCTCCATCTCCTGGCGCGTCACCACCGACACAGACTGCGGCGTTTTTTCAATCGGGGTATCGGTTTTCGTCGCCGTGGCGGAGCGTTTCGCCGCGATGGTCGGCGCCGGTCCCCAGGCGCTTTCCTGGGCGGCCGGGGCGGCAACGACGGTGATGGTTTCTTCTTGCTTCGGTTGTTCTGCTGCCTGTGCGTAGACAGACATGCCGCTAACCGCCGTGGCTACTACAGCTGCGACTTTACGCAGCGAGTGGTTTGGCTGAGCAGTTTTTGGACGCGCCATGGGTATATCTCTGATGAAAGTGAATGATAACGTAAACGAGAATTATTATTATGACGGGCGATATAATAGGCGAAACGTTGAAGGCAAGGCAAGCGATATGCCTGTCGCTGCGGGTTGAAGGCTGAATTAATAACCAGATAGTTATTATGGAGTTAAAGAGCCGTTAACTTTTTTACAGGCATAAAAAAACCCCTTAATACTTTCGTCTTAAGGGGTCTGGTCTTAGGGCTTAAATCAGTTACTGCCGAACATATCCTTGATCCAGCCCGCGACGCCGTCACTCTTCTCCTGCTGCTTCGGCGGCTGCTGTTGCTGCTGCTGTTGCTGCTGAGGCTGCTGCTGCCCGGACTGATTGAACGGGTTGTTCGCTTCCTGCTGCTGCAACTGCTGCTGCTGCATCATCTCGCCCTGGCGGCACAGCGCATCCGGCTGCGTCGTCCACACCGGCAGCGAACGCATCCCGCCGCTGCAGACGAAGTTGCCGTTGCTGTCCACGCCCATGTCGACCACATCTTCCGGCGGCGTCAGCACCAGCGGCGTTGGCGTCTGGTTCGCCAGATAACGCTGATAAATCGACATCGCACCGCTGGCACCGTACAGTTTGGTTGGCTGGTTATTGTCGCGACCCACCCAGGTGATGGTCACCTGGCTACCGTCGATCCCGGCAAACCAGGTATCGACGTTATTGTTGGTGGTCCCGGTTTTCCCCGCCAGATGGAGGCCCGGATACTTCGCCCCCAGCTGACGCCCCGTCCCGCGCTGCACTACCTGCTGCATGGTCCACAGCGTCATATAGGCCGCCTGGGCAGGCACCGCGCGCTCCGCCTGCGGGTAGCTCTGATACAGCACCGTGCCATCTTCCGCAATCACTGACCGCAGGGCGGAGAGTGGTGCACGGTTGCCGCCGCTGGCGATGGTCTGGAAGGCCTGGGCCACTTCAATCGGCGTCAGGTTCAGCGCGCCAAGCAGCATCGCCGGCACGGCGTTGAGCTGATTCTTCGGCGCCCCCAGTTTGGTCCAGGTATCGACCACCGCCGGCAAGCCCAGCGCCATCCCGAGGTTAACCGTCGGCACGTTCATCGAACGAGTCAGGGCATCTACCAGCATCACCTGGCCGCTGAAGCGACGATCGTCGTTCTGCGGCGACCAGGTCTGGCCATTGGACAGGCGAATGGTCACTGGCGCATCGGCGATCCACGTATTCAGGCGATACTGATTCGGCTGGCTCAGCGCGGTCAGATAGGTCGCCGGCTTGGCCAGAGAACCAATCGACCGGCGGGCCTGCATCGCGCGGTTGTAGCCGGCGAACTGCGGCTCCGCGCCGCCGACCATCGCCCGCACTTCACCGGTAAAGCGGTCCACCACCACCATGGCGGTTTCCAGATCTGCCAGCTTGCGCTGTTTCTTCAGTACCGGGATCCCTTCAGTAGCCGCTTTTTCCGCGGCATCCTGCGCCACCGAGTCGAAGGTAGTGAAGATCTTCACGCCGGAGAGATCTTTTACTTTATCGCCCAGCTTCGCCTGCAGCTCCTGACGCACCATCTGCATGAACGCCGGCTGTGGTGAAATGACCCCGCCGCGCGGCTGCACGCCCAGCGGACGCGCGCTCAGCATGTCGTACAGCTCCTGGTCGATGACCTGCTGCTGCTGCAGCAGACGCAGCACCAGATTGCGTCGCTCAAGGGCCAGCTTCGGGTTGCGCCACGGGTTATACACCGAGGCCCCTTTCACCATCCCCACCAGCAGCGCCTGCTGGTCGAGGCTCAGCTCTTCCACCGGACGGCCAAAGTAGTACAGGCTGGCCAGCGGGAAGCCGCGAATTTCGTTATCGCCGCTCTGACCGAGGTACACCTCGTTCATGTACAGCTCAAGGATGCGATCCTTGCTGTAGCGGGCGTCGACGATCAGCGCCATGTACGCTTCGTTGGCTTTACGCCAGTAGGAGCGCTCGCTGGAGAGGAACAGGTTTTTCACCAACTGCTGGGTCAGGGTACTTGCCCCTTGCACCGTCCGGCCTGCCGTCAGGTTCGCCAGCACCGCACGGCCGATGGAATAGAGGCTGATGCCATCGTGCTCGTAGAAGTGGCGGTCTTCGGTCGCCAGCAGTGTATCCACCAGCAGGTCAGGGAAGCCGCTGCGCTTCACGAACAGACGCTGCTCGCCGTTCGGCGACTGCAGCATGGTAATAAGCCGCGGATCGAGGCGGAAGAAACCGAACTGGCGGTTGTTATCCATATTCTCGATGGTTTCCAGATGGTCGCCGTCGAAGGTCAGACGCGCGCGCACCTGCCCTTCTTTACTGTCCGGGAAATCGAACGGACGGCGGATCATCTCGATGCTGTTGGCCTGCACCGTATATTCGCCGGGACGCGTCATCGCGCTAACCTGACGATACTGGGTGGCGTTCAGCAGACGCACCATCTCGTTTTTGCTGATCTGCATGTCCGGCTCAAGGTTCACCATCCGTCCATAGACCGCAGCCGGCAGCTCCCAAACTTTACCGTCGATGCGGCTGCGGATTTTCTGGTCGAGGTAGACGCCATAGGCGGCAATCAGCACCGCGAAGACAATCCCCAGCTTGACCAGCAGCCACAGCCAGCTGCGCTTACGACGAGGCTTGCCACCTTTGCCTTTGGCTTTTCTCGGCACCGGTTTCTCATCCTCATAATCATCGTCATCATACTCGTCGTCGTAGTCCTCTTCCCGGACCCGGCGACGGGTGACTTTCTGTTTTGTCGGACGTGAGGGTCTTCCCTTACGTCCGATAGGCTCGCGGTCATCTCCCGCCATGCTTTTTCTCCGCAACGTTCAGGCGCAAAGGCCTGATTCTCAATACTTCCTCCGTTCAGAGGAAGAAGAAATCTCTCAAATTAACGTTCAGGCTGCTCATCCTCAGGACGACAACCTGCTGGCGGGCAGAACGCGCCGCCCACCTTTCAAAGGGTTGCTTTGCTTCGCTTCACATGATACTAACAATAGAAATTCACCATAAAATCAATGTGTTAAACGCATCACTGGCAGAATAAGTCAGAACATAGCACGTAATGTTCAGGGCATACAGGATAGCACTAAAATGCGACATTCTTAACCAGCATTTTACCTCGTGCTTACGTAACAAGATGGGAAAGAGTATGTTTTTTAATAACATAAAAAATGACGCTCGCCCTGATGCCAAATGCGGCGGCATCGCCTCAGACTGAAAATATATTTCCTGGACGACAGCATTTATTATTGAGAGAAGTAAAGGGGATGAATCGAGTTTCTGCCAATAAAAATGAGAGGCTGTTAACATTTATGTAGAATAATATTTTATGATGACACCAGGGAAATATTTGTTAAACTAGCGGCCAGTGATTCATTATTTTGATTACTCTACTATGCGCATTCCACTTATATTCCCGCTTTGCGTGGTGGCCTTACTCTCTGGCTGCCAACAGAAACCCGCCTCAACGCTCAGTCCGGCCATCAGTAGCCAGGCACAGCTCGAGCAGCTCTCGTCCGTGGCGGCAGGAACGCGCTATCTCAAGAATAAATGTAATCGTAGCGATCTGCCCGCCGATGAAGCTATTTATCGCGCGGCGGTGAATGTCGGCAAAGCGCGCGGCTGGGGAAATATTGATCCGGCAACGTTAAGCCAAAATAGCGACCGGCTTTACCAACAGCTTTTACAGGACAGCACCCCGGAAGCCGCGCAGTGCAGTCAATTTAATCGCCAGCTTGCTCCTTTTATTGCCAGCCTGCGCGGCGACTAAGCAAAATATCTTCAACGCGCATTGAATTGCGCGTGCCCCTTATTCGCCTTTCGGCTCCTCGTCAATTTTCCCGCCGGGCCAGTCCTCCAGCGCCGCGAGGGTAAAGGTCGTGCCGTTGAAGCTAAAGATCGTCACATCCTGCTGGATCTGCTCCACCACCAGATTGGGCAGCGGGGAGTCGCCCTCCGTCCACGCTTTGCCATTTAACACAATGCTGCGCTTTTCCGCTAACGAGGCGTAGACATGCGCGCTATAGCGCAGAGGCGGCAGCGTATCGCTGTCCACCACCGGCGCGGCGGGCGCACTGGGTTTTGTCGCCGGCGGCGGCGTCTTTGGCGCGGCCTCTCCGGCAGCGGTTAACGGCAGAAGCGCCGCATGCGCCACCGGCAAGGGCAGCGTTTGCGGCGGTGCCGGGTGACGCCACTGCTCGCCGCCAAACCAGCCGAGCGCGATAAATAATCCGGCGTACAGCGGGATAATCCAGCCAGGGATCTGCACCATCCGGCCGCGGACCACCGGCGCGTCCGCCAGTGCGGTGGGCGGCTGATGCGCCACCAGCGGGGGGATCCCTCTTTCACTGTCATCACGAACAATCACAACGGTCTCCTGTTCCCTCACGATAACGAGAAGGCGCCCTTACGGGCGCCCCACGTCACCTTATTTACTGCTCACCGGCAGGCCGGCGCCCTGCGATTCGCCCTGCGGCAATTCGAGGACGGCAACCGACCAGGCCGGCAGCGTGACCGAGCCGTCAGCGGCAACCTGCACGCCGCTGGCCAGCGACCGGTCGCCCGCCGCCTGCTGAATAGCGCTCAGCTGGAGCGATGTGCCGGCGAAATCCTGCAGCGTCCGGCTTTCCGGGGCAGCGTTGATCGCTACCACGATGCCGTCGACGCGGCTGTCCAGGCTGGCGCCAGCCTGCATCCCGTCATCGATGGTCATCACCAGCAGACCAGTCTGCTGATCGGCGCCGGTATTGCGGAAGTCCACGCGCTGCATCACCGTCGCGCCGTCGCCGAGGGTAAACAGCGGCGACGATTTACGCAGCGCGGTCAGCTCCTGATAAAACGCGGTCATCTGCTTGAGCTCGGCTTCGCCCGGGGTGGCCACCCAGTCCTTCACGCGGGCGATGATGTCATAGTTGCTGCCATCATCGCTGCTGCGCGGCATACCGACGTTGTAGTTGTTGTCCTGCAGGGAGTAGTCCACGCGGTTAAACCAGTCGCCGGAATCATACGAGTCGCGGGTAAAGGATTTAGAGCGCAGCAGCTCTGAGCCCTGCTGGTCAAAGGCGATCCCCTGGCCGAGCATCACCGTCGCCAGCGACACCGCCTGCATCCGGACGCGGGTATCGAGATCTGCCTCCTGAGCGGCTTTATAGCTGATCATGTCCCACAGCGTCTGGTTATCGTGTTTTGACACATAGTTCACGACTTCCGTCGGATCAGCCGCGTAGCCGCCTGGCGCGCCGTTATAGTCAATCTCGCTGCCTCTCTTCACCGCGCCGTCTTTGTCGATCAGCACGAAGTCCGCAAGGTTACCGGCCATGCCGAGACGGGTCAGATCGGCGAGGTGACGCGCCTGATCGTCGGTCAGGGTGGTCAGCTCATTCGGCAGAACGCCGGCCCCGCTGCCCACGCCCTGGTTCTGGCGCAATGCATCACCGGAGTCGAACGGCCCGCCGCCGCGCACGGCGTCGCGCAGACGATCGGAGAACGTGCCGATCCCGGTGCCTTTGAGATTGATTTGCGAGGCAATTTCAAAGCGATCGCTCTGGTTGGAATCCCAGCCTTCGCCAAAGAAGTAGATATCCGGGTTCAGCGCTTTAATGCGTTCCCAGGCCGAGAGGATCTGCGCTTTCGGGTGGTAGCCCATCAGGTCGAAGCGGAAGCCATCGATCTTATAATCGGTGGTCCATACCGCCAGTGAATCGGCGATAAGCTTGGCGAACATCCGGTGCTCTGGCGCCGAGTCGGAGCAACAGGTAGCCGATTCCACGCTGCCGGTAGTTTCGTTCAGACGCTGATAGTACCAGGGGACGATCTTATCCAGTACCGAAGTGCGGTCGGTCGGGCCGGCGGCGTTGGTGTGGTTGTACACCACGTCCATAATGACGTTCATTCCCAGATCCTGCTTGATCGCCTGAATCATGGTGCGGAACTCTTTAATGCGCGCCGTGCCTTCCGGATCGGTGGCGTAGGATCCTTCCGGTACCGTGTAGTGGAACGGATCGTAGCCCCAGTTATAGGAGTCGGTCTGCGCCACCAGCGTATTCAACGCCTGCACCTGCGGGTTATCCTTGCTGTCGTTCTGCTTCAGCTGAGTCAGCACCTCTTCAACCGTCGAACCGCTGTCGCAATAGCCCGCGAACTCGCTGCTCTTCACCGCGCTGTTGACCTCGCACAGGCGACTGAACGGCTGCTGAATATCGGCGACTTTGTCGCTGAACTCATTGACCGTCGCCAGATCGAAGACCGGCAACAGCTCAATATGGGTCACGCCCGAGGCCGACAGCTGTTTCAGATGCTGGACCATATTGCTCTCCTGGGCGGTGAGCGCCAGATACTTACCGCGCAGCTCCGCAGGAACGGTTTGATCCCAGGCGGAGAGATCGCGAATATGCGATTCGTGGATCGTCATTTTCGCCAGGTCGGCTTTGGTTTTCTGCGCGTGCGGCATCGTCAGCCCGTCCCAGCCTTCCGGCTTCAGCGCGCTGTCGTTCAGATCGACCACCTGGCTGTACTCCGAGTTGGTCGACAAACTGTGGGCGTAGGGATCGGTCACTTCGTACTGCTCGACTTTACGCGACTGCGGGTGGTAGACCGTCATCGCGTAGCGGTAGAACGCGCCTTTCAGGTCGCTCCCGCCCTGCCAGGACCAGGCGCCGGAGGCGCTGTCGCGGGTCATCGGGTGACTGGCTATCACTTTCTTGTCCGCGCTATAGATCACCAGCTCGACCTGCTGCGCCGTGGGCGCCCAGACGCGGAAGGTCACGCCGCTATCGGTTAGCTGGGCGCCATAGCTCAGCGCCTCGGCGGCGGCGGCATAGGTATCGTCCAGTACGCCGGCGGTCTGCACCTGTGTGGCGGAGCTCAGGATCCCGTCGCTTTCGGCGGATATCGCCACCGTCTCGCCCTGCAGCAATTCATCGACGTTGACGTCATCCGGCAGCTTAAAGGCAGGATAACTGGCGAGATGCGGGAAGCGCATGCTCACCTGCTGGCTGACGGTGGTGGGGGTCAGCTTGACATATTTATCGGTAAATTCGCCGTTACTGTCGGCAGCCACCTTACTGCTGTGGCTGTAATAGAGGCGCACAATGGGTTTATTTTCCCCGCCCGGCCACAGCAGAGTGGTCTTATCGACCCAGTGCGCATCGGCCAGCGCCACGCCAAAGGCGGCGCGGAAGGCGTCGGCGCGGGAGTCATAGACCGCGCTGTTGCCGGCGATGACCGATACTGTCCGATCGGTGAAATCGCTGAAAGAGACGCGCAGGTCGCTATCGATAAGCTTATTGGTGCCATCGCGGACGATAACGTTGATACATCCGCTCTCTTTGGTCAACGGGATCACCCAGTAAGGGCCATATTTATCGCTGCCGGTCGGCGTGGTGCTGACATCATTCCAGTCCGCCACCGGCGCGCTCAGCGCATCGCAGGTTTCATTATTCCAAAGATAGAGGTTTTTGCTGGCATAGTCGGCCGGCGTGCTGCTGGTGATGCCGGCGATATCGACGAGATGAATGACAGCCTGGTTGGCAGAGGCCTGTACCGCTTCGCCAGGGACGGCAACGTCCGGTAAACGGACGACGACATCCTGCGGGTCGGGCGTGCCGGGATTACCTGGGTCGCCAGGTGAGCCAGAGGAAGAGGAGGAAGAGCTGTTATCACAGCCACTCAATAATACTAACGATCCAATAAATAGGGCATGACAGGTATATCTGAGCATTCGATAGTCCCTAATATGCTTATTAAATTATAAAAGGTAAGAAAGGATGAATATCTTTACAGCGCGCTAATTAGATATTTTTGCTTTCCCAGGCGCAATCATCCCCCACAAATGAGAGGGGGGCGTAGGAAGCCGGGGGAGTAAATGAATAAAGGGAATGACGACCGCAAACCGCAAACTGATTATGATTCGCCACGCTTATCGCCACTCTCCGGCAATAATTCATTCAAAAGCCAATAATCACCTACCTGTTTCGGTAGGGTATTACGCCAGCGTGCAGAAAAATAAATTAGCAAAGGAATTAAAATGCCAGTTTCTGTGATGGGGTTAACAAATATAAATAAAGGGATAATTAAATTATTACCCCAAATTGTGACGCTCATCATATTAATAACCGCCATTCCGCAGCTGGCGAAATTAACCTGGTGGGTGGTATTCCCTGTGAGTCCTGAGGATATTTCCGCCCTACCGTTAACCATGCCTCCGGCGGCAGATCCGGAATTAAAAAATGTGCGGCCCGCATTTACCCTGTTTGGCCTGGCGGCTAAAAACCCCCCCGCGCCAGCGGTGGCCACCAGCCTCAATCAGGTGCCGGTTTCCAGCCTGAAGCTACGCCTGGCCGGGCTGCTAGCCAGCAGCAACCCGGCCCGATCCATCGCGATTATTGAAAAGGGAAATCAGCAGGTTAGCCTTAGCGTCGGCGATACCACCCCGGGGTACGATGCGCAGATCGCTGCCATCCTGCCAGACCGGATCATCGTCAACTATCAGGGGCGCCAGGAGGCCATTTTATTATTTAACGATACCCGCGCGCCGTCGTCATCGCCCGCCGCCGCGCCCCGTCCGCCCCTGATGAAGCGACTCCGCGAGCAGCCGCAAAATATCCTCACGTATTTAACGATTTCGCCGGTACTCAGCGGCGACAAACTGCAGGGCTATCGACTTAATCCTGGCAAAGACCCCTCGCTGTTTCGCCAGGCCGGCCTACAGGCAAATGATTTGGCGATTGCCTTAAATGGCATCGATTTACGCGATCAGGAACAAGCGCAACAGGCGCTGCAGAATTTGGCCGACATGACCGAAATAACGCTAACCGTTGAGCGGGAAGGCCAACGACACGATATTGCTTTCGCCCTGGGGGATGAATAATTGCCAACCATGAAACGCCTGCGAAAAATGCTACCTGCGCTGCTGATATTAACCCCGCTGCTATTTCCCCCGGCCGCCGCGGAGGAATTTTCCGCCAGTTTTAAAGGCACCGATATCCAGGAATTTATCAATACCGTCAGCAAAAACCTGAATAAAACGGTGATTATCGATCCCAGCGTACGCGGCACTATCACCGTGCGCAGTTACGATATGCTCAATGAAGAGCAATATTATCAATTCTTCCTCAGCGTGCTGGATGTATATGGCTTCGCCGTGATTAATATGAATAACGGCGTGCTGAAGGTGGTCCGCGCTAAAGACGCCAAGACCTCGGCCGTTCCGGTCGCCAGCGAGGCCGCGCCGGGCGAAGGCGATGAGGTCGTCACCCGGGTGGTGCCCCTGACCAACGTCGCCGCCCGCGATCTCGCGCCGCTGCTCCGCCAGCTGAATGATAACGCTGGCGCCGGCAGCGTGGTCCATTATGAACCCTCCAACGTCCTGCTGATGACCGGCCGCGCGGCGGTGATCAAACGCCTGCTGACTATTGTCGAACGCGTCGACAACGCCGGGGATCGCAGCGTGGTGACCGTGCCTCTCTCCTGGGCCTCCGCCGCGGAGGTGGTCAAACTGGTTACCGAACTCAATAAAGACACCAGCAAATCGGCGCTGCCGGGATCGATGGTGGCGAACGTGGTGGCCGATGAGCGTACCAACGCGGTGCTGGTGAGCGGCGAGCCAAACTCGCGCCAACGCATTATCGCCATGATCAAACAGCTCGACCGCCAGCAGGCGGTGCAGGGCAACACCAAAGTGATCTACCTGAAGTACGCCAAAGCCGCCGATCTGGTGGAGGTCCTGACCGGGATCAGCAGCTCGTTGCAGAACGATAAGCAAAGCGCCAAACCGGTGGCCGCGATCGATAAAAATATCATTATCAAAGCCCACGGCCAGACCAACGCCCTGATCGTCACCGCCGCGCCGGACGTGATGAACGATCTGGAGCGAGTGATCGCCCAGCTGGATATCCGCCGCCCGCAGGTGCTGGTGGAGGCGATTATCGCCGAAGTGCAGGATGCCGACGGCCTCAATCTCGGTATCCAGTGGGCCAATAAAAACGCCGGCATGACCCAGTTCACCAACAGCGGTTTGCCGATATCCAGCGTTATCGCCGGCGCCAACCAGTACAACAAAGACGGCACCATCAGCAGCTCGCTGGCCAGCGCCCTCGGCTCGTTTAACGGTATCGCCGCCGGTTTCTATCAGGGGAACTGGGCGATGCTGCTGACCGCCCTCTCCAGCAGTACCAAGAACGATATTCTGGCCACCCCCAGCATCGTCACCCTCGACAATATGCAAGCCACCTTCAACGTCGGCCAGGAAGTCCCGGTGTTAACCGGCTCGCAAACCACCTCCGGCGACAACATCTTTAATACCGTCGAGCGCAAAACCGTGGGCATTAAGCTGAAGGTGAAGCCGCAGATTAACGAAGGCGATGCCGTGCTGCTGGAGATTGAGCAGGAAGTATCGAGCGTCGCCGATTCGGCCTCCAGCACCAGCAGCGATCTCGGAGCGACCTTTAATACCCGGACGGTGAATAACGCCGTGCTGGTCGGCAGCGGCGAAACGGTGGTGGTTGGCGGGCTGCTGGATAAAAGCGTCACCGATACCGCCGACAAAGTGCCGCTGCTCGGCGACATCCCGGTGATCGGCGCGCTGTTCCGCTCCGACAGCAAGAAAGTGTCGAAGCGCAACCTAATGCTGTTTATCCGCCCGACCATTATTCGCGACCGCGATGAGTACCGCCAGGCCTCTTCCGGCCAGTACACCGCCTTCAACGATGCGCAAACCAAACAGCGGGGCAAAGAGAGCAGCGAAGCATCGCTCAGCAACGATCTGTTGCACATCTACCCGCAGCAGGAGACCCAGGCCTTCCGCCAGGTCAGCGCCGCCATTGACGCTTTTAACCTCGGAGGCCGCCTATGACGCCAGCCGCCGAACGCCGTCCGCTGCTGCCCTTCGCCTGGGCCCGCGCGCACCATCTGGTGCTGCTGAGCGACGGCGAACGCTGCGAAGCGCTGTGCCGCGCGGACACCGCCGCCCGGGCGCTGCTGGAAGCGCGCCGCCTGGCGGACGGGCCGATGAGCGTCAGCCGTCTGGCGCCGGACGCGTTCGAGAAAGCGCTGGTGCTCAGCTATCAGCGCGACTCGGCGGAAGCGCACCGGATGATGGCCGACATCGGCAATGAGCTTGACCTCTATACCCTCGCCGAAGAGCTGCCGGATACCGACGATCTGCTCGACAGCGAGGACGATGCACCGATTATCCGTCTGATCAACGCCATGCTCACCGAGGCTATCAAAGAGAAAGCCTCCGATATCCATATCGAAACCTATGAGCGCCATCTGCAGATCCGCTTTCGCGTCGACGGCGTGCTGCGGGAAATTCTCCGCCCGCAGCGGCGGCTGGCCGCGCTGTTAATTTCGCGTATCAAGGTGATGGCGAGCCTGGACATTGCGGAAAAACGGGTTCCCCAGGATGGCCGTATGGCGCTGCGCATCGGCGGGCGGGCGATAGACGTGCGCGTCTCCACCCTGCCCTCCAGCCATGGGGAACGCGTGGTGCTGCGCCTGCTGGATAAAAACAGCGTCAACCTGGATCTGCTGACGCTGGGCATGCCCCCCGCCCTGCTCGACCAGGTCGACGCGCTGATCGCCCGGCCACACGGCATCATTCTGGTCACCGGGCCGACCGGATCCGGGAAAAGCACGACGCTCTACGCCGCTCTCAGCCGCCTCGACGCCCGGGAGCGCAACATCATGACCATTGAAGATCCGGTGGAATATGAGCTGGAGGGCATCGGCCAGACCCAGGTCAACGCCAAAGTCGAGATGACCTTCGCCCGCGGCCTGCGAGCCATCCTGCGCCAGGATCCGGACGTGGTGCTGGTGGGCGAAATCCGCGATGGCGAAACCGCCCAGATCGCCGTTCAGGCCTCGCTGACCGGACACCTGGTGCTGTCGACCCTGCACACCAACAGCGCGCTGGGCGCTATTTCCCGTCTGCAGGATATGGGCGTGGAGCCTTTTTTACTCTCCACGTCGCTGCTGGCGGTGATGTCGCAGCGGCTGGTGCGCCAACTGTGCCCGCACTGCCGTCAGCCCACGCAGGCGGATGCTGACGCCGCCCGGCAGATGGCGGTCCCGACCGGCACGCCGCTGTGGCGGCCAAAAGGCTGCGCCCGGTGTAATTTCACCGGCTATCGCGGACGCACCGGCATTCACGAGCTGCTGCCGATCGACGACCGCGTCCGCGCTGCCATCCACCGCGGCGAAAATGAGATCACCCTGATCCAGCAGCTGGGGCCGGCCTGGCAGACCCTGCGCCATGCCGGGCGCGATAAAGCGCTGGCGGGGATCACCAGCTGGGAGGAGGTGATGCGGGTCACCGAACAGCAAACGGCGGACAGCGTCTGAGATGGCCCTGTTTCGCTATCAGGCGCTGGACGCGCAGGGCAAAACCCGCCGTGGCGTTCAACAGGCCGACTCCGCCCGCCACGCCCGCCAGCTGCTGCGGGACAAAGGCTGGCTGGCGCTGGAAGTGGCCGCCGCCGACCCGGCGAGCCGGCTGTGGCGCGGCGGGCTCCTTACCCGGCGCACCAGCGCCGGTGATTTAGCCCTGCTCACTCGCCAGCTGGCCACCCTGGTCGCCGCCGGCATTCCGCTGGAGAAAGCGCTCGATGCCGTCGCCCAGCAGTGCGAAAAGGCGCCGCTGAGAACGTTAATGGCCGGGGTGCGGAGCAAAGTGCTCGAAGGCCATTCGCTGGCGGAGGCGATGCGCGGCTATCCCGCCTGCTTCGACGGCCTGTTCTGCGCCATGGTGGCGGCTGGCGAAACCTCCGGCCATCTCGACGGCGTGCTGAATCGGCTGGCGGACTATACCGAGCAGCGCCAGCAGCTTCGCGCCCGCCTGCTGCAGGCGATGATCTACCCCATCGTGCTGACGCTGGTCGCCATCAGCGTGATCGCCATTCTGCTCTCCACCGTGGTGCCGAAAGTCGTCGAGCAGTTTGTCCATCTTAAACAGGCCCTGCCCTTCTCTACCCGGCTGCTGATGAGCCTGAGCGACATGGTGCGCAGCGCGGGCCCCTGGCTGGTGCTGCTGTCGTTACTGGCGCTGTTGGGGCTGCGCTATCTGCTGCGCCAGCCTGCCCGGCGGCTCGCCTGGGACCGGGCGCTGCTGCGCCTGCCGGTCATCGGCCGCGTGACGCGCAGCGTCAACAGCGCGCGCTACGCCCGCACCTTAAGCATTCTCAACGCCAGCGCGGTGCCGCTGCTGCTGTCGATGCGCATCAGCGCGGGCGTTCTCAGCAATACCTGGGCGCGCAGCCAGCTGGAGACCGCCAGCGAGTCGGTGCGCGAAGGCGTCAGCCTGCATCGCGCGCTGGAGGCCACGGCGCTGTTTCCGCCGATGATGCGCTACATGATCGCCAGCGGCGAACAGAGCGGTGAGCTGACCGCCATGCTGGAGCGCGCGGCGGAGAACCAGGACCGGGAACTGAGCGCGCAGATCCAGATGTCCCTCAGCCTGTTTGAACCCCTGCTGGTGGTCACCATGGCCGGCATGGTGCTGTTTATCGTGCTGGCCATCCTGCAGCCGATCCTGCAACTGAATACCCTTATGAGTATGTGACTGTATTAATGGAGAAAACTATGCAACGGCAACGCGGCTTCACGTTACTGGAAATTATGGTGGTGATCGTCATTCTCGGTATCCTCGCCAGCCTGGTGGTACCTAACCTGATGGGCAACAAGGAGAAAGCGGACCGCCAGAAGGTGGTCAGCGATCTGGTGGCGCTCGAGGGGGCGCTGGACATGTATAAGCTGGACAACAGCCGCTACCCGAATACCGAACAGGGTCTGCAAGCGCTGGTGACCGCCCCGGCCGTCGAGCCGCATGCCCGCAACTACCCGGAAGGCGGCTATATCCGCCGCCTGCCGCAGGACCCATGGGGAAATGAGTATCAGCTGTTAAGCCCCGGTCAGCATGGCGCCATCGACGTCTTCAGCGTCGGCCCGGACGGGATGCCCGACACCAATGACGACATCGGCAACTGGACCCTCGGGAAGAAATAGTGTCTCAGCGCGGTTTCACCCTCCTGGAAATGATGCTGGTCCTGCTGTTGATCGGCGTCAGCGCCAGCATGGTGCTGCTGGCGTTTCCCTCCGCCCGCACCCAGGAGGCCACGCAGATCCTGGCGCGCTTTCAGGCGCAGCTGGATTTTGTCCGCGAGCGCGGGCAGCAAACCGGCCAGCTCTTCGGGATCGTTATCCACCCTGACCGCTGGCAGTTTATGCGCCTGCAGCCTGCCGACGAAGGCGCCCCGGCGGCGGCTGACGACCGCTGGGGCAACGCGCAGTGGCTGCCGCTGCAGGCCGGGCGCGCCACCACGGCGGAAACCCTCCCGCGGGCCAGGCTGACGCTGCGCTTTCCCAACGGCCAGGCGTGGACGCCGGGCGAGCAGCCCGACGTGATCATCTTTCCCGGCGGCGAAGTCACCCCGTTTCAGCTGCGGATTGACGCCGCGACGGGCATCAACATCGACGCCCAGGGCGACAGTCAGCCGCTGGCGGCGCGGGAGCAGCCATGAAACGCGAGAGCGGAATGACGCTTATCGAAGTGATGGTCGCGCTGGTGATTTTCGCCCTCGCCGGCCTGGCGGTGATGCAATCCACCCTGCAGCAGACGCGGCAGCTCGGGCGTATGGAAGAGAAAATCCTCGCCAGCTGGCTGGCGGATAATCAGCTGGTGCAGCTGCGGCTGGAGAAACGCTGGCCTGCCCTCAGCTGGTCTGAAACCACCGTGGAGGCCGCCGGGACGCGCTGGTTCGTCCGCTGGCAGGGGGTGGAAACCGCGCTGCCGCAGCTGCGGGCGCTGGACGTGGAGGTCCGGCGGCAAAAAAGCGATCCCGCGCCGCTGGCGACTCTGCGCACCTGGGTGACGCCGCCATGATAACGAAAATGCGCGGTTTCACCCTGATTGAAACGCTGCTGGCGCTGGCTATCCTCGCCGTCCTCAGCGCCGCCGCCGTGATGGTGCTGCAGAACGTCATCCGCGCCGATGGCCTCACCCGCGAGAAGAGCCAGCAGATCGCCGCCCTCCAGCGCGCTTTTCGCCAGATAGCCGACGATGTCACGCACATCATTCCCCGTCGCGCCAGAAACAGCGACACGCTTTTCTTTGCCGGACGTTTTCAGTTGCAGAGCGATGACTGGGGGCTGGCCTTCAGCCGCAGCGGCTGGTCGAATCCGCTGGGGATCCTCCCGCGCTCGGAGATCCAGAACGTCAGCTACCGCCTGCGCCAGCAGCAGCTTGAACGGCTGAGCTTCGATCAGCAGGATCCGCTGACCGGCAGCCAGCCGACGGTCCGGGTGCTGCTGCGCGGGGTGACGGCGTTTCGCCTGCGGTTTTATGCCGACGGGCGCTGGCAGGAGACCTGGGACCGCCCTCAGACGCTGCCGCAGGGGCTGGAGATCACCCTGATCCTGGCGAACAGCGGGGAGATAACCCGCCTGTTTTTACTTACCCCGGGGGGCGGCCAGTGAAAAATCGGCAACGCGGCGTCGCGCTCCTGATGGTGCTGTTCATCCTCGCCCTGATGATGATCCTCGCCAGCGCCATGACCGAACGCACCTCGGTCATGTATCAACACACCGCCGTGACCCTCGATAATCTGCAGGCCAGA
This sequence comes from Klebsiella sp. GG_Kp175, assembly GCF_040062325.1. Taxonomy (NCBI): domain Bacteria; kingdom Pseudomonadati; phylum Pseudomonadota; class Gammaproteobacteria; order Enterobacterales; family Enterobacteriaceae; genus Klebsiella; species Klebsiella sp. GG_Kp175. Next base: position 25,190 of record NZ_JBEAFX010000015.1, on the reverse strand, counting down.
TGGTACGCCCTGGCGGCGGAAAACATGGCCGCCGCGCTGCTGCAACGCGACGCGCTGGACTCGCCCAGTCAAACGAACCTGGCGCAAACCTGGGCGCAGGAGGGACGCCGCTTTACCCTCGACGAGGGCGAAATCCTCGCCACGATCCGCGACGGGCACGCCTGCTTTAACCTCAATGCCATCAACCATCGCGCGGATGAGACCAGCGGCGAAACGCCCTACCCGACCGACGTCTTCGTCCGGCTGCTGGCGCTGCTCGGCGAATCGCCGCTGCGCGCCAGCCAGATCGCCGCCGCCCTCGGCGACTGGACGGACAGCGACGGCCAGCCGCGACTGAACGGGGCGGAGGACGAGGTTTATATGGCACAAACCCCGGGCTATCTCGCCGCCAACCAGCCGATGCAGGATGTCAGCGAGCTGCGCCTGCTGGCCGGTATGGACGCCGCGCTCTATCAGCGCCTGCTCCCCTTCGTCTGCGTCCAGCCGGATGACGCGCTGCAGGTCAATGTCAACACCCTGCGGCCCTCACAGGCCGCCCTGCTGGTGGCCCTCTTTCCCGGCGATCTGACGCTGCAGGAGGCGCAACAGCTGTTGCACAACCGCCCGCGAACCGGATGGAGCAGCGTCGCCGCGTTTCTCGCGCAGCCTACGCTGCAGAAAACCGATACCACGCTCGCCCGCCCCTGGCTGACGGTGCGCAGCACACGCTTTATCGCCGCCTTCACCGTGGTGACCGGCAACCTTCGCTTTCAGCTGCACAGCGTCCTGCAACAGGAGGGGCGCGCCTTTACCGTCGTCCAGCGGCGATACGGACTTTCTATGGTGGTTGATGAATAAGTTTAACGCTTCCCCCCAGGCCATGCTGATCGTGCGCTTCGCCCCCGGGCAGGCGCCGCTGCACTGGCAACTCTTCGCCCCCGGCGATCCGCATCACGAAGCCAGCGGCCGGTGGCCGGCTGACGACGCCAGCCCTTTCCCGGCGCTGGCGGCGCATTACCCGGCCTGGGTGCTGATCCCGGCCAGCGACTGCGCGTTTCACCCCCTCAGCCTGCCGGCGGGCCTGCGTAAACCGCCGCTGCAGGTGGCCCCGTTCCTGTTGGAAGAGCAGCTGGCCGACGATGTGGAAGCCACCCATTTTGCCCTGCTCCACCGCCAGCAGGCCCAGTGCGAGATCGTCGCCGTGCAGCGGCAAAAAATGCGCGACTGGCTGGCGCGCTGCGAGTCGCTCTCCCTACGGCCCCTGGCGTTGACGCCCGATGTGCTGGCCCTGCCCTGGCAACCGCCGGCGTGGAGCGCGGTCCAGGTGGACGAGCAGTGGCTGATCCGCCACCAGCCATGGAGCGGCATGGCGGCGGAAAGTTCCTGGCTGGCGGAGCTGCTGCAGGGCGAGGCGGAAGAGCACGTCATCGACAGCTATTCGCCGCCGCCCGCGGCGCCGGGAGCGTGGCGCGCGCAGCCTGCGCAGACGCTGCTCTCCCTCGCCGCAAATCATCCGGCGGCGCAGAAGCTCAGCCTGCTGCAGGGAGAGTTTGCCATCCGCCGTCGGCAGCCTGCGCAGGGGAGCTGGCGTCCGGCTCGGTATGCCGCGCTGGCCCTGGCGCTGCTGGCGGCGGTGAATAGCGTTCTGGATCATCGCGATCTGGCGCGCCAGGCCGAGGCGGCCCAGCAGGCCAGCCGGGCCTACTATCATCGCTGGTTTCCTACGGAGAAAAAGGTGATTAACCCGCGACTGCAGATGCAGCAGCATCTGCAAACCCTCGCCCGTCAGGCGCAGCATGCCCCCCTCGTCGACCGCCTCAGCGCGTTGCAGAACATCATCAGCGACACGCCGGGGATCCGCCTGCGGGCGCTGAGCTGGGATGCCGCGGCCAACCGTCTGCAGCTGGATATCGCCGCGGCCTCTTCCCGGGCGCTGGAGCAGTTCACCCAGCGGGCGCAGCCGCGGTTTCGCGTCCGGCCAGGCGACATGAGCACGAAACCGGATGGCATTGAAGGACAACTGACGCTGGAGGAAAACGATGGCTAATCTGTTTATCTGGTGGCGGCAGCGCACGCCGTCGGAGCAGCGCCTGCTGCTCGGACTCGCGGGGCTGCTGGTGGTGTGCGCCCTCTGGTACGGGCTGTGGCAGCCCTGGCGAGCCCGCGAGGCGCAGTGGCGGCAAACCCTGGTGAAAGAACAGGCCAGCCTGCGCTGGATGACGCAGCAGGGGCCGCGCCTGCAGCAGCTCAGCCAGCAGCCCGCGCCGGCGGCAAAAGAGGCGCTCACCGCGCTGGTGATGCGCGAGGCGGCGAGCCACGGGCTGGAAGTCGTTCGTCTGCAGCCGCAGGGAAAACGTCTTCAGGTCACCCTTCAGCCCTGCGCCTTTCAGGCGCTGATGGACTGGCTGGACGCCCCGGCGATGCGCGGCGTCAACGCGGTCTCGCTATCCGTAACCGCACAGCCGTCGCGGCCGGGCTGGGTCACGGTCAACCATCTGCTGCTGGAGCGCGACGATGAAAGCTAACGGGTTCGCGGTTGGGCTACTGCTGGCGCTCTATCTGCTGTGGTTGACCGCCACCGCCCCGGCGCGCCTGTTAGTCCCGATGCTGCCGCCCGAGGTACAGGTGGCCAACCTCAGCGGCAGCATCTGGCGCGGCGCGGCGCAGTCGGTCTCCTGGCGCGGCGAACGACTTGAGCGGCTGACGTGGTCGCTTACCCCGGCTGGCTGGCAGATCGCGCTCAGCGATCCCCGCGGCGTGGAGGGTCAGGCCCGGCTGTGGGGCATCCGCGATCTGCGCCTGCAGGAGGGGCGGCTCAGCGCCCCCGCCAGCCTGCTCGGTCGCTGGCTAACGCCGACCATGCCCGTCAGCGCCGAAGGAGAGGTTACTTTCAGCCTGGCCGAAGCGCACTTCAGCGAGGGGCGCTGTCGGCAAATCACCGCCGGACGCGCGCTGTGGCGTCAGGCCAGGCTGCACTCTCCGGTCGGTAGCCTGGAGTTAGCCCAGGTCAGTGGCACCTTAAGCTGTACGGCGACCGGCGCCGTGGCGCTGGCCATCCGCCAGGATTCTCATCAGCTGAGCCTCAGCGGCGAGGGCACCCTGTCGCCCGATGGCCGCTATCTGTTTCACGGTACGCTACAGCCCCGGCAGGGGATACCGCCCCTGCTGGCGCTGCTGGTCACCCGCCCGATGGCCAAAAACGACCCGGGCCCGACGCCGTGGCAGCTGCAGGGAAAATGGTGATTAAAGGAGCAAAAATGACGACATTAGCCGCATTATCGCTGCATTTCCCTCTTATCTGGTATGGCTTTCTGCTGCTGTTCGGCCTGGCGCTGGGCAGCTTTTACAACGTGGTGATCTACCGTCTGCCGCGCATGCTGGCCCAGACCGCGGACGACGAGCCGCTAACCCTCAGCACGCCGGGCTCATCTTGTCCGCAGTGTCGCCAGCCGATAGCCTGGCGGGACAATATCCCGCTGCTCAGCTTCCTCTGGCTAGGCCGTCGCGCCCGCTGCTGTCAGGCGCGCATCTCGTGGAGCTATCCGCTGACCGAGCTGACCACCGGCCTGCTGTTTATCCTCGCCGGGGCGCTGCTCGCACCGGGACTGGCGCTGGCGGGCGGCCTGGTGCTGCTCTCCTTTCTGCTGATACTGGCGCGGATTGATGCCCGGACCCAGCTGCTGCCCGACCGCCTGACCCTGCCCCTGCTGTGGGCCGGACTGCTGTTCAATCTTAACGAGGTGTACATTGCGCTGCCGGACGCGGTCGCCGGGGCGATGGCTGGTTATCTGGCGCTGTGGTCGGTCTATTGGCTGTTCCGCCTGCTGACCGGCAAAGAGGCTCTGGGCTATGGCGATTTTAAGCTGCTGGCGGCGCTGGGCGCCTGGTGCGGCTGGCAGGCTCTGCCGCAGGTGCTGTTGTTCGCCTCGGCCAGCGGGCTGACGTGGACCCTGCTGCAGCGCCTGTGGACCCGGCAGTCGCTGCAGCAGCCGCTGGCCTTCGGCCCCTGGCTGGCGCTGGCGGGAGGGGGCGTTTTTCTCTGGCAGCAGATGGTCTAGCGTGAGTGGTTCGACTGGCCGGGCAGAATGCCGCCCGGCGCCTGGGGCTACGAATATTTTTTGCTGCGCCGGGTCGGGGCGGCGTTGGCCGGATCGTCCGGCCAGACGTGTTTCGGATAGCGTCCCTTCATCTCTTTCTGTACCTCACGGTAGCTCCCCTGCCAGAAGGCGCTGAGATCGCGCGTGATCTGCAGCGGACGCTGAGCGGGCGACAGCAGCTCCAGCACCAGTGGCACTCGCCCCTCGGCGATAACCGGCGTCGTGGCCTCGCCGAACATCTCCTGCATACGCACCGCCAGCGCCGGCGGGTTCTCCGCATGGTAACGGATCGCCAGACGGCTGCCGGTCGGCACGGTATAGTGCGTCGGCAGCTCGCGATCCAGCTTCTGGCGCAGCGGCCACGGCAGCCAGTCCTGGAGCGCCTGCCGCAGATCCAGCGCCTTCAGCGCCCGCAGCGAGTGAACGCCGTTCATCTGCGGCAGCAGCCATGCCTCCAGCGAGGCCAGCAGCGAAGCGTCATCCACCGCGGGCCACGCCTCTTCCGGCAGCCATTGCGCCGCACACTGCAGCCGCAGCCGCAGCTGCTCGGCCTCTGGCGTCCAGTTGAGCACACCGAGGCCTTTCTCACGAATCCCGTTGAGCATCGCCTGATGCAGCTCCGCCTCAGAGGGCTTCGCCAGCGGCTGGGTCTTAATCACCAGCTGGCCCGTCACCGTCCGCCGCCAGGCTTTCAGCGTCCCCTGCGCTTCATCCCACTCCACCGTGTCGGAACGCTGCGCCAGCTCGGGACGGGCGGCGATCAGCTCGCCGATATCCACCGGCAGAGCCAGCAGCATGCGGGCATCCGGTGAGGCGCTGCCCTGCAGCAGCAGCGGAGCGATCAGCCACTCATGGCGGCCCAGCGCGTCGTCGGCGTCCAGCATCGCGCCCATACCGTTCGCCAGCTGATAGCGTCCCTCCTGACCGCGGCGGCGGGCGATGCGGTCGGCGAAGGCCGACGCCAGGAGCACAGCCATTCGTCCCGCGTCGGGCTGGCCGCTGCGGCAGGCCAGACGCTTCATCAGCTGCTGCGCGCGCTGCTGCCAGTTGGCCTGCTGACGGGAAAAGACGGCGCCCAAATCCACCAGCCCGCCGCGCGGCGGCTCCTCAAGGATCGCCGCCAGCCTGGCCGCCGTCGCCACCTCGTCATCGGTCTGCGCAGCGGCCAGCATCGCCGCCAGCCGGGGCTCGTTGCCGAGGGTGGCCATTTTGCGGCCAAACGCCGACAGCCGCTCGCCGTCCAGCGCCGAGAGCGCCTCCAGCAGGCGGCGCGCGGCAGCCAGGTTCACCGCCGGCGGCTGATCCAGCCAGGCCAGCGAGGCCGGATCGTGGCACCCCCACTGCAGCAGCTCCAGCAACAGCGCCGACAGATCGCTGTGCAGGATCTCCGGTTCGCTCTGCGCCGCCGCTCGTTCGGCCTGTTCTTTGCCGAGCAAATGCAGGCAGATCCCCGGGGAGAGACGACCGGCGCGTCCGGCGCGCTGGGTCATCGATGCCTGGCTGATGCGCTGCGTCACCAGCCGGGTCAGGCCGGTGCGCGGGTCAAAGCGGGCAACACGCTCCTGGGCGGTGTCGACCACCAGGCGGATGCCCTCGATGGTTAAACTGGTCTCAGCAATGTTGGTGGCCAGCACCACTTTGCGCTTCCCGGCCGGCGCCGGGAGGATCGCTTTGCGCTGCTCGCTTAGGGGCAAAGCGCCATACAGCGGGCAGAGGATGACATCCTCCGCCACGCGCTCCGTCAGCTGTTCCTGAACGCGCTGGATCTCGCCGACGCCGGGCAGAAACAGCAGCATCGATCCCTGTTCATGCCGCAGGAGCTCCGCCGCCGCTATCGCCACCGCCTCATCAAAACGCTGGTGCGCGGAGAGCGGGCTGAAGCGACGCTCCACCGGATAAGCGCGCCCCTCCGAGACCACCACCGGCGCCTCAGGCAGCAGACGCTGCAGGCGATCGTTATCAAGGGTCGCCGACATGATGAGCAGTTTGAGATCGTCACGTAACCCCTGCTGGACATCAAGCAGCAGGGCCAGCGCCAGATCCGCCTGCAGGCTGCGCTCGTGAAACTCATCGAGGATCACCAGCCCCACGCCCGTCAGCTCGGGATCGCGCTGGATCATGCGCGTCAGGATCCCCTCCGTGACCACCTCCAGGCGGGTCTGTGGCCCGACGCAGGTTTCGGCACGCATGCGGTAACCCACGGTCTCCCCTGGCTTTTCGCCGAGCAGTTCAGCCAGCCGCTGCGCGACATTGCGCGCCGCCAGACGCCTAGGCTCCAGCAGGATAATGCGTCCCGCGATGTTACCCTCAGCGAGGATCTGCAGCGGCAGCCAGGTCGACTTCCCGGCGCCGGTCGGCGCGTTGAGCAAAACCTGCGGCGCATGCTGCAGGGCGGATAACAGTTCTGGGAGGACGGCGGCAACCGGCAATGAGGACACAAAAGGCTCCGGGGGTTAACATTCAGGGGCTCGCATTGTAGCATCCCCCTAATTCATTACCGAGTCTCTATCATGTCTGAGCCGAAAAGGCTGTTTTTTGCGATTGAACTGCCGCCTGCCGTCCGCAAACAGATTGTCCAGTGGCGGGCAACGCACTTCCCTGAGGATGCCGGCAGGCCCGTCGCGGCGGATAACCTTCATCTGACGCTGGCGTTTCTCGGCGAGGTGAGCGCGGAAAAACAGCGGGCGCTGTCTGCCCTCGCCGGCCGCCTCCAGCAGCCGGGCTTTACCCTGACGCTGGACGATGCCGGACAGTGGCTGCGTTCGCGGGTGGTCTGGCTCGGGACCCGTCAGCCACCGCGCGGCCTGCTGCAGCTTGCCAGTATGCTGCGCGCTCAGGCGGCGCGCAGCGGCTGCTATCAGAGTCCGCAGCCGTTTCATCCGCACATTACCCTGTGGCGCGATGCCCGTCAGGCGGTGCCGATCCCGCCGCCCGGCTTTCGCTGGACGTTTCCGGTGAACGAGTTCGTGCTCTATGAATCCAGCTTTAGCCGCGGGCGCACGCGCTACACGGCGCTGGAACATTATCCGTTTGATAAGGAAAATTGATGCAGTTTGATCCGCCGTTGCAACCCGCCATTTTGCTTAAACGTTACAAACGTTTTCTTGCCGACGTGGTGACCCCCGATGGCCGCGAATTGACGCTCCACTGCCCAAATACCGGTGCCATGACCGGCTGCGCCGTCCCGGGCGACACCGTCTGGTATTCCACTTCTGACAATGCGAAGCGCAAATATGCCCATACCTGGGAATTAACTGAAACGCAGCAGGGCGCCGTTATTTGCGTCAACACGCTGCGCGCGAATACGCTGGCGAAAGAAGCAATTTCCGCCGGAATAATCCCTGAACTTTCAGGCTATAACCAGCTGAAAAGCGAAGTGAAATATGGCGCTGAGAATAGCCGTATCGATATTATGTTACAGGCAGATGATCGCCAAAACTGCTATATTGAAGTGAAATCGGTTACGTTGGCGGAGAAAGAATACGGTTATTTTCCTGATGCGGTGACTATGCGCGGACAGAAGCACCTGCGGGAGCTGATGGCCGTCGCGGCAAATGGCGACCGCGCGGTGATTTTATTTGCCGTCCTGCATTCGGCAATTGACCGTTTCTCTCCCGCGCATCATATTGATGCCAGATACGCACAGCTGTTAACAGAAGCCCGCGACAAGGGGGTGGAAATTCTCGCCTGGAAAGCGGAACTTTCTACGACGAGGATGACTCTGAATAAGCCGATCGCCGTGGTGTTAAACCCCGGTAAATAAGTGGCTAAATAGTGTTCGGGTCGCAAGCGCGAATACGCTTTTCTTCACAGGGTTGTCAAGTGTAACGTTTAGATAATTGCTATCCGGAAAAGCATCTGCTATTTATAGCGGCCTGATTTTCCCCCACATGGGGATCGATAGTGCGTGTTAAGGAGAAGCAACATGCAAGAAGGGCAAAACCGTAAAACATCGTCCCTGAGTATTCTCGCCATCGCTGGGGTGGAGCCGTACCAAGAGAAACCGGGCGAAGAGTATATGAACGAAGCCCAGCTGGCGCACTTCAAGCGTATTCTTGAAGCATGGCGTAATCAACTCAGGGATGAAGTGGATCGCACCGTATCGCACATGCAGGATGAAGCTGCTAACTTCCCGGACCCGGTAGACCGTGCCGCCCAGGAAGAAGAGTTCAGCCTGGAGCTGCGTAACCGCGACCGCGAACGTAAACTGATCAAAAAGATCGAGAAAACGCTGAAAAAAGTTGAAGACGAAGACTTCGGCTACTGCGAATCCTGCGGCGTGGAGATCGGCATTCGCCGTCTGGAAGCGCGTCCGACAGCGGATCTGTGCATTGACTGCAAAACCCTGGCGGAAATTCGCGAAAAACAGATGGCGGGCTAATCCCCTGCTGCCTCACTCTCTGGCGGGAGTCTCTCCCGCCTGGTTCTGTTGTCCGTACCATGACTGACTCACGCTATATAGGGCGCTTTGCTCCCTCCCCCTCCGGCGAACTCCACTTCGGCTCTCTGATCGCCGCGCTCGGCAGCTACCTGCAGGCCCGCGCGAACCAGGGTATCTGGCGCGTTCGTATTGAAGATATCGACCCGCCGCGCGAAGTCCCCGGGGCCGCCGACACCATCCTGCGCCAGCTCGACCACTACGGTCTGCACTGGGACGGCGAGGTGATCTGGCAGTCGCAACGGCACGAAGCCTACCGCGAGGCGCTGGCCTGGCTGAGCGAGCAAGGGCTGAGCTACTACTGCACCTGCACCCGCGCGCGTATCCACGCCGTAGGCGGGATCTATGATGGTCACTGCCGCGACCTTGGGCTGGGGGCGGAAAACGCCGCGCTGCGTCTGCGCCAGACCCGTCCGGTTCTGCAGTTCACCGACCGCCTGCGCGGCACGCTGGTCGCCAACGAGCCGCTGGCGCGAGAAGATTTTATTATCCACCGTCGCGATGGACTGTTTGCCTACAACCTGGCGGTGGTGGTCGATGACCACTTTCAGGGGATCACCGAGATCGTCCGCGGCGCCGATCTGATTGAGCCGACGGTGCGGCAGATTTCGCTGTATCAGCATTTTGGCTGGCAGGCACCGGACTACCTCCATCTGCCGCTGGCCCTCAATGCCGACGGCAATAAGCTCTCTAAACAAAACCACGCGCCGGCGCTGCCGGAAGGCGATCCGCGCCCCGAAATCGTCCGGGCGCTCCGCTTTCTGAATCAGGAGATCGCCGGGGAGTGGCAGGCCCTGAGCATCGATGATTTACTCGCCCAGGCCGTCGCCAACTGGCAGCCGGCGAAAATCGAGCATTCTCAAATGGCTCCCGCTGAGCTATGATTAGCCGCTATTTTTACACTGTACAGTTGATCTGAAGTCCGTCTGACACTACGAGGTGCACCATTTTTACCCGAGTCGCTAATTTTTGCCGTAAGGTGCTAAGCCGTGAGGAGCGCGAGGCAGAAGCCGCCGTCGAACCAACGCCTATGACGGTGATCCCGCGTGAGCAGCATGCTATTTCCCGCAAAGATATCAGTGAAAACGCCCTCAAGGTCATGTACCGCCTCAACAAGGCGGGCTACGAGTCCTGGCTGGTCGGCGGCGGCGTCCGCGACCTGCTGCTTGGCAAAAAGCCAAAAGATTTTGACGTCACGACCAACGCCACGCCGGATCAGGTGCGCAAGCTGTTCCGCAACTGCCGTCTGGTCGGGCGCCGTTTCCGCCTCGCGCACGTCATGTTCGGGCCGGAAATTATTGAGGTCGCTACCTTCCGTGGCCATCACGAAGGGCACACTACCGATCGCGTCACCTCCCAGCGGGGCCAGAACGGCATGCTGCTGCGTGATAATATCTTCGGCTCGATCGAAGAGGACGCCCAGCGTCGCGACTTCACCATCAACAGCCTCTATTACAGCGTGGCGGACTTTACCGTTCGCGACTACGTCGGCGGCATGAAGGATCTGCAGGACGGCGTGATCCGCCTGATCGGCAATCCGGAAACCCGCTATCGCGAGGATCCGGTACGCATGCTGCGCGCGGTGCGCTTCGCCGCCAAGCTGGATATGACCATCAGTCCGGAAACGGCCGAACCGCTGCCGCGGCTGGCCGCCCTGCTCCACGACGTGCCGCCGGCGCGCCTGTTCGAAGAAGTGCTCAAGCTGCTGCAGGCCGGGCATGGCTATCAGACCTACCTGCTGCTGCGGGAATACAACCTGTTCCAGCCGCTGTTCCCGACCATCACCCGCTACTTTACCGAGCGCGGCGATAGCCCGATGGAGCGGATCATCAACCAGGTGCTGAAGAACACCGATACCCGCATTCGTAACGACATGCGCGTCAATCCGGCCTTCCTGTTCGCAGTGATGTTCTGGTATCCGCTGCTGGAGACGGCGCAGAAAATCGCCCAGGAGAGCGGACTGGCATACTATGACGCCTTCGCCCTGGCGATGAACGACGTACTGGACGAAGCCTGCCGTACGCTGGCGATCCCTAAGCGCATCACCACCCTGATCCGCGATATCTGGCAGCTGCAGCTGCGCATGTCCCGTCGCCAGGGCAAACGCGCCTGGAAGCTGATGGAGCATCCGAAATTCCGCGCCGCCTACGATCTGCTGGAGCTACGCGCTGGCGCTGAAAACAACGGCGAACTGCAGCGTCTGACCAAATGGTGGGGCGAATTCCAGGTCGCCGCGCCGCCGGCGCAAAAAGATATGCTCAACGACCTCGGGGACGATCCGGCGCCGCGCCGTCGCCACCGCCGTCCGCGCAAGCGCGCGCCACGCCAGGGTAACGCATGACCCTGGCCTATATCGCCCTCGGCAGTAACCTCGCTTCGCCACTGGCGCAGGTGCAGGCGGCTATCCACGCCCTGGGCGAAATACCGCACAGCCGCGTGGTGAACGTCTCTTCGTTCTACCGCACGCCGCCGCTGGGCCCGCAGGATCAGCCAGACTATCTCAACGCCGCCGTCGCGCTGGAAACCACGCTGTCCCCTGAGGCGCTGCTCGATCACACCCAGCGCATTGAGCTGCAGCAGGGTCGGGTGCGCAAAGCCGAACGCTGGGGGCCGCGCACCCTCGATCTCGACATTATGCTGTTTGGCGATGCGGTCATTAACAGCGAGCGCCTGACCGTTCCGCACTACGATATGAGAAACCGCGGCTTTATGCTCTGGCCGCTGTTCGAGATCGCCCCGGACCTCCACTTTCCTGACGGCATGGCGCTGCGCGCCGTGCTGGATGATCTCGGCGCGGCAAAGCCCGCTATCTGGTAATTCCCTCTCCTTTTTTAGCATTTGCGGCGATCGTCGTAATCGGTTGCCCAAAATCATTGCCCCTCTGAATGCTGCTGTTAGAATGCCGGTTAATATGACTTTCATCATCAGGAAATGTTATGAAACCGACCACCATTGCCCTGCTGCAGAAATGCAAACAGGAAAAGAAGCGCTTTGCCACCATTACCGCCTACGACCATAGCTTCGCGAAGCTGTTCGCCGATGAAGGCATTAATGTGCTGCTGGTGGGCGACTCGCTGGGAATGACGGTGCAGGGTCACGACTCCACCCTGCCGGTCACCGTAGAAGATATCGCCTATCACACCCGCGCCGTCCGCCGCGGCGCGCCGAACAGCCTGCTGCTCGCCGACCTGCCGTTTATGGCCTACGCCACGCCGGAGCAGGCCTTCGAAAATGCCGCCGTCGTGATGCGCGCTGGCGCCAATATGGTCAAACTCGAAGGCGGCGCCTGGCTGGCCGAGACCGTGAAGATGCTGGCGGAACGCGCGGTGCCGGTTTGCGGCCATCTCGGCCTGACGCCGCAGTCGGTGAACGTCTTCGGTGGCTATAAAGTGCAGGGACGCGGCGATGCGGCGCAGACCCTGTTTGAAGACGCGTTAGCGCTGGAAGCGGCAGGCGCGCAACTGCTGGTGCTGGAGTGCGTCCCGGTCGCCCTGGCGAAACGCATCACCGAAGCCCTGACCATTCCGGTGATCGGCATCGGCGCGGGCAACGTCACCGATGGGCAGATCCTGGTGATGCATGACGCTTTCGGCATTACCGGCGGCCACATTCCGAAATTTGCCAAGAATTTCCTTGCCGAGGCGGGCGACATCCGCGCCGCGGTGCGGCAGTATATTGCCGAAGTTGAATCCGGGGTCTATCCGGGCGAAGAACACAGTTTCCATTAAGGAGTCTTGTTGTGCTGATTATAGAATCCGTGCTGCTGCTGCGTCAGCATATCCGCCGTCTGCGTCAGGAAGGCAAGCGTATCGCGCTGGTCCCGACGATGGGCAACCTGCATGATGGTCATATGAAGCTGGTTGATGAAGCCAAAGCCAGCGCGGACGTGGTGGTGGTCAGTATTTTCGTCAATCCGATGCAGTTTGACCGCGCCGATGACCTGGCGCGCTACCCGCGCACCCTACAGGATGATTGTGAAAAGCTGAACAAGCGTCATGTCGATTTTGTCTTCGCGCCGACGCCGGCGGAAGTCTACCCGCAGGGCACCGAAGGCCAGACCTACGTCGACGTCCCCGGCCTGTCCACCATGCTGGAAGGCGCCAGCCGCCCGGGCCATTTCCGCGGCGTATCGACCATCGTCAGTAAGCTGTTTAACCTGGTTCAGCCTGACGTCGCTTGCTTTGGCGAGAAAGACTTCCAGCAGCTGGCGCTGATCCGCAAGATGGTTGCCGACATGGGCTACGATATCGATATTATCGGCGTGCCGATCGTCCGCGCGAAGGATGGCCTGGCGCTAAGCTCGCGTAACGGCTACCTGACAGCCGACCAGCGCAAAATCGCTCCCGGCCTGTATAAAGTGCTGAGCGCGGTGGCGGAAAAACTGGCCGCCGGCGACCGTCAGCTCGACGAGATCATCGCTATCGCCGAACAGGAGCTGAACGAGAAAGGTTTCCGCGCCGACGACATTCAGATCCGCGATGCCGACACCCTGCTTGAACTGACCGACGCCAGCCAGCGCGCGGTCATCCTGATGGCCGCCTGGCTCGGTCAGGCCCGCCTGATCGACAACCAGATCGTCACGCTCGGTCAGTAGACAGCGGGTAAAAATCGGGCAATACTTGCCCGGGCTTTTCTCAGGGCGGACGTCGTGTCCGCTCTGCTACATTAAGGTTGAAGGGTAGAAGTTATGATGCGTAATATGCTGCAGGGCAAGCTCCACCGCGTAAAAGTGACGCAGGCTGACCTGCACTATGAAGGTTCCTGCGCCATTGACCAGGACTTCCTGGATGCGGCCGGTATTCTGGAGAATGAAACCATTCACCTCTGGAACGTCACCAACGGCAACCGTTTCTCCACCTACGCCATTGCCGCCGAGCGAGGCTCCAGAATCATCTCCGTTAACGGCGCCGCCGCGCACTGCGCCAGCGTCGGCGATATCCTGATCATCGCCAGCTTCGTCACCATGTCTGACGAAGAGGCGCGCCGCTGGCAGCCCAACATCGCCTACTTCGAAGGCGACAACGAAATGAAGCGCCAGGCAAAAGCGATTCCGGTGCAGGTCGCCTGATGACCACGGCGCCGCACTCAGGTGCAGCGCCGAAGTTTACCCCTGCGGCTGGTTACTGATCAGCCGCGACATCGTCTCCAGCGAATCCGTGCGTAAGATATATAACCGCTTTAGCAGAAACGGATTGTCCCCCGGCTTCACCTTCCCACGCACCGTCGTCACCGCCATATGAAACCCGGCGTCATTCGCCGCCTGCACCGCCGTGGCGTTATAGCCGCCGAAGGGATAGGAAAGGTAGAGCACATGTGGATTAAACTGGCTCAGCGCCCGACGCGAGCGGGCAAAATCAAACAGAATATTATGGTAGTTGCGGCTGAATAAGATCGGCCGCCGGCTGGCGTCCACCCGGTGGAGAAAGTGGGTATGCGACTGAATGTCAAAGACGTCCTGGATCTGCCGGAGCTCAGAAATGCTCATGAACTGCAGCGATTTCGGATCCCATTGCTGCGGATGACGCTTAATACGCGATGAAATAATAAAGGCGGTGGCGTGGAAGCCATACTGTTTCAGCACCGGATAGGCGTAGCGATTTACCGATTTCAAGCCGTCATCGAAGGTGATGGCGACTGCCCGCGCCGGAAGGTTGATTTTATTGCGCACGTAGCCTTCCAGCTGATAGAGGGTCAGCGTGGTATAACCCTGATCCCGCAGCCAGGTCATCTGGTTATTAAAGGCGCGTACCGAGGTGGTGGTCGAGGTATGGCGGAAACGGGTGTTCTCTTCGTCACGCAGAATATGGTGATAGGTCAGCACGGGGATCCCGTTATCCTCCTGCGCATCCAGACTGCTGACCCACGCCAGCCGGTCGCCAATGCGGATCTGAAACCAGGTCTGATTGAGCCGGTCCTTCAGCTTGCTGAGGATCGGATAGCGCAGATTATTGGCCAGCGTGCCGAACGGCGCGCTGCTCACTGAGGGAGCGTCATAGAGCGGCGTATCTTTCCAGGTGAGTAAATTCTGATTACTCAGCGGCTTATTGAGATCCCCAAGACGGTCCTCCACCCGCTGCTTACCCTGCACTGGCTCCAGATGGCCCTTGTCAATAAACCCGGTGCCGAAGCCGAAGCGAAACTCATAGTAATCAGCCGCCGTCGGGACAACCGCGAGGATTTGCCCGGCACGCACATTGCCGACGCTGACCACATGGTTCCCCACCTGCGCCCAGATAACCGCGTCTTCGGTGGTTTGCATATAGCGCACAGGCTTGCCCTGCTGGCTAAGCAGACTGGCGGAGGCGCTGAGTGAGGTCAGTAAAAGAAGCAGAGTAAAAAATCGGGCAAGCATGCGCATCGAACCGGTAAACCATCAACGGCGGTTATTGTAACAAAAGCGGCATCTGTCCCGCTGCTTAATTTCCAAAGGTATCATGACGCAACCGGAACGGGGGGTTCTTCTGCTGCTGATGCCACAGGCTGCTCACCATCGGACCGCCCGCGCTGACGATAGCCTGGCGAAACGCCTCGCTGCTTAACGTATTCCGCAGCAGATACATTCGCTCAAGTAATGAATAGCTGACGCCGGAGATCACTTCGCAGTGGGTATGTTTGTGGCTCATCAGCGCCGCGGCCCGATAAGGCGCCGCGCCGGTTCTGTCGGTAAGGAAAATGACCCCGTCCCCGGAGTCGGTGGCATGCAGCGCATCGCACATCATCCGGCTCAACATATTGCTGCTGAGATTGCGCCAGTAATTGACCGCCCGGCACTGGGCCAGTGGACCAAATTTTTGTTCAAGACGATCCAGCATCTCCTGCGCCAGCTCATCGTGGCAGGTAATGACCCAACCAAGCATGCTTCCCTCCTTAGCCAGCCAACAATGTAGCAAGGGGAAGATGGCGTATCGGTGATGGCGGTCAAAGATAAGCGGTTAGCGCTTCGCGTATTGGCGTCCGGAAGCGCTAACCGTGATGAGTATCAGCTACGCAGGCCGCGGCCGCGCTGGATTAACGACCAGCAGAGGAGATAGAAGGCGACGATGAAGACCACCAGCACCGCAAAGGTGGTCACCAGCGGCACATCGTTGATACCGAGGAAGCCGAAGCGGAAACCGCTGATCATGTAGACGATGGGGTTCAGATGCGACAGCCCCTGCCAGAACGGCGGCAGCAGGGTCAGCGAGTAGAACACCCCGCCGAGATAGGTCAGCGGCGTCAGCACAAAGGTCGGGATCAGGCTGATGTCATCGAAGGTCTTGGCAAACACCGCGTTCAGCAGCCCGGCCAGCGAGAACAGCACCGCGGTAAGGAGCAGCGTCAGGGCGACAAACAGCCAGGAGTGAACCTGGAACGGCACAAAGAACAGCGACACCGCGGTCACCAGGATGCCCACGCACAGCCCGCGCGCCACCCCGCCGCCCACATAGCCGGCGATAATCACGTGCGTCGGCACCGGCGCCACCAGCAGCTCCTCAATGTTGCGCTGAAACTTGGCGCTGAAGAACGACGAGGCGACGTTGGCGTAAGCGTTGGTGATCACCGCCATCATGATCAGGCCCGGCACGATAAACTGCATATAGGTAAAGCCATGCATCTCGCCGATGCGCGAGCCGATCAGGTTGCCGAAAATCACGAAGTACAGGGTCATGGTGATCACCGGCGGCACCAGCGTCTGCACCCAGATGCGCATAAAACGGTGGATCTCTTTGGTCCAGATGCTTTTCAGCGCGACCCAATAAAGCTGCATCATGCTGACTCTCCTTTTCGCTCATGCACCAGGGTGACAAACAGCTCTTCCAGACGGTTGGCTTTGTTACGCATACTCAGTACCTGCACCCCCTGGGCGCTCAGCTGCGCGAAGACGCTGTTAATCCCCTGCTCGCGCAGGACCTCCACTTCCAGCGTCGAGGTATCGACCAGCTGATACTGGTAGCCCTCGAGCTTCGGCACCGGGCTTTTTGGCGCGAGGTCGAGAATAAAGGTCTCTGACTTCAGCTTCGACAGCAGCGCTTTCATCGAGGTATTTTCCACCAGGGTACCGTGCTGGATGATGCCGATGTTGCGGCACAGCATTTCGGCCTCTTCGAGATAGTGGGTGGTCAGAATAATGGTGGTTCCGCGATCGTTGAGATCCTTGAGGAAGCCCCACATCGAGCGGCGGAGTTCGATATCGACGCCGGCGGTCGGCTCGTCGAGGATCAGCAGCTTCGGCTCATGCATCAACGCGCGAGCGATCATCAGGCGGCGCTTCATCCCGCCGGAGAGCATCCGCGCGCGTTCACTGCGTTTTTCCCATAGATCGAGCTGTTTTAAGTACTTTTCGCTGCGGGCGATGGCTTCTTTACGCTCAACGCCGTAGTAGCCCGCCTGGTTAACGACGATCTGCTGCACGGTCTCGAACGGGTTAAAGTTAAACTCCTGCGGCACCAGGCCAAGCTGGCGCTTGGCGTTGACGACATCTTTCTCCAGATCGTAGCCAAAGACATTGACCTGACCGGAGGTTTTGTTCACCAGCGAGCTGATGATGCCGATCGTCGTGGATTTTCCCGCCCCGTTCGGGCCCAGCAGGGCATAGAAATCCCCCGCTTCAACCTGCAGGTCGATTCCCCGCAGTGCCTGAACCCCGCCGGGGTAGGTTTTTTTGAGCTGTTTTAATTCCAGAGCAATGGTCATTAAATATCTCTTCTCGTGTCATGACACGTCATTAACCCGCCTGACTGACGTTTGCGCTGTACTCGCGCGGCCAGCGCATCTGCAGCCTGAAGTATCACGGGTTAAGATGGTTTTAAAAAAGGTGAGCTTACCCTATATTAGCGCAACGCACTTACTTGGTTACAGGCCGATAACGTCCATGAATGATATAGATACACTCATCAGCAACAATGCACTATGGTCAAAAATGCTGGTGGAAGAGGACCCCGGCTTTTTTGAGAAACTGTCGCAAACGCAGAAACCGCGCTTCCTGTGGATTGGCTGTTCTGACAGCCGCGTTCCCGCTGAGCGACTCACCGGCCTGGAGCCAGGCGAACTGTTTGTGCATCGTAACGTGGCGAATCTGGTGATCCACACCGACCTCAACTGCCTGTCGGTGGTACAGTATGCCGTCGATGTCCTTGAAGTTGAGCACATCATTATCTGCGGCCACTACGGCTGCGGCGGCGTGCAGGCGGCGGTGGAGAACCCGGAGCTGGGGCTCATCGACAACTGGCTGCTGCATATCCGCGATATCTGGTTTAAACACAGCTCGCTGCTGGGGGAAATGCCGGAGGAGCGCCGTCTGGATACCCTTTGTGAACTGAACGTGATGGAGCAGGTATACAACCTGGGACATTCGACGATTATGCAATCGGCGTGGAAGCGCGGACAGAAAGTCACCATCCACGGCTGGGCATACGGGATTCACGACGGACTGCTGCGCGATCTGGATGTGACCGCCGTGAGCAGGGAAACCCTCGAACAGCGCTATCGCCACGGGATCTCCAACCTCAAGATCAAGCACATCAACCACAAATAGCCTTCAGACTTAGCCGCTCAGGCGCGAGCGGCGCGCGCCTGAGTGGAATATTCCCTTACTCGTCCAGCAGGGTGACTTTGCCGATATACGGCAGATGGCGGTAGCGCTGAGCGTAGTCGATACCGTAGCCCACCACGAACTCGTCCGGAATGGCGAAACCGACGAACTCAACCGGGACATTCACTTCACGGCGGCTTGGTTTATCCAGCAGCGTACAAATGGCCAGCGACTTCGGCTCGCGCAGACTGAGGATCTCACGCACTTTAGACAGGGTATTGCCGGAGTCGATGATGTCTTCCACGATCAGTACGTCTTTACCACGGATGTCTTCGTCCAGATCTTTGAGGATTTTCACATCACGGGTGGTGGACATGCCGCTGCCGTAGCTCGAGGCGGTCATAAAATCGACTTCATGCGGCACCTGCACTTCACGGCACAGGTCGGCCATGAACATAAACGAGCCGCGCAGCAGCCCCACCAGCACCATTTCGCTGCCGCTGTCCTGATAATGTTCGTTGATTTGACGACCCAGTTCCGCGATGCGCGCTTTGATCTCGGATTCCGGGATCATCACTTCTACAGTATGTTTCATAAGACTAACCATTTGATTCTAAATATAAATCATCAAAGCCGCTGCTTTCGCCCCGACGATGACCGGCAAGCCATCCAGTATACCAGCAAAAAGAAATCTGCGGTGCAGGGATTAATAAAGCCATATTTGTGATTCCGATCACACTTGTTAAATCCTATAATTAATTGCAGTTAAAAAATTAACAAACACATGAGTAACTTTCTATGGCTGAAACAAAGTCTCAACAATCAAGGCTCCTGGTGACGCTGACTGCGCTATTTGCAGCGTTCTGCGGCCTCTATCTTTTAATCGGCGGAGCATGGCTGGTCGTGCTTGGCGGCTCCTGGTACTACCCCATCGCCGGTCTGGTGATGCTGGGCGTGACCGTGATGCTGCTGCGCGGCAAGCGCGCTGCGCTGTGGCTGTACGCCGCACTGCTGCTGGCGACCATGATCTGGGGCGTCTGGGAAGTCGGCTTCGACTTCTGGGCGCTGACGCCGCGTAGCGACATCCTCGTCTTCTTTGGTATCTGGCTGATCCTGCCTTTTGTCTGGCGTCGTCTGCCGGTGCCTTCCGCTGGCGCCGTAGGCGCGCTGGTCGTCGCCCTGCTGATCAGCGGCGGCATGCTGACCTGGGCTGGTTTTAACGACCCGCAGGAGATCAACGGCACCCTGAGCGCCGACGCCACCCCGGCCGCGCCGATCTCCAACGTTGCCGACGGCGACTGGCCGGCCTATGGCCGCAACCAGGAAGGTCAGCGCTTCTCCCCGCTGAAGCAGATTAACGCCGACAACGTGAAGAACCTGAAGGAAGCCTGGGTGTTCCGCACCGGCGACCTGAAACAGCCGAACGATCCGGGTGAAATCACTAACGAAGTGACACCGATTAAAGTCGGCGACACGCTCTTCCTGTGTACCGCCCATCAGCGCCTGTTCGCGCTTGACGCCGCCACCGGTAAAGAGAAATGGCATTTTGACCCGCAGCTGAACGCCGACCCGTCATTCCAGCACGTCACCTGCCGCGGTGTCTCGTATCACGAAGCGAAAGCGGATAACGCCCCTGCTGACGTCGTGGCCGACTGTCCGCGCCGCATTATCCTGCCGGTGAACGATGGTCGCCTGTTCGCAGTAAACGCCGACAACGGTAAGCTGTGCGAAACTTTTGCCAACAAAGGTATTCTCAACCTGCAGACCAACATGCCAGTGACCACGCCGGGCATGTATGAACCCACTTCCCCGCCGATTATCACCGATAAGACCATCGTAATTGCCGGCGCAGTCACCGATAACTTCTCTACCCGTGAGCCGTCAGGCGTGATCCGCGGTTTTGATGTGAATACCGGGAAACTGCTGTGGGCCTTCGATCCAGGCGCGAAAGATCCGAACGCCATCCCAAGCGATGAGCATCACTTCACGCTCAACTCACCGAACTCCTGGGCGCCTGCCGCCTACGACGCCAAACTGGATCTTGTCTATCTGCCGATGGGCGTGACCACTCCGGATATCTGGGGCGGCAACCGCACGCCGGAGCAAGAGCGCTATGCCAGCTCGATTGTCGCGCTGAACGCCACCACCGGTAAACTGGCCTGGAGCTACCAGACCGTCCACCACGACCTGTGGGATATGGACATGCCTTCTCAGCCGACGCTGGCTGACATTGAAGTCAATGGCAAAACCGTGCCGGTCATCTATGCTCCGGCGAAAACCGGCAACATCTTCGTGCTGGATCGTCGTAACGGCGAGCTGGTGGTCCCGGCCCCGGAAAAACCGGTCCCGCAGGGCGCCGCCAAAGGCGATTATGTGGCCAAAACCCAGCCCTTCTCCGATCTGAGCTTCCGTCCGAAGAAAGATCTGACCGGCGCGGACATGTGGGGCGCCACCATGTTCGACCAGCTGGTGTGCCGCGTGATTTTCCACCAGATGCGCTATGAAGGTATCTTTACCCCGCCGTCTGAGCAGGGCACCCTCGTCTTCCCGGGTAACCTGGGGATGTTTGAATGGGGCGGTATCTCCGTCGATCCGAACCGTCAGGTGGCTATCGCCAACCCAATGGCGCTGCCGTTCGTCTCTAAACTGATCCCAC
Source organism: Klebsiella sp. GG_Kp175 (assembly GCF_040062325.1). Classification (NCBI taxonomy): domain Bacteria; kingdom Pseudomonadati; phylum Pseudomonadota; class Gammaproteobacteria; order Enterobacterales; family Enterobacteriaceae; genus Klebsiella; species Klebsiella sp. GG_Kp175. The sequence continues at coordinate 4,509 of NZ_JBEAFX010000015.1, read as the reverse complement.
GCGGCCCGGGCAACCCAATGGAACCGCCGAAAGATGCGAAAGGCTCAGGCACCGAGTCCGGCGTGCAGCCGCAGTACGGTGTCCCTTACGGCGTCACCCTGAACCCGTTCCTGTCGCCGTTCGGCCTGCCGTGCAAACAGCCGGCATGGGGCTATATCTCCGCGCTGGATCTAAAAACCAACGAAGTGGTATGGAAAAAACGTATCGGTACTCCGCAGGATAGCCTGCCGTTCCCGATGCCGGTTAAACTGCCGTTCACCATGGGTATGCCGATGCTGGGTGGGCCGATCTCCACGGCGGGTAACGTCCTGTTCATCGGCGCGACCGCGGATAACTACCTGCGCGCGTACAATATGAGCAATGGTGAGAAACTGTGGGAAGCCCGTCTGCCAGCCGGCGGCCAGGCGACTCCGATGACTTACGAAGTGAATGGCAAACAGTATGTTGTCATCTCTGCCGGCGGTCACGGCTCGTTCGGTACCAAAATGGGCGATTATATTGTCGCCTATGCGCTCCCGGATGAGGCGAAATAAAACGCAAAACGGCAACGAAAGTTGCCGTTTTTTTTGTCTTGATCCCCTATTTCCACGCGCCAGGGCTATACCGCCCTAAACCGTGAACCCCAACATCATCCCGGTGTCTTCATGTTCCAGCAGGTGGCAGTGGGCCATATAGGCAAACTCCTTCGGCGCCGGATGATCAAACTTCACTAATACTTCACTCACGTCCCCTTCCACACGAACGGTGTCTTTCCAGCCGCTACGATGCGCCGCTGGCGGCTTGCCGTTTTCGCTAAGGATGCGGAACTGGGTGCCGTGAATGTGGAACGGATGCAGCATCATGTCGCCCTTGCCGGAGATGACCCAGCGTTCATACTCTCCTCTGGCGGCGGCAAACATCGGCACATTCATGTCGAAGGCTTTGCCGTTGATGCGGTTGGCGTTATGGAAATCAAACCCCTTAGCCGACGACATACCATGATTCATGCCGGACCCGTGGTTCATGTTGCTCATGTCGCCGTGGTGCATACTCCCCATGTCGCCCATCCCGCCGTGCCCCATCATGCCGTGATCCATTCCGGCCATCGCCTGATCGCCATATTTCTCCATCAGCGCCTGCATGCCCATCCTGTCAAGCATCGGATCCATCGACAGCTGGAGCTGACGCTGCGTCAGCCCCGTCAGGGACGGTAGCGCCGGCAGAGCGGCCAGGGTATCCAGCAGCTTACCGGAGGCAGGAATAACCAGCGGCTGGACGCGCAGTACCGGCTGTGGTTTATCGAAAGGCGCAATGGCCATGCCCATCTGGCTCACCGGCAGGGTCACCAGATCAAAAGGTTTACCGTCGCTGGTGTCCACCAGCACCTCAAAACGCTCCCCCATCAAGACCGGCAGTTCATTGACCTTCACCGGCTCCGCCAGCAGACCGCCGTCGCTGGCCACCACGTACAGCGGGCGCTTATCACTGGTCGCAAAATTGAGGGAACGGGCATTACAGCCGTTCAGCAAGCGCAGACGTAGCCAGCCGCGCGGGGCGGCATGTTCAGGATAGAGAGCGCCATTGGTCAACAGCGTATCGCCAAACCAGCCGACGGCGGCGCTCATGACATCCAGCTGATAATCAATTTCGCCAGCGGCGGTAAACTTCTTGTCCTGTACGATAACCGGTACATCATCGATTCCCCACTGCTTCGGCAACAGCAGGCGTCCGCTCTCTTCATCTTCGATCAGCACCAGCCCCGCCAGCCCCATCGCCACCTGCCGACCGGTGGTCCCGTGCTGATGGGGGTGAAACCAGCAGGTGGCCGCCCGTTGCGTTGGCGTGAAGCTCACCGTCCGAGTGGAGCCCGGGGCGATAACCCCCTGCGGTCCCCCGTCGACCTCGCCCGGGACCTCCAAACCATGCCAGTGCAGCGTGGTCTCTTCTGCCAGCTGGTTAGTAATGTCCACCGTGATGGTCTTCCCCTGCGTCAGCTGCAGCGCGGGCCCCAGCAGCGAGCCGTTATACCCCCATGTGGTGGCGTTCATCCCGCCAAATTGCGTTTTGCCCGCCTGGATGGTCAGCTCGATACGGTTGCGCGCATCGGCCGTCAACAGCGACGGTACCGGCAGGGCCGGGCGACTGGCTGCAAAGACCGCACGGCTCCAAAGCGGTAACGCGCTGGCCATGCTGACCGCGGCGGTCAGTTTGAGGAAGTCTCGACGTTGCATATTCACATCCTTTTATTCTGCGGGCGAATATTTGAGCTTAAACCCTACCGTAACGGGAAGGTCAAGCAGAAGAGTGAGAATAAAGATCGGCGCTGTGTAAAGAAGTATGCTAATTTGAAGCGTCGGTGATCTAACGGTAGAAAAAATGAAGACGCTTTTCAGAACAATGGTACTCGGCAGCCTGCTTACTCTCTCCGCCAACAGCTACGCGCTCAGCGAATCCGAAGCGGAAGACATGGCTGATTTAACCGCGGTTTTTGTGTTTCTGAAAAACGACTGTGGCTACCAGAACCTGCCCAACACGCAGATCCGTCGCGCCCTGGTGTTCTTTGCCCAGCAGAACCAATGGGACCTGAGCAACTACGACAGCTACAACATGAAAGCGCTTGGCGAAGACAGCTATCGCGATCTCAGCGGCATTAACCTTCCGACGGCGAAAAAATGTAAAGCGCTGGCCCGCGATTCACTTAGCCTGCTGGCTTACGTCAAATAATTTCCCGCGCGGGCGGCAACGCGCCGCGCTTTTCCCCGACTCACCCGCCTTTAGTATTTACCATTATTATTTTATACAAAATAAATTTTATCTACCTCGCAATATATCAAGCCAATAAATAAATTAAACCCGTACTAACAGCCCTGCCAGATAAAAACAATAAAATATCCCAGATGATATATTGCAAAATAAAAAGCAGCCTTTTAGAATCCGTTGAAAATATATCTACTTCATGGACTGAAATTGTGAATATCTCGCTGACTCTTCGTATTATTCCACTTGCCGCTATGTTATTAGCCGGCTGTAGCAATACCGCCCCTCGCCAGCAGGTAAAACCGCTCACCACCCCGCTAACGTCGCAGCAGCAGGCAGAGCAGGAGCGCGCGGCCAGCGAACAAGCGCGCATTGAATCCTGCCGACAGGCGCTGGACTCGCTAAAAGAGGTTAACCCACAGCAGGCAACCAAACTCAGCAATGACTTCAATGCCTTAGTGCGTGCGGCGTCACAATATAACAGCGTGCGCGAGAAAGTGGCGGATCCCACCCGGCTTGGCATTGACTCCATGTATCAGTTTAAATCCATCAAATTGTGCGCCGATATTCAGAAAACGCTGATCGATAGCCTGGTACAGCGGGGTGAAAGCAAACAGCCATGAACAGAGCCGCCACGCTGACCCTCAACGCGCCCCTGCTGATGCTCGTCGCGGCGCTGGCGCTTTCAACACCGTTCTTCGCCGGCGCCGCGCCGGCGTTTCTTGACTACGCCCAGCAGCAAACCCAGGCGCATGAAAAAAGCGATACTGCAACCGCAAAGCAAACGTCAGGCGGTCGTCAAAATGCGGATAATAAAAAAAAGACGCCTGATACCGCACAATTGCAAAAAAGAATCGCCAGCCAGCAGGCGACCATTGAGCAAAAAGATAAAACTATTCAGCAATTAAAAAAACAGCTTGCTAACACTCCGGCCACCGAAACCTCCATCGCGAATGAGCAAGCGGCATTAAATAACAAAATAAAAGAATTACAGGTCGCCTTAACCGCCGCCACCGCGAAAAATGAGGCGTTAATTAAAAAAGAAAGTACAGCCCAGAATACTATTCTGCAGCAAAATCAGGCCGCCGCGCTGCAGCAGATCCAACAATTAACGTCACAGCTTCAGAAAGCCGAAGCTGAAAATAAACGGCTCAGCGCCAGCCTCACCGCTCTGAATACGGATAAACAGACGCTCGCTACCCGGTTGGCCGCGATGGAAAAAGTGCAGCAGGCCGCTCCTGACCACGCAAAAGCCCTCGCCGCCGACAAGCAGTCGTTAACCACCCGGCTGGCCGTGATGGAAAAAGAGAAGCAGACCGCTCTCGAGCAGCTCAAAGCCCTTAACGCCGATAAGCAGTCGCTGGCTAACCGGCTCGCCGCGGCAGAGAAGACGCAGCAGACCGCCCTCGACCAGGTTAAAGCCCTTAACGCCGATAAGCAGTCGCTGACAAACCGGCTCGCCGCGGCAGAGAAGACGCAGCAGACCGCCTTCGACCAGGTCAAAGCCCTTAACGCCGATAAGCAGTCGCTGACAAACCGGCTCGCCGCGACAGAGAAGACGCAGCAGACCGCCCTCGACCAGGTCAAAGCCCTTAACGCCGATAAGCAGTCGCTGGTTAACCGGCTCGCCGCGGCAGAAAAGACGCAGCAGACCGCCCTTGATCAGGTCAAAGTCCTTAACGCCGATAAGCAGACGCTGGCTAACCGGCTCGCCGCGGCAGAGAAGACGCAGCAGACCGCCCTCGACCAGGTCAAAGCCCTTAACGCCGATAA
>NZ_JBEAFX010000014.1:0-97732 GCF_040062325.1 Klebsiella sp. GG_Kp175 | reverse complement strand
TCAGGTGTTAGTGTCCTTACGGACGTGGGGGTTCAAGTCCCCCCCCTCGCACCAACGAGGCAATATCCAAAGAAAGAATACTGTGCGAAGGTGGCGGAATTGGTAGACGCGCTAGCTTCAGGTGTTAGTGTCCTTACGGACGTGGGGGTTCAAGTCCCCCCCCTCGCACCAATATTCTTCCCTCTCCCGGCGTTATCCTCTCAGTTTGATATCCACCATCATCAGCATTATCCCACCAATCAATGCAACGCACGATGGCAGCAGGATAAAATGGCGCAGTTGACGATGCCATATCATCACCGCGGACATCAGCATGCCCACGGCGACCAGCGTCCGCCATACGTCAGCCGACACCCCGGCATACCCGAGAGCGACAATCAGCGCGCCGGGAACGACGACTGCCCAACCGCTTCCTAATGCTCGCTGCAGCATGGTTTTACCTCTCACAACGATAATGATAACCAATACCATATGATAATTTTTATCATTTGTCATTTGCAAAGTGCTCTGTGCCTTATTCTTTACGTTCGCGGTAATGACATACATTCATGAAGGTGATAAATTAAGCGGATTATCGATATATATTAAATATTTTTCTTATTTTGCAAATAACCTTTTTTTGCACATTGTTATCAGACTCTTCATTTTTGGCTTTCATCATTTTGAAATTTAACGACTAATAATGATTCTTCCGATATGACTGCACAAACCTGGCGAGCACATTACGCACAAAAATATCAATATTCCTTACGGCTTTTTTTACTGCTTAATTTCATTTCTTCCTCTCTGTCGCTGGTCGCCCCCCTATTTACGGTAGTTCGTTTCACGCTGCCCTGCGCCCTGATCGTGGCCTGCAGCGGGTTGCTGCTGCTCTGGCACTGGAAATGGCCGCAATCGAAAATAAATATTTCCGCTATCTCGTTGTTATTTGGCATGCTATGGGCATGGCACGTAGTGACAAAGGCGATGCTATTGACACCGCCGCATTTTAACTATCTGGTGATCGCCCTATTAAGCATTCTGTTTATCGGCACCATCGCTTTTTCCAATAATATCACTGCCTTTACCCTCCACTCTTTACCGACTTTCCTTGCCTGCCTGATAATGGCGGAGGGAGAACAATGGTTGCGCATGACTTACTGTTTTATGCTGCCTATTGCCGGTATTACCCTGCAAAATATTATCCAGAAGCGCAGCGATGCCTTTACACAAGGATTGATGGATAAACTGATGCAGGAACGCAACACCCTCAACGATCTCAGTATGCTGGATCCCCTGACCGGTTTGTATAATCGCCGCGGACTGCAGAATCGCCTCGATACCCTGCTGGCGCTGGACGGCGATAACCACTTCGTGCTGCTCCTCGATATCGATCATTTCAAAGCCTATAACGATCACTACGGTCATATGATGGGCGATCAGGCGCTCATTCGCGTCTCTGCTGCCATTCGTAACGCCGTACGCTCGCGCGATATTGTCGCCCGCTTTGGTGGAGAGGAGTTTATGGTGCTGCTGACCAATAGCAGCGAAGAAACGGCCTGGCAGGCTGCCGAACGAATTCGACAGCGGGTCTATGACCTGAAAATCCCGCATATGTTTAATGAGAGCGTCGCCACCAACGTGACCATCAGTATTGGTCTGACGCCGCTCATTGATGACAATATTGAGCAAGCGCTGGCGCGAGCCGATGGCGCACTCTATGAAGCTAAAAATAAAGGCCGCAACATTATTTTGGCCAGTTAACCCGCGCGCGCTGCGGCATCGTGGCGCCGACAAAATTCTTGCCATGCCGCCTGCAAACAACTAATATCAGGAATAATTATCATTTAGATTTGTATCTGGAAATCGAATGGCCTGGCGTTCCCTTCCTCTCAGCGATGAACTTATCTGGCGGGCCCCTTTGCCGACGGCTGAGCGCGCCCTGGCGGAGAGTATTCGGGAAAAAATCGCCACCCTGCGCCCCCATCTGCTCGATTTCCTGCGCCTGGATGAATCCGCTCCCGGTCACGCGTTGACGCTCGCCGAGTGGTCGCAACCCACCGCCTTACGCTCCCTGTTGGCCACTTATTCCGATCATATCTATCGTCATCAGCCAACGCTGACACGGGAACAGAAACCTCTGCTCTCGCTCTGGGCGCAATGGTATATCGGTCTGCTGGTGCCGCCGCTGATGCTGGCGTTGCTCAATGAACCACAGGGTCTCAGCCTGGCGCCGGAACATTTCCACGTCGAATTTCACGAAAGCGGCCGGGCGGCCTGTTTCTGGATTGATGTCCATAGTGATGCTAGCATCGAGAGACTGTCACCGCTGTCGCGGATGGATGCCCTGGTGACGCGCACCCTGCAGCCGGTTATTGAGGCGCTGGAAGCGACGGGCGAAATCAATGGCAAGCTTATCTGGAGCAATACAGGCTATCTGATTAACTGGTATCTTGGGGAAATGCGCGCGCTGCTGGGGGATGAGCAGCTTGCCGCCCTGCGCCAGCACTGTTTCTTTGAAAAACAACTCGCCGATGGTCAGGATAACCCACTATGGCGAACGGTCGTGCTGCGTGAAGGGCAGTTAGTCCGACGCACCTGCTGTCAGCGCTATCGCCTGCCGGACGTCCAACAGTGCGGCGACTGCACGTTAAAATAACGCCCTGTTCCCAATAAGCTACGGGCAGCCTGTGGCCGCCCGGTCACTATTTATGCGGTCTGCTGACTCTCCTGTTCCGCCCGTTCGGCCTCTTCCGCTTCCTGAGCAAGCAGCTGTTTCTCATACACCTTAAAGAACGGGAAGTAGATAATCGCCGACACGCAGGCCAGAACGATGACCAGAATTGCCGCCCGGAAATCCCAGCCCAGCGCCCAGGCACCGCCAATCGGCGCCGGCGCCGTCCACGGCACCACGGAGATGACGCGGCCGATCAGATCCAGCTTCATTGCCGCCCAGGCCAGCACCGCATTCACCATCGGCGCCAGCAGGAACGGAATAAAGAACACCGGATTCATGACAATAGGCGTCCCAAAGATGACCGGCTCGTTAATGTTAAACAGGCTTGGCACCACGCTCAAACGACCAATGGAGCGCAAATGCGCTGAACGACTGCGCAGATAGCAGAACACCAGCCCCATGGTGGCACCAGAACCTCCGACCACGATAAAGAAGGTCCAGAACGCCTCCATAAAGATATGCGGCAGAGGTGCGCCCTGGGCCAGCGCCTGCTGGTTCATACCGAGGTTGGTCAGCCAGAACATCTGCAGCATCCCGGAAACGATCGCCGCACCGTGGATCCCGGCAAACCACAGCAGGTGGCCGATGAGGACCGCCAGCAGGATCGCCGGCAGGGAATCGGCCGCCGAAACCAGCGGTTTGAAAATCGCCATAATGGCCTGCGGGATCAGCATGTCAAAATGGTGTTGAATAAACAGGCTCAGCGGATAGAGCGTCAGCACAACCACCAGCACCGGGATCAACAGATCAAAGGAATTTTTGATCATCGGAGGGACCTGATCCGGTAGACGGATACCGATGTTATGTGCCTTGAGAAAACGCATCATCTCCACACAGTAGATCGCCACCAGAATGGCGGTAAAGATCCCTGTTCCGCCGAGGCTATCCACCGGCAGCGTGCCATTCGTCTTCGGCGCGGCAATCAGTAAAAAGGCCATGATCGACAGCATCGCGCACATAAAGGGATCGAGCTGATTGGATTTCTCGTAGTGCTTACCGAGGTTGTAAGAGATTGCCGCGCAGATGTAGATCGACATGATCCCCATTGTCATATCAAAGGGGGTCAGAATGCGCCCCTCGAACTCTTTTGCCAGATCCAGCCAGGCGCGGGCGAAACCCCAGGTGGTATCCGGGGAAAAAGGAGGATAAGCAAACACCAGCAGAAACGATCCGACGATCATAAACGGCATCGCGGAGATAAAACCGTCACGGATAGCCATGACGTGACGCTGCGATGAGATCCGCCCTGCTATGGGGCTTATGTAATTTTCTACAAAGCGAAATATCAAATTAAACGCAGCATGGTTAGCAGACATAGTAGCCCTCCTGACAGGCTATTGATACTGGCCCAACAACGATTACCCTGCCGTTACGATGACCGCTTTTTGATGCAGCAGGCCGCGTGTGGATGACCGGCTATACTGCTCATAACACAACGATTCATACACGGCTCTTTTGTTATAAATAAAAGGAGAAGTGACTGTTCCAGTATTCATCTCAATGCAGATAACCGCAACCGGTTACAGTAACCGGTTACGGTGAATGTGAAGGAGATCGACAAAATAGAAAGAATCTGGATTGTCCGCGCCGATATTTACACTCCGCCAGGCTTGTGACAGATTTAACCAGGCTTAAATCAGGAGAATCCAATGAGTCTGCAGTCTGTACGGCAGTTCTTTGCCGAACACGCCCCCGATATCGAAATTATTGAGTTAAACCAGAGTACCGCCACCGTGGCGCTCGCCGCTGCCGCGCACAACGTTGAGCCGGGACAAATAGCCAAAACGCTGTCGCTCAAGATCAAAGATAAAATTGTACTGATCGTCGCCAGGGGCGATGCGCGGCTGGATAATAAAAAGCTGAAAGAAACCTTTGGCGCAAAAGCGCGTATGTTGAGCAGCGATGAGGTGGTGACCTGGACCGGCCATCCGGTCGGCGGCGTGTGCCCGTTTGGTCTGGAAAATCCGCTGGACGTCTTCTGTGACGTCTCGCTCAGGCACTATCAGGAGGTACTACCCGCAGCGGGGGCTATTCACAGCGCCGTTCGCATCGAACCAGAACGAATGGCGCAGCTCACCGACGCAACATGGGTAGACGTATGCATATAGCCGCGTTATGCCACCTGTTTAACGGCGCTGGTCGGGCCGTTTATCGGTAAATGCAGCAAGATATCCGCCGCGTTTAATAAACCAATGTCAGAGCGAACCCCGAGCTTGGTCATGGCGTTGAACTTATGCGCGCGGATGGTTTTAATGTTCCGGTTCAGCTGCACCGCAATTTCCGAAAGCGAATATCCCCACGACATATACCGAAGAATAGCGTGCTCCGTCGGACTTAGCGGATCGTTGCATGCCTCTCTGCCGCAAAAATGCTCTTTGCCGGCGAGGGAATGATTATCCAGCAGCTGTAATAAATGCTCCTGCAACCCGCGTCGCGGCGCAGATTTATTTAATATACCGTGCAGGCAGGACGGCATTAAATGGCCGATCAGGCGCATTTCGCTTTCATTATTAGCCAGAATAATCGTTTGGACTTCCGGTCGGATCCTCGCCATCTCGTGAAGAAAAAGCAGGCTCTCGGCTCTGGACGAACGACTCCCTGAAAGTGAAAAGATCATTGCTGACCATGGGAACGACGCTTCCACCGCCCTGAGCAAATTGATATTTTTAAAAAAATGAATGCGGTATTGGCTGTTATCTTCACGGCTAAAGATATAGCGCCAGGCCATTTCCGTCATCACACATTTTTCTACGATGGCGACATGACGGGTTGTGCTATTTTTTTCCATTCCATTTGCTCCCCGTAAGCTGAATTGATATTCAGCTCTTGCATTCCCTGCGCGCTGTTGATCCAGGCATACATTTCAGCGTTGCTGCGTAGCGATAAGCGACGCATTGCGCTATTTTTCTGCGCGCTGATCGTCTTATTGCTCTTTTTCAACAGCGCGGCGATCTGGTTAATTCCCCATCCCTTCGCCAGAAGGCGCAGAACTTTTCGCTCTGACAGGGTCAGCATCGCCGCAGAGTGGTAGCTTGCGAAATCGCTGTCCTCATTCCCGGTAAACAGCGTACGGCTAATCTGCTCAGCCGCACGGCTACCAGCACAAATCACCTCAATCAGCCGGTTTACCGGCTCGCTCTCGGAGATGAGCGAGCTTTCGGGACGAATTAATAGCTCAACGGCTAATGGATAGAGGCTGTCGCTGACCATAAAAACCCAGTGAATATCACGATACTGGGTCATGAGGGAGTAATAACGCTCGCAGACGGCCCGGGGTTGCGCAATCTCGCCGGAGATATCCGCAACGACCAGCACCGCCCGCCGCAGTTGTAAAAGGGTGAGCTCATCATGAGAGCGACAAAAACTGAGTTCGTAATCCGGGAGGTTCTCATTGAAGATCACCTTTAACCCTGACTGCATGACGGGGATTTTACTAATAACGACGCCAAACTTACCTTGTCCTGGTAACATAACACCTCCGCTTCCTGTCGAAGTTCCTTCGCTTGCCCGTAAACGTTCGGCGAGTGACTCGATCGCCATACCATTTACTGGATGAATATTAAAAACATATTCATGGCCCGCGTACACGATATACTGAATGACCGAACCGTGGTCATACCGTGTAAATATTATTCCTGTGTATACTTGCGATGAATATTAGCACAGACGCCTCTGCGCTAATAAATTAGAAAAGATAAAACTATTATTTAGCAAAAATAATTTCAGGCTTGAAAATTATGAAGCATTCTCTTTAATTGCTTCTCTAAATGCTTTAGGCGACATGCCACTGTAGCGGCGGAAAAAGCGAGAAAAATAGGCGGCGTCGCTAAAACCCAAATAATCAGAGAGTTGCGTTACCGTCATGCGAGTGTACTGCAGGTTACGCCGCGCCTCAAGCATCAGTCGCTGATGCAGTACCCCGAGAGCGCTACAGCCATAGAACTCGCGACATAAATAGTTTAAATGCGTGACCGACAGCCCAATCAACTTCGCATACTCCGCCAGCGGGAGATGCTGCCGGTAGTGGCTCTCAATAAGCCGGGAAAAATGACGCATCATACTGCGCTTTCGCTCCGCTTTGTCTTCCGCGGGCGGTGCGGGGCGGCACTGCCGGTTCAGCCAGACCAGCAGCGTCCCCAGCAGCGAATAAAGCATCATTTCCCGTGCATCATGATCGGCACTGTACTCCTCGCGAAGCGCTGAAAACAGCGTATGCATACGCCCCCGGGAACGCCCCACCGGCAGACACTGCGCTACGCTAAGCACATCCAGCGGCCGGCCGAACTGATTTTCAAAGCGGCTCAGCAGCGGCAGCGCCAGGGAGAGCACAAATCCGTGCGTCCCGGGTGAAAAATGAAAGCCATGAATGCAGAGGGCGGGCACCACCTGGATGCAGGATTCCGTCATCACCGCAGTGGTGCCTTCAATTTCGATCTCCGCCCGACCTTTGTGCAGATAGAGGAGCTGGACCATTTCGGCGTGCTGGTGGACGCGAATATGCCACTGATACAGGCTGCTGCGCTGCAAAATCGATTCGCAGTGCAGCAGGTCCGGCGTCGGCCAGCCGCGCTCCTCGCCATAGAGCTTAAATACCGGAACAGTTTGGACGGGCGACATAGTTACTCCTGTTCAGTCAGACGACGCGCTCCATGGGCAGGCCCACGTAGTTTTCCGCGATGGTGGTCAGCCCGGCGCGCGAGCCCAGATAGTAGCGGCGATCGGCCGCCTGCATTTTGGCGTCGAATTCGCTCTGCTGCGGGAAATCGTGCAGCAGGCGGGTCATGAACCAGCTAAAGCGTTCCCCTTTCCAGACCCGATCCAGCGCTAGTCGCGAATAGGTCGCGAGCAGATCGCTCCGGCCATGATGGTAGTATTCGCGAAGGATCCGCCACAGATAGTTCACGTCCGATGCCGCCAGGTTCAACCCTTTAGCGCCGGTCGGCGGTACGATATGCGCGGCATCCCCCACCAGAAACAATCGCCCATATTGCATCGGCTCTACGACGAAGCTGCGCAAGGGAGCGATGCTTTTCTCAAGTGAGTGACCAGTCACTAACTTTGATGACAGATCCGCCGGCAATCGGCATTTCAACTCCTGCCAGAAGCGTTCGTCCGACCAGTCTTCCACTTTATCGCTCAGCGGAACCTGCAAATAGTAGCGGCTGCGAGTAAGTGAGCGCTGACTACATAAAACGAATCCCCGCTGATGATGCGCATAGATCAGCTCCGGATTGACCGGCGGCGTATCCGCCAACAGGCCTAACCAGCCGAACGGCCAGACGCTCTCGTAAGTTTTGAGGATGTCAGCGGGAATACTTTGCCGCGACACGCCATGGAACCCGTCGCAACCGGCGATAAAGTCACACTCCAGGCGGCAGAATTCACCTTCGCTAAGATAGGTGATCGTCGGCCGGTCGCTTTTCGCGTCATGGATAGTCACTTCGCTCACGCCGTACACGATCGGCGCGTCGCTGGCGGCCCGGGCAGCCATCAGATCGCGGGTCACTTCAGTCTGGCCGTAAACCATCACGCTCTTGCCGTCGGTCAGCTCGCTCAGTGAGACGGGCACCCGCTGGCCGTCAAAGAGAAACTCCACCCCATGATGCACCAGGCCTTCGACGTCCATTCGCTGCGCCACGCCCGCTTCGCGAAGCAGATCGACGGTACCGCTTTCCAGAATTCCCGCGCGGATGCGCCCCAGCACATACTGCGGCGTTTGACGCTCAAGAATGACCGTGTGGATGCCGGCGTTGTGCAGGAGCTGCCCCAGCAGCAGCCCGGAAGGGCCAGCGCCAATAATCGCGACCTGTGTTTTCATAGGATTGTCTCACTTTTGCAGGGTTAATTATTTGTATATTTTTTGTTTAATAAAAGTGCTTTCCTGCATTTTTGATAAGTCAGACGGGAAAAAGAAGGGATGAATGGCGACAAAAATTGCACTTTTCACCAAACTGGCAAAAGTGTGGGAAGCTTCAAATTCTGCCCCTCCGGCGGGCGGGAAATTTTTGCACATTATTTGATCCCACCCCCCTCAGCCGCCCAGGCGCTTCAGGTTAAAGTATCGGCAGATACCAGGCGTCGCGGACAGCAGAGGAAATATGCAGGTTGATCGGGCACAGCAGCGGGCAATCACACGATTATGCATCCAGTGTGGTCTTTTTTTGTTACAGCACGGCGCCGAAAGCGCGTTGGTGGAAGAGCTTTCAACGCGTCTCGGGCTGGCGCTGGGGATGGACAGCGTCGAAAGCGCCATTTCCTCCAACGCTATCGTCCTGACCACCATTAAGAATGGCGAATGTCTTACCTCCACGCGTAAAAATGTCGACCGCGGCATTAATATGCATGTGGTGACGGAAGTGCAGCATATCGTGATCCTCGCCGAGCATAAGCTGCTGGATTATCGCGACGTCGAGAAGCGCTTCGCGCAGATTAGGCCCCTGCGCTATCCCCGCTGGTTGCTGGTGATCATGGTGGGCCTCTCCTGCGCTTGTTTCTGTAAACTGAATAACGGCGGCTGGGATGGAGCGCTGGTCAGCTTCTGCGCCAGCACGGTGGCCATGTACATTCGCCAGGTGCTGACCCACCGTTCCATGCATCCGCAGATCAACTTCTGCATCACCGCCTTTGTGGCCACCACGATCTCCGGGCTGCTGCTGCGCCTCCCTACCTTTGCCAGCACCCCGACCATCGCCATGGCCGCCAGCGTCCTGCTGCTGGTCCCGGGCTTTCCGCTGATCAACGCCGTCGCCGATATGTTTAAAGGGCATATTAATACCGGCCTCGCCCGCTGGGCGATCGCCAGCCTGTTAACCCTTGCCACCTGCATTGGCGTAGTGATGGCAATGACCGTATGGGGGCTGCGGGGATGGGCATAATTTCGTTTATTTTCGCGCTGGCGGAAGACATGCTGCTGGCGGCGATCCCTGCCGTCGGGTTTGCGATGGTCTTTAATGTCCCGCAGCGCGCCCTGCGCTGGTGCGCGCTGCTGGGGGCCATCGGCCACGGTTCGCGCATGGTCATGATGAGCGCCGGTTTTAACATTGAATGGGCCACGTTCCTCGCCGCCCTGCTGGTGGGCTGCATCGGCATCCAGTGGTCGCGCTGGTATCTGGCGCATCCGAAGATTTTTACCGTTGCCGCCGTGATCCCGATGTTTCCCGGTATTTCCGCTTACACCGCGATGATCTCCGCGGTAAAAATCAGTCATTTTGGCTATTCTGAAGAGATGATGATTTTGCTGCTGAGCAATTTTTTAAAGGCCTCTTCAATCGTGGGCGCCCTCTCCATCGGCCTGTCGATACCCGGTCTGTGGCTGTATCGTAAGCGCCCTCGCGTCTAACCCCGGCGTCGCGGTAAAGCCGCGACGCTCCTTCCGCGACGGGCTCTGTGCTACTATGTGCAGATCACCCCACTCTTTGCAGTTCAGAGTTGAGATAGAGTTATGTCTTCGCGAATTTTAACCTCCCATTTTAGCGGCCTGGAAGAGTTCCTCCAGCAGCACGCGGCGCTGCTGGCGAAATCGACTGACGGCACTGTCGCCGTTTTTGCCAACAACGCCCCGGCGTTCTATGCGCTGACCCCAGACCGGCTGGCGCAGCTGCTGGAACTGGAAGCCAGGCTGGCGCGCCCCGGTAGCGACATCGCGCTTGACCCGCAGTTTTTCGACGAGCCCGCGGCGGCGCCGGTTGCGGTGCCGATGGGCAAATTTGCCATGTATGCGGCCTGGCAGCCGGACGCCGACTTTCAGCGTCTGGCCGCGCTGTGGGGCATCGCCCTGAGCCAGCCGGTCACCCCGGAAGAGCTGGCCGCTTTCGTCGCTTACTGGCAGGCGGAAGGTAAAGTGTTTCACCACGTGCAGTGGCAGCAGAAACTGGCTCGCAGCGTGCAAATCAGCCGCGCCAGCAACGGCGGGCAGCCGAAGCGCGATGTGAACAGCGTGAGCGAACCCGACAGTCATATTCCGCGAGGTTTCCGAGGATGAGCATGAAAAACGTTGGCGATCTGATGAAGCGCCTGCAGAAAATGATGCCGGCTCATATCGAACCGGCGTTTAAAACCGGCGAAGAGCTGCTGGCCTGGCAAAAAGAGCAAGGCAAGCTGCGTTCCGAAGCGCTGGAGCGGGAGAACCGCGCGATGAAAATGCAGCGCACCTTTAACCGCTCGGGGATCCGCCCCCTGCATCAGAACTGCTCCTTTGATAACTATCGCGTCGAGTGCGAGGGGCAGATGAACGCCCTCGCCCGGGCGCGTCAGTACGTGGAGGAGTTTGATGGCAATATCGCCAGCTTTATCTTCTCCGGCAAACCGGGCACCGGTAAAAACCACCTCGCGGCTGCTATCTGCAACGAACTGCTGCTGCGCGGGAAATCGGTCTTAATTATCACCGTGGCTGATATTATGTCAGCCATGAAAGATACCTTCGGCAATCGGGAGACGAGCGAAGAGCAATTACTGAGCGATCTCAGCAAGGTCGATCTTCTGGTGATTGATGAAATTGGTATGCAGACGGAGTCTCGCTATGAAAAGGTCATTATCAATCAGATAGTTGACCGCCGCTCTTCCTCCAAACGGCCTACCGGTATGCTAACCAACAGTAATATGGAAGAGATGAATAAGCTGCTCGGCGAACGGGTGATGGACCGTATGCGCCTGGGCAACAGCCTGTGGGTTATCTTCAACTGGGAAAGTTACCGGCACCGCGTCACCGGCAAGGAGTATTAAGAGATTTCCGGACAACGGCGGCGTTATACTAAAGTGATTCTTCAGTCACGCTTATGAGTCCGTCTATGAAATCGTTAAAAAATGGCTTACTTGCCGCGCTTACCCTCAGCGCATTTACCCTCTCCGGGGCCCACGCTGCCTCCTGGCAGGATTCTCTCAACAGCGCCGCCAGCCAGCTCAGCGGCGGCAGCACCCAGGCTGGCAGCGGCGGCATGTCCGTCTCCTCGCTAACCAGCCTGCTCAGTGGCAGCAGCCAGTCGCTGACCGCCAGCAGCATGAATAATGCGGCCGGGATCTTGTCATATTGCGCGCAACAGAAGCTGGCCTCCGTGACCAGCGCCGATAACGTCAAAAACCAGGTGCTGGATAAACTAGGACTCAGCACGCCGGAAAAACAGAAACAAGACACCAACTATCTCGATGGCCTGCAGGGGTTGCTCAACAGTAATAACGGCCAGCAGCTGGACCTGAATACGCTTGGCAACAGCTCGTTGGCGAAACAGGTGAAAACCAAAGCCTGCGATCTGGTCTTAAAACAGGGCGTTAACTTCCTCTCCTGATACGTACTGCTAATGCCGCGTTTGTCGCCTTCGCAACGGCAGCGCGGCCTGAAACGGCTTTTTTCTCCTTTTTCTCCTTGCGCTTCCCCGCCACGCCGGCTGCGACGCCGATCAAAAAAGGCAACTTCTAAACCAATTCTGAATAACTGCACACTTTCATGACGCTAGAATTGCAGCAAGATGGCGCTGCAATTACAGTGTGGCTTGAAAAGTAATCTGTTCTGCCAGCCGATAACTGGCGTTAATGAGGATGAGCTGTGTCAGAGTTGTTATCCATCGCCTTATTTTTAGCTTCGGTGGCGCTTTATGCCTGGAAAGCGGGTCGTAACACCTGGTGGTTTGCCGCCACGCTCACGGTGTTAGGCCTGTTCGTGGTGCTGAATATCACCCTCTACGCCAGCGACTACTTTACCGGCGACGGCATCAACGACGCGGTACTCTACACTCTGACCAACAGCCTGACCGGCGCCGGGATCGGCAAATACATTCTGCCGGGCGTCGGCGTGGCCGTCGCGCTGGTTGCCGTTTTTGGCGCCCTGGGGTGGGTGCTGCGCCGCCGTCGGCATCATCCTCATCACGTCGGCTACAGCCTGGCGGCGCTGCTGCTGGCGCTGGCCTCGGTCGACGCCAGCCCGGCCTTCCATCAAATCAGCGAGCTGGTGAAATCGCAATCACGGGAAGGAGACCCGGACTTTGCCGCGTACTACAAAGAACCGTCGAAGCGTATCGACAATCCGCAGCTGAATCTGGTCTATATCTATGGCGAAAGCCTTGAGCGCACCTATTTTGATAACGATGCGTTCCCCAACCTCACCCCTGAGCTTGGCAGAATTAAAGATGAGGGCATTGATTTCAGCAATACCATGCAGCTGCCGGGGACCGATTACACCATCGCCGGCATGGTCGCGTCACAGTGCGGCATTCCGCTGTTTGCGCCGTTTGAAGGCAACGCTTCGGCCTCCGTATCCAGCTTCTTTCCGCAGAATATCTGCCTTGGCGATATCCTGAAAAACTCCGGTTACGAAAACTATTTTGTGCAGGGAGCTAACCTGCGCTTTGCTGGCAAAGACGTCTTTCTCAAGTCCCACGGCTTCGATCACCTGTTCGGGGCGGAAGAGCTCAAAACCACGGTAGCGGATCCCGCCTACCGCAACGACTGGGGCTTCTATGACGACACGGTACTTGAGGAGACGTGGAAAAAATTCGAAGAGCTGTCGCAGTCCGGAAAACGCTTTTCGCTGTTCGCCCTGACGGTGGACACCCACCATCCCGACGGCTTTATTTCGCGCACCTGCGAGCGTAAACGCTATGACGTGGACGGTAAGAAAAACCTCTCCTTTAGCGCCGTTAGCTGCAGCCAGGAACATATCGCCGCGCTAATCGAGAAGATCAAAGCCTCTCCCTATTTCAAAAACACGGTCATCGTGGTCTCTTCCGACCACCTGGCCATGAAGAACAGCGCCTGGGATTA
Source organism: Klebsiella sp. GG_Kp175 (assembly GCF_040062325.1). NCBI lineage: Bacteria > Pseudomonadati > Pseudomonadota > Gammaproteobacteria > Enterobacterales > Enterobacteriaceae > Klebsiella > Klebsiella sp. GG_Kp175. The sequence continues at coordinate 84,264 of NZ_JBEAFX010000014.1, read as the reverse complement.
CCTCAACAAGCACGATCGCAGCAATTTATTCTTTGTCCTGCGCGGCGATCGGCCGCAGCAGGAGACCCTGGCAGTGAAACGCAACACCATGGATAACGGTGCGACGGTGCTGGATATTCTCGGTGGCGATAACTATATCGGCCTCGGGCGCAGCAGTCTCTCTGGCCAGTCGCTCTCCGGTATTTTCATCAATATGAAAGAGAAGATCCTGGCCTGGAAACCCGACGTGATCCGCCTGTGGAACTTCCCGAAAGAGATTAAAAACTTCACCATCGACTCGCAGAAGAACATGATCGCCTTCTCCGGCAGCCATTTCCGTCTGCCGCTGCTGCTCCGGGTGTCGGACCAGCGCGTTGAACCGCTGCCGGAGAGCGAATACTCGGCGCCGCTGCGCTTCCAGCTGGCCGATTTCGCACCGCGGGATAATTTCGTGTGGGTCGATCGCTGCTATAAAATGGGCCAGCTGTGGTCTCCTGAGCTGGCGCTCTCCACCGACTGGTGCGTCTCGCAGGGCCAGCTCGGGGGTGAGCAGAAGGTTCAGCACGTTGATAAGCCACAGTGGAAAGGCAAGACCGCCTTCAGGGACACCCTTATCGATATGGAGCGCTATAAGGGCAACGTCGATACGCTGAAAGTTGTCGACAACGATATTCGCTATAAAGCCGACAGCTTCGTGTTTAACGTTGCCGGCGCGCCGGAAGAGGTGAAACAATTTAGCGGCATTTCGCGCCCCGAGTCCTGGGGTCGGTGGTCCAATGCCCAGCTGGGCAGCGACGTGAAGATTGAATATAAAGAGCCGCTGCCGGAGAAATTTGATCTGGTGATCACCGCCAAAGCCTACGGTCCCAATGCCAATAAGCCGATCCCGGTGCGGGTTGGCCAAAGTGAGCAAGTGCTTACTCTGGTCAATGATGTGACCACTACGACGCTGCATTTCGACAACCCGACGCGCAGCAACACGCTGACCATCACTCCGCCGGACCCGCAGTCCACCAACGAGGGCAATATCCTCGGCCACTCCCCGCGTCAGCTGGGGATCGGTATGGTGGAGATCAAAGTGGTGAAAAGCGAAGGTTAAAGCCACCTTGCCCGGCGGGTTTTGGCGCCGGGCAACGGTTTGGGTGGCGGGGTGTTAGCAATACAGCGGCTTGAGCTCGTCAGCCGACAGTCCGGTAATCTTCTGTACCGTCTCTTTGTCGAGGCCATTCTGTAACATGCTGCCGGCAATGCGCAGCGCCTCACGCCGGCTCCCTTCCTGTAAGCCCTCAAGGCGCCCTTCCTGTCGGCCCTCATGCCGACCTTCCTGTCGACCTTCCTGCTTAAGCTTTTGCGCGATAGACATCAATGTCTCCTCATACTGTGGCAGACGGCGGGCCAGCCGGCGGAGAAACACGCCCGGCTCGGCCGTGTTACCGTACTGCAGCATATAGTGAAACAGCATTCTCAACTGCCGGGGGCTAGTGTATCCCAGCATCACCACGGCCGCCAACGACTCCGTTATGTCGCTGAGATCGCGCTGGCGAATATGCTTTTGCATCAGCTCCAGCAGGGCGACCCGCCGATGCTGCACAATTTCATCGTCCGGCATGACCGTGACGTCGATCAATGGAAACTGACTGCCGTACAGCCTCTTCGCCAGCTGCGGGTCGGCAAATTCATCCAGCCAGTTGAGGGAAAAAGGATACGGACTGGTTGCGCCGTGATAAAACAGCATCGGCACCACCAGCGGCAGCGTTTTGTGCCCGGCGTCGAGGTGTCGCTGCATCGCGGCAATCGCATAGCGCATCAGACGAAAAGCCATATGGTTGTCCGGCGAGCTCTGATGCTCTATCACCACGTAAATATATCCCGCCCCGCAGGTGGTCCGCACCGACCACAGCACGTCCGAATACCAGGCGCGCAGATCCTCATCGATAAAACTCGCCGATTGCAGCCTCAGGGTAGCGAAATCGCACCGCTGGCGGATCGCTTCGGGAAGATAGAGCATGAGGAAATCATTCGCTGTCTCCGGGTGGCGAAGAAATCGTTTAAAGACCGCATCATGCGGCGTTGAGGTCATCCGTTTTTTCATGGCCATCCGCTTGCCTGAAAGAGAAGGAAAGCCGGACTCTACCACCGGTTTTTACCCGGCTGGATTTGACGATGATTTTCTGGGAAGCGCCTCGGAGAATAGCGGAGCGGCCAGTCTGACTGGCCGCCATGGGCAAGATTTAGTAATCAAACTGCCGGTAATAACGGCGGATATTCAGGTCGTGGCCGGTATGGTGCTCAAAGTGGGCCGCCAGCCGGTCCACCAGCAGAGTGGACACCACGCACGGCGCCATAATCCAGCGGAACGCATCATCAATGCCGTTCAGCGGATAGTCGCGTGGGTCGATCACCACCAGATGGTCAGTTATCTTTTCGGCAAAGCGTTCGACGCGCTCGTCCAGCGCCCGGCATTTCCCCTCGCCCTTCACCAGAAACAACGGGACCTCTTTTTCCAGCAGCTCCAGGGTGCCGTGGAAAAATTCAGCCGAGCTTACCGACTTCGTCCGCTTCCACTGCATCTCTTCGAGAATACACATCGAGAACAGGTAGACCTCACCCCACATTTCCGCGCCGCCAATCCACATCATATAGTCGCTGTCATGGTATTGCGCGGCAATGCTGTCCGCCTGCGGATCGAACTGGCGTTTGGCCTGCAGAAGATTTTCCGGCAGCAACTCGAGCTGGCTGGCAAAACGCGCATATTCAGCAAACTCGCCGTGACGATAAATGACCCGAAAGAATAACCAGTACAGCAGCATATATTCATATTCCACGCCATTTTTGTGGCACATCGGAATATGCCAGCTGGCGGCGGCAGCCAATGGCGAATCGGCATGACGGGTAATGGCTACAACGCGTATCCCCTGCGCCTTGCACCATTCGGCAATGGCCACCGACTCTTTGGTATCGCCGGATTTAGAGAGCGTGACGACAACCGCCTCTTTATTTAATTTTTTATGCCCGCGATGGATTAATTCCGCCGCCTGCTCAAGATAAACCGGTACGCTGGTTAATTCTTTGGCAAACTCATTAATAGCCATCATCGGGGCCAGGGAACCGCCTACCGAGGCGAAAAATAACGCGCTGCAGCCGCTGTCATAAATAGCGTCGGCCACGGTTTCCGCCTGTTTACGCGCAGCGATGATCTCGCGAGCACTGGTCAGGTACTCGTCCTGATTAAAACCCAACATAGTTTTCTCCTGAATAATCAGATTTTACTTTTTAAGACGCGGTCAAAATCGTCGAAAATACGTATCGCCAGATCGATGCCTTTTAGCCCGGCGGTATGCCAGGCGAGCATCTGCACTGGGACAATCAGCAGCAGCGGCGCCAGGTGATGCTCGCACGGGCAGTTAAGCGCCAGCGTTTGTTCATCCTCTTCGTCGCCCAGCGTCAGCGTAAAGGCCTGGGCAATGGACGGCGCCATATAGTCGCGCAGCGCCCGGGTTCGCGCGTCCGGCGAGTCTTCCATAAACAGCATCACATGGCGGGCATTGGCTTCCAGATAGGGGCCGTGCATATAGGCTTCCAGCTCAAAGCCGCTGGAAGGTACCCGCACCGTCTCGGTAAATTTGGTTTCGAACTCTTTCGCCACGCCAACCAGCGCGCCATAGCCGGTGGCGACAAAGCGCTCGCCGCGCCGCAGCGTTTCGCTATGCCGGTCGATAAAGCGCGAAGTGCGGGCGATGACCTCCGGGATCGCCGCCGCCAGTCGCTGGAATTCGGCAAGATAGTGCTGCTCCTCGGCTTCGCTGGCTTTCCCCTGGCTGCGGGCAATCATCAGCGCTATCAGCAGCAAATTGAGCACCGTCGCGCTAAAGCCGCGGGTGACAAACCCTACGCTCTCGATCCCGGTATTGATATCCAGCACGCCATCGCAGGCGCGCCCGGTCGGGCTTTGCGGGTCGGAGGTCAGGGCAAATACCGGCAGTCCTGAGGACTGTACCTTACGCATCGCCTCCAGCGTCGACGCGCTTTTTCCGCTCTGTGAAATCGCCACCACCAGATCGGTATGCGGGTCGATAGCTTCGTAATGGGTAAAGTTGTACGGCTCTTTAATGTCAACCAGCACGCCGAAGCGTTGTTCAAAGAAATAGCACGCGCACAACGCAGCGTTCAGCGACGATCCGGTCGCCAGCAGCAAAATTCGGCGTACCGGGTGCTGGCGGGCAAAGGTCTCAATCGCCGCCAGCTTTTGCCGGTAGTCGCGCAGGATCTGCGCCAGACAGGCCGGCTCTTCGCTGATATAGGTCATCATTGTTGGTTGCATAGCTCACTCCCGTTAAAACAATCCGATCCACGAACCCAGAATGCCCACCAGCGCCATTCCGCCGATAATAGAGAGCGGTTTAACCTTGCGCCCAAGCAGCCAGTAGACGATGCCGAAACTCACCAGCGGCAGCATGCAGGGCAGAATGTCGTTGATGATGTCCTGCACCTGGGTTTTGGCTTCCCCGGCCCCGAAGGAGACAGGGATGGTGATATCGATCATTGAGGCGGTCATCGCCCCGACCACCATCAGGCCGATAATCGATGCCCCGTAGGTCAGGCTCTCCATCATTCCGCTCTTCTGGATCCGCTGCAGGACGCCGGTGCCCAGCACGTAGCCCCAGCGGGTAAAACACCAGCGCGCCAGAATGTGCGGCACGTTAAATACCAGCAGAAACAGGATTGGCCCGAGAATATTGCCCTTCAGCGCCAGGCTGGTGCCGATACCGGTGGCGATCAGGCGCAGCGTCCCCCAGAAAAAGGAATCTCCCAGCCCGGCCAGCGGCCCCATCAGCGAAGCTTTGACGTTATCAATCGCATTGGCATCCATATTTTTCTGCTGGCTATTTTTCTCCTCCATCGCCGTCGTGATCCCCAGCAGCAGGGTGACGATATGCGGCGTGGTATTGAAGAACACCAGATGGCGTTTCAACGCCCCGGCCAGCTCCTCTTTGCGCGGATAGAGCTTCTTCAGCACCGGGATCAGCGCGTAAACAAAGGCAAGATTCATCTGTCGCTCATAGTTCCACGAGAACTCCATCTGGAAGGAGCGCCAGAACACCCGGCGTAAATCACGCGGCGTAATTCGCGTTTCTTCCTGCTCCTGCGGCTGCAGGGTCTCTTCAGAAATCATCTTCGTCGTCATCGCTGACTCCTTGTTCTGTCGTGGTACGAGGTGCGCTCAATGCGGTGACGTTAACCATCACCACCGCCACGATGGCGCCGAGAATGGCGATACCGGTCACCGGGATTTTCAAATAGGCCATCAATACAAAGCCGAGGAAAAAGTACGGCGCCACTTTCTTGTTAATCAGCAACCTGGCGAGCATCGCGAAGCCGAGAGCCGGAATGATCCCGGTGGCTACGCTAAGCCCGTGTTTGATAAATTCCGGGATCGCATCGAGCAGAGATTTCACCGCGTTGCTGCCCACCAGGAATGAGACGGTCACCACCGTGGCAAGCATTAGCGACAGGCCGAATCCGGCGATCAAATGCATCCGCTCAATGCCGCGCGTATCCGCCCGTTCCGCATAGCCGTCCGCTTTCTGGCTGAGCAACGGAATGAACATCCCCAGATAAACGTTTTTCAGGATCAGGGTCAGGGTGGCGATAGGCAGGCCGAGCAACAGCGCCGTTTCCGTGCCCGCGCCGGAGGTGATAGCGAACGCCACGCCGAGAATACCGCCGGTCACCACGTCGGGCGGGATCGAGGCGCCAACGGAGAACGAGCCGATAAACGCCAGCTCTAGCGTCGCGCCCATGATGACGCCGGTCTGCACATCCCCCAGCACCAGACCGGTCAGCAGCCCGGTGACGATAGGCCGGGAAATCAGCGACGTCCCTAAGGCATATTCCGATTGCGCGATAAACGCCACCAGACCCAGTAAGAGAGCCTCTACCATAATCTGTCCTCCGGAATTACACGCATTCCGTAAAAAGCTGTTTGCGATCGTTCGGGACCTGGCGAATTTCCACCTCGACGCCTTTGCCCACCAGTTGTTGCAACTGCTCTATTTCCTCCGGCAGTAAATTAATCGCCTTAGAAATATTTTTACTGCCCTCTTTGGCCTTAATCCCACCGAGATTAATACTTTTTATTTCCTCAACGGCGCTGGCAATACGCCAGGCGTCATTGACCGATTCCACAACAATAAATAAATTATATTTATCGGTAACCCCACTTGTTATCGCTTCAATAGAATCATTTATATTTTTAATCACCAGCTTTACCGAGGGTGGTTTAGCAAGCTTAATGGTGGTTTTCCGAAGTTCATCCTCAGGGACACTGTCGTTGGCGATTAAAATACAATCGGCACCGACATATTGGGTCCAGGAAAAGGCTACCTGGCCGTGAAGTAATCGATGGTCAACCCTTAATAACGTAATCATCATGCATCCTCATTTCAGAAGTCTTTATCCATAGTCATCGCCCCGGCAATACTCTGATTGCAGTACTGAATGCTCTCTTTGGCGTTGATTAATGCTTCAGAAATTAATTTTTCGGTATTCTCTTCCGCTGCAGAAATAAGCAGGTCAATAATTAACGGTAGATTTAACCCAGATAATAAATGAAAGTGCGGGCGCGATAAAAAACGCACAAACTCATTATTGACGCTACCGGCGAAAATATCCGTAATCACTATCAGCTCATCCTGCGCCGGGAAACGCGCCAGCAGCGCCTCCACCTGCTGCGTCAGATCGACCTCCTCTTCTACATAGGCGCACAGAGTATGAATATCCGGCTGTTTACCGAGGATCAGCTCCACAGAGTTCAACAAACCGTTAGCAAAGGTGCCGTGGCTGGCAAAAATATAGTGTCGTTTCATCCTTACCTCGAAAGCGCATTCCACTGCTTTCTTAATTGCAACCGACGTGCCAGAAACAGTGGCGCGTCGGCTAACGTAAGGATAAAAGGGGGAGAAGCGTTAAAACTCTTGATCTTCCTGAATAAATTCCGTTTCCCGCGTCAGGATGTCGTGAATGTAATAGAGCTCGACAACGGGAATTTTGACACTATATCCGCTCTCTATGACACTAAAGGCCTCGCGCAGCGTAGCCAGCTCGCGCTCCGGACACTGCTTTCCCGAATAATGGGTTGGGGAAGCGTGGCGAATTAACCGCTCTATCAGACAGCTGATGTGCACATACAGCGCTACCTTACGTTCGTTGGGCACCTCGTACCCGGCCAGATGCTCATAGCGCAGCAAAAACTGCTCAACCTGGTTGATCACCTTCGCGGTATCAAGGATCGTCACCGACTCAATCACTCGCCGCAGCGAGAAGTTTTTCAGGATCAGGTTGTTGATCTCGCTAACCTGCTCCGCCGTCGCCAGTTCGCCGAAGATACGCATCAGCGGGCGACTTCCTTCGCCGGAAATCAGCGAATCCAGCGAGATCCACGGGAGATCGGCAAGATGCGGATCGAGGGTGCCGACGATCGCCAGCACCTCGTAGCGGCTGAGCATCGGCTCCCGCCGCGCGGGATCGGCAAGGGTCTCCACATCACAGGCCACAATATCAATGCCAAGCGCTTCAGGGATGCTGGCTTTTAACAGCGCCGACAGGTTCGCCGCCGCGCCCAGTCCGGTGGCGCAGGTGGTCAAAATCGCCCGCGGTTTATCGGTCTGCGGGTAATAGAGCTGGTGCTCAACCGCCAGATCATCGCCGATCTCGCGGACGATATCTTCCAGCATATCGCCGTGCAAAATCCGCTCCCCGACGTACATCGCCATGCCGGTGGAGACATTGTTAATAATCGCCACCGGCGTGTTCAGACGACGATTAAAATGGCTGTGAATTGCGTTCAGGGATCCCATATCGACCAAAATGATCAGCCCTGACGCCAGCGCGTGGCGCTCAATGTAGGCCATCACCTGATTAGCGATAGCCTCCGGCGTCACATCGAGCGGCATGTCGAATGACTCAAACAGCGGGCTTTTCAGCAAGCGGTTCGCCACGCTGGCGATGCTGCTGGCGGTGGCGTAACCGTGAGCGAGAATAATCGCCCGGGTCACCTGCTGCTGGCTAATAGCGCCATTTTTCTGGAACCACAGCACCAGCAACAGCAGGTCAATACGTTGGGGATCAATATCCAGCTTCAGCGCCAGCGCGTCGAGGATCGCTTCGCAAAAGCGATACAGCAGCGGGAATTTGTTTGCCAGAAAATCCGCCAGCAGACGGATTTTCTCATTGCTCATCGTTGACGGCGCCTGACGGGAACGATGGATCAGGTAGTGGCTCAGGGCGTAAAGACAGTTACCGTTAAACTGGATATTGAAGCGTTTTTCCAGGCGATAATACTCCTCCCGCACCTGATGGGCGATCAGCAGCAACATCTGCGAGCTACTGGCATCCTGGTTATCAAAGATCAGCCGATCGAAGAGGGTTTCAATCTCCTCCCCCATGCTTCTTTGCGCCTCTTCCCAGACCGTTTTTTTATTCAGCACCGCTTCATGCAGCGCCAAAATCCGACACTGAACGTCATAGATCAGCCCCTGAACCGGGTCGCGCGCCCGCAGCAACCAGACCAGGCTGGTCTGCGGCTCGATTAGCAGCGGCTCCTGCTGGCCCATCGCTTCACTGAGCGCCGGCGTCGCCGCCATGATCGTTTCCGGCAGATCGTGCAGCGTCACGGTCAGCATCTCGCTGCCCGGAGACCTGGCCCAGGCTGATGCCACGGCGTACTTCACCACATTCTTCAGTTCGCCGACGTTGCCCCGATAAACGTACTGCGTCAGGACCTGCAAAAGCCGCGGCGTTAGCTGCAGCCGGGCGGCCAGCGTCCGGGCCTCCTGCCAGAAAAACTGCAGCGTTAGCGCCTCCTTCTCCTCGCGGCTGCGGTGTTGAAGATCGGGCAAGCTGACCAGGATCGGAATACGACGAAGAAAGGTGGTCAGAAAAGTGCTGTGAATCTCTTCGGTGGTGGCAAACACCAACCGCAGCGAAATCGGCAGGCCTTGAGCGGTCTCCCCCACCCGGTAGATCTCCTTGCGATCCAGCCAGGTGAACAGCTTCTCCTGCCCCTGAGCATCCAGGCGGTGGACCTCGTCGAGAAACAGCATCCCGCCGTTTGCCGCCTCGAACGCCCCGGCTTTATCGCTCTGCGCGCCGGTAAACGCGCCTTTGACGTAGCCGAACAGGTTGGCGGCCAGCAGCTCCGGATTACTGGCATACTGCGCGCAGTTGAAGCTCACGAAGGGCGCATCGGGCGCCAGCAGGCCTTGGGCGATCGCGAACTCGTGCATCAGCTCCGCCATATAGCTTTTACCGGTCCCGCTGTCACCGGTGATCAGCAGCGGTAGCCCGCCGTTGGGATAAAACAGCGCGGTTTTCATCTGCTCAATCGGTTTACGCAGGCTGCCATCATGGCCAGTCAGCAACGAAAAATGGTCCGCCTGTTCCGGCTGGCGGTCACTCTCCGCGAGCAGCTCCGCCATGCTGGCGTACTCGCTGCGGGAAAGGGGGAAGAACTGCTGGCAGAAGGCTTTTTTATGCAGAAAATAGACCGGCCGGGTGTTGATCTTCACCAGCACGTCCTGGGCGACCAGCTGATTGAGATAATGGCTGGCGGTATTTCTTTGCATCGCGAAACGCTGAGCCAGCCAGCTGGCGGTGAACACTTCGTTCAGGTTATCCGGATCGAAAAAATCGGTCTGATTTTGCAAAAAAGCCAACAGTTCCGTTTTACGCATTACATCCCCCTCGTCGCCATTACGAAGAGATATGATGCGGCAAAAGAGAGGCTTATCGGCGCCCCGTGCTGTTTTTTGCGGCCCAGCGCACACTCCCGCTTAAGCGAACTTTGCTGCGGTCAACTCCATCGTCATTTCATACTGCTGCAGCGATAGCGGTGAATATCCCGCCGCGGCAAACAGCGGCGTAAAGGTTTCCGGGACCGTCACCGAAGTGCCGATACCCGGGAACTGCTGCGCCAGCGCCATCAGCAGCGCCCGTGCCAGCCCCTGGCGACGGGCGGCGGGTTCAACCCATAAAAACTGCAGTACAGGCCGTGAACCCGAGGTGCCCAGTACCGCGAAGGCGCGCTGTTCCAGCGTCACGACGCGGCATGGCAGGGTGGCGAAGGTAAGCGGATCCATCAGCCAGGGGAGCTGACTGTTACTCTCCTCAACGGCGCGTCTAAGCAGCGCCAGGGTGGGATAAGGCTGTAACACGCCTGGCGCCGCAGCCTGAGGCTCTGCGCTCAGGTAGCCGCAGAGCCCATGGCGCCGCGTAAAGCCTAACGACTGATACAGCGCGACGGCCACATGGTTATCGCGGATCACCTCCAGGGAAACCGTCTCGATCCCCTGCTGCTGCAGAAGCATCAGCAGCTCCTGCATCAATTTCCGTGCAAGACCTTTGCCGCGCCAGGCCGGACGCAGGGCAAAGGCCGCCAGGCGAGCCATATTCCCCCGACGCGCGACGATCGCGATCGCCGCAGGTTCATCTCCGGCCAGCCAGACGCGGGAATCGATCAGGCTCATCCCCTCGGCGCTAAAGCGCTGAACAAATCCCTCCACCGACTGGGTCACCGGTACCAGATAGTCTGCAAAACAGGCGTTAAGAATATCCGTTAACTGCACGCTGCTGAACTGCGTGGCGGGAACGGCGGTCAGCTCCATACATTTCTCCCGAAGGCTGCTATGCTGAGGTGATGAAAACTAACACTATAACTGCCGGCGCCGGATTACGCCTGACCGAGGAGAGTGATATCGCCCTTCTGCCGGCCATTGAACGTTCCGCCGCTCAGGCTTTTCGTCAGATCCCCGCTCTCGCCTGGCTGGCGGACAGCGAGGTGATTAGCGTTGCGCGTCATCATGATTATCTGGAAACCGAGCATAGCCTGCTGGCGGAAGCCGCCGGGCAACCGGTGGGTTTTATTCTGACCGAACCGCTCGACGATGCCTTATTTATCGTCGAAGTCGCCGTACACCAGGCCTGGCAGCATCAGGGCATCGGGCGGATGCTGCTGGAGCAGGTTATCGACGGCGCCCGGCAAATGGCTTACCCGGCGGTGACCCTCACCACCTTCCGCGACGTGCCGTGGAATGCGCCGTTTTATACCCGTCTGGGATTCGCCATGCTCGATGAACTGACCCTGCCCGCCGGGCTGGCGGCGAAAAGAGAACAGGAGACCCGGCACGGCCTGCCGCCGGAGACGCGCTGCGCCATGCGCCTGGCGTTGTAGACGCCAGCGCTGAATTTAGCGGCGATATATGGTACAAAGTACCAATCAAAACTTACCTGTTGCTACCCGTATGTCCTGGTCAATCGATATTATTTCCTGTATTACCGATCGCTTTGTGGAACTCACGGCGACCGAAAAACGCATCGCGCAGTTTATTCTCGATGATGTCGCGGCGGCGGCGGAGCTACCCATCGCCGAGATAGCGCGTCTGACTCAGACCAGCCAGGCGTCGGTCACCCGTTTTGCCCGGGCGCTCGGCTGTAAAGACGTCCGTGAGCTGAAGATGAAGCTTGCGCAATCCCTTGCGGTCGGCCAACGGTTTATCCTCGATATTCCGGACCTCGAAGGCGTACAGGGGATCTATGAGTCAATCATCAGCGTGCTGGAGACCAATCGGCGGGCGCTGGATATCGAGGCGTTGAAACGTGCGGTGAGCTGGTTGAGTGAAGCGCGGCAGATCCTCGCCCTTGGAATGGGCGGCGGGTCAACTATCTGCGCTCAGGAGATTCAATATCGCCTGTTTCGTCTCGGTCTTCCGGTCGTCAGCCAGAGCGATGGTCTGCTGGTACGCATGATGAGCTCGGCGGTGACGCCGCAGGATGTGGTGATTGTGCTGTCTCTGGGCGGCTATACCCAGGAGATCATCGAGAGCGCGGCGATTGCCAGCCAGTACGGCGCGAAGGTCATTGCGATTACCCCCGCCGGGACGCCGCTGGCGGAGCAGGCGGATCTGGTGCTGCCGCTGCTGGTGCGCGAAAACGACTATATCTTCAAGCCCAGCACTTCGCGTTATGCGATGCTGGCGATGGTCGATGTGCTGGCCACCGAACTGGCGATGGCCAACAAAACTCAGGCAAAAGGCAAATTACGGCGTATTAAGCTGGCCCTCGACAGCCACCGCGGCGGCGTCGATCGCCAGCCTCTTGGCGACTAGCCACCGGCAGCGGCGATAAACCTCTCCGCCTGCAGGCGGGTACGTTCCACGGCCTGTCCGGCGCGATAAAGATCGCTGCCCAGGCCGGCTCCGGCGCACCCAGCCCGCATCCAGGTTGCCAGATTTTCCGGCGTCACGCCGCCCACCGCCAGCACCGGCACCTCCGACGGCAGCACCGCTTTCAACGCCCGAATGTAGTCCGGACCGAAAGCAGAAGACGGAAATATCTTCAGCCACTGCGCCCCGGCATCCAGCGCGTTAAACGCCTCAGTCGCGGTGGCGCATCCGGCACAAACCTGCATTCCGTGCGCCACTGCCTGACGGATCACCGCAGGCTGGGTATTCGGCGTCACGATAAGCTTCGCCCCGGCCTCAGCGAGAAAATCGACCTGTTCCACGCTCAGTACCGTTCCCGCGCCTATCATCGCCTGCTCGCCAAACCGCGCAACCATCTGGGGAATACTCTGCTGCCAGTCTGGCGAATTGAGCGGGATTTCGATATAGCGAAAGCCTGCATTGATTAGCGTCTCAATATGATCTTCCGCCTCAGTGGGTTGAATGCCGCGTAAAATCGCCACCAGCTTAATCTTGTTCATGCATTATCCTCGCCATGCCAGCCAGCAATGCTTCATCGCCACTGCAGCTGTTAACCGTCATTCCGCGCGCCTTCATCGCCCGACCGTAGCGGGCATTCAGCGCCGGTTCGCCAACCAGCGTGATGGCAGAAGTACGGAAACGCTGCCCCAGGGTCGCCACCTCCGCGCCAATCAGCAGCCCGGAGAGGTAATCGCTGACCGAGCTCGCTGCCAGACCTCCCAGCACCCGGGCGGCCCTGGCGACAAACAGTTCGCTAATCAGCGACGGCTGCGCCAGCCCTTTTTCCAGCCCCCGTTCAAACACCGCATCGTCCGGCTGCTGGGCAGGCAGCCCTTTGCCGATAAGCGATTGCGTCATCAGCAGATGATGCAGTTCGCCGGTCATCGCCGTGGCAAAATAACGCACCGCGCCGCCCGCCACCTGTACCCATTTGCAGTGGGTGCCCGGCAGCACGTAACACTCCGCCGGCGCCAGCTGGCAGGCCCCCAGCAGCTGCGTCTCTTCGCCGCGCATCACGTTGAAATCCCCGTCCTGTTCAATCTTGAGGCCGGGAATAATCCACACGCCTTCAGCAACGGCGCATAGCTGCCGCAAAGGCTCGTCGATCGCCGCCGGACAGTCCAGATACGGCACCGCCTGCCAGCCCGCGTCGCTGCCGATCATCCCGGCCATCAGCACCGGCAGCGCCTGTGCGCCGCGCCAGGGGGCCAAATGCTCCGCGAATACATCGGCAGGCGATCGTCCGTTCAGGCGGGTAATACCCAGCGGCAGCTGCTTCGTTTCGACGCACTGGCCGTTGCGAATCAGCCAGCCGCGCAGCTGGGTAGAGCCCCAGTCGACGGCAATATAATCCTTCATTGTGCTTCTCCTGAGACCTGCACCGCCGTCTTCGCCGGGATCGCCTCCCCTTCCCGCTCCTGGGTAATCATTTCCAGCGCCTGCTGACGGCTGATTTTGCTGGCTGGCGTCATGACGGTGACAAAAATAGCGGAAACAAAGCTGCCAACGACCGACGGAATGCACGGATTGCCCCAGTAAGCCAGCCAGTCGGCCTTAACCAGAACCACAATAGACACCAGCATGCCGCTCAGCAGTGCGGTGAGCGCGCCCTGCCAGTTAAAGCGCAGCCAGAAGCGGCCAAGAATGGAACAGACGAAGAGCCCGGACATCAGCATGGAGATCATTTTGGTGATATAGCTGATGATATCGTTCGAGGTCAGGGCGAAGATCATCGCCAGGCCGATGACGAACGCCAGCATCCAGCGAGAGAGCGTTATCGCCTTATGCGCCGGCGGCATTTTTCCGGTAACGAGGGTATAGACATCCCGCATCATGATGGCCACGGCGGCTATCGCATCGGAGCTGGCCGAAGACATGGTGGCCGAAAGTCCGGCAATCAGGACCACCAGCCCGAGGATCGCCGGTAAGAAGCTGGTGGCGAACAGGAAGGCGTAGTTGCTGTTCTCAAGATGGGGGTTCATCGTCCAGGCCGCCATGCCGATAATCGCCGGCAGCACCGAGAAAAACAGATACAGCACGCCGGTATAGACAAACGAGCGCCGCACCGAAGAGACGTCTTTTCCCGAGTAAATACGCTGGCGATAGGAAGGGGTCGCCAGCACGCCGACGCCGATGACCATCGCCAGCGATAGCGCCGGAATGGTCCCCAACTTATCGACCGCAAACAGGCTCATCGCCTTGGGATCCATCGCCTGAACGATGGCATCCCATCCCCCGACGTGAACCACCGCCAGAATCGCCATCAGGATAAAACCGAAAAACAGAATTAATGCCTGAATGGTGTCCGTCCACACCACAGCAGAATAACCGCCGATAATGACGTAAATCGCAAACGCCATGGCAATAATAATTTTTGCCACCGTCAGATTAATTCCTGTCGCCCAGGCTAAATACATACTCCCGCCAAGAATATGTGCCCCTAGCCAGCCAATTGAGGCAATAAATATCATTATCCCGACGAGGTTTTTAATTAAATGGCTGCCTCCTGTGTAATAAGAAAGCTCTTCGCTCATAGTCATAAAGCGCAGCTTTCGCACCGGCGCAAACAGCCAGGCCACCAGTAAAATACCGATGGCGCCGCCCACGCCGTAGAGCATCCCGGCCCATCCATTGCTGTAGCCGAAGCCGACAGCGCCCATGCTTGAACCGGTTCCCACCATGGTCGCCACGGTGGATCCCAGCGTCAGGAACAGCGGCAAAGAACGGCCGCCGAGTAAAAAATCCTCACCGCTTTTTTGATGACGGGACACGTACCAGCCAAGCCAAATCATGGCCAACGCGTAAATAATAAAGCCGACTAAAAAGACATGACTATTCATAATTCACATCCTGCCAGTTAATTTTGTAAAGGTAAAAGGCTACGAAGCGCTGAATTATTTCAGCGCTCAAAATGACTGTTTATATTTCTGGTTACTAACTTTTTATGCGCGAGAAGCGTTATAACAGGTCACATCCACTTCGACTTTACAATCCACCACCAGGTCCGCTACGCAGCAGATGCGGGCAGGCGGGTTGTCGCCAAAGAACTCACGGAAGACTTTATTGAAAGACTGAAAATAGCGCGCATCGGTAAGGATCACTTTAACATGCACCACGTCGGCCAGGGTGTAGCCCGCTTCGGTCATGATATCTACGCAGTTCTGAATCGCCAGACGCGACTGGTCGACAATCCCGCCTTCCACCACTTCCCCGTCCTTCATCGGCGTCTGGCCGGAGACGTACAGCCAGCCTCCCGCTTCCACCGCCCGCGCGAACGGCAGGTGCTGCCCGCCGGTACCGGTACCGCCCTCTACGCCATAACGTTTAATACTCATCTTTCACTCCTCAGTTCATTCGGCGGCGCAGGAAACGCCCCGCGCGCCCGATAATCTTTTTGTCGCTGCCGTAGCTCATCACGCCGTTAACCATCACCGCCTCAATACCGTCCGCCGGACGTTTCGGGTCGGAGAAACTGGCGACATCGCGCACCGTCTGCGGGTCAAACAGCACCAGGTCGGCGTAGTAGCCCACTTTTACCAGCCCACGATCCGCCAGCTGGAAGCGCGCCGACGACAGCCCGGTCATTTTGTGGATCGCGGTAGTCAGCGGAAACAGGCGTTCATCGCGGCAGTAGTGGCCCAGGACCCGCGGAAACGCGCCCCACAGCCGCGGATGCGGCATCGGGTCGTTCGGCAGCCCGTCGGAGCCAATCATGGTCACCGGATAACCCAGCACCCGCCGTACGTCCTGCTCGTCCATGTTGTAATAAATAGCGCCTGCCGGCATCAGCCGCGCCGCGGCGTCGTGCAGGCTCACCTGCCATTCATCGGCGATCTGCTGCAGCGTTTTTCCGGCCTGCTCGGGCTGTGCTTCCGACCAGGTGATGACGATATCGAACTCATCGGTGACCTGCTTCATATCAAGCGTCGACGAGCTGGCGGAATAGGGGTAACAGTCACAGGCGATCTCCTGGCGCTGGCGCATCTCATCGAAGAAAGCCAGCGTCTCCTTCGTGCGACCCCAGTTTTTCGCGCCGGCGCACTTATGGTGCGAGACCACCACCGGCACGTTGCCGTGGCGACCAATGCGGAACGCCTCGTCGAGCGCCTCCAGAATCGGCTCGAACTCCGAACGCAGGTGGGTGGTGTAAATTCCCCCCTCTGCCGTCAACTCCTCAGCGAGCGCCATCACTTCTTCGGTGGTCGACTGAAAGGCGCTGGCGTAGGCAAGTCCCGTACTCAGTCCTAATGCGCCCTGGCGCAGCGCATCGCGCAACTGTATGCGCATGCCGGCGATTTCCGTCTCGCTCGCCGGGCGGAACAGGTCATCCATATGGTTATTACGCAGCGCGGTGTGCCCAATCAGCGTCCCGACGTTAAGCGAGGGTCGCGCGGCCTCTACCGCATGGGCATAGGCTTCGACGGTGGGATAGATAAAGTGCTGTCGTTCGCCGAGAAGATTCATCGGGTCTGGCACCTCGCCGCGCATGGTGGCGGTTGCCGCGCTGATCCCACAGTTGCCGACGATCACGGTTGTCACCCCCTGGCTGAGCTTAGGCAGATACTCCGGCATGCGGATGACGTTGATATCGTCATGGGTGTGAACATCGATAAAGCCAGGCGCCAGTACCCGCCCTTGACCATCTATCTCCTGCTCCGCCGCGACGTCAAGCGCCGGAGCGATAGCCATTATTCGGTCGCCCTTCACCGCCACATCGGCACGGTATTGCGGCCCGCCGCTCCCGTCGATCACCGTGACGTTTTTGAAAAGCCAGTCAACTTTCATAGCAATTACTCCCTTTCGACATACCGACAAGTTAACCATTTACAAGTGCAAAAAACAGTGGAAAACTACGCAAAAAACAGATCGTTTTGTGATACTTTTATTCAAAAAAAACAATAATAATTAATTAAAAACATAATTATCAAATAGTTATAACTGATACCCAGCAACTCACCGATTATAAAACCCGAAAGGATAGTGTTATGAAATACCATTCAGCACCGCTCATTCCGCACAAATCCGCACTCATGTCCGCGCCGGCTAATCTCCTGGCGGAAGAGGGCTGTCTGCCTGCCGCGCTGCTAAAAAAGTCGGCGCTGGAAAAAAATATTTCATGGATGCAGCGCTACGCCGATGCTCGCGGCGTATCGCTGGCGCCGCATGGTAAAACGACAATGACGCCATGGATATTTCAGGCGCAGCAGCGAGCGGGAGCCTGGGGGATCGGCGTGGGCAGCGCCTGGCAGGCCAGCGCGGCGATGGCCTGCGGCATCCAACGCGTCCTGATGGTCAATCAGCTGGTCGGCAAAGCCAATATGCAGGTGGTCGCGCAGCTAAAAGCCCACTATCGGACGGTGGATTTTATCTGCTGCGTCGATAGCGAGGTCAACGTCCGCGCCCTCTCCACGTTCTTCGCAGACCAGGGACAAACGCTGGATGTGCTGATTGAACTTGGCGTGCCGGGCGGGCGCTGCGGCTGTCGTAGCGTGGAGGACGCGCTGGCATTGGCACAGCGGGTCAGCGACCTGCCGGGGCTACGGCTACGCGGTCTGGAATTGTATGAAGGGGTGCTGCACGGCGACGATCCGCAACCGCAGGTGGAAGCGCTATTACAACAGGCCGCGGCGCTTGCCTGCCGCATGGAGCCGCTGGTTGACGGCGAATTTATTCTCACCGGCGCGGGCACCGTCTGGTATGACGTGGTATGCAATATCTGGCTGGCGGCGGCAAAACCGCGCCGCTGCCGTATCGTTATTCGCCCTGGCTGTTATATCACCCACGATCGTGGGATCTACGATCTCGCTCAGCAAGCGCTGATCGCCCGCGATCCGATTGCCTGCGATCTCGCCGGCGATCTCACTTCAGCGCTGGAGCTGATGGCGATGGTGCAATCGGTGCCGGAGGCGGATCGCGCGGTAGTAAATTTCGGCAAGCGCGACTGCGCTTTCGACGCCGGGCTGCCGCAGCCGATCGCCCATTATCGTAACGGCCAGGAGTTAGCGCTGCGCGCGGAGTCGATCGTCAGCACCGGCATCATGGATCAGCATTGTATGCTGCGCCTGGCGCCGGGCAGCGATGTGCAGGTTGGCGATATTCTGCTGTTCGGCACCTCGCACCCGTGTCTGACCTTTGATAAGTGGAAGACGTTGCTGCTGGTCGATGACGACTACAACGTGCTGGACGAGCTCGACACGCTGTTTTGACAGGCATCCCGGGCGGCGGCGCTTCGCGCCTTACCCGGGCTACATAGCTCGCGACGTTCGGCAGCCCGGCTAAGCGTAGCGCAAGTCGGGGAATGCACCGGGGGCTACACAACCCGCGACGTTCGGTAGCCCGGCTAAGCGTAGCGCAAGCCGGGGGATGTACCGGGTGGCGGCGCTCCGCGCCTTACCCGCCCTGGCGCAAGGCGCAAATCTCATCATATAAGGCGCGGCTGATAGCCACTCCCTGCTGCTCACTCTGCTGGCGACAGGCGAACCGCCGCTCGCCCGGTAACCGTGCCCCTTGCTCCTGCATCCCGCTGAACAGGGTTTCGGCGCGCGCGAGCTGCTCTTGTGCCTGCTCGCCGAGAAAGCGCTGCGGATCCAGCGCCAGAATCAGCTCTCCGCCGTAGGGTAAACCGCCCGCGCCGTTATCCCACGCCAGCGATTCGGCGCTGGTCATATCGCCGATAAGCGGCCCGGCCAGCAGCTCAACCATTGCCGCCAGCGCCGAGCCCTTATGGCCGCCGAAGGTTAACATCGCGCCGTTCAGCACCTCTGTGGCATCGGTGGTCGGCTGCCCCTGGCTGTCGATTCCCCACCCTTCCGGTAGCGCTTTGCCGGCGCGCTGATGCAACTGGATCTCGCCGCGCGCCGCGGCGCTGGTCGCCATATCAACAATAAACGGCGGCTTGTCCCGCCGCGGCCAGCCAAAGGCGATAGGGTTGGTGCCGAACAGCGGACGGGTGCCGCCCGCCGGGGCGACCCAGGCGTGGCTTGGCGTACAGGCTAGCCCCACCAGCCCTGCCTCGGTCAACGGCTCAATATCGGCAAACAGCGCGGAAAAATGGACGCAGCGGTTAATCGCCAGCGCCGCAATGCCGCTGTGCCGCGCTTTCTCCAGCAGCAGCGGCAACGCGCGCTCGTAGGCCAGCAGCGAAAAGGCGCCCCCTGCATCCGCCCGCACAATCGCCGGCGCCTGGTCGTGGATCTGCGGCTCGGCATCAGGCGATACCTTACCTTTACGTAAGGTATCGACAATGCCCAACAGCCGCCACAGGCCGTGGGAAGCGCAGCCGTCGCGCTCCCCGGCAGCCACGTTACGGGCGATGGCCGCCGCGTGGTCGGCGCTGAATCCATTGGCGCTGAGCACCGCCAGCGCCAGGTCATAAGCTTCTGGTAACGATAGAGTTACCGACTCCATACTGTTCTCCTTTACTCTTCTTCGTCTCCGCTAAAATTAGCCTGCGGCAGACAGCTGCGCGCGCCCCAGTAATAAATCCCCAGCGACATTGCCGCCACCAGCACCGTATCCCAGGGGTGACCAATCACATTAAGCCCGCCGAAGCTGCCCAGCCAGGAAAAGAGGATAATCAACGCATAAAAAGCGATCAGCCACAGCGAAGACTTCACCTGCTGCGCCAGGCTCACGGTATGTTCCGGCACCTTGCCTTTGCACATCACGTACACCACAAACATCACGATCTGCAGCCCCAGCAGCCACGAGAGCGTATTCCAGCCGGACCAGTAGACGATCAGCGCCGAGACCATAAACGACACCGGGCCGATGATGGCGAAGGCGCGCACGCGGAACGGCCTCGGCAGATCCGGGGCGTTGCGGCGCAGCCCGGCGGCGGTCACCGGGGCGATGGCGTAGCTCAGCACCAGGGCAGCCGACACCACGCTAATTAACTGTTCCCATGAGGGGAATGGCAGCGTCCAGAAAATCGACAGCCCGAAGGTCAGCCACAGCGCCGGGCGCGGAATACCGGACGCTTTATCGATATGGGTAAAGGCTTTAAAAAAGGTGCCCGCCTTCGCCCAGCCGTAGATCACCCGCGGCGTCGCGTTCATGTAGATATTGCCGGTGCCGCTCGGGGAGATGATCGCATCGCTAATGACCATAAAGGCCAGCCAGCCCATGCCGAGGGTAATGGCGATATCGCGATACGGCAGCGAGAACTGTTTGCTCACCTCGGCCCAACCGCCGGTCAGCATCTCGGTGGGTATACTGCCAAGGAACGCCAGCTGCAGCAGCACGTAGATAATCGTTGACAGCACCACTGATAAAATCAACGCAATAGGGATAGTCCGCTGCGGCTTTTGCACTTCGCTGGCCACCGAGATAATCGGCGTCAGTCCCAGATAGGCGAAGATAATTCCTCCGGCGCTGATCGCCGCTTCCACCCCGGACATACCGAACGGCGCAATGCCCTGCGCGTGCAGGTTCTCCGGTTTAAAGAAGGCGAACAGCGTCACCACCACCAGCAGCGGCACCAGAAACTTGAGCACGCTGATGAAGTTGTTCGAGCGGGCGAAGGTCTTGACGCTGTAGTAATTCAGCGCAAAGAAGAAACAGAGCAGCAGGAACTGCACTACCCACCCCAGCAGAGTCGGCGAGCTGGAGCCCGGCTGGGTCAGCGCCGGAAACCAGGCCGCGGCGTATTGCCGGGCGGCGACGATTTCTATCGAGATCAGGCTGGAGAAGGCAATCAGGGTGATGAACCCCAGCAGATAGCCCATCAGCTCGCCGTGGGAAAAGACCGGGTAGCGGATAATGCCGCCGGCGCGCGGCAGCGCCGCCCCCAGCTCACAGTAGACAATCCCCAGCAGCAGTACCGCAAAGCCGCCGATCACCCACGACGCGATCCCGGCCGGACCGGCAATGGATGCGACGTGGCTGGCGGCGAATAACCATCCCGAGCCGAAAATCGCGCCCAGGCCGATAAAGGTGAGGTCGGTCAGGGTCAGCTGTTTTTTAAACTTACCCGACTCAGCAACGCGGGTTTGACTGTTATGCGTAGTGTGAATGGTCATGGTGATGCCCTTGCGTCAATGAGAGGAGGAAATCGCTTCCCGGGTCCACTGGCCGTTGACCAGGCGCAGCAGGTTCAAAGGGTTCGCATCCTGCAGCGCCGGCGGTAACAGGGCGGCCGGCGCATTCTGCAGGCAGACCGGGCGCAGAAAACGCTCAATCGCCCGGCTGCCGACCGACGTCCCGCGCGCATCGGTCGTCGCCGGCCACGGGCCGCCGTGGACCATCGCATCGCACACTTCCACGCCGGTGGGATAACCGTTAAACAGCACCCGTCCGGCCTTCTCGCACAGCAGCGGTAGCAGGTTCGCCGCCAGCGGGCCGTCGTCCGCTTCCGCGTGTAGCGTCGCGGTGAGCTGTCCCTGCAGCGCTTTCACCACCGCCTGTAGCTGGACCGCGTCGTCCACTTCCACCAGCAACGATAGCGGGCCGAAAACTTCGGTCTGCAGCAGCGTATCCTGCGCCAGCAGATCCTCGACCTGAGCCTGCCACAGCTGGGTTTGCGCCTGCCCGGCGCCGGCGGCGAGGCCGCTCGCCAGCCTCTCGATACGCGGGTGCGCCGCCAGGGCCGCCACGCCCTGGCGGTAGTGCTGGAGAGTCGGCGCATTGAGCAACACCTGCGGCGCAGAGCCCGCTACCGCCGCGCACAGCGCCGACTTAAAGCGTTCCAGCCCGGCGCCGCGCAGCGCCAGAATCAGCCCCGGACGGGTACAGAACTGGCCGCCACCGAGGGTGAATGACGCCACCAGCTCGTTCGCCAGCGCCTCGGCCCGCGTCTGCAGCGCCTGCGGTAGAATAATCAGCGGGTTAATCGCCGACATTTCAGCAAACAGCGGGATTGGCTGCGAACGCTGCTGCGCCAGTTGATACAGCGCCTTACCGCCGGCCAGTGAGCCGGTAAAGCCAACGGCCTGAATCGCCGGATGGCGGACTAATTCGGCGCCGATATCAGTCCCGAAAATCATATTGAAGACGCCGCCGGGTAACCCGCATCGCGCGACCGCCCGGACGATCGCTTCAGCGGTCAGCTCGGCGGTGGCCATATGGCCCGGATGGGCCTTCACCACCACCGGGCAGCCCGCCGCCAGCGCCGAGGCGGTATCGCCGCCAGCGGTGGAAAAGGCCAGCGGAAAGTTGCTGGCGCCAAACACTGCCACCGGCCCTAACGCCTGCTGATACTGGCGCAGGTCCGGGCGCGGCAGCGGTTGACGGTCGGCTAAGGCAGTATCAATACGGGCGGCGAAGGTATCCCCGCGCTGGATCACGCCAGCAAACATCCGCAGCTGGCCGCTAGTGCGCGCCCGCTCGCCCTGCAGCCGCGCCAGCGGCAGCGCGGTCTCCTGTTCGGCGAGTGCAAAAAACGCTTCCCCCAGCGCGTCCAGCTCATCGGCAATGGCGCAGAGAAAGCGCGCCCGCTGCTGCGGCGTGGTTTGTGAATAAACGGCAAACGCCTGCTGTGCCGCCTCCGCGGCCTGGGCGGCCTCCTCGCGTGAAGCCGGATAAAAGCGATGGGCGGTGGCTTCCCCATCCACCGCCCGCAGGCTCAATAGCGTCGCCTCGCCGCTGGCAACGCGGCGGCCTGCAATAAACTGCCGTCCCGCCATGGTCTGAGATGCATTCATACTGACTCCTGGGTTCAGAGGCCGACGTCCGGCAGGGCTGGACGAGTCGCCAGCGCCTGTTCCACGATCGCCACCACCTGCTGGCGCGTTTCCCCTTCCAGCGCCAGACGCGGCGGACGGGTCACGGCGCTGCCGCGTCCGAGTAGCTCTTCGCACAGCTTGATGCACTGCACCAGATCCGGACGCGCATCGAGATGCAGCAGCGGCATGAACCAGCGGTACAGCGCCATCGCCTCTTCGTAACGCTGTTGGCGGGCGAGACGGAATAACGTTTCCCCTTCGCGCGGGAAGGCGTTGGACATTCCGGAGATCCACCCTTCCGCGCCGACGGCGATACTTTCCACCACCACGTCATCCAGCCCGGCAAACAGCACGAAGCGATCGCCAACGGTGTTACGCAGGTCGATAAAGCGGCGGGTATCGCCGGAGGAGTCTTTAAAGCAGACGATGTTGTCGCAATCGGTCAGGGTGGCGAGAATGTCCGGCGTCACGTCGTTTTTGTATATCGGCGGGTTGTTGTAGACCATGATCGGCAGGTCGGTGGCGGTGGCCACGCTGCGGAAGTGGGCGGCGGTTTCATGCGGTTTTGAGGAGTAGACCAGCGCCGGCATCACCATGATCCCGTCGACGCCGACGCGCTCCGCCTCTTTCGCCATCTTCTGGGCAAAGGCGGTGGTGAACTCGGCCACCCCGGCGATCACCGGAATTTTGCCGCCGGCGGCATCTTTCGCCACTTCGATAATCTGCAATTTTTCATCAGTGCTCAGGGAGGTGTTCTCCCCGACGCTGCCGCACACCACCAGCCCGGAAACGCCATCTTTGACCAGGTTTTTCATCACCGCGTGGGTGGCGTCTAAATCGAGGGAGTAATCGCTACGAAACTGCGTGCTAACCGCCGGGAATACGCCGCTCCAGTGAATCGCTTTATTGCTCATGCTCGGTTCCTTGTCGTCATTTTGTTAAGTCGAGGTGAATGATTGGTGAATATTCACTGACAGATTGACGCGTCGCGGAACCGGCGGCTTGTCGGTTTTCCCTTAATCCGATGACGAAATTAGCACAGTCGACAAAAGTGTGAGCCAGCCGTTATCCCTGCAGCGTCAGGCGAAAATCGCGCGGCGTCGAGCCGGTCATCGCTTTGAACTGGCGGCTGAAGGCGCTGTGATCGGTATAGCCGCACTGCAAGGCGATATCGGTAATCGGCGTATCGCCGGCCAGCAGTTCGGTGGCTTTTTCCAGACGCACTTTGTGGATCATCTGCCGCGGGGTGAGATGAAAGATCCGCTTGCAGTAGCGCTCGATCTGCGCAATCGACATCCCGCTTAGGGCGGTCAACTCTTCCATGGCGATCGGCCGGTGATAGTGGCGCCGGATATGATCGTCGACGATCGCCAGCCGCTGCCACGCCGGATGGCGGGCGTGGGCCTCCTGCAGATCGTGAGAGATCCCGGCCATGCCGATCACCTGACCGCGGACATCGCGCAGCGCCAGCTTCTGCGTCAGGCACCAGCCTCGTTCCCGGCCATTGTAGAGATGCATTTCCAGCTGGTCGCGCAGGGTCACGCCCTCCCGTAATACCCGAAGATCCTGTTCGGTGTACCCCTGCCCCAGCGTGGAAGGAAAGACGTCGGCGGAGGTTTTCCCCAGCAGCGAGGAGACGGTTTTGAAACCGCAGCGGCGGGCCAGCGTCAGGTTCGCCAGCAGATAACGCGCCTCGCGGTCTTTGATAAAAAAGACCACGTTGGGGATGGCATTGAGCAGGGGGGCGATCAGCGCCAGGGCATTGAGCAGCGCCGGCATATTCTCCGGCCGCTGGCGCGCCAGCCCTTCGCAGATCTGGCTCAGCTCGTCGACCGCCAGCTCCGGTTGATTAACAGCGCGCGGCGGCGCCGCTTCAGAAACACCGATCATAGGGCTTCCTCATGGTAAGTGACCGAAGGATATTTATTCACTTCCTGTTAACACCTCAAGCGGTAACCGCCGGTTTTGCGATCCTGGATCCGCTTTACGCCTTCCCCTGGTTTATCCACTGGCGCAATCGCCACTTTCGGTTTACCACGCCATTAACCAAATGATTAATAAGAAATAACTATGCAACGTATGCACATCACCCCGGCACGATTATGCCGATTTCGTCATTATCTCTGCCGAAAGTGCTCAAGCCGCCCGCCCCGGGTTGCGCCAGCATGATGAAACATGTTGTTAACTTTCGGAGAGCAGAATGACCGCGCCACGCCCCCCTATTGCGCTGAGAGCCATTGATTCACACACCGGCGGCGAACCCACCCGCCTGATCGTTGACGGCTTCCCCGACCTCGGCGGCGGCAGCATGGCGCAGCGCCGCGACCGTTTCGCCCGTGACTTCGATCGCTGGCGTCAGGCGGTGATTCTCGAACCGCGCGGCAACGATGTGCTGGTCGGCGCGCTGCTGTGCCAGCCGGTCTCGGCGGCGGCCACCGCTGGCGTCATTTTCTTCAACAACGCCGGTTTTCTGAATATGTGCGGCCACGGCACCATCGGGCTTATCGCCTCGCTGGCGTGGCTTGGCCGTATCCAGCCAGGCGTACATCTGATTGAAACCCCGGTCGGCGACGTAAGCGCAACGTTGCACGACGATGGCAGCGTATCGGTGCAAAACGTCCCGGCCCGCCGCTGGAAAAAGCAGGTCCGCGTGGAGACCGCGCTCGGCCCCGTCGTCGGCGATATTGCCTGGGGCGGCAACTGGTTTTTCCTGATCAACGATCACCCGTTCGCCATTACCCCGGAGCACATCCCACAGCTCACCGACTACGCCTGGGCGGTGCGCGAGGGGCTGGAAGCCGCGGGGATCCGCGGCGACGACGGCGGCATTATCGATCATATCGAGCTGTTCGCCGATGACGATGCCGCCGACAGCCGCAGCTTCGTACTCTGTCCGGGAAAGGCCTGGGATCGTTCGCCGTGCGGCACCGGCACCAGCGCCAAGCTGGCCTGCCTGGCGCAGGATGGCAAACTGCAGCCGGGAGCGATCTGGCGCCAGGCCAGCATCATCGGCAGCCAGTTTACCGCCAGCTACCAGCGCGCCGCCGCGGGCATCATCCCCACGATCCGCGGCGAAGCCTGGGTGTGCGGCGATAATCAGTTGATCCTCAACCCGGACGATCCCTTTTGCTGGGGGATCGCCCCGTGAAGTCGTGCGATGTCATCGTGATCGGCGCCGGGATCATCGGCGCCGCCTGCGCGTGGCAGCTGGCGAAGCGGGGGCAGAGCGTGACGCTTATCGATGACGGTCAGCCTGGCGCGACGGCGGCCGGTATGGGCCATCTGGTGTGCATGGATGACGACCCCGCCGAACTGGCGCTGTCGGCGTGGTCGCTGGCGCGCTGGCGCGCCATCACGCCGCGGATGCCCGACGCTTGCGCCTGGCGCGGCTGCGGCACGCTGTGGCTGGCGGATAGCGAAGAAGAGATGGCCGTCGCGGGCGAAAAACAGCGGCGGCTGGCAGGCTATCAGGTCCACAGCGAGCTGCAGACCCCGCAGCAGATCGCCGGGCGCGAACCGCTGCTGCGCAGCGGGCTGGCCGGCGGGCTATGGGTGCCCGGCGATGGTATCGTCTACGCGCCGAACGTCGCCCGCTGGCTGGTGGCCGATGCCGGAGACCATCTCACCTGCCTGCACGACAGCGCGCAGGCGATTACCGAACCACAGGTACAGCTCGCCAGCGGCAAACGGCTACAGGCGCGGGCCATCGTGGTGGCCTGCGGACTTGAAGCCAACGCGCTGTTAGCAGAAAACTGGCTGCGGCCGAAAAAAGGCCAACTGGCGATAACCGATCGCTACGGACCGCGGGTGCATCACCAGCTGGTTGAACTGGGTTACGGCGCCAGCGCCCACGGCGGCGGCACTTCGGTGGCCTTTAACCTGCAGCCGCGGCCCACCGGCCAGCTGCTGATTGGCTCGTCGCGCCAGTTTGATAACCGCGAGCGCCAGCTGGATCTCCCCTTGCTGGGGCAGATGCTCGATCGCGCCCGCCATTTTGTGCCGGCGCTGGCGACGCTGAATATCATCCGCTGCTGGAGCGGCCTGCGCGCCGCCTCACAGGATGGCAATCCGCTGATTGGCCCGCATCCCACGCGCCGCGGTGTATGGCTGGCGCTGGGCCATGAAGGGCTGGGCGTCACCACCGCCCCGGCGACGGCTGAGCTGCTGGCGGCGCAGATCCTCGGCGAACGCTGCCCGCTGGCGCCTGAGGCCTGGCTCCCGACCCGTCTGTATCATCAGGAGGCGATCGCATGAATAACACGCTCAATATCACCGTCGATGGCGAAGCGCTGACGGTGCCGGAAGGGATCAGCGTGGCGGCGGCGCTGGCGTTGACCGGCGATCCCACCACCCGCCAGGCGGTTAACGGCGACCCCCGCGCGCCGTTTTGCGGCATGGGGATCTGCCAGGAGTGCCGGATCACCGTCGACGGCCTACGGGTGCTGGCCTGCCAGACCCTGTGCCGGGCCGGCATGCAAATAGAAAGGAGCCGCTATGCACACGCTGCGCTGTGACATTTTAATCCTCGGCGCCGGCCCCGCCGGCATGGCGGCCGCGCTCTCTGCCGCCGCCTGCAATAAGCAGGTCATTATTCTCGACGATAACCCCGCACCCGGCGGGCAAATCTGGCGCGCCGGCCCGCAGACGACGCTGCCCGCCCTGGCCCGGCGCTACCGCGACGCCATCGCCGCGTCTGCCGCCATCCGGATGGTGAACGGCGCGCGGCTGATTGCCCGCCCCTCCGCGCGCAGCGTGCTGTTTGAAACCGCCGACGGCGGGGGCGTGGTTGACTGGCAGAAACTGATCCTCTGCTGCGGTGCGCGCGAGCTGTCGCTGCCCTTTCCCGGCTGGACCTTACCCGGCGTGACCGGCGCGGGCGGCCTGCAGGCGCAGATCAAGCAGGGCCTGTCGCTGAAAGGAGAAAAGGTGGTGATTGCCGGCAGCGGCCCGCTGCTGCTGGCGGTGGCGGATACGGTGAATAAGGCCGGAGGCCAGGTAACGAATATCATTGAGCAAGCGGCGCTCCCGGTGCTGCTGCGCTTCGCCAGCGGGCTGTGGCGCTGGCCGCAGAAGCTGCGCCAGTTAGCGACGCTGGCCCCGAAAGGCTATCTTAGCGGCGCCCAGGCGATCCGCGCCCACGGCACAACGCGGCTGGAGGCCGTGACATTGCGCCAGCACGGGGTCGAGCGGACTATCGCCTGCGATCGGCTGGCCATCGGCTACGGGCTGGTGCCCAATATCGAGATGGGGCTGCTGTTCGGTTGCGCCACGGCGCAGGAGGCGATCCAGGTTAACCGCTGGCAGGAGACCAGCATCGCGGATGTCTACGCCGCCGGGGAGTGCACCGGTTTCGGCGGGAGCGAGCTGGCGCTGGTGGAGGGCGAAATCGCCGGGTATGCCGCCGCCGGTGCCAGCCAGCAGGCCCAGGCGCTATTTGCCCGTCGCGCCCGCTGGCAGCGCTTCGCCGCGGCTATCAACCGCACCTTCCTGCTGGCGGAGTCGTTGAAAAACGCGGCGACGCCGGAGAGCCTGCTGTGTCGTTGCGAAGATGTGCGCTGCGGCGACGTGGCTGCCGCCGACGACTGGCTGCAGGCCAAACTTACCCAGCGCTGCGGAATGGGCGCCTGCCAAGGGCGCACCTGCGCCGCCAGTGCCCGCTGGCTGTATGGCTGGCCGCTGCCGCAGCCGAGAGAGCCGCTGTCCCCCGCCCGCGCGGAAACGCTTATTGCCCTCGCCAGGCTGAGCGCCGAGCCGTAACCGCTACTCTTCTTCATCACCGCGCCCGGCAGGGACGCCAAGCGCAATAAACTCCTCCAGCAGCGAGGTCAGTTGCTGCAGCTTTTCCGTGGTGAACTGAGCCTCCAGCAGACGATAGGTTTCTTCCACCTCCGCCTGGGCGCTTTCGTACAGCGCGGTTCCGGCAGGCGTCAGCGAGACGTATAGCTTGCGCTGATCGTTAACCGGCTTCAGGCGCAGCACCAGTCCATCCCGCTCCATACGCGTCAAAATACCGGTCAGACTGGGGCGCAGGATACAGGCGCGAAAAGCCAGATCGTGAAAGTCCATCGACGGACGTTCGGCGAGGATCCGCACGATCCGCCACTGCTGTTCGGTGAGATTGTGTCGTTTAACGATCGGTCGAAAGTAGGCCATCGCCGCTTCACGCGCCTGCAACAAGGCAATGGTTAATGAATCATGCATAGTTTCCCCTCAACGGCCTCATCTAAAACTTATTAACAAATTAATAATTAGCGTTAATCCTGCCATGTACAACCGGTTTCTGCACCTGAAAAGTACCAGTCTTTCCGTGAAAAATATTCAACTCATTGATTAATAATAAATAAGTTACTGATGTGTAAATATTGTGTTAATCAGATCACAAAACATTCACTTCCAGTTGCTAAACCTCAGCGCAAAGCATAAAAGATGATCATTAATATATTAACGAAATCCCTTTGAACCGAAATCAGTCCCAGAGGAGTGGTGAATGAAAGGTACCATCTTCGCCGTTGCGCTCAATCATCGCAGCCAGCTCGACGCCTGGCGCGAGGCGTTTCAACAGGCCCCCTACAAGACGCCGCCGAAAACCGCGGTCTGGTTTATCAAGCCGCGCAATACCGTGATTGGCGATGGCGAGGCGATCCCCTATCCGCCGGGTGAAACCGTGCAAAGCGGCGCCACCGTGGCGCTGATTGTCGGCAAAACCGCGCGCAAGGTGGCGGAAGAAGAGGCGGCGAACTATATCGCCGGCTACGCGCTGGCTAACGACGTCAGCCTGCCGGAAGAGAGTTTTTATCGCCCGGCGATCAAGGCCAAGTGCCGCGATGGCTTCTGCCCCCTCGGCGCGCTGTCGCCGGTGCGCAACGTCGATAACCTGACCATCATCACCGAAATCAACGGCCGCGAAGCGGACAGCTGGCATACCGGCGATCTACAGCGTAACGCCGCGCAGCTGCTGAGCGCCTTGAGCGAGTTCGCCACCCTCAATCCCGGCGACGCGATCCTCATCGGTACGCCCCACTCCCGCGTCACGCTGCGCCCCGGCGACCGGGTACGTATCCTCGCCGACGGTTTCCCGACGCTGGAAAACCCGGTTGTCGCAGAAGGAGAGCTGGCATGAAACAGGCACGCATTGAATGGCAGGGACAGGTACGCGACGTGCTGGTCGATGAACGCGACCAGGTGCGCCTGGACGATGGCACGGTATTAAAAGAAGGTGAATTCCGTTGGCTGCCGCCCGCCGACGGCACGCTGTTCGCGCTGGGGCTGAACTACGCCGACCACGCCAGCGAGCTGGAGTTTAAGCCGCCAACCGAGCCGTTGGTGTTCATCAAAGCACCAAACACCTTTACTGGCCACCAGCAGCAGTCGGTACGCCCGGATAACGTCGAATACATGCACTACGAAGCCGAGCTGGTGGTGGTGATCGGTAAAACCGCGCGCCGCGTCAGCGAAGCCGAGGCCATGGACTATGTCGCCGGCTATACCGTGTGCAACGACTACGCGATCCGCGACTATCTGGAAAACTACTATCGGCCGAACCTGCGGGTGAAAAGCCGCGACACCCTGACGCCGATCGGCCCGTGGATCGTCGGCAAAGAGGCGATCCCGGATCCGCATAATCTGGCGCTGCGCACCTGGGTCAACGGCGAGCTGCGCCAGCAGGGCACCACCGCCGATCTGATCTTCAGCATCCCGTTTCTCATCGCTTACTTAAGCGAATTTATGACCCTGCAACCGGGCGACATGATCGCCACCGGCACGCCGAAGGGGCTGTCCGACGTGGTGCCGGGCGACGAGGTGATCGTTGAAGTCGAGGGCGTGGGCCGCCTGGTCAACCATATCATCAGCCAGCAAGCGTATGAGGAGACACTGTCATGAAAAAAATTAACCATTGGATCAACGGTAAAAACGTTGCCGGCGCAGACTATTTTCATACCACCAACCCGGCCACCGGTGAGGTACTGGCTGAAGTCGCCTCCGGCGGCGAAGCCGAAATCAACCAGGCGGTAGCGGCGGCAAAAGCGGCCTTCCCGAAGTGGGCTAACCTGCCGATGAAAGAGCGCGCGCGCCTGATGCGCCGCCTGGGGGATCTGATCGATCAGAACGTCCCGGAGATCGCGGCGATGGAAACTGCCGATACCGGCCTGCCGATCCACCAGACCAAAAACGTGCTGATCCCGCGGGCGTCACATAACTTCGAATTTTTCGCCGAAGTGTGCCAGCAGATGAACGGCAAAACCTACCCCGTCGACGACAAGATGCTGAACTACACCCTGGTGCAGCCGGTGGGCGTCTGCGCGCTGGTGTCGCCGTGGAACGTGCCGTTTATGACCGCCACCTGGAAGGTGGCGCCGTGCCTGGCCTTAGGCAATACCGCAGTGCTGAAAATGTCCGAGCTGTCGCCGCTGACCGCCGATCGTCTGGGCGAGCTGGCGCTGGAAGCCGGGATCCCGGCTGGCGTGCTCAACGTGGTGCAGGGCTATGGCGCCACCGCCGGCGACGCGCTGGTGCGCCATCATGATGTGCGCGCCGTCTCCTTCACCGGCGGCACCGCCACCGGCCGCAACATCATGAAAAACGCCGGCCTGAAAAAGTACTCCATGGAGCTGGGCGGAAAATCGCCGGTACTGATTTTTGAAGACGCCGATATTGAGCGCGCGCTCGACGCCGCGCTGTTCACCATCTTCTCGATCAACGGCGAACGCTGCACCGCCGGTTCGCGCATTTTCATTCAGCAGAGTATTTATCCGGAGTTCGTCAAGCGCTTCGCCGAGCGCGCCAACCGCCTGCGCGTGGGCGATCCGACCGATCCGAATACCCAGGTCGGCGCGCTGATTAGCAAGCAGCACTGGGAGAAAGTGTCCGGCTACATTCGCCTCGGCATCGAAGAGGGCGCCACCCTGCTGGCCGGCGGCGCGGATAAGCCGTCCGACCTGCCGG
The DNA here is from genome assembly GCF_040062325.1 of Klebsiella sp. GG_Kp175. Classification (NCBI taxonomy): domain Bacteria; kingdom Pseudomonadati; phylum Pseudomonadota; class Gammaproteobacteria; order Enterobacterales; family Enterobacteriaceae; genus Klebsiella; species Klebsiella sp. GG_Kp175. The sequence goes on along the minus strand of NZ_JBEAFX010000014.1, from coordinate 52,424 downwards.
CGCATCTGAAAGCCGGCAACTTCCTGCGCCCGACGGTACTGGCGGATGTCGACAACCGCATGCGCGTCGCCCAGGAAGAGATTTTTGGCCCGGTCGCCTGCCTGCTGCCGTTCAAAGACGAAGCGGAAGGGCTGCGCCTGGCTAACGATGTGGAATACGGCCTGGCGTCGTATATCTGGACCCAGGACGTCAGCAAAGTGCTGCGTCTGGCGCGCGGTATTGAAGCCGGGATGGTGTTCGTCAACACCCAGAACGTGCGCGACCTGCGTCAGCCGTTCGGCGGCGTGAAGGCCTCCGGCACCGGCCGCGAAGGCGGCGAGTACAGCTTTGAAGTGTTCGCCGAAATGAAAAACGTCTGCATCTCGATGGGCGACCATCCGATCCCGAAATGGGGAGTCTGATATGGGTAAGTTAGCGTTAGCAGCAAAAATCACTCACGTGCCGTCGATGTATCTGTCTGAGCTGCCGGGGAAAAACCACGGCTGCCGCCAGGGCGCGATCGACGGACATAAAGAAATTGGCAAGCGCTGCCGCGAAATGGGCGTCGATACCATCATCGTGTTCGACACCCACTGGCTGGTCAACAGCGCCTACCACATCAACTGCGCCGACCATTTCCAGGGCGTCTACACCAGTAACGAACTGCCGCATTTTATTCGCGACATGACCTACGACTACGACGGCAACCCGGAGCTGGGCCAGCTCATCGCCGACGAGGCGGTGAAGCTCGGGGTACGCGCCAAAGCGCACAATATTCCGAGCCTGAAGCTGGAGTACGGCACCCTGGTGCCGATGCGCTACATGAACAGCGATAAGCATTTCAAAGTGGTGTCTATTTCCGCCTTCTGTACCGTTCACGACTTTGCCGACAGCCGCAGGCTGGGCGAAGCGATCCTCAAAGCCATTGAGAAATATGACGGCACCGTGGCGGTGCTGGCCAGCGGCTCGCTGTCGCACCGCTTTATCGACGATCAACGCGCCGAAGAGGGGATGAACAGCTACACCCGCGAGTTCGATCATCAGATGGATGAGCGGGTGGTGAAGCTGTGGCGCGAGGGCAAATTTAAAGAGTTCTGCACCATGCTGCCGGAGTACGCCGACTACTGCTACGGCGAAGGCAACATGCACGACACGGTGATGCTGCTCGGCCTGCTGGGCTGGGATAAATATGACGGCAAGGTGGAGTTTATCACCGAGCTGTTCGCCAGCTCCGGCACCGGCCAGGTTAACGCCGTGTTCCCGCTGCCGGCGCAGGCGTAAGGGGGCCCCATGCCGCATTTTATCGCCGAATGTACCGACAACATCCGCGAGCAGGCCGATCTGCCCGGGCTGTTCGCCAAAGTCAACGAGGCGCTGGCCGCCACCGGCATCTTTCCGATCGGCGGGATCCGCAGCCGCGCCCACTGGCTCGATACCTGGCAGATGGCCGACGGTAAGCAGGATTACGCCTTTGTCCATATGACGCTGAAGATCGGCTCCGGGCGTAGCCTGGAGAGCCGTCAGGACGTGGGAGATATGCTGTTCGCGCTGATCAAATCCCACTTTGCCGCGCTGATGGAGAGTCGCTACCTGGCGCTGTCGTTCGCCATGGAAGAGCTCGACCCGACGCTGAACTACAAACAGAACAACGTGCACGCGTTATTTAAATAATGTGCAAATTGCCCGGTGGCGCTGCGCTTACCGGGCCTACAACGGCCATGAATTTGTAGGCCGGATAAGCGAAGCGCCATCCGGCAATACAATGCCACAGGAATCACTATGCTCGATAAACAGACCCGAACCCTGATTGCCCAGCGGCTGAATCAGGCCGAAAAACAGCGTGAACAGATCCGCGCGATCTCGCTGGATTATCCGTCGATCACCATTGAGGACGCTTACGCCGTCCAGCGCGAGTGGGTCGAGATGAAGATCGCCGAAGGCCGCGTACTCAAAGGCCACAAGATCGGTCTGACCTCAAAAGCCATGCAGGCCAGCTCGCAGATCAGCGAGCCGGACTACGGCGCGCTGCTTGACGATATGTTCTTCCACGACGGCAGCGATATCCCCACCGACCGCTTTATCGTTCCGCGTATCGAAGTCGAGCTGGCCTTCGTGCTGGCCAAACCGCTGCGCGGCCCGAACTGCACGCTGTTTGATGTCTACAACGCCACCGACTTCGTTATTCCGGCGCTGGAGCTTATTGACGCCCGCTGCCACAACATCGATCCGGAAACCCAGCGCCCGCGCAAAGTGTTCGACACCATTTCCGATAACGCCGCCAACGCCGGGGTGATCCTCGGCGGCCGCCCGATTAAACCCGACGAGCTGGATCTGCGCTGGATCTCCGCCCTGCTGTACCGCAACGGCGTGATTGAGGAGACCGGCGTCGCCGCCGGGGTGCTCAATCACCCGGCCAACGGCGTGGCCTGGCTGGCCAACAAGCTGGCGCCGTACGATGTTCAGCTCGAAGCCGGGCAGATTATTCTCGGCGGCTCCTTTACCCGTCCGGTACCGGCACGCAAGGGCGATACCTTCCATGTCGACTACGGCAACATGGGCGCCATCAGCTGCCGCTTTGTCTGAGGAGAGCAACATGAACAACGCTTTTAAAGCGGCGCTCAAGGCCGGGCGTCCGCAAATCGGCCTGTGGCTTGGGCTGTGCAGTAGCTACAGCGCCGAACTGCTGGCCGGCGCCGGCTTCGACTGGCTGCTGATCGACGGCGAACACGCGCCCAACAATGTACAAACGGTGCTAACCCAGCTTCAGGCCATCGCGCCCTACCCTAGCCAGCCGGTGGTCCGCCCATCGTGGAACGACCCGGTGCAGATCAAACAGCTATTGGATATCGGCGCGCAAACCCTGCTGGTGCCGATGGTGCAGAACGCCGACGAAGCGCGGCTGGCGGTCAGAGCCACTCGCTACCCGCCCGCCGGCATGCGCGGCGTCGGCAGCGCGCTGGCCCGCGCCTCGCGCTGGAACCGCGTGCCGGATTATCTCCACCAGGCCAACGACGCCATGTGCGTCCTGGTACAGATTGAGACCCGTGAAGCGCTGAAAAATCTGCCGCAGATCCTCGATGTCGACGGGGTGGACGGGGTGTTTATCGGCCCGGCGGACCTCAGCGCCGATATGGGTCACGGCGGCAATCCGCAGCACCCGGAAGTACAGGCCGCCATTGAAGATGCCATCCAGCAAATCCGTCAGGCCGGTAAAGCGCCGGGGATCCTGATGGCCAATGAACAGCTGGCGAAGCGCTATCTCGAACTGGGCGCGCTGTTCGTCGCCGTCGGCGTCGATACCACCCTGCTGGCCCGCGGCGCAGAAGCGCTGGCGGCCCGGTTTACCCACACCGCAACGACCACAACCGATAACAATAAATCCGTCTATTGAACGGATAATGTGGAGCGCAACATGACTACCTCTACCCTGCAACACAATGATAATAAATCCGTTGAAGTAGAAAACCGGGTGATCAAAAAGCTGTTCCGCCGCCTGATCACCTTCCTGTTCGTTCTCTTTGTTTTCTCATTTTTGGACCGCATTAATATCGGCTTCGCCGGCCTGACGATGGGCAAAGACCTCGGCCTGACCTCCACCATGTTCGGCCTGGCGGCGACGCTGTTCTACGTCACCTACGTGCTGTGCGGGATCCCCAGCAATATCATGCTGGCGAAAGTTGGCGCGCGCCGTTGGATCGCCGGGATCATGGTGGTCTGGGGGATCGCCTCGACCTGTACCATGTTCGCCACCAGCCCGCATACGCTGTACATCCTGCGCATGCTGGTCGGCATCGCCGAGGCTGGTTTCCTACCAGGGATCCTCGTCTATCTGACCTGGTGGTTCCCGGCCTACCATCGCGCCCGCGCCAACGCCCTGTTTATGATCGCCATGCCGGTGACCATGATGCTCGGCTCGATACTTTCCGGCTATATTCTGGCGCTCGACGGCCTGTGGAACCTGAAGGGCTGGCAGTGGCTGTTTCTGCTGGAAGGCCTGCCATCGGTGGTGCTTGGCGTCGTCACCTGGTTCTTCCTCAACGACACGCCGGATAAAGCCAACTGGCTGGATAACGAAGAGAAACAGGCGCTGAAGGCGATGATCGATCGCGAACGGGAACATGCGGCGATCGTCCCGGCTTCGCCGCGTTCCACGCTGCGCGAAGTCCTGACGCCAGCGGTGCTGATGTATACCCTGGCCTACTTCTGCCTGACCAATACCCTCAGCGCCATTAATATCTGGACGCCGCAGATCCTGCAGAGCTTCAACACCGGCAGTAGCAACATCATGATTGGCCTGCTGGCGGCGATCCCGCAGTTCTGCACCATTTTCGGCATGATCTGGTGGAGTCGCCGCTCCGACCGGCGCAAAGAGCGCAAGATGCATACCATCCTGCCCTACCTGTTCGCCGCGGCGGGTTGGCTGCTGGCTTCGGCAACGCACCACAGCCTGATCCAGCTGATCGGCATTATTATGGCTTCGGTGGGATCCTTTACCGCGATGGCCATTTTCTGGACCACCCCGGATCGGGTGATCAGCCTGCAGTCGCGCGCGGTGGCGCTGGCGGTGATCAACGCCATCGGCAACGTCGGCTCTGCCGTCAGCCCGCTGTTGATCGGCATTTTGCGCGATACCACCGGCAGCTTTAGCTCCGGGCTGTGGTTTGTCGCCGGGCTGCTGATCGTCGGCGCGCTGGTGCTCACCCGCATTCCAATGAGCCAGCGTGAGGACGCCGCCGCCGCGCCGGGCTTAGCGGCGCAAAAAGGCCACTAAGGAGCGGGTATGTGTCAGCATTCCATCGCCAACATCGACATCAATAAAGATTACGACGAGAGCCTGGGTACCGAAGAGGTGCACTATCAGTCGTTTGCCCGTATGGCGGCCTTTTTTGGCCGCGACATGCAGGCGCATCGCCACGACCGCTATTTTCAGATGCACTTTCTTGATACCGGGCAGATTGAGCTGCAGCTTGATGACCATCGCTACTCGGTGCAGGCGCCGCTGTTTGTGATAACGCCGCCTTCGGTGCCGCACGCCTTTATTACCGAGTCCGATAGCGATGGTCACGTGTTGACGGTGCACGAAGAACTCATCTGGCCGCTGCTGGAGGTGCTTTATCCCGGCACGCGGGAGACCTTCGGCCTGCCGGGGATCTGCCTGTCGCTGGCGGATAAACCCGACGAGCTGGCGGCGCTGGCGCACTACTGGCAGCTGATTCGCCGGGAATCTACCGCCCAGTTGCCGGGGCGCGAGCATACCCTGGCGCTGCTGGCGCAGGCGGTCTTTACCCTGCTATTGCGTAACGCAAAGCTCGACGATCACGCTGCCAGCGGCATGCGCGGCGAGCTGAAGCTATTCCAGCGCTTTAACCAGATGATCGACAGCCACTACCATCAGCACTGGACGGTACCGGATTACGCCAGGGAGCTACACCTGACCGAATCGCGGCTGACCGATATCTGTCGCCGCTTTGCCAACCGTTCGCCGAAGCGGCTGATATTCGACCGCCAGCTACGCGAGGCGAAGCGGCTGCTGTTGTTTTCCGATAGCGCGGTTAATGAGATAGCCTGGCAGCTGGGGTTTAAAGATCCCGCTTATTTTGCGCGCTTTTTTAGCCGCCAGGTCGGCTGCTCGCCCAGCAGCTACCGGGCGCAAAAAGTACCGGTATCGTAAGTTCCCGCTGGCGCTGCGCCTGCCGGACGATGGCCCACAGGTCGGGTCAGCGCCGCGCCAGCCGGCAAAAGCTGCAGAGATCACAAAATTCACTCCCGCCTGAAAAGTACCCGTCGTTGTCGCAAACGTCCCTTCACGACAAGCGCAATAACCGCTTCAATTAAACAACAAAAACAAAACATATATTTAACATTATTTTCCGATAAATACTGAAGAGGCCCCTATGAAACCTGAAGATTTCCGCGCCGACGCGAAACGCCCGTTAACTGGCGAAGAATATTTAAAAAGCCTGCAGGATGGCCGCGAAATTTATATCTACGGCGAGCGCGTGAAGGATGTCACCACCCACCCGGCTTTCCGTAACGCCGCGGCTTCTGTCGCGCAACTGTACGATGCGCTGCACAAACCGGAGATGCAGGATTCCCTGTGCTGGGGCACCGATACCGGCAGCGGCGGCTACACCCATAAATTCTTCCGCGTGGCGAAAAGCGCCGACGATCTGCGCCAGCAGCGCGACGCCATCGCCGAATGGTCGCGCTTAAGCTACGGCTGGATGGGCCGCACCCCGGACTATAAAGCCGCCTTCGGCTGCGCGCTGGGCGCCAACCCGGCGTTTTACGGCCAGTTCGAGCAGAACGCCCGCAACTGGTACACCCGCATTCAGGAAACCGGCCTGTACTTTAACCATGCGATCGTCAATCCACCGATTGACCGCCACAAGCCGGCTGATGAAGTGAAGGATGTTTACATCAAGCTGGAAAAAGAGACCGATGCCGGGATCATCGTCAGCGGCGCGAAAGTAGTCGCCACCAACTCGGCGCTGACCCACTACAACATGATCGGCTTCGGCTCCGCACAGGTGATGGGCGAGAACCCGGACTTCGCCCTGATGTTCGTCGCGCCGATGGATGCCGAAGGGGTGAAACTTATCTCCCGCGCCTCCTATGAGATGGTCGCCGGCGCGACCGGGTCCCCGTACGACTATCCGCTCTCCAGCCGTTTCGACGAGAACGACGCGATTTTGGTCATGGATAAAGTGCTGATCCCCTGGGAGAATGTGCTGATTTACCGCGACTTTGACCGCTGCCGTCGCTGGACCATGGAGGGCGGTTTCGCCCGCATGTATCCGCTGCAGGCCTGCGTGCGCCTGGCGGTGAAACTGGACTTTATCACCGCCCTGCTGAAGCGTTCTCTGGAATGTACCGGTACCCTCGAATTCCGCGGTGTGCAGGCCGACCTTGGCGAAGTTGTGGCGTGGCGCAACATGTTCTGGGCGTTAAGCGATTCCATGTGCTCGGAAGCGACGCCGTGGGTCAACGGCGCATGGCTGCCGGATCACGCCGCGCTGCAGACCTATCGCGTGATGGCCCCGATGGCCTACGCCAAGATCAAAAACATCATCGAGCGCAACGTCACCAGCGGCCTGATTTATCTGCCGTCCAGCGCCCGCGATCTGAACAACCCGCAGATCGACCAGTATCTGGCGAAGTACGTGCGCGGCTCCAACGGTATGGATCACGTTGAACGCATCAAGATCCTCAAACTGATGTGGGACGCCATCGGCAGCGAATTCGGCGGCCGCCACGAGCTGTATGAAATCAACTACTCCGGTAGCCAGGATGAGATTCGCCTGCAGTGTCTGCGCCAGGCGCAGAGCTCCGGCAATATGGACAAGATGATGGCGATGGTCGACCGCTGCCTTTCCGAGTACGACCAGAACGGCTGGACGGTGCCGCATCTGCACAATAACGCTGATATCAACATGTTGGATAAGCTGCTGAAGTAATTCGCAGCGGGAGGTCATAATGCAATTAGATGAACAACGCCTGCGTTTTCGCGATGCCATGGCCAGCCTGTCGGCGGCGGTGAATGTGGTCACTACCGCAGGCGAAGCCGGCCGCTGCGGGATTACCGCCACGGCGGTGTGCTCGGTGACGGATACGCCGCCATCGGTGATGGTGTGTATCAACGCAAACAGCGCGATGAACCCGGTGTTTCAGGGCAACGGCAAGTTGTGCATCAACGTGCTGAACCACGAACAGGAAATCATGGCCCGTCATTTCGCCGGGATGACCGGGGTGACGATGGAAGAGCGGTTTGCCCTCAGCGGCTGGCAGCACGGCGCGCTCGGGCAGCCGGTGCTGAAGGGCTCGCTGGCCAGTCTCGAAGGCGAGATTAGCCAGGTGCAAACCATCGGTACCCACCTGGTATATCTGGTGGAGATCCGCAATATTACCCTGAGCCCGCAAGGCCATGGCCTGATTTACTTTAAACGCCGTTTCCACCCGGTGATGATGGACATGGAAGTCGCGGTGTAATGGCCTCGCCTGCTCCTCCCCGGTTGGGGAGGAGCGTTAACCAACAGAGTCGCAGGCCACAATCTCCTGTGATCACAATCACATAATCCAGCCCTGTTCACTTCGTAGCCAACCGCTTACCCCCTCCAGTAACCGCTTAACCCCCTATACAACCACTCACCGATTTACCCAACTTTACGCGCGCGTCGTTCTGGCAAGATCGAAGCCAGCCTAGCTAATCAATACCTCCATTAACCCTTACTTAAAACCAGACGGCTTCGGCCAATTATTCATCTAATTAACGCCAGGTTTTACTATGGATACCAAAAAACTACTCAAGCACATACCCTGGGTGATTCTCGGAATCATCGGGGCATTTTGCCTCTCAGTCGTCGCCCTGCGCCGCGGTGAGCACGTCAGTGCCCTGTGGATCGTCGTGGCGTCGGTTTCCGTGTACCTCGTCGCCTACCGGTATTACAGCCTGTATATCGCGCAGAAGGTGATGAAGCTTGACCCGACGCGCTCGACGCCGGCGGTCATTAATAACGATGGCCTGAACTATGTGCCGACCAACCGCTACGTGCTGTTTGGCCACCACTTCGCCGCCATTGCCGGCGCCGGCCCGCTGGTGGGCCCGGTGCTTGCCGCGCAGATGGGCTATCTGCCTGGCACCCTCTGGCTGCTGGCCGGCGTGGTGCTGGCGGGGGCAGTACAGGACTTTATGGTGCTGTTTATCTCCTCGCGGCGTAACGGCGCCTCGCTGGGCGAGATGATCAAGCAGGAGATGGGGCCGGTTCCGGGCTCTATCGCCCTGTTTGGCTGCTTCCTGATTATGATCATCATCCTCGCGGTACTGGCGCTGATCGTAGTGAAAGCGCTGGCGGAGAGCCCGTGGGGCGTCTTTACCGTCTGCTCGACGGTGCCTATCGCCCTGTTCATGGGTATCTACATGCGCTTCCTGCGCCCGGGCCGCGTGGGTGAAGTGTCGGTTATCGGTATCGTGCTGCTGGTGGCCTCCATCTGGTTCGGCGGCATTATTGCTCACGACCCCTACTGGGGCCCGGCGCTGACCTTTAAAGACACCACCATCACCTTTACCCTGATTGGCTACGCGTTTATCTCCGCCCTGCTGCCGGTATGGCTGATTCTGGCGCCGCGTGACTATCTGGCTACTTTCCTGAAAATCGGCGTTATCGTCGGCCTGGCGCTGGGGATCGTTATCCTCAACCCGGACCTGAAAATGCCGGCAGTGACCCAGTACATTGATGGCACCGGCCCGCTGTGGAAAGGCGCCCTGTTCCCGTTCCTGTTTATCACTATCGCCTGCGGCGCGGTCTCCGGCTTCCACGCGCTGATCGCCTCCGGCACCACGCCGAAGCTGCTGGCCAACGAAACCGATGCCCGCTTTATCGGCTATGGCGCGATGCTAATGGAATCTTTCGTGGCCATCATGGCGCTGGTCGCGGCCTCGATTATCGAACCGGGTCTCTACTTCGCGATGAACACCCCGCCGGCGGGCCTGGGCATCGTCATGCCGAACCTGCACGAAATGGGCGGTGAAAACGCGGCGATGATCGCCGCGCAGCTGAAAGAAGTGACCGTCCACGCGGCGGCGACCGTCAGCTCCTGGGGCTTCGTGATTTCACCTGAGCAGATCCTGCAGACGGCGAAAGATATCGGCGAACCTTCGGTACTGAACCGCGCCGGCGGCGCGCCGACGCTGGCCGTCGGTATCGCCCACGTGTTCCATAAAATCATCCCGATGGCGGATATGGGCTTCTGGTACCACTTTGGTATCCTGTTTGAAGCGCTGTTTATCCTCACCGCGCTGGATGCCGGTACCCGCGCAGGCCGCTTTATGCTGCAGGATCTGCTGGGTAACTTCGTGCCGTTCCTGAAAAAAACCGACTCGCTGGTCGCCGGGATTATCGGTACCGCCGGCTGCGTCGGGCTGTGGGGCTACCTGCTGTATCAGGGCGTGGTCGACCCGCTGGGCGGCGTGAAGAGCTTGTGGCCGCTGTTCGGTATCTCTAACCAGATGCTGGCCGCCGTGGCGCTGGTGCTTGGCACCGTGGTGCTGGTCAAAATGCAGCGCACCAAATATATTTGGGTCACCGTGATCCCGGCTGCGTGGCTGCTGCTGTGCACCACCTGGGCGCTGGGCCTGAAGCTGTTCAGCACCAACCCGCAGATGGAAGGCTTCTTCTTTATGGCTCAGCAGTATAAAGAGAAGATCGCCGCCGGCGGCGAGCTGACCGCGCAGCAGATTGCCAACATGAATCATATCGTGGTCAACAACTACACCAACGCCGGGCTGAGTATTCTGTTCCTGGTGGTGGTGTACAGCATCATCTTCTACGGCATCAAAACCTGGCTCAACGTGCGCAACAATAAGGTGCGCACCGACAAAGAGACCCCGTACGTGCCGGTACCGGAAGGCGGTGTGAAGACCTCGTCACATCATTAACCCTGATGCCGGATAGCGCTACGTTTATCCGGCCTACAAACAAGCGTATTAACGTAGGCCGGATAAGGCGCGAGTCGCCATCCGGCTTTATTCGTTATCTGGAACTTACAATGTTTGGTAACTTAGGTCAGGCAAAAAAATATCTCGGTCAGGCGGCAAAAATGCTGATTGGCATTCCGGATTACGACAACTACGTCACCCATATGCAAACCAACCATCCGGATCAGCCGTACATGACTTATGAAGAATTCTTCCGCGAACGCCAGCAGGCCCGCTACGGCGGCGACGGCAAAGGCGGCGTACGCTGCTGTTAATGGAGGCAATAATGGCACCGATTGCAGTCACCCTACTCACCGGTTTTCTCGGCGCAGGAAAAACCACCCTCCTGCGCCATATCCTGAATGAGCAGCACGGTTTCAAAATCGCCGTGATTGAAAATGAATTTGGCGAAGTCTCCGTTGACGATCAGCTGATCGGCGACCGCGCCACGCAGATCAAAACCCTGACCAACGGCTGCATCTGCTGTACGCGCTCCAACGAACTGGAAGACGCCCTGCTCGATCTCCTCGACAGCCGCGATCGCGGCGAAATCGAGTTTGACCGGCTGGTGATTGAGTGCACCGGCATGGCCGACCCGGGGCCGATTATCCAAACCTTTTTCTCCCATGAGGTGCTTTGCGAGCGCTATCTGCTGGATGGCGTGATCGCCCTGGTGGATGCGGTCCATGCCGACCAGCAGATGGATCAGTTCACCATCGCCCAGTCGCAGGTGGGCTACGCGGACCGCATTTTGCTGACCAAAACTGATGTAGCCGGCGATACCGAAAAGCTGCGCGAACGCCTGGCGCGCATCAATGCCCGGGCGCCGATTTATACCGTCATTCATGGCGATATCGATCTAAGCCAGCTGTTTAACACCAGCGGCTTTATGCTGGAAGAGAAGGTCGTTAACAGCACACCGCGTTTCCACTTTATGGCCGAGAAGCAAAACGACGTGTCATCAATCGTGGTTGAGATGGATTACCCGGTGGATATCAGCGAGGTATCACGGGTAATGGAAAACCTGCTGCTCTCCTTCGCCGATCAATTGATGCGCTATAAAGGGATGCTGTGGATCGACGGCGAGCCGAATCGGCTGCTGTTCCAGGGCGTGCAGCGCCTCTACAGTGCCGACTGGGATCGCCCGTGGGGCGATGAAACGCCGCACAGCACGCTGGTGTTTATCGGCATTCAGTTGCCGGAAGAGGAAATTCGCGCGGCGTTTGCCGGGTTACGACGCTAACCTGCCCGCCTGCGCGCTAAGGCGCAGGCCCCCTTCTCTCACCGCACATCGTCAAAGACAGGAACAAAACGTCGTCATCGCGTCGAAAAATGTAAATCAACGTTTTTATAAGTAACAGTAGAAACACTTTTGGAAATAATAAGAAACTAAATGAATAGGATCCTTAATAATTAATGCCCGCCCTGTTCAGTTTCTGTTTAGCTCACCCATTAAACCTCTGCTAAACAGACCAAATTTCATGATTGACCTCGCCGTAACCCAACGTCTTTACAACATTATCAAAACACACCGCTGACAAAACCAGCATAAAAAATCGACGTAAGTCACATTTGCAGAGGTAAACATCGATTGTTAAGGTGCCCTCAGACAAATTTAATGACGAGGAGCAAACCATGAAAAAGCTTAACATCCTTATTGTTGCTGCCCTGACCGCGGTCTCTGGTTCCGCCATGGCAATGGGGTTTACCGTTGAACAAGGTAAGAATTTTACCAACCTGAATATGGAAATGGGTAAATCCTCTTCCGGCCTGTATGCCGAAAGCCACTGGCTGAAGAATACCGATGACGGTAGCCAGACCGGCGGCGTTGGCGCGGGTTACAATCTGGAAGTGGGCCCGGTGATGCTCAACGCTGGCGCGAAAGCTATCTATCTGGGACCGAAAAAAGGCGATAACGGCGTCGCGTTTCCGGTCGGCGGCGGGGTGAACGTGGCCCTGACCGACAGCATCCACGTATTTGGCGAAGGGTATGTCGCGCCCGACGGCCTGAACAACAGCGTGAAAAACTATGTTGAAGCGAACGGCGGCGTGAGCTGGTCCCCGGTTGGTCCATTGACCCTGAAGGTGGGTTACCGTCACGTGAGCGTTGACGGCAAAGAGGGCCGCCCAAACCACACCCTGATTGACGGCGCCTACGTAGGCGGCGGGGTTACCTTCTGATGAAATCACGTCTCGCCGCGCTCTCTGCGCTGAGCCTGGCGTTGCTGCTGACCGGCTGCACTCAGTATACCTGGGTGAAGCCGGGTTTAAGCGATGCCGAGATGCATAAAAAGCTCACCGAATGTGAAGCGCAGGCCCTGGTCGATCTCCCGCCGGATAACGTGGTGACCGGGTCCAGTTCAGAAAAAACGGACAAAAAACAAAAGAAACAGGATGTTGAAACAAGTTATACAGTAGAAGACGCGAATGAATATCAGCGGGAGACCTTAGTCGACAGCTGTATGTTCAAAAGCGGCTGGGATAAAGTCGAAGTGCAATAAATCTATTATAAAAAAACCTGCCGGATGGCAGGTTTTTTTATGACCGGCCTAGCGGCGCACCACCACCAGCTTCTGGTTCACGAACTCTTTGATCCCGAGATCGGAGAGCTCCCGGCCATAACCGGAACGCTTCACGCCGCCAAACGGCAGTTCGGGCGCGGTATCGGTCAGCCAGTTGATATAGACCATCCCGGTTTCAATGGCGGATGCCATCCGTTTGGCGCGTTCGATGTCCTGACTGAACACCGCGCCGCCCAGGCCATAGTGAGAATCATTGGCAAGCGCAATCGCCTCCTCATCGTTTTTCACCACGTAGATCTGCGCCACCGGGCCAAAGAACTCTTCGAAGTACGCCGGGTTGTCACGGGTGATACCGGTCAGGATAGTGGGTTCAAAGAAGTTGCCTTCCCGCGCCACCGCTTTGCCGCCCAGATGCAGCGTGGCGCCGTTTTTGACCGCCTCGTCCACCTGCTTGCTCAAGGTTTCCAGCGCATCTTTAGAGGAGAGCGGCCCCAGCGTGGTGCTTTCATCCAGCGGATCGCCTATTTTTACCTGGCGAAACGCCTCGCTAAATTTCGTCAGAAACGACTCAGCGATGTTCTCATGCAGGATAAACCGCTTGGCGGCAGTACACACCTGGCCGGCGTTATTCAGCCGCGCCTGGACGCCGATTTTCACCGCGCGCTCGAGCTCAGCATCATCGAGCACCACAAACACATCGTTGCCGCCCAGTTCCAGGGTCGATTTCTTAATATGCTTCGCCGCCTGCGCCGCCACCACGCTGCCGGCTTTTTCCGACCCGGTCAGCGCCGCCCCCTGCACACGGTCGTCGGCGATAATCTTCGCCACCTGATCCTGAGAGATAAACAGATTGGTCCACGCCCCTTCCGGTGCGCCGGCCTCGCGCACCAGATGAGCAAAGGTCTCCGCGCAGTGCGGCACGATGCTGGCGTGTTTGGCGATAACCGGGTTCCCGGCCGCCAGGTTTGGCGCCAGGACGCGCATCAGCTGGTAATAGGGGAAGTTCCACGGCTCTACCGCCAGTAAGACGCCGATGGGGTGGTGCTCAACCCAGGCTTCACCCAGTTCGGAGGGATACTTCACCGGCGCCAGGAACGATTTGGCGTTATCGGCGTAATAGCGGGCGATTTGCGCGCACAGTTTCACTTCGCCGCGGCTCTGCTTAATGAGTTTCCCCATCTCCTGGCTGGCGATTTTCGCCAGATCTTCCACCCGGCTGTCGATCAGATCCGCCAGCTTATGCAGCACCGCCAGGCGCGGTTCGATATCCCCTTTCGCCCAGGCAGAATGATAGAGCGCATCCGCCTGCCGCAGCGCCGCCTCCACGTCCGCATCGCTGTGCGCCGGGTACGTTTTAATAAGCTGATTGTTCGCAGGATTCACCGTCTGATAGGCCATATCGCATGTCTCCTTGTTATCGCTATAAAGGCAGTCAAAAATGCCGTTAAGGATATTAAGGGTAGTCGAGATGGCTGGCGATGCGGGTAAAGTTAGGTATATCCGGAATATTCCATAACGGTGGCTAACCGGGGCGACCGTCATGCCGCCCCGGCGTTATCAATGCGCCAGCGCGGCGACCTCATCGGCGGTCAGGCCGGTGATTTTCACCACCGTCTCGCGGGCAATGCCGTCGGCCAGCATCCTCTGGGCAATGCGCAGCGCCTCGGCATGCTGTCCTTCACGCTTGCCTTTTCTGCGCCACACTTCCTGTAATCGTTCGGCGATGGTCATCAATCTCTCCCTGTGCTGAGGAACCCGTTGCGCCACTTCCTGGATAAACCGGCCAAAGCGGCGCGCGTTGCCAGTGTGCAGTAGATAATTAAACAGCGTTTTTATCTGCCTGTCATTAGCGTCACCGCTAAGTAAAATCGTCGTCAGCTGCTCAACAATACCCATTAAATCGCGCTGGCGAATATGCTTCTGTATCAGCTCGAGTAATGCCACGCGCCGGTGACGAACGATCTCATCGTCGGGGATCACCGTGATATCCACCAGCGGAAAGGGCGAGGCATAAAGCTCCCTCGCCAGCGGTGGATCGGCAAAGCAGTCCAGCCAGTTGAGCGACCACGGGTATGGCGTGGTCGCTCCGTGATAGAACAGCATCGGCACCACCAGCGGCAGTCTGGTATGACCGCTATCCAGATGGCGCTGCATCGCGGCGATGGCGTAGCGCATCAGGCGGAAGGCCATCTGCGCATCCGGAGAGCTCTGATGTTCGATAACCACATAAATGTAGCCCTCGCCAGACGCGGTTTTGAGTGACCACAGCACATCGGAGTACCAGGCCCGCAGGCTCTCCTCGATAAAGCTTGCCGACTCCAGCTGTAAGGTATCGAGGTCGCAGCGCTGACGCAGCGCAGGCGGTAGATGGATCGCCAGGAAATCACGGGCGATGTCGGCCTGAGTGAGAAACTGTTTAAACACCGCATCATGCGGCGTCGAGGTGGTGCCCTTTGCCATCGGCTCATCCCTGCCTGCTTATCCTGCAGGGACTCTACCTCCCATGAATGACTCTGGCACCCCGGAAACCGGAGTTTTACATTCCGCGACGAAAACATATTTCCCCGGACTGCAAGCGCGACATCCTTTTTCGACGCGGTACGCAAATCCCGGCGGGCGACAGCCTCGGCGCAGCATGCTATAAACGATTTATCCCCTCAGCAAAGGTCGATGCGGTGAACCATACCCGAGATATTCCCCAAACCTTCTGGCGAGACGATCGCCTGCCGTGGCTGGAGCTGCGCAGCACCTGGCGCAGCCGTCAGGCCTATAAGCGCCACAGCCACCCGCAGCTCTCGGTGGGGGCGATTATCGACGGTGAAACGCGCTGCCTGTGCAATGGACAGGAATATCTCCTGCAGCCCGGGGATCTGATCGTGATCCCGCCGCACGCGCCGCATAGCTGTAATCCGCTGCGTGACCAGCCGCGCAGCTATCATATGCTGTACCTGGAGGCGGCATGGTGCCATGCGCAGCGTCCGGATATTCCCCCTACCGTCAGCATGGCTTCGCCGCAGCCGCTGCTGCGCGACAGCCCTCTCTTTGCCTGCTTCCAGCAGATTGTCGCCCTGATGAGCCGCGGCTGCATTGAGCAACTTCCCGCCCGGGTGGCGCAGCTCCTGCATGCGCTGCCGCTGTGCGCCGCCGCGCCGCAGGCGCCACATCACGTCAGCGCCCTGCTGTTTCAGCGCCTGGCGACAGATCTGCCGGCGCCGCCATCGCTGGATAAACTGGCCCACGATAGCGCGCTACGTAAAGAGACCGTTATCCGCGCCGTGAAACAGGATACCGGCCTGACGCCCGCCAGTTTGATCAATATGGCGCGCATTGAATATGCGAAAACGCGCTTACGCGCCGGGGACCCTATCGCCGACGTCGGCTATCAGGCCGGCTTTGCCGATCAGAGCCATTTCCATAAAACCTTTGTCAGCTATACCGCTGCCACGCCGCGGCAGTATGCGCACAGCAGATCAATTTCCGACAATAAGTAATTTTCCACCTGGCGTAGGGTGGCCTCAGCACCATTATCGAGGCCACTATGCATACCTTATCGACTCTCTTCCCCGCCGCCTTCCCGGCGTTAGCCCTGTCCCACTTTGTCGCCCTGCTCAGCCCGGGCCCCGATTTTTTTCTGCTGGTCGGTTACGCTGTACGCTACCGGATCCGCGGCAGCCTCGGACTGTGTCTCGGCATCGCCGCCGGCAATGCGCTGTATATTGTTCTGGCCATCGTTGGCTGGGGACTTCTGCGCCAGGCGCCGCTGCTGTTTTTACTCATCGAGCTGTTGGGCGCGGGCTACTTACTGTGGATTGGCAGCCTGCTGATTCGCAGCCGTCCCGCGGCGATGGCTGTAGAGAGCGTTTGCGCATCGCGTCCGGGGTTCGGCAAGCAGCTACTGCTGGGGCTGGGGTCATCGCTGCTCAACCCCAAGAATGCGCTGTTTTATCTGGCGCTGATGACTTCCCTGCTGGGGCCGGCGGTCACCCTGCTGCAGCAAACGGTGAGCGGGCTGTGGATGGTCAGCGTGGTGTTCTTCTGGGATTTACTGCTGGTGAGCGCGATTGCGCTGCCGCAGGTGCAGCGCCGCCTGAGCGCTATCGTCTGGCGGGTCGAGCGGGCGGCGGGGGCGATCCTGATGATGTTCGGTCTGTGGATTATCTGGCGATTTTTGCACGACCTCGCCGTCAGGTTATATGCTTAAGTTTATGGAAAAACTCGCTGAACTGAAACGCGCCAAACTGCTGGCGCTGTCGCTGCTGCTGATCGCCGCCGCGCTATTTATCACCACCCTGCTGCTGCCGCCGACGCCGTGGGTCAGCGCACTGAAGGCCATTTCCGAAGCGGCGATGGTCGGAGCGCTGGCCGACTGGTTTGCGGTGGTGGCCCTGTTTCGCCGTATTCCGCTGCCCTTTGTCGCCCGCCATACCGCGATTATCCCGCGCAACAAAGATCGCATCGCCGACAACCTCGGCCGCTTCGTTGAGGAGAAATTCCTCGATACCCCGTCGCTGGTGGCGCTGATCCGCCGCTATCAACCAGCGCTGATGCTCGGCAACTGGTTCAGCCAGCCTGAGAACGCCCGGCGGGTTGGCCAACACCTGCTGCAGGTGATGAGCGGTTTTCTCGAACTGACCGATGACGCCCGCATTCAGCGCCTGCTGCGGCGCGCGGTGCATAAGGCGATCGATAAGGTCGACCTGACGCAGACCAGCGCCATGATGCTGGAGGGGCTGACCCGCGACAACCGCCATCAAAAGCTGCTGGATTCGCTGATAAATCAGCTGATCGCCCTGCTGCAGCGCGACAGCTCCCGCGCTTTTATCGCCCGCGGCATCGTACACTGGCTGGAGACCGAACATCCGCTGAAGGCCAGGCTGTTACCCACCGAGTGGCTCGGCGAGCACAGCGCCGAGATGGTCACCGACGCCGTGAATACCCTGCTGGACGAAGTCACCCACGATCGCACCCACCAGATCCGCCAGACCTTTGACCGCGCGACGCAAAAGCTAATCGATAACCTGAAATCCGACCCGGAACTGGCGCAGAAGGCCGATAACATCAAAGCCTGGCTGAAAAACGATGAGACCTTCAACCGCTATCTTGGCGAAGTGTGGGGCGACCTGCGCGGCTGGGTAAAAAACGATATCAGCAGCGACGACTCGCGTATCAAGCAGCGCATCGCCGAGGCCGGCCAGTGGTTCGGTGAAACCTTACTCCGCGACGACGCGCTGCGCGAATCGCTCAACGAACACCTGGAGCAGGCGGCGCATCGGGTGGCGCCGGAGTTCGCCGCCTTCCTCACTCGACATATCAGCGACACGGTGAAGAGCTGGGACGCCCGCGATATGTCGCGGCAGATCGAGCTCAACATCGGTAAAGATCTGCAATTCATCCGCATCAACGGCACCCTGGTGGGGGGAACTATCGGCCTGTTGTTGTGGCTGCTCTCGCAGATCCCCTCGCTGCTGCATCTGCATATTGGTTAGCAATGATACTATCTGAACAATAGCGCTGATAAATATTCCACAGGGAGGGCGAGATAATGCACCGGATGACCCACTGGCTAACCCGGCACGCCGCCGCGCTGTTCTTCCCGGCGGCGCTCATTCTGTATGATTTTTCCGCCTATCTCACCACCGACCTGATCCAGCCGGGGATCCTCCACGTGGTGCGGGATTTCAACGCCGATGTGGCGCTGGCTCCAGCCTCGGTAAGCCTGTATATGGCCGGCGGCATGGCGCTGCAGTGGCTGCTGGGGCCGCTCTCTGACCGAATCGGACGGCGTCCGGTACTGCTCACCGGCGCGCTCATTTTCACCCTCGCCTGCCTGGCGACGCTGTTCACCACCTCCATGACCCAGTTCCTGATTGCCCGCTTCGTGCAGGGCACCAGCATCTGCTTTATCGCCACCGTCGGCTACGTCACCGTGCAGGAAGCCTTTGAGGAAAAAAGGTCGATCAGGCTGATGGCGGTGATCACCTCCGTCGTGCTGGTGGCGCCGATCGTCGGCCCGCTTTCCGGCGCGGCGCTGATGCATTTTATCCACTGGAAAGCGCTGTTCGGCATTATCGCCGCCATGGGGCTGGTGGCCTGGCTGGGGCTGCTGTTGACCATGCCGGAGACGGTGCGCCGGGGCGATGTGCCGTTCAGCCCCCTGGGCGTGCTGCGCGATTTTCGCAACGTCTTTCGCAACCGCATCTTTTTGCTCGGCGCCGCCACGCTGTCGCTGAGCTATATTCCGTTGATGAGCTGGGTGGCGGTATCGCCGGTGATTTTAATGGACGCCGGCGGGCTGACCACCAGCGAGTTCGCCTGGAGCCAGGTGCCGGTCTTCAGCGCCGTCATCATCGCCAACCTGTCGGTGGCGCGCTGGGTAAAAGATCCCACCCGCCCGCGCTTTATCCTCAGCGCGGTGCCGGTACAGATGCTCGGCCTGGCCATCCTGATCGTTGGGAATCTGGTATGGCCGCACGTCTGGCTGTGGTCGGTGCTCGGCACCTGCTTCTACGCCTTCGGCATCGGGCTAATTTTCCCGACGCTGTTCCGCTTTACCCTCTTTTCTAACGACCTGCCGAAAGGCACGGTTTCCGCCTCGCTGAATATCGTGATCCTCAGCGTCAGCGCCTTATCGATTGAAGGCGCGCGCTGGCTGTGGTTCCATGGCGGGAGACTGCCCTTCCACCTGTTGGCGGTGGCCGCCGGGCTCATCGCCGCCTGCTGCCTCGCCGGACTGTTACGCCACCAGCGTCAGTGTGCGCAAGCGGTCATTGAAGCCCGGCAGTCGTGACCCCTTTTACGGAGAAAGCCCCATCATGAGTGAGATTGAACTCAGCCCGGCGCAGCGTGACCTGCTGCGCGACAGGCTCAGCAAGTACTGCGAAGAGACGTTTAACCTCGAGCTGGAGCAGTTTGACGCTGAATTTTTTGTCGACTTTATCGCCCAGGAGCTGGGGCCGCTGTTCTACAACGCCGGTATCGAAGAGGCCATCCGCACTCATCTGGCGTGGAGCGAGCGGATCCAGGAAGAGATGGATTTAAAGAAGGTCTATTAACGCCGCGCGCAGACGCAGGAGATCAATAAAAACACACAATCAACAGGGTTATAATGGCGACTCTTTCAGCATCTCCCGTGTACGGGGAAGGAAACCATGTCGCTTATCACCGATCTACCCGCCATTTTTGACCAGTTCTCGGAAGCTCGCCAGAAGGGCTTTCTCACCGTCATGGATCTTAAAGAGCAGAACGTGCCGCTGGTAGGCACCTACTGCACCTTTATGCCTCAGGAGATCGCTATGGCGGCGGGGGCCGTGGTGGTCTCGTTGTGCTCCACCTCCGATGAAACCATCGAGGAAGCGGAAAAAGATCTGCCGCGCAACCTCTGCCCGTTAATCAAAAGCAGCTACGGCTTCGGCAAAACCGATAAATGCCCCTACTTCTATTTCTCTGACCTGGTGGTCGGGGAAACCACCTGCGACGGCAAAAAGAAAATGTACGAGTATATGGCCGAGTTCAAGGCGGTCCACGTGATGCAGCTGCCGAACAGCGCCAGCGACGCAGCCTCCCGCGCCCTGTGGAAAGCGGAGATCCTGCGCCTACAGCAGGTGATTGAGGCGCGGTTTGGCGCGCCGATTAGCGAGGCGGCGCTGCGTGAAGCCATCGTGCTGAAAAACCGTGAACGCCGGGCGCTGGCCCACTTTTATCGTCTCGGGCAGCTCAATCCGCCGGCGCTCAGCGGCGGCGACATCCTGAAAGTGGTGTACGGCGCCACCTTCCGCTTCGACAAAACCGCGCTGATTGACGAGCTTAACGCCATGGCGGAGCGCATCCGTCAGGAGTGGCAGCAGGGTAAACGACTGGCATCCCGCCCGCGCATTCTGATCACCGGCTGCCCGATCGGCGGCGCGGCGGAGAAAGTGGTTCGCGCCATCGAAGAAAACGGCGGCTGGGTGGTAGGCTATGAAAACTGCACCGGCGCGAAGGCCACCGAGCGCTGCGTGGCGGAAGAGGGCGACGTCTACGACGCCTTAACCGACAAATATCTCGCCATCGGCTGCTCCTGTATTTCCCCTAACCATCAGCGCCTGCAGCTGCTGAGCCAGATGGTGGAGGAGTACCAGGCCGACGGGGTGATCGACGTCATTCTGCAGGCCTGCCATACCTATGCCGTGGAATCGCTGGCCATCAAACGCCATCTGCGCCAGCAGCACGACCTTCCTTATATGGCGATAGAAACCGACTATTCGACAGCGGACCTCGGCCAGCTCAGCACCCGCGTCGCCGCCTTTATCGAAATGCTGTAAGGAGCACGCGTGATCTACACGGTTGGTATTGATTCCGGCTCCACTGCCACGAAAGGCATCCTGCTGGCGGACGGGGTGGTTACGCGTCGTTTCCTCTGCCCGACCCCCTTTCGCCCCGCCGACGCCATCCATGAGGCCTGGGAGACGCTGCGCGCTGGCCTCGCGGAAACGCCCTTTTTAACCCTCACCGGCTATGGCCGCCAGCTGGTGGATTTCGCCAATAAACAGGTGACGGAGATTTCCTGTCATGGTCTCGGCGCCCGCCTGCTGGCGCCGGACACCCGCACGGTGATTGATATCGGCGGCCAGGACAGCAAGGTTATCCAGCTGGATGCCGGGGGCAACCTCAGCGACTTTCTGATGAATGACAAATGCGCCGCCGGCACCGGCCGCTTTCTGGAGGTCATTTCACGCACCCTCGGCGCCAGCGTCGAACAGCTGGACGCCATTACCGACGGCGTGGAACCGCATGCCATCACCAGCATGTGTACGGTATTCGCCGAATCGGAAGTCATCAGCCTGCGGTCGGCGGGGGTCACGCCGGAGGCGATTCTGGCGGGGGTGATTAACGCCATGGCCCGGCGCAGCGCGAACTTTATCGGCCGCTTATCAGCGCAGGGGCCGCTGCTGTTTACCGGCGGCGTCAGCCACTGCGCCGCCTTTGCCCGCATGCTGGAAAGCCATGTCGGCATGGCGGTGACAACCCATCCCGACGCCCAGTTCGCCGGGGCGATCGGCGCGGCGCTGATCGGCCAGCGCCAGCGGAGGCGCGGATGACAACGTTTCTGTTTTTATTTCATTCCACGGTGGGAGTGGTGCGAACGCGCAAAGCCCTGCAGGCGGCGGGAATGACCTTCGAGGTCAAAGATATTCCCCGCCAGCTGCGCAGCGGCTGCGGGCTGTGCATCCTGCTTGAGGGGACGGAAGCCGACGCGCGAGCCTGGATCGTCCCGGAACAGACGGCGGCGTTATATCAGCAGGACGGGGAGGCGTGGCGCTGTCTCGCCACCTTCCCACCGGCAGGTTAATCGCTTACCACAAAGCGCGTCGCCGCAAAGCAGTTCAGCAGACGGTGCATAAGAAAAACCAGGGTCAGCGTGACCACCAGCGAGACCGTCACCGAGGTGATGCGGTACAGATCGCTGAACACCAGATCCTGATAGGGATGCAGGTTCTGGCCAAACATAATGCCGATGGTGGTAATGCTGGCGAAGCCCACCCCGGCGCCCACTTTCTCCATCACGTGCAGGCGGGCGCTAAAGGCCAGCCCGAGGCCAATCAGCGGCATCATCAGGATCATGTGATTGCTGAAGTCATAGATAATCAGCTGCACCACCAGAATATAGAGACAGGCCAGCACCACCCCCGCCACGCGCCAGATCGAGCTGATCACCGCCCCGCGATAGTGCATCGGGAACAGGATCAGGATCCCGGCCATCAGCGCCGACAGCGAGTCGCTGAGATCGCAGATCTGAAACACCACGAAGATGATCGTCGCCACCGTGCCGGAGAGCAGCGACTCGTGGCGGATGCGGGCGGCGTCTTTTTCAATGCGCGGCGGCGGCTTGCGCGGTTCGACGTCCGGGATCAGGTAATGCAGCAGCGCGCTCAGCACCACCGCCAGCACGCACGCTTCCATGTTGGAGAACATCAGGGTGTGCCAGTTGCTGGTCGGGTAGCTCATAAAGTTGAGCATCGTGCTCTGACACACCACCCCCATCGACCCCAGCAGAAACAGCGGCCCCTGGCTCATAAAGCGAAAACGCATCACGTACAGGGCGAACACCACCAGCGTCATGATCACCGGCCATTGCGACAGATAACCGACAATCAGCACCATTTCGACGCAGTTCACCGCCGCGCTGAACACAAACTGGCGGGCGACGTGGCGGTTGAACACCGGCACCAGCGACATCAGCATCAGCGGATACACCACAAAAAATACGCCGTACTGCACGTCGTAGAAGGTGGAGATGCTGAGCGCAATGGTCCCGGCCACGGCGATACGCACCGTCTGGCGAAAATCATTCGCCGTGTAGACGATATTGCCGTGCGGGGTAAAGACGTGCGCCAGGGTATTAATAGACATAGTGCAACCAGCTCACCAGATGAATCTGCAGGCCGGCGAAGGTGCGGGCGAAGGGTCCCTCGCTATTGTACAGCTGCACCGTGGCGCGGGCGCCGGTCGGCAGCGGTTTCGCCAGCGGCTGATCCAGCGCGACGTGAATGCGCATTCGCTGGGCATCACGCACCCAGCGGGTGGACTGTTCCGGCTGCGACAGCTGCCCGTTAACCGCCTCCTGCCCCGCCAGAATCCCGGCATCGCTGCTGGTCACGTGCGCCGGGAAAACTTTCCCCGGCAGGGCGTCAAAAACCACCGCCGCATCGGTGTTTACCGCGGTGTGGCGCAGGCTCTTCTCACGGAAGTCAGCGACGATATCGGTATTGTTGTTGACCAGCGCCAGCACGGCCGTCGCCGCGGTGGCGTAGATCCCCGGGTTAAGCTGCAGGTTGCTGACCATGCCGTCAGTTTCCGCACGCACTTTGGTCCAGGCCAGGTTCAGCTGCGCCTCCTCCAGCGCGTTGCGGTATTTCTGCAGGGTGACGTTGCGCTTATCGTCGCGCTCGCCGCGCTGGATCAGCAGGTTCTGGATCTGCGCGTTCAGCGCCGAGACCGACTGCTCGCTGGTCTGCCAGGTGGTCCGCACTTTGTCGAGATCGGACTGCGAGACGTTCTGCATGGTGCTCAGGCGCTGATAGCGATCGAGCGTGACCTTATCGTTACGGGCGGTGTACTGCGCGGTGCGCAGGTTGGCGCGGGCGGCGGCGATTTGCGCGTCCAGCTGCTGGTTGCTCAGCTTCGCCTGTTCAAGGGCGATCTGTGCCGCTTCAACTTTATTAATGAATGGCGTCGGGTCGAGCTCATACAGCAGGTCGCCCTTTTTCACCTGGCTATTGTTATGCACGTAGACGTGCGAGACATAGCCGGAGACCCGCGACGAAACCGGGGTCACCACGCGCATGACGGTGGAGTCCGGCGTCAGCGGGATCCAGATATCGGCAACGATAAACCAGGCGAATATTCCCAGAAAAGCGGCAATACTCACCCGTACCCAGCGGGCAAATTTTTGTTCAGGCGTCATCATAGTGTGTTAGATCTTGTTATCTTCTTCGCGGATATTCCGCAAACGGCAGGCGATTTGATTTAACGTGGCGCTGAAGGTGACGAGGTCGGCCTCCGGGATGGTCTGGGTTACGCGCTCCTGATAGGTCTCGATCACGCGGCTCAGTTTTTCCAGAATAGCCCGCCCCTCGGCGGTCAGCGTCAGCAGGCGAATGCGTTTGTCATATGGCGATGTGGAACGCAACAGATAGCCCTGCTTTTCCAGTAATGAGAGGGTGCGCGTCAGCGGCGGCAGTTCAATCCCCTGCACCTCCGCCAGTTCGCTGACCGAGACGTTGTCCCCCAACTGATGCAGTTGCATCAGCACCGTCCAGCTGGACTGGGTGAGTCCCGTATCGGTGATAGCGGAGTCAATAATCGCGCGCCACTGGCGCACCACCATGGCCATCCGCATCCCCAGCGGGCGGCGGGCAAACAGTTCGTCTTCAGTCACAGCTTTTCCTCTCATTGTTGAGAAGAAAATAATACTTATCAGGGTAAGTATCAAGAAACGGAAGGTCACGTCGCATCAATTGATAAATTTCGTGAATGATTCCCCGGCATCGCCAGCGCTTACCGGGGCAAAGAAGAAGTGATGCCTGAAAAAAAGCACTTTTTAATTGATCTGATCCCGACGCAGGCCGATATCTTTCAGCTGTTCGTCGCTCATTTTCTGCAAAGCTCTACGCGTTTGCTCCTGAAGCCACCATTTTTTGACAAACCGTACCAGCAATACGAAACCGATAAATGGCTGTCTTGCCCTGTTCTCATGAAATTCCATCCTCTACCTCCTCACCTTGCCAGAGACTTTATCTTCACGGATTTGGGGGGGAGGAATACAGATTCACAAAACACTTTTCTTTAACATACAGATTGGCTAAAACGTACAGCAGACCGCAATTTTTCCTGCCATCTGTACTGGTTATTCCATCTGTATGGCGACAATTAAGGATACAGCATGACCCGCTATCAACATCTTGCTGCGCTGCTGGCCGAACGCATTGAACAGGGCCTGTATCGCCACGGCGAAAAGCTGCCGTCGGTGCGCAGCCTGAGCCAGGAGCACGGCGTCAGCATCAGCACCGTCCAGCAGGCCTATCAGCTGCTTGAGCAGCAGCAGATGATTGTGCCGCAGCCGCGATCGGGCTATTTCGTCGCCCCCCGCAAGGCCCAGCCGCCGGTGCCGCCGATGTCGCGTCCGGTGCAGCGTCCGGTGGAGATCACCCAGTGGGATCAGGTGCTGACCATGCTCGACGCCCGCTACGATAAAACGATCATCCCCTTCGGCGGCGGCTCGCCGGACGTGACGCAGCCAAGTCTGAAGCCCATCTGGCGCGAACTGAGCCGGGCGATCCAGCACAACCTCACTGAGGTGTTGAACTATGACGAACTGGCCGGTCGCCGCGAGCTTCGGGAGCAGATCGCCCGCCTGATGCTCGACGGCGGATCGGTGGTGACTGCCGACGATCTGGTGCTCACCAGCGGTTGCCACAGCGCGCTGTCGCTGGCCCTGCTGTCGGTGTGCCAGCCAGGGGACATCATCGCCGTGGAATCCCCCTGCTACTACGGCACCATGCAGATGCTGCGCGGACTGGGATTAAAAACGATTGAGATCCCCACCGATCCGGAAACCGGGATCAGCATCGAGGCCCTGGAGTTGGCGCTGGATCAGTGGCCGATCAAAGGGGTGATCCTGGTGCCGAACTGCAACAACCCGCTGGGATTTATCATGCCGGACGCCCGCAAGCGCGCGGTGCTGAACCTGGCCCAGCGCCACGATATCGTTATTTTCGAGGATGATATCTACGGCGAGCTGGCTACCGAATATCCGCGCCCGCGCACGATTCACTCCTGGGATATCGACGGCCGGGTGATGCTCTGCAGCTCCTTTACCAAAACCATCGCCCCCGGCCTGCGCATCGGTTGGATAGCGCCCGGGCGCTACTACGACAAGCTGCTCCAGATGAAGTACGCCGCCAGCGGCACTAACGTCCCTTCAACCCAGCTGGCGGCCTTTAACTTTATTCGCGAAGGCCATTATCACCGCCACGTGCGGCGGATGCGGCAGATCTATCAGCGCAATATCGAGATCTACACCTGCTGGCTGCGGGAGTTTTTCCCCTGCGGGATCTGCGTCACCCGGCCGAAGGGCGGTTTTATGCTGTGGGTGGAGCTCCCGGAGCAGGTGGATATGGTCTGCGTCGCCAAACAGCTGTGCCGGCTGAAGATCCAGGTCGCGCCGGGGTCGCTGTTTTCCGCGGCGGGCAAGTATCGCAACTGCGTCAGGATCAATTGCGCCCTGCCGCCGACCGAGAAACATAAAGCGGTGATGGTTAAGCTGGGAGAAGCGGTGAAGGTGGCGATGGAGTGAAGCTGCGGCATTCCCACAATCTGCGAGCCGGTAACCCGGAAAAGGCGCGGTAAGCGCGCCTCCGGGCAAGATATACGCTCTTTAAACATTCTAAAATCACTCTTACAAATACGAAAAACAAAACAATTCATATAAACAATATTTCATTATTATTGAATAACAATTTTTGTGGTGCAAAACCATAAATACCAATATATATTGGCCCATTCACAAATACATGGTGGCATTTTAAGTAATGCCGTTAAAAAGCATGACTATTAACTTTTAAAGTATAAGCGTAGTCATACAGTTAGCTGAGAGCAAAATGGCAACGATCATCCCAACCATCGGAAGCTGCGGTAACAAGATTACTGCCGGAGAAAAGCGTCTTGCGAGAATTTTTGAAAGCAATCTGAGTAGCGATTGTACTTGTTGGTATGACATTCCTACTGGCGAAAAACAAACACATCCTGATTTCATCATTCTGGATCCTCAGCGAGGGCTGCTTTTTATTGAAGTGAAGGACTGGTATATTTCAAAAATAAAATCCGCTAATAAAACACATGTGATATATGAAACATCAAATGGTGACATTTCTCTAACCCATCCCATAGAACAGGTCAGACAATATTCTTACGGCGCAATTAACTATCTAAAGCGGGACCCACAACTTCTTCAGGACAACGAAAAATATAAAGGACAATTTTGCGCCCCCTACGGTCATGGAGTCTACCTCAGTAATATTACACGTAAGCAGTTAGATAAATACTTTTCCAATAGTGATATTTTTCCTTCTGATATCGTGATTTGTAAAGATGAAATCACCGAGTTTATGTCATCTGAAGAAATATCATTACGCCTATTTTCTTTGGTCAAACATACATTTTCTAAAGAGATAAGTAATAAGCAAGTAGATCGTATACGTTGGCATTTATACCCTGAAATTCGCATCACCCACGCTCTCGATAAACCAGAGAGTTCTGCCAAATCAATATCTGTACTCCGAACGCCGAATATTATAAAAATAATGGATACTCAGCAAGAATTACTCGCCAGAAGCCTTGGTGAGGGGCATCGGATAATTCACGGCGTCGCCGGCTCAGGTAAAACCTTAATTCTCCTTTATCGTTGCCTACACCTGGCGAAAGATAATAATTTAAAGAAACCTATTCTTGTCGTGTGTTATAATATAATGCTGGCCCAAAAATTAAAATCTCTAATAAAAAGCCATCAACTTACGGTTCCGGTTGAAATTACCAACTTCCATGCATGGTGTTATAAGCAAGCAAAAATTAAAAATATTCTCCCTAACTCAAAGCAAAATTTTATAGAAAATCTTGAGCAAGCTGTTATTGCTGGTTTTCAAAATAAAACAATAGCAGCAGAACAATATAGTGCGGTATTAATTGATGAGGGGCATGATTTTAAACAGGATTGGCTAAAAATACTTTCTGGAATGGTTGATAGCGAAACTAACTATCTATTATTTCTATATGACGATGCGCAATCAATTTATCAGAAAAAAAGCTCACTTGATTTTACGCTTTCCAGCGTTGGTATCAAAGCTCAAGGGCGTACAACTATTCTTGACATCAATTATCGAAATACACAGCAGATTCTCCACTTTGCTACCAGCATTGCATTTGATTATTTAAATGATCATATTGAGGATAACTTTAAATATCATAAACCAGATGCTGGTGGACTTCAAGGCCAGGATCCAAACATGCTTATTTTTGATAACCACCAACAAGAAATCATCCATATAATTAAATGGCTAAAGCAACAACATCATACTGGTGTTAGCTGGAATGACATGGCTATATTATGTCCCTCGACCGCACATCTTTCTGCAATATTAGTAAAAGAGTTAAGGGATTCAAAAATCCCGCACTATTTTATAGCAAGCTCGGAAGATAAAAAACGCTACTCACCACAAAGCGATTTTTTGTCTATTATACCTTTGCCTAGTAGCAAAGGTCTCGAGTTTCATTCAGTCGCAGTGATAGATAGTTCAAACATAATGGGTAATAGCGAT
The DNA here is from genome assembly GCF_040062325.1 of Klebsiella sp. GG_Kp175. NCBI lineage: Bacteria > Pseudomonadati > Pseudomonadota > Gammaproteobacteria > Enterobacterales > Enterobacteriaceae > Klebsiella > Klebsiella sp. GG_Kp175. The sequence continues at coordinate 23,598 of NZ_JBEAFX010000014.1, read as the reverse complement.
GATCTCAGCGACGAGATCAAGCGACTATATGTTGGTTTCACTCGGGCAACCAATAATTTGCTTGTGACTTTACATCAAAAAAATGTGCTCAGCAGACATTTAACCTCAACTTATAATCAAATCTATAACAATGCATAGTAGCCCCCTGTCACTCATCAAAAAACACCATCCCCTTATACGGCTGTTCGCGGCAGGCGGCCAGCCGCTGGGCGAGGCTGCCGACGTGCAGCTCCAGCTTGTGGCCGTCGGGGTCGAGGAAGTAGTGCGAGGCGCCTTCGCTGCGGTTCAGCTTCCAGACCGCCACGCCGGCAACCTCAAGGCGGGCGGCGAAGCTAGCAAAATCGGCTTCGCTAATGCTAAACGCATAATGGGTGTAGTCGCTCTCCTCCGGCGGGGTAACGCGCCGCTGCGGATCCAGCGACAGGCACAGCCACAGATCGCCGCAGGAGAGATAAGCCCCGCTGTCCCAGCGGGCGTGCAGCGTCATGCCCAACAGCTGCTGATAAAACGCCACGCTCGGCGCCAGCTGGCTGACCGCCAGGGTCAGGTGATTCAGTCCGCTCAGCATGTCTGTTCCTCCAGTGAATTCACAATGAACTGGCGCAGCCATTGATGCGCCGGATCGCGGTGCCAGCGCTCGTGCCATAGCATCAGCATCTCAAAGCCGGCGACCGCCAGCGGCGGCTCGACGACGACCAGCCCGCTCTGCCCGCGCACCAGCCGCTCCGGCAACACCGCCACCAGATCGCTATTACGCAGGGTCTCCAGCATAAACAGGAAATGTGGCACGGAAAGGACAACCCGCCGCGTCAGGCCAAGATTCGCCAGCGCGGTATCGGTCGCCGCGCTGAAGCCGCCTCCGTCCGGGGAGACGATCGCTTGCTCCAGCTGACAGAACGTTTCCAGGCTCAACCCTTGCCGCAGCACCGGATGCCCGGCCCGGCCCGCCAGCACGTAGCGCTCGCGAAACAGCAGGCGCTGATGCAGCCCCGGCGGCGCGCCCTCGCGGGTATGGAAAAAGAGATCCACTTCATCGCTGGCCGCCTGCTGCTCCAGCCGCGCCGGCTGGAGTTCGAATACCGCCAGCCGACTGCCGGGAGAGGCCTGCCGTAGCCTGCCCAGCATCGGCATGAGAGTCGCCGAAGCCATATAGTCCGTCGCCGCCACCCGCCAGGTCTCCGCCGCCGCGGCCGGATTAAAAGGTGCTACCGGCGCCACCGCCTGCTCCAGCGCGGCTAACGCAGCGCGCAGCGGCTGGCGAAGCTCATCGGCGCGGGCGGTGGGCTGCATGCCGCGCGGGCCCGGCATCAGCAGCGGGTCGGCAAACATCTCCCGCAGCCTGGCGAGTTGAATGCTGACCGACGGCTGCGACAGATTCAGCCGCTGCGCCGCCCGGGTAACGTTATTTTCACTGAGCAGCACGTCGAGCGTGCGCAGCAGATTGAGATCCAGACGATGTAAATTAATCACAGCTATACCTGGGATTTAAGTAATTAATTTCTACTATAGCGCCAGCTTTCCTACTCTGCAGCTCTTCCCACTTCAGAGGTGATGTTATGAAAGTACTGCTGATTTACGCCCATCCGGAACCGCGCTCCCTCAATGGCGGTTTAAAAAATTTCGCCATCCGTCATCTGCTGCAGGCCGGTCATGAAGTCCAGGTCTCCGATCTCTACGCCATGCGCTGGAAGGCCGGGTATGACGCCGACGACAGCGGCGCGCCGCCGGTCGGCGAGTTCTGGCGTCCTACCCTGGACTCTAAACAGGCCTTTGCCCAAGGTACTCAAAGCGCGGATATCGCCGCCGAGCAGGAAAAGCTGCTGTGGGCCGATACGGTGATTTTTCAGTTTCCGCTGTGGTGGTTCTCGATGCCCGCGATCATGAAAGGCTGGATCGACCGGGTGTACGCCTGGGGGTTTGCCTATGGCGTCGGCGAGCACAGCGACCGCCACTGGGGCGATCGCTATGGGGAAGGCACCTTCGTCGGCAAGCGAGCGATGCTGATCGTCACCGCCGGCGGCTGGGCGGAACACTATTCACCGCGCGGGATCAATGGCCCCATCGACGACATCCTGTTCCCCATTCAGCACGGTATGCTGTTCTATCCCGGCTTCGAGGTGCTTCCGCCGCTGGTGTTCTACCGCACGGACAAAACCGATGCCGCGCAGTTCGCCGACCAGTGCGCCACCCTGGCCGAGCGGCTGGACACGCTGTGGCAAACCGAGCCCATTCCATTCCGCCGGCAGAATCATGGCGACTATCTGATCCCGTCGCTAACGCTGCGCCCGGAGCTGGCGCCGGGGCAAAGCGGCCTGGCGGTGCACCTGGCAACGAAATAAACCTCAACGCGATAGCCCTTCCGGGTTATCGCTTTCATTAATATGACAATTTGTGAGCCTCCACGCATTAACGGCATCGCATCGCGCGAAGCCGCCTCTCATATTGATAGCGATCAAAAATAATCATACCGTCTGGTCGGTATGATTCCGGCCATGAACATGGAAGCCCAGCATCGTAAAAAAGATCCCGTCCGTCTCCACCGTCAGCTGCTTGAATCGGCGGCGATGATTGCCGGCCGGGACGGTATCGCCGCCCTGTCGCTGAACGCTGTCGCCCGCGAGGCTGGGGTCAGCAAAGGCGGCCTCCTGCACCATTTTCCCAATAAGCAGGCGCTGATTTTCGCTCTGTTCGCCAGGCTGCTGGCGATTATGGAAAAGGCGATTAGCGAACTGATGGCCGCCGATAACATCGCTTACGGACGCTTTACCCGGGCCTATTTGCACTATCTGTCCAATCCGCAGTTGACGGACACGCACGAAAGCCGTCAGCTGATGGTGCTGTCGCTGGCGATGCCGGACGAACCGGTGCTGCGAAAATGCTGGCGCGACTGGATGCTGGATCATCTGGCGCAAGGCGATGCGCTGGATAACGGCCCAACCGGTACCCTGGTACGCTACGCCGCCGACGGTATCTGGTTATCTGAGCTGACCGAGGGGCGCACCATGAGCAGCGAACATCGCCAGTCGCTGGTGAACGATCTGACCAAAATGACGCTTCCCGCATGAAGCGAATAGAGTGAGGCCGCGATGCGCTACAACATCAATGCCCGTCTCATTTATGATGCAACAGACGGCACGCTAACCCTGCCCGGCAGCGATGAACCAGATAGCCAGCTATCCATCACCGCCAGCGCGCTGCTCTATTTTTTTCTCCGCCATACCGGCGTGGTCAGTCGCGATGAAGTGTTGAAAAAAGTCTGGGACGATAACGGCTTAACTTCTTCCAATAGCAACCTCAACCAGTATCTGAGCATGCTGCGCAAAACTTTCCGCCACTACGATATCGATAACATTATCGTCACCGTGTCGCGCGGCATGCTGCAGCTGAATCAGGATCTCAGCATCGAACTGCTCGACGCCGGGCCGGCGCTGGCCGATGTCGCCAGCCCGGCCGCGCCGCCTGGCGAACCCGCCGGGGCAGGAAGGGAAACCATACCGCCTGCCGCTTCACCACACGCGCGCGGAATGTGCTGGTATCTGGCCGGCGGCTGCCTGCTGGTCATCGCCCTGCTTCTGGTGGCATTCACGTTTGCCGGAACCCACGTCGCCCGGCCAATTAATCTGACGCTGATGAACCACCGCCAGTGCGAACTGCTCGCCAGCGATGAAATGCTGCGTTCGGTCTCGGCGACGGCCTACAGTAAGAATTTTGATGAGGTGCGTCAGCGGCTGAAGCTCAGCTGCAAGCCGGGGGAGCGTTTTGTTTTCTTCTATGGCGACCGGCTGGAGACCAACGGCCTGGGCCGGGTATTTCTCGCCCACTGCGCGATGCACGAAGACAACCCGTTTAGCTATTGCGATAACTACTTTTACTACTCCTGGAAGCCGCAATGAGACTCGCGCCCCGCACCTTTTTCGCCCTCTCTGCCCTCGCGTTTATCGCCGCCGCCGGGTTTAGCGCCTGGCGCCTGCTGCCGGATGCCAACGACGGCGTGATGAGCTGCTCCACCAAAGCGATCATGCGTTTTGAAAACATGGAAAAAGAGAATGTGAACGGCAATATCCATTTTAATTTTGCCGCCAATGGCAACGGGTCGATGGTAGTGGAAGGCTATACCGATTCTGCCGCCGGCTGGCTCTACCTGCAGCGTTACGTCAAATTCAGCTACACCAGCCAGCGCATCTCGGCGACCGAGCGCCACTACCGCATCAAGAAATGGGAATCCAGCGCCTCGTCCATCGATGAATCGCCGGATGTCATCTTCGACTATTTCATGCGCGAGATGTCCGACAGCCACGACGGCCTGTTCCTCAATGCGCAAAAGCTTAACGACAAAGCTATCCTGCTGAGCTCTATCAACTCACCGCTCTACATCTGCACGCTGAAGTCCGGCAGCACGCTTAATTAACCCGTCCCCCCTGTACCACCGCGAGGAAAATGCGCCCTCGCTCACGCTCCATTAATGCCTCTTTTCCCTGGATGCTAAAAGCGCACGTTTTGCGTTTATCTTCGACGCGAGAACTTGAGCATACCCACAATTATAACGTGGCCATATTACCGATTGCTGGCAAGTAATTAGCATCTTATTAACATTCATCTCCCGCCGATAAATAGCTTAAAAAAACGCCATATCATCATGAAAATCCTCACGCATGAAACAGGATTAAGAGATAAAAAGAAGCCTAAATAAGGCTAAATAGCAGAGTAAAAACCTAAAATATTCATCTACACGGATTTAAATTTCACTTCTCTCCCCATTCCCTATAGTGAACCCCGAACGCCGCTTCCGCGTGTTGATGCCGTTACGCGGACGGTTTTCCCGAATCACAAAACCTGTTCTGGAGGAGATCACGATGGGTGATGCATTGGGGCTTATCGAAACCAAAGGTCTGGTGGCCTGTATTGAAGCAGCGGACTCGATGTGTAAAGCCGCCAACGTCGAACTAATCGGCTATGAAAACGTCGGCTCCGGCCTGGTCACCGTGATGGTGAAGGGCGACGTCGGCGCAGTAAAAGCGGCGGTGGATTCCGGTGTGGAATCGGCGCAGCGCATCGGCGAAGTGGTGACCTCGCTGGTCATCGCGCGTCCGCATAACGACATCAACAAAATCGTCATTAAACACAAGGCCTGAAGGCCAGGAGAACGCAAATGGGTGATGCATTAGGTCTGATTGAAACCAAAGGTCTGGTGGCCTGCATTGAAGCAGCGGATGCGATGTGTAAAGCCGCCAACGTCGAACTGATCGGCTATGAAAACGTCGGTTCCGGCCTCGTCACCGCGATGGTGAAAGGCGATGTCGGCGCGGTGAAAGCGGCGGTGGATTCCGGCGTTGAATCGGCCCAGCGCATTGGCGAAGTGGTGACCTCGCTGGTCATCGCCCGTCCGCATAACGACATCAACAAAATCGTCTCGCATTACAAAATTGCGGACTAACGGAGAAACCTGATGAAAGAAGCGCTTGGTCTTATCGAAACCAAAGGTCTGGTGGCCTGTATTGAAGCCGCGGACGCGATGTGCAAAGCCGCCAACGTCGAATTGATTGGCTATGAAAACGTCGGCTCCGGCCTCGTCACCGCGATGGTGAAAGGCGACGTCGGCGCGGTCAACGCGGCGGTCGACTCCGGCGTGGAAGCGGCGAAACGCATTGGCGAAGTCGTCAGCTCTCGCGTCATCGCGCGTCCCCATAACGACATCGAAAAAATCGCGGCGCAGCACAAAGCATGACCTGACAGGGCACGCCCCGTCCCCACTCTTTTCGTCTGATGAAGGATAGACTCATGATTGAACTGGATAACGATTTGCAGTCCCGGCAGAACGCCCGGGAACTGGTGCGCAACGCCAAAAAAGCGCAGGCAATGCTGGCCACCTTTTCGCAGCAGCAAATCGACGCCATCGTGAAAAACGTGGCCCAGGAAGCAGCGCACCACGCCGAAGCGCTGGCGAAAATGGCCGCGGAAGAGACCGGTTTTGGCAACTGGCAGGACAAAGTGCTGAAAAACCGCTTCGCCTCGCTGCGCGTCTACGACGCCATCAAAGGTTTGAAGACCGTTGGCATCATTCATGACGACCCGGTAAAAAAAGTGATGGACGTGGGCGTGCCGCTCGGCGTGATTTGCGCGCTGGTCCCCTCAACTAACCCAACCTCTACGGTTATCTACAAAGCGCTGATCGCCCTCAAGGCCGGTAACGCCATTATCTTCTCCCCGCATCCCGGCGCGCGTCAGTGCAGCTGGAAGGCGATTGAGATCGTCAAACGCGCGGCGGAAGCGGCCGGCGCGCCGGAGGGCTGCGTCGACGGCATCACCCAGCTGACCCTCGAAGCCACCTCAGAGCTGATGCACAGCAAAGACGTTTCGCTGATCCTCGCCACCGGCGGCGAGGGCATGGTGCGCGCGGCCTACGCGTCCGGCACCCCGACCATCAGCGGCGGTCCGGGCAACGGCCCGGCATTTATCGAACGCAGCGCCGATATCCACCACGCGGTGAAAGATATCATCACCAGCAAAACCTTCGATAATGGCGTGATCTGCGCCTCCGAGCAGTCGATCATCGTCGAAGGCTGCATTTATGATGAGGTTCACCGCGAGCTGGAAGCGCAGGGCGCTTACTTCATGAATGAAGATGAAGCGGCGAAAATGGCGGCGCTGCTGCTGCGCCCGAACGGCACCATCAACCCGAAAGTGGTCGGTAAAACCGCGTTGTACCTCAGCCAGATGGCCGGCTTCTGCGTCCCGGCCAGCACCAAAGTGCTGATCGCCGAGCAGACCACCGTCTCACCGAAAAACCCCTACTCGCGCGAAAAACTGTGCCCGGTACTCGGTCTGTACGTGGCTGAGGACTGGAAAGCCGCCTGCCACCGCGTGGTAGAGCTGCTGACTAATGAAGGGCTCGGCCATACGCTGGTGATCCACACCCGCAACCAGGACGTCATCCGCCAGTTCAGCCTCGAAAAACCGGTCAACCGCATCCTGATCAACACCCCGGCGGCGCTCGGCGGCATCGGCGCCACCACCAATATCTCCCCGGCGCTGACCCTCGGCTGCGGCGCGGTCGGCGGCGGCTCCAGCTCCGACAACGTCGGCCCGATGAACCTGCTCAATATCCGCAAAGTCGGCTATGGCGTGCGGTCGATTGACGAGCTTCGCGCGCCGGGCAGCCGCCCTGAGCCAAAGCCGACCATCGTCACGCCGGCGAGCGATCCGCAGCGCAGCATTCTTGATGACGTGCGTTTCAACGCTCCGGCCAGCGCTGCGCCAGCACACCCGGCAGGCAGCGATGACCGCTTCGCCAGCCCAGGCGCCGCAGCGAATGCGGAAGGCGCAATCAACGAACAAAACGTGGAACGCGTTATCCGCCAGGTGCTGGAGCGCCTTGCTAAGTAACGCACTGATATAAGGCGATATAACGATGATTCTCGCAAAGGTGACCGGCCATGTTGTCGCCACGCAAAAATGCGATGAGCTGCGCGGCAGCAACCTGCTGTTGATCACCCGCTTAGATGACAAACAGCAGCCGATGAAGGACCAGACCTGGGTCGCCGTCGATAACGTCGGCGCCGGTATGCACGACATCGTGCTGGCGGAAGAGTACTTCGCGCTCAATAAAGACCGCTACAAAGCGATGTCGGTGGTCGCCATTGTTGAGAAGGTGTTTCGGGACGCCGAACAGGAGTGAATAGCCCAATGAGTGAATTTTTACTGAAACCACGGATTTGCTTCGGTCAGGACGCCCTCTCGGTGCTGAACGAAATTTCCGCCCGCAGCGTGCTGCTGGTGACCGATCAAGCGATGGTGAAATTTGGCCTCGCCGAGCGCGTCACCGCCCTGCTGCGCCAGCGCGGGATCGCCTGGCAGGTGTGGGACGACGTGGTGGCGGATCCGGATATCGCCACCGTGGTGCGCGGTATGAAGCTGATGGATAACCACTACCCGGATCTGGTTATCGCGCTCGGCGGCGGTTCGGTAATCGATGCCGCCAAAGCGGTTATTTTCTCCCTGGCGCAAACCCGTCCGCTGGCCGACCGTCCCCGACCGTGCTTCGTCGCCATCCCGACCACCAGCGGTACCGGTTCGGAAGTCACCGCCTTTTCGGTGGTGAAAGCCAACGCGGAAAAGCTGGTGCTGGTGGATGCGTCATTGCTGCCGGATATCGCCATTCTGGACCCGGCGCTGGTGGCTTCGGTGCCGCCGGCAATTACCGCCGACACCGGCATGGACGTGCTGTGTCACGCCCTTGAGGCCTACGTCTCCCGCGCCGCCAGCGACTTTTCCGACGCCCTGGCGGAGAAAGTGGTGCAGCAGGTATTTCGCTATCTGCCGACCTGCTGGCGCAGCGGCGACAACCTGCAGGCGCGCGAAAAGATGCACAACGCCTCCTGCATGGCGGGGATGGCCTTCACCAACGCGTCGCTGGGGATAACCCACAGCCTGGCCCACGCCCTCGGCGGCGTCTTCCGCGTGCCCCATGGCCGCGCCAACGCCCTGCTGATGGCGCACGTCGTCGCCTGGAACGCTGATTATCACGGGCTGTGCGATACCGATGCCGCCCGCAAATATGCCCGACTAGCCCATCTGCTGGATCTGCCTGCGGCCACTACCCGCCAGGGCGTCACCAGCCTGCTGGTCGCCATTCAGGCGCTTAAAGACGAAATGAGCATGCCGGCAGGCATCCGCGATACCGGCGTCCTTGCAGACGAGTTTGACCAACGGCTGGCGGAGATGATCGGCCAGGCGTTACGCGACAGCTGTACTCCGACGAACCCACGCGCGCCGGATGCTCACGCACTGACCGAACTCTATCGCCGGGCATGGACCGGCAACGCCGTTCAGGGCCACTGATAACAAGATTTGGAGAACCTTACCCATGGCACACTACAGCTTAACGCCGCGCGTCAAAGTGCTGGCAGACCGTTTACTCGCCCAGAAAAGCACGCTGTGCACCGAACATGCCACCACGCTGAACGCCCTGGATGGCGATATCGCGGGCGTTCCCGCCGCCGTTAAACCGGCGCGCCGTTTCTATGAACTGATGCGCCAGCTGCCGCTGACCATCAGCCCCGACGAACTCATTGTCGGCAACCAGAGCCGTAAACCGCACGGGGCGATTTTCCATGACGAAAACGCGACCCGTCGCCCATCGGCTTTCCAGTTCCTCAACCTCAACAGCGATCTGGATTCGCCGGACTACAGGCTGGTGGTCGAAAAAGGGGTGCTGGCGATTAAGCACCAGCTGGAAGAGAAAACCCGCGCACTCGGCAGCGCGGTCAGCCGCAGCGGTATGGATGAAGTCAACGGCTGCCGCGCCGCCATCTACGCCTGCGACGCCCTGCTGGCGCTGGCGCAAAATCTGGCCAACAGCGCCGAGCAGCTGGCGGCGGCGGAGACCAATGCTTATCGCAAAGCCGAGCTGCTCGATAGCGCAGCCATTCTCCACCACGTGCCGGCCCATCCGGCGCGTAATTTCAAAGAAGCCTGCCAGGCGTTCTATCTGTTCCAGCTGGCGCTCCAGCTGGATAACGGCAGCTATGCAGTCAACCCGGAAGGGGCGGACAAGGCGCTGCTGCCTTACTTCCAGCGCGATATCAACAGCGGCGCGCTGAATACCCAGCAGGCGTATGAGCTCGTGGAGTGCCTGTGGTTCAAGCTGGCGGAACTGAGCGAAGTCCGCGCCGCCTGCGCCATTGACGGCTATCCGATGCTCGACGCCATGTTGCATGGCGCCGCTTTTGAGCATGCCGAGGTGAACGAACTCTCGGCGATGTTCATCAGCGCCCAGCGCAATCTCAGCGCGTTGAATCTGCCGGTGCGTCTGTTTAGCGGCGCACAACAGGTCAGCCATGCGCCGTTCGCCGCCTGCGCCGACACGCCGGTGATGGAAGGGTTAACCCCGCGTATGCAGCGTCTGCGTAACCACTATCTGACGGTACGCCCGAGCGTCTCTATCTATCGCGCGCTGGCCTTTACCGAAGTGGTGAAAGCTAACCCAGGCATGCCGACCATTCTGCTGCGAGCGAAAGCCTTCCGCCACGCCTGCGAAACCGCGCCGATTCTGATTCAGGACGATGAGCTGATCGTCGGCCATCCGTGCGGCAAGCCGCGCGCGGGCGCCTTCTCGCCGGATATCGCCTGGCGCTGGGTGCGCGACGAGCTCGACACCATGAGCACCCGCCCGCAGGATCCGTTTGAGATCAGCGAAGCGGATAAAAAAACCATTCGCGAAGAGATCGTCCCATTCTGGGAAGGCCGTTCGCTGGATGAGATTTGCGAAGCGCAATACCGTGAGGCTGGCGTCTGGGCCTTCAGCGGCGAGACCTTCGTCAGCGACCTCTCCTATCACCAGATTAACGGCGGCGGCGATACCTGCCCGGGCTACGACGTGCTGCTGTTCACCAAAGGGATGAACGGCATTAAAGCCGATGCCGAGGCGCATCTGGCCAGCCTGAGCATGGAAAATCCGGAAGATATCGACCGCATTTACTACTACAAAGCGGCGATTGAAACCTGCGAAGGGGTGGTCAACTACGCTCGCCGCATCGCCGCCCATGCCCGCGAACTGGCGGCTAAAGAGCAAAACGCCCAGCGCCGCGCCGAGCTGCTGACCATCGCCGACGTCAACGAAAACGTGCCGGCCAATCCGCCGAAGACCTTGCAGGAAGCGCTGCAGAGTATCTGGACCGTCGAATCACTGTTTGAAATCGAAGAGAACCAGACCGGGCTGTCGCTGGGGCGCGTCGACCAGTACTGCTATCCAATGTTCGAAGCCGATATCCGCGAAGGCCGCTTGACCCACGACACCGCACTGGAGCTGCTGCAGGCGTTTATCATCAAATGTGCCGAACTGATGTGGATGTCGAGCGAACTGGGAGCGAAATATTTCGCGGGTTATCAGCCGTTTATCAACCTCACCGTTGGCGGCCAGAAACGTAGCGGCGGCGATGCCTGTAACGATCTGACCTATCTGATTATGGACGCCGTGCGCTTCGTGAAGGTTTACCAGCCGTCGCTGGCCTGCCGTATCCACAACCAGTCGCCGCAGAAATACATGGAAAAAATCGTCGACGTGGTGAAAGCGGGAATGGGCTTCCCGGCCTGCCACTTCGATGACTCCCACATCAAGATGATGCTGCGCAAAGGCTTCGATTTTGAAGACGCCCGCGATTACTGCCTGATGGGCTGCGTTGAACCGCAGAAATCCGGGCGCATCTACCAGTGGACCTCCACCGGCTACACCCAGTGGCCTATCGCTATCGAGTTCGTGCTTAACCGCGGGCGGATGGTGCTGTTCGATAGCTATCAGGGGCTGGACACCGGCGACCTGCGCGACCTGCGCACCTTCGAAGCATTCGACGCGGCGGTGAAACAGCAGATCGCCCATATCGTGCGCCTGTCGGCTATCGGCACCGTCATCAGCCAGCGCGTCCACCGCGATGTGGCGCCGAAGCCGCTGATGTCGCTGCTGGTCGAAGGCTGCATGGAGAGCGGCAAAGATGTCGCCGCCGGCGGCGCGATGGTCAACCACGGTCCGGGGCTGATTTTCTCCGGTCTGGCGACCTACGTCGACTCGATGGCGGCGATCCGCAAGCTGGTGTTCGAAGAGAAGAAATACACCCTTGAGCAGATCCGCGATGCGCTGCTGGCCAACTTTGAAGGTTACGAAGCGCTGCGCCGCGACTGCCTGAACGCGCCGAAATACGGTAACGACGATAACTATGTCGACCAGTACGCGCTGGATATTACCGAATGGACCGAGAAAGAGTGCCGTAAGTACAAGATGCTCTACTCGACCCTCAGCCACGGCACCCTGTCTATCTCCAACAACACGCCCATCGGCGAGCTAACCAACGCCACGCCGAACGGCCGCCTGGCGTGGATGCCGCTCTCCGATGGCATCAGCCCGACCCAGGGCGCGGATAAGCAAGGCCCAACGGCGATTATCAAGTCGGTCAGCAAGATGAACGTGGAAACCATGAACATCGGCATGGTGCACAACTTCAAATTCCTCAAAGGGCTGCTGGATACCCCGGAAGGTCGCCATGGTCTGATTACCTTGCTGCGTACCGCCTCGATTCTCGGCAATGGCCAGATGCAGTTCAGCTATGTCGATAACGAAGTGCTGAAGAAGGCGCAGCAGGAGCCGGAGAAATACCGTGACCTGATCGTCCGCGTCGCCGGCTACAGCGCCTACTTCGTTGAGCTGTGCAAAGAGGTCCAGGACGAGATCATCAGCCGTACGGTGATTGAGAAGTTTTAGTTCTCTTAAAGAGAATTAAATGAGCTGTATTTGAGAAATAACCGGAAGTTCTCCGTCCCGTAACGGGACGGAGCGGGAGGCAAGCGTGATCGCAAAACAAGAATTAACGGGCCGAATTTTCAATATCCAGAAATATTCGATCTATGACGGCGATGGCATTCGCACGCTGGTGTTTTTTAAGGGCTGCAACATTCGCTGCCCGTGGTGCGCCAACCCGGAAGGGCTGAGCAGCCAGTTCCAGGTGATGTTCTCGCACGACAAATGCATTAACTGCGGCGACTGCGTCAGCGTCTGTCCGGCGGGTATTCATTATCGGGCGGAAGAGAATGGCGAAATGAAGCACTTCGTCGATCGCCATAAAGACTGCATCGGCTGCCGCAAATGTGAAGAGATTTGCACCCAGAACGCGCTGGACATCATGGGCAAGGACGTCACCGTCAGCGAGCTGATGGAGATCATCATGCAGGACTACGACTTCTATATCTCCTCCGGCGGCGGCGTGACCATCGGCGGCGGCGAGATGAGCCTGCAAACTGATTTTGCCGTCGCCTTATTTCGCGAATGCAAAAAGATGATGATTAACACCGCCGTCGAAACCCAGGGCACCACACCGCTTGCCAACTACCAGAAGCTGGCGCCGGTCACCGACACCTTCTTATTCGACATTAAGCAGATTAACAGCGAACACCACAAGGCGATGCTCGGCATCGGCAACGAAGGGATCCGCCGCAATCTCGAATGGCTGGTGGATTCCGGCGCCAACGTCATTGTGCGTATGCCGCTCATTCGCGGCTACAACGACTCATTCGACGCCATTACCGGCGCCATTGATTACGTACAGAAGCTGGCGAAGCGCGGGAATATCCGCCGCATCGACATGCTGCCGTACCACCAGCTGGGACGCAAAAAGTACGAACGCCTGGATATGCCCTACCCGATTAGCCAGGACCCGTCTTATTCGCCGGATGAACTGGACCGGCTGGAAGCCTTCTTCCGGCAATTTGATTTTGATATTCGCTTAGTCCGCCATTAACAGGAGCCGACCATGAAAAGTTTAGGCGTAATTGAAACGCGAGGATGGGTCGCCGCCATTCAGGCCGTCGACGCCGCCTGTAAAGCCGCCGGAGTGACCTGCATTGGCTATCGCAAACCAGGCTCCGGGCTGGTGAGCGTCTGCTTTGAAGGGGAAATCAGCGCCATCCACACCGCTATCGAACGCGGCGTGGCGGTTGCCGGCGCCGAGCACACCGTGAAGTCGCTGGTCATTGCCCGTCCGGAGCGCTGCGTGGTTGAAGCGTTAAGCAACCTCAAAGGCAACCCTCCGCGCGAGGAAAAAACGGACGAACCGGTGGTTATCACCGCCCCGGAACCCTTCGTTCCGCCCGCTATCCCGAACGAAGCGGAAGATAAGCACCCTGCGCTGAAGAAAGGGAAGAAGTCATGATCGACACTTTGCTTCGCGAAAAAATCGCCGCCCGCCTGAGCGCAACGGCGCCGGCGATCCCGGTGGGGATCTCCAACCGCCACGTCCATCTCGCGCAACAGGACGTCGAGGCGTTGTTCGGTAAAGGCTACAGCCTGACGCCGTTCAAACCGCTGCGCCAGCCGGGGCAGTTTGCCGCCCAGGAGTGCGTGACCGTCGTCGGGCCGAAGGGCTCGCTGACCAACGTTCGCGTCCTCGGGCCGACCCGCCCGCTATCGCAACTGGAAGTGTCGCGCGCCGACTGCTTCACGCTCGGCATTCAAGCGCCAGTTCGTGAGTCCGGTCAACTGGAGAATGCCGGTAGCGCGCTGCTGATTGGCCCCGCCGGTCACGTTGAGCTCCATTCTCAGGTGATCTGCGCCTGGCGGCATATTCATATGTCGCCGCAGGACGCTCGCCAGCTCAACGTCAGCAATGGCCAGAAGGTCAGCGTGCGCAGCAACGGCGAGCGTCAGCTGACTTTCGATGAAGTGGTGGTGCGGGTGCGCGATGACTTCGCGCTGGAATTTCACATCGACACCGAAGAAGCCAATGCCGCCGGGTTAAAAAACGGCGCGCAGGTGACGCTCATCGGCTAACGGAGGCTCGCCATGACCGACGAACAGATTGAAGGTGTAGTTGCGCGGATTTTGCAGCGCCTGCGGCCGCCGGTACTGGTGATGGTGACCGCCGCAGACGGCTACCGCGCAGCTATCCGCCAACGCCTGGCGGGAAGCGGCTATCCGCTGCGCCTCGCGCTGGAGGAGGGTCTCGCCGACGCCACCGCCTGGCGAGAGGTGGGCGAGATTATCCCGTCATCGACCTGGCTGGATGTCCTGCCGTCAGCGCCATGGCGGGCGGTACTGCTGCCGTTTCTCGATTATCCGCAAGCCTCGGATCTGCTGAGCGGCACCCTGCGCAATCCGGTTTCCCGCTGCGCGCACGAGGCGCTGCTGGCGGGTATTCCGGTTCTGGCCCTGCGCTACCACTGCGATCCGCACAGCGAGCTCAACCAGCTGCGCGGCGCGCAGGCCGGCAGCGCCTATGCCGGGCATCTGCAGGCCACGCTGGCTCGTCTGGAAGCCTGCGGCGTCTTCCTCGGCACCATGAATGAGCTGCTGGCGAAGCTGGACGCACCCACCGCGCCGGCCGCCGCCAGCAGCGAACCGCGCCGTTATCTTACCGTCACAGACGTGGTGAATAATCCGGCGCTGGCGGCGGCCCCGCGCGCTCAGCTGACCGATGCGGCCATTGATTACTTAAAAAACAGAAAGATATGACCTTACCCAACGAAAAACCTGGAGCTTAACGATGTCTTCGAAAACAAAATGCTGGTTATGGATGCTGCTGGTTATCCTCTCCGAAACCTCGGCAACCTCGACGTTAAAAATGTTCGGTAGCAGCGAAGGCGGCAGCAAAATGCTGCTGCTCGGGCTGCTGATTGCGCTTTACTGCACCTGCTATTACTCGCTCTCAAGGGCGGTGAAAGATATCCCGGTCGGCCTGGCGTACGCCACCTGGTCCGGCACCGGCATTCTGGTGGTCTCGACGCTGGGAATGGCATTCTACGGCCAGCACCCGGATACCGCCGCCATCATCGGCATGGCGGTGATCGCCAGCGGCATCATTATCATGAACCTGTTCTCGAAAATGGGCTCCGAAGCGAGCGAAGAGGCCGCGCCCACCGCGCCAGCCGCCGCCATGGATAAGAACATCGCTAACTAACAGAAAAGGAATACCCCCTATGTTTAATCTCGGATTTTTATGGCTGGCGCTGTCTATCGGCTCCGAAATCACCGGCACCTCGATGATCAAAAAGACCAACGGTTTCAGCAAACTGGCCCCTTCGGTGCTGGTGGTCTGCGCCTACGGCCTCTGCTACTTCGCCCTCACCCGCGCAATGAGCACCATCCCTGTGGGCGTGGCCTACTCGCTGTGGTGCGGCTTCGGTATCGTCGGCGTCACCATCTGTTCCATGATCCTCTATAAGCAGAAACCGGACCTGGCGGCCATTATCGCCATGGCGCTGATTATCTCCGGCGGCGTGATCATGAACGTCTTCTCGACCATGTAACAGCGGTCGTTTTATCCTGTTACCCGGCCTGTGCGGGCAGTCCGTAGGCCCGCGCCAGCGCAGCGCCGCCGGACGTTTTACCAAACGGGGTTTACCCCACTATGGTTTCGTGGCAGGATAAAAAGATGAACAGAAACGCGATCGTGACCTATCCCCGCCGTTGGTGGCTGCCTGCATAACAGGCGGCACGATATACGTTTCCATTTTCAAAGCCGCCGGAAGGCGGCTTTGGTGTTTTCAGGACGTCTTTCGGCTGAACAGTCTGATAAGGAGTTCCTGATGAACCACCCGCAAACCATTCTCACCGGCGACCGCCCCACAGGCCAGCTACATCTTGGCCATTACGTCGGCTCGCTGCGCCAGCGCGTCGCGCTGCAGCACGACCACCAGCAGTTTATCCTGATCGCCGACCTGCAAGGGCTCACTGACAACGGCAGCAATCCGCAAAAAGTTAGCCACCATATCCTCGAAGTGATGGCCGATTATCTGGCCGTCGGCATTGACCCCAGGCTCACCACGATCTGCCTGCAGTCCGCCCTGCCCGCGCTGGCGGAGCTCAGCGCGCTGTATATGAATATCGTCACCGTCGCCCGCGTGGAACGTAATCCGACGGTCAAGAATGAGATTGCCCAGAAAGGATTCGCCCGTTCGCTGCCGGTGGGCTTTCTTGCCTATCCGATTAGCCAGGCCGCCGATATCACCGCCTTCAAGGCCGAGCTGGTGCCAGTGGGCGACGATCAGCTACCGATGATTGAGCAGACCAACGAGATCGTCCATAAGATGAATAGCCTCACCGGCGCGCCAGTGCTGCGCCACTGCAAGGCGCTCCTCAGCGAAGTGAGCCGCCTGCCGGGCGTCGACGGCAACGCCAAAATGTCGAAATCGCTGGGCAATACGCTGACGTTATCGGCCAGTGAAGAGGAGATTCACCGCGCGGTCAGCGCGATGTATACCGACCCGACACACCTGAGAGTCAGCGATCCGGGGCATGTCGACGGCAACGTGGTGTTCACCTATCTCGACGCTTTCCATAGCGATAAGGCACTGGTGGCTGAGATGAAAGCCCACTATCAGCGCGGCGGGCTGGGCGATCGCCAGTGTAAAAATGAACTGGAGACCTGCCTGCAGGCGCTACTGGCGCCGATCCGCGAACGGCGAGCCACCTTTATTCAGGATAAAGGGATGCTGCTGGATCTGCTGCGCCAGGGCAGCGAGCGCGCCCACCAGCTGACGCAGCAGACGCTGCATGAGGTGAAACGTGGTCTGGGGCTGCCGGTGCTGTTCTGAGGTGATGAAATGTTGCCGGTAGTGGATATTTTGTTAACACGTCGACAAGACCCTGCCTTTCGTATGGACAAGCCCGCCGCGGATGTTACTATCGCGTTAACGGTAGCTCTCACTATGCGTGTTTCATTAAGGCCAGGATCGCTGATGATGACCACATAAGTAGTACAGCGTTCGGCTGCGCATCGACGCGGTAGAGCGCTGCATCAGCGGCCCTTCCCCTCTTTATTCGTCCTTCGCAAGGAGGACGCTCCGCCCGCCGGAGGAGACACGCGTATCACTCAGCACAGGGAACCAAGCGAGTCGCGTATGGACAAAATAAAGAAACGTTGGACAGGGTATTTTGTCGGCTTACTGGTGGTACTCGCCGCCGCGGCATGGTGGCTGCTGCGCCCGCCGGGCCTCCCGGAGGGTTTCGCCAGTAGCAACGGACGAATAGAAGCCACCGAAGTGGATATTGCCAGCAAAATCGCCGGGCGTATCGACACCATTCTGGTCAAAGAGGGTCAGTTCGTGCGCCAGGGAGAGGTGCTGGCGAGAATGGATACCCGTGTACTGAACGAGCAGCGTCTTGAAGCCGCCGCGCAAATCAAGGAAGCGGAAAGCGCGGTCCTGGCCGCCAGAGCCTTGCTCGATCAGCGGCAAAGTGAAATGCGCGCCAGCGAAGCGGTTGTGAAGCAGCGTCAGGCGGAGCTCGACTCCACAGCGAAACGTCACGTCCGCTCGAATGCCCTGTCGCAGCGCGGCGCCGTCTCAGCCCAGCAGCTGGATGACGATCGCGCCGCGGCAGAGAGCGCCCGCGCGGCGCTGGAGTCGGCGAAAGCCCAGGTCTCCGCCGCCCGCGCCGCCATCGAGGCCGCCCGCACCAGCATTATTCAGGCGCAAACCCGCGTCGAAGCGGCCCAGGCGACCGAGCGGCGGATCCTTGCCGATATTGACGATAGCGAGCTGAAGGCGCCCCGCGACGGCCGTATTCAGTATCGCGTCGCCGAGCCGGGGGAAGTGCTGGCCGCCGGTGGTCGGGTGCTGAACATGGTCGATCTCGCCGACGTCTATATGACTTTCTTTCTGCCCACCGAACAGGCGGGCCTGCTGGCGCTTGGCAGCGAAGCGCGGCTGATCCTTGATGCCGCCCCTGATCTGGTGATCCCGGCCAATATCAGCTTTGTCGCCAGCGTCGCGCAGTTTACGCCGAAAACGGTGGAGACCCGCGACGAGCGTCTCAAACTGATGTTCCGCGTCAAAGCGCGCATCCCGCCGGAGCTGCTGGCGCAGCACCTGGAGTATGTCAAAACCGGCCTGCCCGGCATGGCTTACGTGCGGCTGGATAAGCAACACTCCTGGCCTGAAGACCTGACGGTGAGGTTGCCGCAATGATATTGACGCCACTGGATACCGCGCCCCCCATCGCCCGGCTGGACAACGTTGGCCAGCGCTTCGGCGCCACCGTGGCGCTGCGGGATATCAGCCTGGCGATCCCGGCGCGACGCATGGTCGGCCTGATTGGCCCGGACGGCGTCGGCAAATCGAGCCTGCTCTCTCTCATCGCCGGGGCGCGGGCCATTGAGCAGGGTAATGTGATGGTGCTCGGCGGCGATATGCGCGACGTTCATCATCGCCGCGAGGTGTGCCCGAAGATTGCCTGGATGCCGCAGGGACTGGGGAAAAACCTCTATCACACCCTCTCGGTGTATGAAAACGTCGACTTCTTCGCCCGCCTGTTTGGCCATGATAAAGCCGAACGCGAATCACGTATCCACGAGCTGCTGCAGAGCACCGGGCTGGCACCGTTTCGCGATCGCCCGGCGGGTAAGCTCTCCGGCGGGATGAAGCAAAAGCTGGGTTTATGTTGCGCCCTTATCCACGACCCGCAGCTGCTGATCCTCGATGAACCTACCACCGGCGTCGACCCGCTTTCCCGGGCGCAGTTCTGGGAGCTTATCGACAGCATTCGTCAGCGCCAGCCGGAGATGAGCGTGCTGGTGGCCACCGCCTATATGGAAGAGGCTGAGCGCTTTGACTGGCTGGTGGCGATGAACGCCGGCGAGGTGCTGGCGACCGGTACCGCTGCGGAGCTGAAAGTGCAGACCGGCAGCCAGACGCTGGAGCAGGCGTTTATCGCCCTGCTGCCGGAAGCGCAGCGCCAGGCGCATAAGGCGGTGGTAATCCCGCCGCGCGACGACCGCGAGGAAGAGATCGCCATCGAAGCCCGTGGGCTGACCATGCGCTTTGGCGACTTCGTCGCCGTCGACCACGTTAACTTCCGCATCGCGCGCGGTGAAATCTTCGGCTTCCTCGGCTCCAACGGCTGCGGCAAATCCACCACCATGAAGATGCTCACCGGCCTGCTGCCCGCCAGCGAAGGCGAAGCCTGGCTGTTCGGCCAGCCGGTCGATCCGAAGGATATCGCCACCCGCCAGCGGGTGGGCTATATGTCGCAGGCCTTCTCGCTCTATAGCGAACTGACCGTCCGGCAAAACCTCGAACTGCACGCCCGCCTGTTTCATATTCCGGACGGCGAAATCCCCGGTCGGGTGGCGGAAATGAGCGAGCGCTTCATGCTCAGCGAGGTGGAAGACGCCCTGCCCACCGCCCTGCCGTTGGGCATCCGTCAGCGCCTGTCGCTGGCGGTGGCGGTCATCCATCGCCCGGAAATGCTGATCCTCGACGAACCCACCTCCGGGGTCGATCCAGTGGCACGGGATATGTTCTGGCAGCTGATGGTCGACCTCGCGCGTCAGGATCGGGTGACCATTTTTATCTCCACCCACTTTATGAATGAGGCGGAACGCTGCGACCGCATCTCGCTGATGCACGCCGGCAAGGTGCTGGCCAGCGATACGCCGCAGGCGCTGGTCGAACAGCGCGGTGCCGCCAGCCTAGAAGAGGCGTTTATCGCCTGGCTCCAGGAGGCGCAGCCAACCGCCGCAGTTCCTGAGGAACCTGCGCCTGCTGCAGCATCCCATCCAGAACGCGCGGCCCCGCGCCAGGCCTTCAGTCTGCAACGGCTGTTCAGCTTCAGCCGCCGCGAAGCGCTGGAGCTGCGCCGCGATCCGGTACGTTCGACGCTGGCGCTGCTGGGAACGGTGATCCTGATGTTTATCATGGGCTATGGGATCAGCATGGACGTCGAGGATCTGCGCTTTGCGGTACTCGATCGCGATCAAACCCTCAGCAGTCAGGGCTGGTCGCAGAATATCGCCGGCTCACGCTACTTCATCGAACAGGCGCCGCTGCGCAGTTACGATGAGCTCGATCGGCGGATGCGCGACGGCGAACTGGCGGTGGCGATAGAGATCCCGCCGAATTTTGGCCGCGATATCGCCCGCGGCACGCCGGTGCAAATCGGCGTCTGGGTGGATGGCGCAATGCCAAACCGCGCGGAGACGGTGCGCGGCTACGTGCAGGCCATGCATCTCGCCTGGCTGCAGGAGATGGCCGGCCGGCAGAGCAGCCCGCCGCGCGATACCTCGCTCATCTCCATCGAGACCCGCTATCGCTATAACCCGGACGTGAAGAGCCTGCCGGCCATCGTCCCGGCGGTGATCCCGTTGCTGCTGATGATGATCCCGGCGATGCTCAGCGCCCTGAGCGTGGTACGTGAGAAGGAGCTCGGGTCGATCATCAACCTGTACGTGACGCCGACCACCCGCAGCGAATTCCTGCTCGGCAAGCAGGTGCCTTACATCATGCTGGGAATGTTTAACTTTTTTCTGCTATGTGCGCTGTCGGTCTTCGTCTTTGGCGTATCACATAAGGGCAGCTTCCTGACGCTAAGCCTGGCGGCGCTGCTGTACGTCACCATTGCCACCGGACTGGGACTACTGATCTCAACCTTTATGAAGAGTCAAATCGCCGCCATCTTCGGCACAGCCATCATTACGCTAATTCCGGCGACCCAGTTCTCCGGGATGATCGATCCGGTAGCGTCGCTGGAAGGCCCCGGGCGCTGGATTGGGCAAATCTACCCGACCAGCCACTTCCTGACTATCGCCCGCGGCACCTTCTCCAAGGCGCTGAATCTCGGCGATTTGTGGGGCTCCTTTATTCCACTACTGATTGCAGTGCCGCTGGTGCTCGGGCTGAGCGTGCTGCTGCTGAAGAAACAGGAGGGGTGATGCGCGGATTACGCAATATTTATAATCTTGGCGTCAAAGAGCTGCGTAGCCTGCTGGGTGATAAAGCGATGCTGGCGTTGATCGTGTTTGCTTTTACGGTGTCGGTGTACTCCTCAGCCACGGTGATGCCCGGCTCGCTACACCTGGCGCCGATTGCGGTTGCCGATATGGATAAGTCGCAGCTCTCTTCACGCATCATTAACGCATTCTACCGCCCCTGGTTTCTCGAACCGGAGCTGATTACCGCCGATGAGATGGACGCCGGCCTGGATGCCGGGCGCTACACTTTCGCCATCAATATTCCGCCTAACTTCCAGCGCGATGTGCTGGCCGGCCGCCAGCCGGAAGTGCAGGTCAACGTCGACGCCACGCGCATGAGCCAGGCCTTTACCGGCAACGGCTATATCCAGAATATTATTAGCGGCGAAGTAAACAGCTTCATTGCCCGCTATCGGGACAACAGCGTGCTGCCGGTAGAGCTGGCGATAAGAATGCGCTTTAACCCTAACCTGGAACAGGAGCGCTTTGGCGCGGTGATGGCGATCATCAACAACATCACCATGCTGGCCATTGTCCTCACCGGCTCGGCGCTGATCCGCGAGCGCGAGCACGGTACCATCGAGCATCTGCTGGTGATGCCGGTCACGCCGTTTGAGATCATGATGGCCAAGATCTGGTCGATGGGGCTGGTGGTGCTAGTGGTCTCCGGTTTGTCGCTGGTGCTGATGGTACAGGGGATGTTGCAGGTGCCCATTGAGGGGTCGATTCTACTGTTTATGCTGGGGGTGGCGCTCAGCCTGTTCGCCACTACCTCAATCGGCATTTTTATGGGCACCCTCGCCCGCTCAATGCCGCAGCTGGGGCTGCTAATGATCCTGGTGCTGCTGCCGCTGCAGATGCTCTCCGGCGGCTCCACGCCGCGGGAAAGTATGCCGCAGCTGGTTCAGGATATCATGTTGACCATGCCGACCACCCACTTCGTCAGTCTGGCGCAGGCGATTTTGTACCGCGGCGCCAGCTTCAGTATCGTCTGGCCGCAGTTCTTAACCTTGCTGGCTATCGGAGCGGTGTTCTTTACTATCGCCCTGCTGCGTTTTCGCAAAACGATTGGTCAAATGGCATAAGGACTTAAGAAGGGCCGTCGACTTCCGGCGGCCCGAATGGTTTATTTGTGGCGGTTCATAAAGTGGCGCAGACCCCAGGTGAAGGCCATCGCCATGCTGAAGAGAATGAACAGCAACACCACCCAGCTGATGGAGATGCGCAGCAGCGTGCCGGGGGTCATAAACGGCTGCAGATAGACGGTAAAAGACTGGGCGGGTGATTTCCCCAGCAGTTCATACAGGTTATCCGTAAGCCATACGCCGACCCGGCAGAACAGCCAGATTATCGCTGGCCAGCAGAGCAGCACCAGAAAGGTAAAGCGCTCCTGAAGGTAAGTGAAGAGCCGGCGCAACGGCGACCAGTTAAGCAGGATTTTCATTTCTATTCTCATATTGCCAGCCGATAACCAAAGCAGATGACGCAAGGTACGTCGGACAGCATCCATACAGGCAATCATCCCTCTTTGTATATCAAATTTGCTGTCATATAAACCAGATCAAGTTAACAAAGTGTTAATGATATCGCTCATTAAGCCAAAAAACCGGCGAGAAGCATACCCATTGTCGCCATAAATGGGAGTGATGTATTCAGCGGCGGGAATAATTTCGTAATTTCGCTAACGCATTAATATATATGAAGAAGATGCAGCGCTATTATTTAGCAGAACACAATATAATAGCGCTGAAATAGAGAGAGGTATTTAATCGTAGCTGCTGATAATTATTTTTCGATTCGTATCATTGGATAAATTCACTGTACGAGTGACCACACCACGCGCGTGATTCTCTATATTTTTCGAGGCAATGTGGTAGGTATTTTTTCCGCAGCGCTGCAGAGGTTGTTTATTCACAATATCAGTATTGCAGGTTTCTGACACGACCCGCCCGGAGAGCATTAGGTTGGCGGTTTCGGCAGCAAACAGAGGTGAGCTTAATCCATAAGCGAATATCAGAATCCCAATTAGCGGTTTTTTCATTTAATGTTTAACCAGTTAACAGGATGAAAGATAAGCGAGTTGCTTAATATTTTCTCCGTCAGGAGAGCGATGCATTGGTACAATGCGCAGGGAAGATAAACCATAGTATTACTAAGGGCAATGTAAAGATAACCTATTAATGTGATAATTATTGCTGATAGTAGCGAACTGGCATAGTGGTCTGCCTGGAGACGGTGCTGCGCACCAGGTTTTGTGGCTCAGGATCCGTAGCCCCGGTAAGCGCAGCGCCACCGGGGAGGCATGCCGGCACCCTCCCCGGATGGCACAAACGCAAAAAAGCTCAGCCTTCCGACTGAGCTTTCTGCTTTA
>NZ_JBEAFX010000013.1:0-98138 GCF_040062325.1 Klebsiella sp. GG_Kp175 | reverse complement strand
GGAGCTTACATCAGTAAGTGACCGGGGTTGAGGGCCGCAGACAACGCATTTGCAGTGTGAAAGGCCCCCACCCATTTAACCCAGCATTTCGCGTTGCAAAAAGGCGTCAAGACCCGAAATCCCCGGGAGCTTACATCAGTAAGTGACCGGGGTTGAGGGCCGCAGACAACGCATTTGCAGCGTGAAAGGCGCCGGTTAAATTATTTGGCGTCGGTCGCCGTACCATTAGCATGCCAGGTAAAGACCCCGAACTCGAACCCTTTCAGGTCGCCTTTCTGATCCCACGACAGCGGGCCCATCACGGTGTCTACCGTCGCGCCTTTCAGGTATTTAGCGATTTCCGCCGGATCGTCAGACTGATTCAGGCCTGCCTGCAGCGACTGCAGCGCCGCGTAGGTGGTCCACACGAAGGCGCCGCTCGGATCCTGTTTCTTCGCCTTGATCGCATCCACGATCGGTTTGTTCGCCGGCACCTGGTCGTAGTTCTTCGGCTTGGTCACCAGCAAACCTTCCGCCGACTCGCCGGCGATGTTAGACAGGGAGACGTTCGCTACGCCTTCCGGGCCCATAAACTGGGTTTTCAGACCGGCAGCGCGGGCCTGACGCAGGATCTGGCCCATTTCCGGGTGATAGCCGCCATAATAGACGAAGTCGATATTCTCTTTCTTCAGGCGCGCTACCAGCGTGGAGAAGTCTTTCTCACCGGCGGTGATCCCGTCGAAGAAGACCACGTTCGCCCCGCCTTTTTTCAGGCCATCCTGCACCGCACGGGCCAAACCTTCGCCATACTGCTGTTTGTCATGCACCACTGCGATACGCTGCGGCTTCACTTTGTCGAGAATGTATTTCGCCGCGGTTGGTCCCTGGTCGGAGTCCAGTCCGGTGGTGCGCAGGATCAGCTTATAGCCGCGCGCGGTCAGCTCCGGCGCGGTTGCTGCCGGGGTGATCATCAGAATGCCTTCGTCTTCATAGATATCAGACGCCGGCTGAGTGGAAGAGGAGCACAGGTGGCCGATAACGTATTTGATCCCGTCGTTGACCACTTTGTTGGCGACCGCTACCGCCTGTTTCGGGTCGCAAGCGTCATCATATTTTACGATCTGCAGCTTATTGCCCTTAATGCCGCCCTTAGCATTGATATCCGCTACCGCCTGCTCGGCGCCGGTAAATTCCTGATCGCCGTACTGGGCCACCGGGCCGGACATCGCCCCGACTACCGCGATTTTGATATCTTCCGCCAGCGCCGCGCTGCTCATAACTAAGGCAATACATCCTGCCAGTAACGCTTTACCCTTCATATTCATCCTGAGGCTCCCCATTATTATGGTTTTTGCATTTGTTGTGATGTTGTTTGTTAGCGCATTATTTTGTTTATATCGATAGGAAAAGCATATGATAGCTAATCTACCGGGGGCTGCTCGCGCTTTTGCAGCACACTATGCTAAACATACCGTCATTCTGAGGAATTTGAAACGACTAAATTGCGGGCTATGTAACAGATAAGTGACAAATAAAAAAACCGCGCCAGCATGAACCGGACGCGGTGCAAAACAGGCCCTAATTACCAGCCAGCGGGCAGGTAGCCTACCGCGGACGCTATCGCGTAGACGGCGCTGCAAAGATACAACAACACAATGAAGCATTGGATAAGCGGATGGGTCATCCAGGCCGGACAGGTCCAGCCCGGCGTCAGGTCGCCACGCTGGCGGGCGCCCTTGAGCATCAGGATCGGCATAATCGATAAAATAACGCCGCTGAACACCCCGGCAAAATAGAGCGCGTTGACGAAGGAGACCATACCGCTGTAGGCCAGCGCGAAGGGCGGGATCGCCACCACCAGCAGCACCATCAGGCGGCGGGCGGGCTGTTCATCATTCCCCATGCGGAACTGATCGAAGATATTGGTCAGGAAGCTGCCGCCCAGTCCCCAGTAGGAGGTCAGCATCGCGCACAGCGCAAACAGGTTGGCGGAGAAGAAGGCCCACTCGCCAAGCGCCCTGCCCCAGGAGATGGTGGCCACATCCGAAATATTCTCCAGGCCGTTAAGCGAGATCACCGACAGCGGCACCAGCGCCAGCAGGGTAAAGGTCAGCGCCATGCCGACCATAATGGCTTTAGGCAATTTTTCCGGTTTGTCGGCGAAGCCCCGCGCCATTTCCGGGACGATATACTGTGCCGAGAAGCAGAACGCCACGACGTTGAAGACCGGAACCATATACAGCCAGTTGCCGTCGAGCAGATAGCCCACGCGGGTGGTCTCTTTCAGCAGCGTGGCAATCACCAGCACCGAGATCATCACCACCATGCCGATGCTGATAAATTTCTCGCCGCGGCCGATCGCCTTCAGCCCCAGATAGAGCACCCCTGCCGCCGGGACGAAAAACAGCACGCTGCCCAGCGCTGGCGAGATGCCAAACAGCGAGTGCAGCAGCTTGCCGCTGCCGGTCATATAAGCCGTCAATGCCCCGACGCTGTTGACGCAGACGGAGAGGAACATCATTAGCGCGCCGAAGCCGCCGACGTAGCGCTTCGATAATCCACTGAGCTGCAGATGTTTTCGGGTACGGAGCGTGGATTCCGCGACATAGAGCATGGTCACCGTGGTCAGGCTGCCCACCAGCACCAGCCAGAACAGCAGTGGTAAAAAGCCCGCTTTGCTTGACGCATAGGCGATAGAGAGGACACCCGCGCCAATATTGGTACCGACAATCATCGATACCCCTTCGACGAAGCTCAGAGATTTTGCAGGGACAGCCGTACGTTCCCGGCCGGTGAGGACGGGAGAAAAGGTGGAGTTTTCAGACATAATACTTTCCGTTTTACTCCGGCGGTTTTCACCGCCGGAAAAAAGGTGATATCAGGGTGATAAACCACTCACGCTGAGCATAAACAGCCGGCTGCGGCGTCCTGTTTCTGTTCGGCTTCCCTGCCGCCGCAGCCCGCCGGGGAGACGTTAGCTCTTCAGTACGCGCGCCAGAATATCCAGCGCTTTCGAGAACTGGGCGTCCGGAATCGTCAGCGGATAGAGGAAGCGGATCACGTTGCCGTAGACGCCGCAGCTCAGCAGCAGCAGGCCGTTCTCCTGCGCTCTCTGTTGCACCTGGCGGGTGAACTCCGGCGACGGCTCGCCAGTTTGCGGATCGTTAAACTCCACTGCCACCATCGACCCCCGGCCGCGGACATCGACAATCGCCGGACAGGTGGCGCGCGCCTGGTTGAGCACTTCCTGCAGATGGCTACCCAGCTGCTCAGCGCGCTGGCACAGCTGCTCTTCGGCAATCACATCCAGCACCGCGTGCGCCGCGGCCACCGCCAGCGGGTTACCGGCATAGGTCCCGCCCAGTCCGCCTGGCGCTGGGGCATCCATTACCTCGGCGCGACCAACGACGCCCGACAGCGGGAAACCGCCGGCGAGGCTTTTCGCCATCGTCATCAGATCCGGTTTCACATCATAATGCTGCATGGCGAACAGCTTGCCGGTACGAGCGAAACCGGTTTGCACTTCATCGGCGATCAGCAGAATGCCGTGGGTATCGCACAGGTCGCGCAGCGCCTGCATGAAATCGGCCGGCGCGACGTTAAAGCCGCCTTCCCCCTGGATCGGCTCGAGGATGATGGCCGCGACCTGATCCGGCGCAATATCCGCTTTGAAAATGCGCTCCAGGCTTTTCAGCGCATCCGCTGTGGTCACGCCATGCGCCGCATTCGGGTAGACACCGTGGTACACCGAGCCCGGGAACGGCCCGAAGCCGATTTTGTAGGGTGCGACCTTACCGGTGAGGGCCATGGTCATAAAGGTACGGCCGTGGAAACCGCCGCCGAAAGTTATCAGCCCCGGACGACCGGTGTAAGCGCGGGCAATTTTCACCGCGTTCTCGACCGCTTCCGCGCCGGTGGTGAAGAAGGCCGTTTTTGCCGGCCCGTCAATCGGCGCCAGATCGTTGATACGTTCCGCCAGCGTGACATAGCTTTCGTACGGCACAATCTGATAGGCGGTGTGGGTGAATGCCTGCAGCTGGTCAGCGACCGCGGCGACCACCTTCGGATGACGGTGACCGGTATTTAACACGGCGATACCGGCGGCGAAATCGATCACCTCATTGCCTTCGATATCCCAAAGCGTGGCGTTCTCCGCCTTCTCGACAAAGTAGTTACACATTACGCCTACGCCGCGCGGCGTCGCCTGCTGGCGACGTTGATTCAGTTCTGAGCTTTTCACCTGCGAATCTCCTGTCGTGTATGTCACGTTATCGCAACAAATTAGAAACGATGTCGTTTATTTACACAGGAGTTGGCCCTATAATCGAGTACCAATTTTGAATATCTGAGGGATCCAATTGCGTTCGCTGGTGGGTGACCTGGTGCTGGTCCGTCTGCAGGAAGAGCGCGCCCCTCTTCTGCACAAACGCTTATACAACGCGCTTCGCCGCGCGATCCTTGACGGTTCGCTGGCGCCGCAAAGCCGCCTGCCGCCGTCGCGGGACCTGGCGGGAGAACTCGGCGTATCAAGAAACACCATATTAACAACTTATGAACAATTACTGGCGGAAGGATATGTGGTTTCCCGTCGGGGAAGCGGAACATTCGTTGCCCAAACCGCCTCTGAAAGTTCCTTGACCGCTAAGGGTGAGCGGGAAAACAGCAGCATCGCGACATCGACGGCGCATCTTTCACGCCGCGGCCAGCACCTGCTCGGCCAGGTCAGCGCCAGCCCGCGCCAGTGGGGAGCGTTTATTCCCGGCGTACCGGACGTTAACGCCTTTCCCCATCCGCTGTTCAGCAAGATCCAGGCGCGCATCAGCCGTCGGCCAAAGCCCGAGCGGCTCAGCTACAGCTGCAACGGCGGTACCCCGGAGCTGCAGCAGGCGCTGGTGGATTATCTGCGGGTATCGCGCGGCGTCCACTGTCAGGCAGATCAAATTCTTATCACCGAGGGGATCCACCAGGCTATCGATCTGGTCACCCGCATGCTGTGCGACAGCGGCGATCTGGCGTGGGTGGAGGAGCCTTCCTACTGGGGCATTCGCCACCTGCTGGCGATGAACGACGTCCGGGCGGAGCCCCTGACCGTCGATGCCAACGGCCTGTGTCCGCCGGAAACGGTTGACGATGCGCCGCGGCTCATCTTTGTCACCCCTTCTCACCAGTATCCGCTGGGCGCAGTGATGAGCCTTGAACGTCGTCAGCGGCTGCTGGCGCTCGCCCGCCAGCAGGGGAGCTGGATCGTCGAAGATGATTATGACAGCGAGTTTCGCTTTTCCGGCCAGCCCATCCCCGCCCTGCAGGGGCTGGTGGCCGACGCGCCGGTGGTCTATATCGGCACCTTCAGTAAAACGCTCTATCCCGGCCTGCGTCTGGGCTATGTGGTGATCCCCCGTCCGCTGGTCAGCGATCTGAAGCACGCCCACGCCGAGCTTTACCGCGGCGGCCATTCGCTGATCCAGATGGCGCTGGCGGAGTTTATTACCGCTGGTCACTACTCGGCCCATATCCGCCGCATGCGCCTGCTCTACAGCCGTCGCCGCGCCTTTTTAACCGAGCTGATTCAGCGGCACTGTATGCCCGACGCCCTGTCGGACTTCAGCGATAATGCCGGGCTGCATTTGATCCTCAATTTACCGGAAGAGGCTGACGATGTGGCGATCGCCCGCGAGGCCAATGCGCGCCACATTCTGGTGCGGCCGCTCTCGCGCTACTACCTGACGGCGGCGCGTAAGAAAGGATTATTGATGGGATTTGCCAGCCAGCCCGAGGAGCAGATGGCGCCGGCATTCAGCGTGCTGATCGGCTGCCTGCGGACGCACTGTCCAGAGGTGCTGCGGCCCATGGATGGCGCAGAAAAACAAAACGCCCCAACCTGAGGCGGGGCGTTATCGGGTTGCCTGGCGTCAGGCAGGGGTGGCGTATCAGGCTTCGATCGCTGCACGCAGTTTTTTCATGGCGTTCTTTTCCAGCTGACGCACGCGCTCTGCGGAGACGCCGTAGCGGTCAGCCAGCTCCTGCAGCGTGGACTTGTTGTCTTCGTCCAGCCAGCGGGCGCGGATGATATCCTGGCTACGCTCGTCCAGGCCCTGCATCGCGTCAGTCAGCTTATTCGCCGCCTGCTCTTCCCAGTTATCGTCTTCGATGCCATCGGCAAAGTTTGACGTTTTGTCCTGCAGATACAGGACCGGCGCCATCGGCTGGCTGTCGGACTCATCGTCGGACGACATGTCGAAGGTCATGTCCTGGGCCGCCATACGGGATTCCATCTCGCGGACGTCTTTGCTCGACACGCCCAGCTCACGGGCCACCATTTCCACTTCATCCTGGTTGAACCAACCCAAACGCTGTTTGGTTTTACGCAGGTTAAAGAACAGTTTACGCTGTGCTTTGGTGGTAGCGACCTTCACGATACGCCAGTTGCGCAGCACGTATTCGTGAATTTCGGCTTTAATCCAGTGCACGGCGAAGGAGACCAGGCGCACACCCACTTCCGGGTTGAAGCGACGCACGGCTTTCATCAGGCCGATATTGCCTTCCTGGATCAGATCCGCCTGCGGCAGGCCATAGCCCGAGTAGTTACGAGCAATGTGAACAACAAAGCGCAGGTGAGACAGAATCAGCTTTTTCGCTGCTTCCAGATCGCCCTGGTAATGCAGCTTTTCAGCAAGCTCCCGCTCTTCATCAGCCGACAGCATCGGCCAAGTGTTAGCGGCCCGGATATACGATTCCAGGTTACCAACGGGGGCTAAAGCTAAAGTTTGCATTTCTTTGGTCATTCAAATCCTCTCAATTGATATCTTCTGACGTGGTCTTGTCCCCATCAGGCAACAAGCATGCCAGCATTCATGAGCAACGAGAATATCACTCACATTAGTATCAGACAGTGATTTTATCCACAAGTTCCATGCAACGGTGTGAATAAATTACGCACAAAATGTGACACCACGATGAAAAAGTGAGGGCAGGAAAAGGAGAACAAGCTTGCGGTATCTTTCCCTGCGAACAGGAACTCATTGCAGCAG
Source organism: Klebsiella sp. GG_Kp175 (assembly GCF_040062325.1). Classification (NCBI taxonomy): domain Bacteria; kingdom Pseudomonadati; phylum Pseudomonadota; class Gammaproteobacteria; order Enterobacterales; family Enterobacteriaceae; genus Klebsiella; species Klebsiella sp. GG_Kp175. Next base: position 91,131 of record NZ_JBEAFX010000013.1, on the reverse strand, counting down.
GGAAAGATTATATCACGCTTTTTTTAATCGGGAGTAAAGTGACGTAAATGTTGCACTGTCGCCAGCCAGGCGGCTACCCAGCCGATCATCGAGCAGACGATCAGCATCAGCAGACACTCGTCAAAGCCTAAGCCGCTTAGCTCAAACTGGGTGCCGAACACCTTCGCCACTTCGGTCACTGCCGACGAGAGGCGCATCACCAGAATCTCCGACAGGATCAGCGATAAAAACGCGCCGGAGAAGCCCAGCATCGCCCCGCCGTAGAGGAACGGACGCAGGATAAAGCCGTCGGTGGCGCCGATCAGTTTCTGCACGTTAATGGTATCGCGGCGGGCGAAGATGCTCAGGCGCACGCTGTTGCCGATCACCAGGAACACCGCCGCCACCATCAGCACGCCAATCATCGCCGACACGCGGCCCACCAGCCCGGTGAGCGAGGAGAGGCGGGCAAACCAGCTGTCGTCCATCCGCACCTCATCGACCCCCTGGATCCGCGATACCCGATCGCGCAGGGTGTTCAGCGCTTCCGTGCTCTGGAAATCCAGCTTCGGCACCACGATGGCGACCGCCGGCAGCGGGTTCTCTTCCAGCATATCCAGGGCGCCGCCAAAGCCGGACCAGTTACGGAATTCACCCAATGCCTCGTCACGTGACAAATAGTTCACCTTGTCGACGCCCTGCTCCGCCTGCAGCTGACCTACCACCCGCGCCGCGGCGTCGTCATCCAGCGTTTTTTCCAGATACACGGTGATCTGCGGCGAGGGATAGTACTGTGACGCCGCGCTGCTGACGTTTTTGTAGACCATGTAGCAGACGCTTGGCAGGGTCAACGAGATGGCGATAACCATCACCGTCAGGAAGGTGGCCAGCGGTGTGCTTTTTAAATCCTGGAGCGCGCCGTGCCAGGCGTAGCGCACCTGCTCGTTGAACACGTTGCTCTTACGCGAGGCCGGGTTAGGCGCCGCTTTCGGCCGTTTTGGCGCATTGCGCCCGCCGCCGCCGCCGCCCGCCGCGTTGCGCAGGCGATCGAACTTGCTGCCGAACTGGCGGATTTGGTTCATTGCGTCGCGCTTATTCACCCCGAATGCCTCCATGCAGATGGCCGTCGCTGAGCGTCAGCACGCGGTACGGACGGCTGGAGATAAGCCCCAGATCGTGCGTGGCCATCAGTACCGTCACCCCGACGCGGTTAAACTCTTCAAACAGACGTAAAATCCCCTCCGAGAGCGCCTCGTCGAGGTTACCGGTCGGTTCATCCGCCAGCAGTACCGCCGGCTTGTTGACCACCGCGCGAGCGATCCCCACGCGCTGCTGCTCGCCGCCGGAGAGCTGAATCGGAAAGTTCTTCGCTTTGTCCAGCAGCCCGACCTTGTCCAGCGCCGCCGAGACGCGGCGACGAATGTCATCGCCGCTGGCGCCGGCGATAATCAGCGGGATCGCCACGTTGTCATACACGGTGCGATCCATCAGCAAATGGTGGTCCTGGAAAATCATGCCGATCTGGCGGCGCAGGAACGGCACCTCACGGCTCTTCAGGCGGCTGATTTCATGACCGCTGAAGAAGATTTTGCCGGCGCTGGGCCGTTCGATACCACAGATAAGCTTCAGCAGGGTACTTTTCCCTGCGCCGGAGTGGCCGGTCAGAAACGCCATCTCGCCCGGCTGCAGGTGGAAGTTCACCCCCTGCAGCGCTTGTCTCCCACCGAGATAGGCTTTGCTGACTTGTTCAAAGCGAATCATTCTTAATCCTCTCGGGCAAAAAGTGCCTCAATAAAGTCGCCCGCATTAAACGGACGCAGATCCTCAATACGCTCGCCGACGCCAATATAGCGAATCGGAATGCCGAACTGGTCGGCCACCGAGAAGATCACGCCGCCTTTGGCGGTGCCATCCAGCTTGGTCAGGGTGATCCCGGTCAAACCTACCGCCTCATGGAACAGTTTGGCCTGGCTAATCGCATTCTGCCCGGTGCTGGCGTCGATGGTTAACATCACCTCATGCGGCGCGTCGACGTCCAGCTTTTTCATCACCCGGACGATCTTCTTCAGCTCTTCCATCAGGTGCGATTTATTCTGCAGACGCCCAGCGGTATCGGCAATCAGCACATCAACATGGCGCGCCTTCGCCGCCTGAATGGCGTCGAAAATCACCGAAGCGGAATCGGCGCCGGTGTGCTGGGCGATCACCGGGATATTGTTACGCTGCCCCCAGACCTGCAACTGTTCTACCGCCGCCGCACGGAAGGTATCCCCCGCCGCCAGCATCACCGATTTGCCCTGCTGCTCAAACTGACGCGCCAGCTTGCCGATGGTGGTGGTTTTCCCCACCCCGTTCACGCCGACCATCAGAATAACAAATGGCGTTTTGCCTTCAACGTTCAGCGGCGCATCCACTTTGGCGAGAATCTCACCCATCTCTTCTTTCAGCAGGCCGTACAGCGCCTCCGCATCGCGCAGCTGCTTACGGCTGGCGCCCTCAGTGAGGTTAGTAATGATCTTGCGGGTGGTCTCCACCCCGACATCAGCGATCAGCAGCTGCTCTTCCAGCTCTTCAAACAGATCGTCGTCGATCTTCTTACCGCGGAACAGGCTGATAAATCCGGAACCGAGATTTTCTTTTGTTTTCAGAAGACTACGTTTTAGGCGGGCAAAAAAGCCTTCTTTCGTCGGTTTTTCCTGCTCCTGGGCCAGTTCTTCCACCGGCGCCTCGTCTTCTGGCGCCGGCACCACCACCGCCGCCTCTTCTGCCGCCTCGGCCGCCAGCGCCTGCGCTTCCAGCTCTTCATCGCTTAACGGCGCGTCCTCTTCCGGCGCTTCCGTCTCCTGCGGCTGGGCAACAGCATCCTCTACAGGCTGCTCAGCCACGACCTCCGCCGCCACCGGTTCGGCGATAACCTCTTCCGCCAGCGACTCAACCACCGCAGGCTGTTCAGGCGGTTCGCTGACTGCGGGATCCGGTTCAACAACAGGCGCTTCTTCGGTCAGAGCAGGCGCTTCCACCCACTCTTCTTCCTGCGCGCTGGCAGGCTCCGCAAGGTGGGCCTTTTCGTTTTCGACCACCGTCTCGGTGACGTCGACGACCTCTTCGGCAAACGCCTCCGGGTCCGCTTTCGGCGCGCTCGGCTCGGCAGGGGTTTCCGCCGCCGGCGTCTCATCGGCAACCGCTTGTTGTTCTTCTACTTTTTGTTCAGTCTCGGTTTCCTGTGCCTGTTCTTTCTGTCCAAAGCCCAGCCAGGAAAAGAAGCCACGTTTTTTCTCTTTTGCCATTTGCGACCACACTCCTCGCTGTTTATTCATGGCGCAGCTTCATCAGAAGCTGAAAAAATGATGAAATTAGTTGGATAGTCTATCACTTAACTTAACTCGCAGCACCGCCCCCGGATTAAGGTTTCGTCAACCGCCGTCGATCGCTAGAATAGCAGGCCGGAAGTTGAGACTTGAGCAGAGAGATGAAAAAACCAAACCACGCGGGCAGCGGTCAGATCCGCATCATCGGCGGGCAATGGCGCGGCCGTAAATTACCGGTGCCGGAGAGCCCGGGCCTGCGGCCGACCACCGACCGGGTTCGCGAAACCCTTTTTAACTGGCTGGCGCCGTCCATCGTTGACGCGCACTGCCTCGACTGCTTTGCCGGCAGCGGCGCGCTGGGGCTTGAGGCGCTGTCCCGCTATGCGGCCAGCACTACGCTACTGGAGATGGAGCGCGGCGTCGCTCAGCAGTTGCAAAAAAACCTGGCCACCCTGAAAGCGGATCGCGGCAAGGTGATCGCGACCAACACCCTCAGCTTCCTGAGCCAACCGGGCACGCCGCATGAGATCGTATTCGTCGACCCACCGTTCCGTCAGGGGCTGCTGGAGGAGACGCTGCGCCTGCTGGAAACGCAGGGCTGGCTGGCCGATGAGGCCCTGGTGTACGTCGAAAGCGAAGTCGAAAACGGTTTACCGCCGGTACCGGCAAACTGGCATCTGTATCGTGAAAAAGTGGCCGGACAGGTCGCGTACCGTCTTTACCAACGTGAGGCCCAAGGAGAGCACCATGCTGATTAATTTAGGCCGCCTGCTGATGCTGTGCGTCTGGGCCTTTCTGTTATTGAATCTGTTTCAGCCCTTCCCGAAGCCGCTGAATATCTTCGTCAACGTCGCGCTGATTTTTATGATCCTGATGCATGGCCTGCAGCTGACGCTGCTCAAGGCGACGCAGCCGAAAGATGCCCCGCCGCTGGGCCGCTTTGAGCAAATCCGCATTTTTATCTTCGGCGTGTTTGAGCTCGTCGCCTGGCAGAAAAAACTGAAGGCGACGCTGAAGAAATAGTCCTGACAAGGGCTCAGGGATCGGGCGTAAACGCCACGAACGCTGTGCCCTTATAACGCAACATCCCGCGATCGCCGACGCTCAGCGCATGATACTGCGGCGCGTCAAGGCGAAACACCACCTCCAGCCCGCCGCTCTCAGGGCGAAAGCTCGCTTCATAGCGCATCTCGCTGCCCGCAGGCGTCACCGTCTGCTGGCGCGAACGCCGATCGTTAATCACTTTTTCCCGCTTATTGCTGACGATCACCCGCTTTTGCAACACCGGCGCGGCGTCGTTCGCCAGTTTTTCGCGGCGCTGCTGCACATAGCGAAACGAAGCCGCCACCACAATCACCGCGACGACCAGAACAAAAAAGAGCGGCATTTTACTCATTAAGGTTACCCATAAAAAATATCAGGAATCAGCATACTGCGACTGGAATAACATTGTCATCTGCTGCGCCAAACCACTACACTGAGTGGTAGCTTCACGCATCCGTAACTTTCTTTATGATAACAGATACAGGGACTTACTATGCTTTGGTCATTTATTGCTGTCTGTTTCTCCGCATGGCTTTATGTCGATGCATCCTATCGCGGGCCGGCCTGGCGACGCTGGGTATTTAAACCTGTCACCCTGATTCTGTTGCTGTTGCTGGCCTGGCAGGCGCCGATGTTCAATGCCATCAGCTACCTGGTGCTGGCTGGCCTGTGCGCCTCGCTGCTCGGCGACGCCCTCACCCTGCTGCCGCGTCAGCGGGTGATGTACGCGGTGGGCGCCTTCTTCCTGTCGCATCTGCTGTATACCATCTGGTTTGCCAGCCAGCTGACGCTGTCGTTCTTCTGGCCGCTGCCGCTGGTGCTGCTGGTATTCGGCGCCCTGCTGATGGCGGTGATCTGGAGCCGCCTGGAAGAGATGAAAATGCCGGTGCTGACCTTTATCGGCATGACGCTGGTGATGGTCTGGCTGGCCGGTGAGCTATGGTTTGCCCGCCCTACCGACACCGCGCTGTCCGGTTTCGCCGGCGCCGCTCTGCTGCTGCTGAGCAATGCCGTGTGGCTGGTAAGTCACTATCGTCGCCGTTTCCGCGCCGATAACGCCATTGCCGCCGCGTTTTACTTTGCCGGCCACTTCCTCATCGTGCGCGCGCTGTACCTGTAATTTAGTCCTTGACTCTGGAGTCGACTCCAGAGTGTATCCTACGGCTAATGAGAAAATTATCATTTACCGGAGGGTGCCATGTCGACTCCAGACGCGCAGGATAAAAAAGTCCCACAATTCTCGTCATTCACCATGCGGCCAGCGCCCGCCCCGGCGGAGAGCTGCTGCACAGACCACGCCTGCGCCGTAGAGAGCGCACCAGCTGCCGAAGCGCTTAGCGACGCCCGCTACAGCTGGCAGGTTGCCGGCATGGACTGCGCCGCCTGCGCCCGCAAGGTGGAAACGGCGGTTCGTCAGGTGCCCGGCGTCAGTCAGGTTCAGGTGCTGTTCGCCACGGAAAAATTATTGGTTAACGCTGAAGGCGACGTTCGCGCCCAGGTTGAGCAGGCGGTACGTCAGGCAGGCTATACGCTGCGCGATGCCGATGCCCCCGCGTCAGAGAAAACGCAGGGCTCGCGGCTGCGCGACAATTTACCGTTGCTGACGCTGGTCATTATGATGGCCCTGAGCTGGGGGCTGGAGCAGGCCAACCACCCTGCCGGTCAGTTGGCCTTTATTGCCACCACCCTGGTTGGCCTGTGGCCGGTTGCCCGCCAGGCGCTACGCCTGATCAAGAGCGGGAGCTGGTTCGCCATTGAAACGCTGATGAGCGTCGCCGCCATCGGGGCGCTGTTTATCGGCGCCACCGCGGAGGCGGCGATGGTGCTGTTGCTGTTCCTGATCGGCGAGCGTCTCGAAGGCTGGGCCGCCAGCCGCGCGCGGCAGGGGGTGAGCGCGCTGATGGCGCTGAAGCCCGACACCGCCATCCGTCTGCGCAACGGCGTGCGGGAAACCGTCGCCCAGCGCGACCTGCGTCCCGGAGATGTGATTGAAGTGGCTGCCGGCGGGCGTCTGCCGGCGGATGGACAGCTGCTGTCGCCGTTTGCCAGCTTTGATGAAAGCGCCCTGACCGGCGAGTCGGTGCCGGTGGAGCGTCAGGCCGGGGAACGGGTAGCGGCGGGCGCCACCAGCGTCGATCGCCTGGTGCAGCTTACCGTGATATCCGAACCGGGCGACAGCGCCATCGACCGCATCCTGAAGCTGATTGAAGAGGCTGAGGAGCGTCGGGCGCCAATCGAGCGCTTCATCGACCGCTTCAGCCGGATCTACACCCCGGCCATTATGGTCGTGGCCTTGTTGGTCGTCATTGTCCCGCCGCTGTTCTTCGCCAGCGCCTGGCTGCCGTGGATTTATAAAGGGCTGACGCTGCTGCTGATCGGCTGTCCGTGCGCGCTGGTCATCTCCACGCCGGTGGCCATCACCTCCGGCCTGGCGGTCGCCGCCCGCCGCGGGGCGCTAATCAAAGGCGGCGCGGCGCTGGAGCAGCTGGGCCAGGTGCGCCAGGTGGCGTTCGATAAAACCGGCACCCTGACCGTCGGCCAGCCGCAGGTGACTTCGGTTATTGCCACGGCCGAAGTTGACGACAACGCGCTGCTGGCGCTGGCGGCGGCGGTGGAGCAAGGCTCCAGCCACCCGCTGGCGCAGGCCATCGTCCGTGAAGCGCAGCGGCGTCAGCTGAGCATTCCGCTTGCCAGCGGCCAGCGGGCGCTGGCGGGCTCTGGTATCGAAGCCGAAGTCAACGGCAGCCGCATCCTGATCTGCGCCGCCAGCAAAGCCGCCCCGGCAGAGCATGAGGCGCAGATCCAGCAGCTGGAAAGCGCCGGGCAAACGGTAGTGCTGGTGATGCGCGGCGAGACGCTGCTCGGCATTCTGGCGCTGCGCGATACCCTGCGCGACGACGCGCGTCAGGCGGTGGATGCTTTGCATCAGTTGGGCGTTCAGGGGGTGATCCTTACCGGGGATAACCCGCGCGCCGCGGCGGCCATCGCCAGCGAACTGGGGCTGGAATTCCGCGCCGGCCTGCTGCCGGCGGACAAAGTCGAAGCGGTGATGGCGTTGAATGCCGATGCGCCGCTGGCGATGGTCGGCGACGGCATCAACGACGCCCCGGCGATGAAAGCGGCGACCATCGGCATCGCCATGGGCAGCGGTACCGACGTGGCGCTGGAGACTGCCGACGCCGCGCTGACCCACAACCGTCTGACCGGCCTGGCGCAGATGATTTCCCTGGCGCGGGCGACTCACGCCAATATCCGCCAGAACATCGCGATTGCCTTAGGGCTGAAGGGGATTTTCCTTGTCACCACCCTGCTCGGCCTGACCGGTCTGTGGCTGGCGGTGCTGGCGGATACCGGCGCCACCGTGCTGGTAACGGCTAACGCGCTGCGGTTATTGCGTAAGAAGTTGTAGCATAGATACCGGCTTCCCTGCTCGCGCTACGCTTAGCAGGGCTACGGTTCCAGACCGTCGGGTAGCCCGGATAAGGCGCTACGCGCCGCCATCCGGGGTATTCCCTGCTCGCGCTACGCTTAGCAGGGCTACGGTTCCGGACCGTCGGGTAGCCCGGATAAGGCGCTGCGCGCCGCCATCCGGGAGAGGCTCAGTGGCTTTTGCGGATCAGGTAGCGGTACGGCAGGGCTTCGGTTTCCTGGGCCACCAGCTCATGCTCCATAAAGCGGCAGAATCCCGGGATATCGCGGGTGGTGGCCGGATCGTCAGCAATAATCAGCAGCGTCTCGCCCACCGGCATCGTCCGCACGGTTTTACGCACCATCATGACCGGCTCCGGGCAGCGGAGTCCCAGGGCATCCAGAGTGTGGTCAGGAGTGGAGAAAAGTTCGCTCATTTTAGTCTCACGTCAACAAAACGGCCCTAGTTTACCCCCTGCTCGCCAGTACGCAAGCCAGGTTAACGTTTGCGCGAAAAACAACCATTGCATTACGCCGGCAACGCAGTATCATGCAGCCGTTTTTAATTGGGTTCCCTCACCCCAACGTTCCGCTGCCGATTGCTCATTTACCTGAAGCATGACGGGCATAAAAAGGTCACAATATGAATCCGTTTACTACCGTACAGCGCAAAAAAGCGCTCGTCTGGCTTTCGCTATTTCATCTGCTGGTGATTACCTCCAGCAACTATCTGGTTCAGCTGCCGATCTCCATCTTTGGTTTCCATACCACCTGGGGCGCGTTCAGTTTTCCGTTTATCTTCCTCGCCACCGATCTGACGGTGCGAATTTTTGGCGCACCGCTGGCGCGACGCATTATTTTTGCGGTGATGGTCCCGGCGCTGGTCATCTCCTACGCCATCTCCGCCCTGTTTTACATGGGCGAGTGGCAGGGCTTCGCCGCGCTGGGCACCTTTAATCTCTTCGTCGCGCGCATCGCCATCGCCAGCTTTATGGCCTATGCGCTGGGGCAGATCCTTGACGTCCACGTCTTCAACCGCCTGCGGCAGAGTCGTCACTGGTGGCTGGCCCCCACCGCCTCGACGCTGTTCGGCAACATCAGCGATACCGTAGCGTTCTTCTTCATCGCCTTCTGGCGCAGCCCGGATCCGTTTATGGCCGCTCACTGGGGGGAGATCGCCCTCGTCGACTACAGCTTTAAAGTGCTTATCAGCATCATTTTCTTCCTGCCGATGTACGGCGTTCTGTTAAATATGCTGTTGAAAAGGCTGGCGGATAAATCTGATTTGTCGGCATTGCAGCCGAGTTAAAGGTACTCGCGGACTGATGTGTTAAGATAGCCGGATGAGCCATTAGTGGCCGTTTATCGAAAGGAAGATGTCAATGCGCAATTTGGTTAAATATGTCGGTATTGGCCTGCTGGTGATGGGGCTTGCCGCCTGCGATAACAGCGATTCAAAAGCGCCAACCGTTGGCGCAGCAGCGGAGAGCAATGCCAGCGGCCAGGCAATCAGCCTGCTGGATGGCAAGCTGAGCTTCACCCTGCCTGCGGGCATGGCCGACCAGAGCGGCAAACTGGGTACTCAGGCGAACAACATGCACGTCTATTCTGACGCCACCGGCCAGAAAGCAGTCATCGTCATCGTCGGCGACAGCACCAATGAAGACCTGGCGGTGCTGGCGAAACGCCTGGAAGATCAGCAGCGTAGCCGCGACCCGCAGCTGCAGGTGGTGAGCAATAAGTCGCTGGAGATCAAAGGTCATACCCTGCAGCAGCTGGACAGCATCATCTCCGCCAAGGGGCAGACCGCGTGGTCTTCCGTACTGCTCGGCAAAGTGGATGACAAACTGCTGACCCTGCAGGTCACCCTGCCGGCGGACAACCAGCAGCAGGCGCAGACCGAAGCGGAAAGCATCATCAGCACCCTCACCATCCAGTAATTACTGGCCTGGTGCGCTGGCCTCCGGTTCGCTAACCGGGGGCCGTTTTTTTAGCCGCCAGCCCAACAGCAGCGCCGCCATCACCAGACCTGCCGCCGCCAGATATATCACCGGGATCCCGGTCCACGCCATCAGCAAGCCGGCCAGCGGCCCGGTGACGCCTAACGACAAATCCATAAACACGGTATAGGTGGCCAGCGCCGACCCTTGGTTGTGCTGCGGCACCGCTTTCACCGCCACCACGCCCAGCGCCGGAAAGACCAACGAGAACCCGGCCCCGGTAAGCAAGGTGCCGATTTTCGCCAGCAGCGGCGTATCAGCAAAGCCGACCAGCAGCAGGCCGATGATCTCCACGCTAAAGCAGAGCATCGCCACGTTCAGCCCGCCGAGGCGGTTAATGGCGTTAGGAAACAGCAGCCGCGCACCAACGAACGCGCAGCTGAACAGCGTCAGGGCGAAGGCCGCCCCGTCCCAGCCTTTGGCCTCATAAAACAGCGTGATAAAGGTGGCGATCACCCCGAAACCGGCGGAGGCCAGGGCCAGCGCCATGCCGTAAGGCCACACCCGCCCGAGCACCGCGCGAAACGACATCGCTTTGCCTTTCGCCGCCTTCACCGCTGCGCGGGGCAGCGCGCAGAGGATAGCCGCCAGCGCAACCGCCATAATGACCCCGGCCAGGCCGCTGAGGCCAATGTACGAATAGCACAGCACGCCGAGCGGGGCGCCCATCGCCATCGCCCCGTAGGTCACAATGCCGTTCCATGAGATCACCCGCCCGATATGCAGCGACCCAACAACGCCGACGCCCCACAGCGTCGAGCCGGTGCCGGCAAAGCTCTGGCCGATGCCGAGAATGACCCGCCCGAGGCATAGCAGCAGCAGGCTAACCAGCGGCCAGCCGCTGCTCCAGGCGGCCAGCAGATAGCTCAGACCGCTTAAAAAGCAGCCGCAGAGGCCGAAGACGACAATCTTTTTGGGCCCCAGCAGGTCAGCGTAGCGCCCGGCGTGCGGGCGGCTGAGCAGCGTGGCGAAATATTGCAGACTAATCACCAGGCCGGCCCAGAAAGCGCTAAAGCCCATTACATCATGCACATAGCCGGGAAGCACCGCCAGCGGCAAGCCGATGGTGAGATAGCTGGCAAAGTTAAAAATGACGACGGAGACAATCCGCAGATTGAGGCGCAGTCCATTGAGCGCCGGTTCGGCGACGGGTTCGGGCATCAGGTTCCACCAGATTTCGACAACCAGCTTTCACTATTACCACGCTGGCGGCGGAAAAGCAGCTCGCCTTTCGGAATATTGGCAGTCGGCGAACCGCTACACTTATCAGGCGCGACTCACAAAAGGAATACCTATGTCCCCTCCGCAGGCTGATAAAGCCGGGCTCCATATTTTACTTAAGCTGGCGGCGCTGGTGATTATCCTCGCAGGGATCCACGCCGCCGCCGATATTCTGGTGCAGCTCCTGCTGGCGCTGTTTTTCGCTATCGTCCTCAACCCGCTGGTCACCTGGTTCATTCGCCGCGGGGTGCGGCGCCCGTTCGCCATTACCCTGGTGGTGACGGCAATGCTGGTGATGCTCACCGCGCTGCTTGGCGTGCTGGCGGCGTCGCTCAATGACTTTGTCGCCATGCTGCCCGATTTCAACCGCGCCCTGACGCGTAAGATCGTCCAGCTCCAGGAGTATCTCCCCTTTCTCAACCTGCATATCAATCCGGAGCGCATGCTGCGGCGTATGGATTCAGAACGGCTGATGACCTGGGCCACAACGCTGATGACCCAGCTTTCCGGGGCGATGGCCAGCATTGTGCTGCTGGTGATGACGGTGATCTTTATGCTTTTTGAGGTTCGCCACCTGCCCTACAAACTGCGTTTTGCCCTCAATAACCCTCGTCTGCATATCGCCGGGCTGCACCGGGCGCTGAAAGGCGTTACCCACTATCTGGCTTTGAAAACGCTGATCAGCCTGTGGACCGGGCTGATTGTCTGGCTGGGGCTGCTGGCGATGGGGGTGCAGTTCGCGCTGATGTGGGGGGTGCTGGCGTTCCTGCTGAACTATGTGCCGAATATCGGCTCCGCCATCTCCGCCATCCCACCCATGCTGCAGGCGCTGCTGTTCAGCGGCATCTATGAGTGCCTGCTGGTCGGGGCGCTGTTTCTGGTGGTGCATATGGTGCTGGGCAACATGGTGGAGCCGCGCATGATGGGCCACCGGCTGGGGATGTCGACCCTGGTGGTGTTCCTGTCGCTGCTGGTCTGGGGCTGGCTGCTGGGGCCGGTGGGAATGCTGCTCTCGGTGCCGTTAACCAGCGTCTGTAAAATCTGGATGGAGACCACCGTCGGGGGCAGCAAGCTGGCGATCCTGCTCGGCCCGGGGCGTCCCAAAAGCCGGCTCCCCGGCTAGCGGCGTTTCACCGGCCAGAAGATGGTCAATACGCCGGCGACGATAATCGCCACGCCCAGCAGCGATTGCCAGTAGAACGGCTCATGCCAGCCGGGCAGCCAGATGGCGGCAGCCCACACCAGGATATAGCTCAGGCTCAACAGTGCATACGCTTTTGATAACGGTAGACGGTGGAGGGCAAAGTACCAGCAGACCATTGACAACAGGTAGCCCAGCAGGCCGAAAAACAGGCCGAAGGTACCAGGCTCGAAATGCAGCAGATGCTGGAGAAAGGCCAGAATATCGGTCAGCGGCGGCAAGGCCACCATGGCGCTGCGCAGCAGCAGCTGCGCGGCGCTGACAAGGCCGACGCTGAATAATGCCCAGAGAAAGCCCATCAAACGCTGGTCCCCAGAATGACAATGCCCACGACGATCAACCCGACGCCAAACCAGTGGCGGCGAGCGACCGGCTCATGCCAGATGCCCCAGCCCGCGAGGGTGACCCAGACGAAGTTCAGGCTCAGCATCGGATAGGCGATGCTCACCGGAATAGACTGCAGGACGCTCAGCCACAGCAGCATGCCGCAGCCGAGGCATAGCAGCGCCATCCCCAGCCAGAAGAGTATATGGCGACTCCGCCGTCCGCGACGGGACGGGCGGGTCGCCTGTTTCTGGCACAGCTGTCCGGCGCAGCTCAGCAGGCTGGCGAAAACCAGACAGATCCAGACGCTCATTGCGGCAGGTACTGAAGGAAGACCACCCGACCCAGCTCATAGGCGTTATCGGGTTTCGGTAACGGTAAGTCGACCATACTCTCTCCTTTATCCATCAACAGCACCAGCGAGACCGGCCCCTGCTGACGGTGCGTGGCCAACCAGTCGGCAAACCCGGCCTGGCTGACAAAGCTTCCCTGAGCGTCCGGCCAGTCGAGACCGTACTTCAGCTCACCCTGTTTGTCGAACATAATAATATCGCTTCGCTTCAGCTCCCAGGCCAGGCCGCCGGCGATCCCGACGTTGTTCGTCAGGACGTAACGGCTGGGCTGCAGGGATTCGCTGACGATATCCACGAGGAACTGCGGCTGTTTGCTGTCGATAACCCGGTCCGGAATGGCGAAGCCCACCAGCAGCGCCAGGCCAAGCGGGCAAAGCGCCGCCAGGCTCCAACGGCGGCCAGCGTCTTTCATCGCCAGCCAGCCCATCAGCGCCCAGACGGCGAAGGCGATGGCCGCCAGCAGACATTTATACAGCTCAATCTTGGTCCATACCGGCTTGTGCATCACGCCCCAGGGCGAGACCACCAGCACGGCGATCAGCCCCAGCAGGCCAAAGCCCAGGTTGATCATCCCATTGATGCGCAGCGCTTTCGCGCCGGTCTTCGCCGCCTCCAGCGCGTAGCGGGCCATCAGGATCGACAGCGGCGCAAAGCACGGCAGGATATAGGTCGGCAGTTTGCCTTTTGCAATACTGAAGAACAGGAGCGGCATCGCCACCCAACCGAGCAGATACAGCGCGCCGCGGGCCTCATCGCGCTCACGCCAGCCGCGCTTCAGCGCCCCTGGCAGCAGGGCCAGCCACGGCAGGCTGCCGGCAATCAGGAACGGGATGTAGTACCAGAACGGCGCTTTGTGCTGGGCGTCTTTTTCGGCGAAACGCTGAATATGCTCGACCCAGAAGAAGTAGCGCCAGAAGTCCGGCTCGCGCTGGGCGATAGCCAGCCCCCAGGGCAGCACCACCAGCGTACAGACGACAACCGCCAGCCAACCGTAGGTCAGCACTTCACGCCAGCGTTTACGGGCGATCACCCACGGCAGAACGCCCACCACCGGCACCGCCAGCGCAAGGAAACCTTTGGTCATCACCCCCATACCGCAGGCGACGCCCAACAGCACGTAACCCAGTATTTTGCCGCCGCGGCTCTGCGCCTGCGTCGCGCCCCAGAAGCTGCACATCGCCAGCGCCAGCCACAGGGTGATCATCGGGTCCAGCACCGCATAGGTACCAATCGCATACACCAGCATCGCGGTGAGAAAAATCACTGGCGACAGGACGGCTACCCGCTTATCGCGAAAGATGCGCCACGCCAGCCAGGCCACCAGCACGGCGGTCATGGTGATGGCGAAGACCGACCCGAAGCGTACGCCGAAGTTATTATGGCCAAACAGCCACTGGCCGACACTGTTGATCCAGTAACCGGCAATCGGCTTTTCGAAGTAGCGCAGCCCGAGAAAATGCGGCACCACCCAGTCGCCGGTGGCCAGCATTTCACGGCTGATCTCCGCATAGCGTGTTTCATCGGGTTGCCAGAGCAAACGGAAATTGAGCGGCAGCAGGTAATACAGCGCAAACAGCGCAATCAGAGAGACGCCATAGCGAATGCTTTTCATCAAACACCCGAAGTCAGTAATTGTTCACGTCCGAGCCAGCCTTCCCGGCCAGCCAGTTCACCCCGAACCACTTTGCCGGACGGCAGCTCGCTAAAGTCAGCGGGCAGCAGCTGGCTCAGTGGGCAAAACTGAATTTCTTCTTCCGCCGCCATGGTCAGCAGTTCATCGAACTGATCGGCATAGGCAATACCTTCCACTTCGGCGTGAATGGTATAGACCGGCACGCCAGGGTCGCGATGGATGCAGTCGAGGAGATAGCGGTTAAAGCCGGCGATATCCACCGCCGTGCCCACCGCCTCGTCCCAGGTCGGCAACGTGACCGGGATCTGCACCGTACCAGAGACGCCGCTGCCGAGCTGGGGCAGAAACGGCCGCGTGCCGCGACAGTCGCTGTTGTAGAGAAAATCGAAGGATTCTTTGGCTTTCACCACCCGCTGATCGGCGCGCCAGCCGGCAACGGCCGAACAGGTGACCGGCCGGCCGATGATGCGCTCGAGCTCCAGCAGGCCACGCTCGACCTCCAGCGTCAGCCGTTCCTGCGGCCAGACGCCGCTCCACGCCTGCCAGCTGTAGTGGTCCCAGGCGTGCAGGCCCACTTCATGAGACTCGGCGGTCGCACGGATCACCGCCTCGTTCCCCGCGCCGATGCGGCGTCCCGGCCACGCGGTGCCGGCCAGCAGAATATCCCAGCCGTACAGCGAAGCCGCTCTGGAACGCAGCATCTTCCACAGAAACTTCGGTTTTACCAGGCGCCACAGGTGGCGCCCCATATTGTCCGGCCCGACGCTGAAGAAGAAGCTTGCCTGAATCCCGTGCTGGCCTAGCAGGTCCAGCAGCCGCGGAACACCGTCCCGCGTCCCGCGAAAAGTATCGACATCTATGCGTAAGCCGACCTGTTTCATGGATGTTTAGCGTCCACCAGTTCTACCGTGCGCAGGAAGAAGTCCAGCGTATGCTCAACGGTCTCTTCCATCTCCACCTTCGGCTCCCAGTTCAGGCAGCGTTTGGCGTTGCGGATGCTCGGTTTGCGATGCTCAACGTCCTGATAGCCCTTGCCGTAGTAGTCGCTGCTTTCCACTTCGCGGAAGCCGGCAAACGGCGGGAAGCGATCGCGCAGCGGATGGCGTTCGAAGCAGGCCAGCAGCATCTCCGCCAGCTCTTTGATGCTCGCTTCGTTATCCGGGTTACCGATGTTGATGATCTGCCCGTCGCAGCGGCCGTCTTTGTTCTCGATGATGCGGAACAGCGCTTCGATACCGTCGCTGATGTCAGTAAAGCAGCGCTTCTGCTTACCGCCTTCGATGAGCTTGATCGGCGAGCCTTCCACCAGGTTGAGGATCAGCTGGGTGATGGCGCGGGAGCTGCCGATACGCGCGGCGTTGAGGTTATCCAGACGCGGCCCCATCCAGTTGAACGGACGGAACAGGGTGAACTTCAGGCCATTCTTATCGCCGTAGGCCCAGATCACGCGGTCCAGCAGCTGCTTGGAGACCGAGTAGATCCAGCGCTGTTTGTTGATCGGCCCGACCACCAGGTTGGAAGTATCTTCGTCGAAGTTTTTGTCGGTGCACATGCCGTACACTTCAGAGGTCGACGGGAAGATGATGCGCTTATTGTATTTCACGCAATCGCGGATGATCTTCAGGTTCTCTTCGAAATCCAGCTCGAACACGCGCAGCGGGTTGCGGGTGTACTCGATAGGGGTGGCGATAGCTACCAGCGGCAGCACCACGTCGCATTTCTTAATGTGATATTCGATCCACTCGGAGTGAATGCTGATATCGCCTTCCACGAAGTGAAAACGCGGGCAGTCGAGGAAACGGCTGATGGCGTCGGAGCCGATATCCAGGCCGTAAATCTCATAGTTGTCGTCCTGCAGCAGGCGTTCGGTCAGATGGTTACCGATAAAGCCATTGACGCCGAGGATCAGCACCCGGGTACGACGCTTAACCGCCACCACCGGTTTGCTGCTGATCACCGCCCCGGACACCAGGCCCAGCGCCTGCGCCAGCTGGGCGCCCTGCATGTACACGCCGCGTTCGGTCTGGCCGGTGACAATCTCCAGCGCCCCTTCCTGGCACGCCACGATCAGCGGTGCAACGGAGATAACGGTGCCCGGTTTGGCTGCAGGTAGATCATTGCGTACACGGGATTTCCAGACAATAAATTTGTTCGCGCCAGCGTAGCCGAAGGCCCCCGGCCACGGATCGGAGACCGCGCGCACCAGATTGTGCAGCGTCTGCGCCGGCTGCTCCCAGTCGAGGCGGCCATCTTCCGGGGTGCGCCGTCCCACATAGGTCGCCTGGCTGTGATCCTGCGGACGTTCATCGGTGGTTCCGGCGAGGATCGCCGGCAACGCCTGGCTCAGCAGCTCAGTGGCGGCAGCGCACAGCTTGCGGTGCAGCGTCAGGGCGGCGTCATCCGGGCCAATCGCCACGGTTTGCTGAGCGACGATATCGCCGGCATCCGCGCGGTTCACCATCCGGTGCAGCGTCACGCCGGTTTCGCTTTCGCCATTGACCAGTACCCAGTTCAGCGGCGCGCGGCCGCGATATTTCGGCAGCAGCGAACCGTGTAGGTTAAACGCCCCTTTCGGCGCAAGACTGAGGATCTCATCGCCCAGCAGGTTGCGGTAGTAGAAGGAGAACAGCACGTCCGGCTTCATCTCGCGGATACGCTCAATCCACAGCGGATGGTTCACGTCTTCCGGCGCCCACACCGGAATGCCCTGCTCGGCGGCAAGGCGCGCCACGGAGCCAAAGAAATGGTTTTCGCCAGGGTTATCCGGGTGGGTGAAAATAGCAGCGATATCATATCCAGCGTCCAGCAGAGCCTGGATACCGGTGCAGCCCATATCGTGATAAGCGAAGACTACGGCTTTCATGAACGATCTTCCTCTTTAGATGCCGTTTCCGGCTGGCGAACAACACGTTGAATAAAGTAGCGGGGACGCGCGCGCACGTCGTTATAGATGCGTCCGATATACTCCCCGAGCAGGCCCATCCCGATAAACTGAGCGCCGATGAACATAAACAGCACGGCGAAGAGCATAAATACCCCTTCCGCCGCCCACTGCGGGCCAAAGGCCAGACGCAGCACCACCAGCATCAGGCCAAAGGCGAAGCCCAGCAGGGCTATCACGCTGCCGAAAATGCTGAGCAGACGCAGCGGCGTGGTGGTCAGACAGGTCACCAGGTCATACATCAGGTTGATCAGGCGCATAAAGCTGTATTTGGAGTCGCCGAATTCACGTTCGGCATGCATCACCGGGATCTCCACCGCGCGACGGGCGAAGGTATTCGCCAGGATCGGGATAAAGGTGCTGCGCTCATGGCAGTTGAGCATGGCGTCGATGATATGGCGGCGGTAAGCGCGCAGCATGCAGCCGTAGTCGCCCATCGCTTTGCCGGTGGTGCGCTGGATCAGGCGGTTGATCATCTTCGACGCGGTTTTGCGGAAGATGCTGTCCTGACGGTTCTGGCGAACGGTGCCCACCACGTCGTAGCCTTCATCCGCCTTCTCTACCAACCGCGGGATCTCTTCCGGCGGGTTTTGCAGGTCGGCGTCAAGCGTAATGATTAAATCGCCGGTTACATGGCTGAAACCGGCCATGATCGCCGAGTGCTGCCCGTAGTTACGGTTTAACAGCACGGCGACGACGTGACTGCCTTCCGCCTCGGCAGCTTCGGTGAGCATGCGCGCGGAATCGTCGCTGCTGCCATCGTCGATCAGCAGAATTTCATATTGCCGCCCCAGCGTGGCGCAGGCGGTATCCGTACGACGAAGCAGCTCCGGCAGGCTATCCTGTTCGTTATAAACCGGAATAACCACCGAGACCTTCTTCACGGGAGGGTAAGTAAGCATATCAACGTCCTGACAGCTGGCGCAGTGCGGAAATGACGCGAGTGACATCGTCATCGGTCATGTCCGGGAACAACGGGAGAGAACAGATGCGGGCGCTGTTCCATTCGGTATTCGGCAGGGAAACCTCCGGGAAGCGCTCGCGGTAATATTTTTGCGTATGGGCCGCACGGAAGTGCAGACCGGTGCCGATACCCATCGCCTTTAGCTTTTCCATCAACGCGTCGCGGCTGATGCCGCAGGCAGCCTCATCGACGCGGATGATAAACAGATGCCAGGCGTGCTGGTGATCCCAGGCCGGGACGGTCAGGGGCGTAAACGGCGTGTCCGCCAGTTCGCGCAGATAGCGCTGGGCAATTTCCGCCCGCCGCTGGTTGGCGTGAGGCAGTTTTTCCAGCTGGACCAGCGCCAGCGCGGCGTTGATGTCGGCAAGATTGTATTTAAAGCCCGGAGCGATCACCTCCGCCTGCGGCGCGCGGCCATGGGTCTGGCGGTCATAGGCGTCCACGCCAAGGCCATGGAATTTCAGGCTGCGGATACGGGAGGCCAGCTCGTCGTCGTCGGTGACAATCAGGCCGCCTTCAGCGCAGGTCATGTTTTTGATCGCGTGGAACGAGAAAATCGCGGTCCCCTGCCAGCCTACGTGGCGGCCCTTATAGTGGGTCCCCGCCGCATGGGCGGCGTCTTCGATCACCGGAATGCCATGGCGCTCGCCCACCGCGCGAATGGCGTCGATATCGGCTGGCGCCCCCGCGTAGTGCACAGGAATAATCGCTTTGGTACGCGAGGTGATCGCCGCTGCCACCGCCTCAGGGGTGATCATCAGATTGTCGTTATCGACATCGATCATTACCGGCGTGGCGCCCAGCAGGCAGATCATATTGAGAGTGGAGACCCAGGTCTGGGACGGTGTAATGACTTCATCGCCAGGGCCAATACCCAGCGCCATCAGGGTCACATGCATCCCGCCGGTCGCTGAACTGACGGCAATCGCGTGGCGGTTGCCGGTCAACTGGCAAAATGCCGCTTCAAGTGCCTGATTCTTCGGTCCGGTGGTGATCCAGCCCGACGTTAAAACTTCACGCAGGGCTGCCAGCTCTGCGTCGCCCATCGACGGGCGCGAAAAAGGCAAAAAATCGCTCATCATCATCCTGTTCTGTAGATGACCCACGCACAAACCTGGGTCGTTAGAATAAAATATCCTGCGCCTGCGGACTTAAACGAAATTAAAATGAAGTGAGTTCAGCGCGGCATTCCATTTCAGGGTATTTCGACCACTATTAATGTAGTCGACCTTGCTTAGGATAATATTAAGAAATTAATCTTTTCTCAGCATAGCCAAATAAATCATTAAGAAACAGAATGATAGGTTTTATTTATGGCAGAATTTTGACAAAAAAGCGTTCCTGTCTGGAAAAGCAAACAGGAACGCTATCGCGGAAAGTAAACGGGGGTTAAACCAGATAACAATTAATGACGCTGTCTTTGTCACGCTTGATGACAAAAAGTTAGCGCAGATCACAAAGTTATTTCTGCTTAATTACAAATTTGCAGGAAAATCAGCTGGCAATTCACTTGCCGGGCAATTAATAACCTCGTCATTATCCGCGCCACAGTCGCGAATGAAGGTGATAGTAGCAAACTCGTCAATCACTTCCGTCGGGTAGGCCGGGCCGGCATCGCGGTACGAATTCATCAGAGGAATGTGATCGTTCTGGAAGCAGACGGTTTTTTCCGGGTTATTCATGATCCAGCGCGGGAAGAAAATGGTGCCGTGGAACAGTTTATCGCCCAGGTTGACGATCAGGCTGACGTCGGTACCGGTCGGTTCGGTCCATGAGATTTTGTAGATACTTTCCCCCACCCGCACGATGTACGCTTCCTGATCTTTCACCCAGCGATTGCCGACGATGCCGCTGTGAATACGGTAGTCGAGGGTGTGGCCGTTTTTGACGTAAATTTCGTAGTTCCAGCCGTTGTCGTAGGTGTAGACCAGATGTTTACCGATAAAGCCGCTGAGGTCATGTTTGTCGAAAGTGCTCATCATTTATTCTCCTCTGTGTTGTTGAGGACAGCATACGTCTTTAAAAATTGAATGAATAACGCTATGTTTGGATTAAATACATCCAAATTTTAGATTGATTATGCACAAGACAACCCTGGAGCAGTGGGCGTTACTCGAAAAGGTAGTGGAATTGGGGAGCTTTGCCAGAGCGGCGGAGGAGACCAATCGCAGCCAGTCTTCGGTGAGCTATAACCTCGCGCTGCTGCAGGAGCGTTTAGGGGTAGCGCTGCTGGCGCCGTCCGGGCGGCGGGCGGTGCTGACCCCGGCCGGCGAACTGCTGCTGAATCAGGTCAAACCGCTGCTACAGGCCTTCGCCTACGTTGAGACGCATGCCGCCACTCTGCGCAACGGGGCGCGCACCCGTCTGGATCTGGTGGTCGACAGCATTTTCCCGCGCCAGCGGTTGTTCGCCATTTTGCGCCAGTTTCAGCAGCGCTATCCGCAGACGCAGGTCAGACTCACCGAAGTGCTGGAAAATATGGATGACGAGGGCGCGGCGCGAACGGAAGCCGATGTCATGGTTCTGACCCGCCGCCAGGATATTACCGGCCGCGGAGAGTGGCTGATGAATATTGATTTTATCGCCGTCGCCCACCGCGACCATCCTCTCGCCGCGCTCGACGGTCCGCTGGAGGATAGCGCGCTGGCGCCATGGCCGCTGGTGCGCATTGCCGACCAGACCGGCGATGGCCAGGCGACGCGTGACGCCTGGACTTTCTCCACCATTGACGCCGCCATTGATGCGGTGATGTATCAGGTCGGCTTCGGCTGGCTGCCGGAAGAGCGCATTCGTTCCCATCTCGATCAGGGCGTGCTGAAGCGGCTGCCCCTCAGCCATGGCGCGCGCCGCGCGACGCCGCTGCATCTGATCGTCAAGCGGGATCTGGTGCCGATCGACGAACAGGTGGCCACGCTGCTGGGGTTGTTCCGGGCGCCCTGAGGGGTAAAGCGGCGCCTGCCCCTGCGCATAATCATACGGATTACTTATACTTTTCGGCGCAATATTGATCCAGGTTACTCCGAAAGTATGATGAATCACTAAAATCGTCATACTTTCCTGTCGTTGAGATTGCCGTCTTGTCTATTTTCCGCCTCACTCTGCTGGCGCTGATCGCCTGCGTCCCTCTGCTGGCTCAGGCCGCGCAGCACTCGCTCACCACCGCCTGGCCGGTGAACGTCGGCCCGCTGAATCCGCATCTTTATACCCCCAACCAGATGTTTGCCCAAAGCATGGTCTATGAGCCGCTGGTGAAGTATCAGGCTGACGGCAGCGTGCAGCCCTGGCTGGCGACCCGCTGGCGTCACTCCGACGATGGTAAAACCTGGTGGTTCACCCTGCGCGAGGATGTGACCTTCTCCAACGGCGAACCCTTTAACGCCCAGGCCGCAGCGGCGAATTTCCAGGCGGTGCTCGCCAACCGTCAACGCCACGCCTGGCTTGAGCTCGCCAATCAGATAACCGACGTGCGGGCGCTCAGCGCCAGCGAGCTGCAGATCACCCTGAAAAGCGCCTACGCCCCCTTGCTACAAGAGCTGGCCCTGCCCCGCCCGTTCCGCTTTATCGCCCCCTCGCAGTTTATCGATGGCGGCACCGCCAACGGCATCAAAGCCCCGATCGGCACCGGGCCGTGGCGACTGGCGAGCTCGCAGCTCAATCAGCGCGACGTGCTGGTACGCAACGAACAGTACTGGGGTAATAAACCCGCGCTGCAGCAAATCACCATCAAAGTGATCCCTGACGCCACCAGCCGCGCGGTGGCGTTCGAAACCGGGGAAATTGACATGCTCTACGGCGACGAAGGGCTGCTACCGCTGGATACCTTCGAACGCTTTCGTCATCACCCCGGCTACGTGGCTCGACTCTCCGCCCCGACGGAGACGGTGATGCTAGCGCTGAACGCCAGCCAGGGCCCGACCCGCGAGCAGGCGGTTCGCGAGGCGCTCAACTACGCCGTCGACAAGCAGACCCTCGTCGATAGCGTGCTCTACGGCACCCAGCAGGTTGCCGACACCCTGTTTGCGCCCTCGGTCCCCTACGCCCCGCAGGATCTGACGCCGCGCCGTTACGATCCGGCAAAAGCCCGCGCCCTGCTGGCGCAGGCCGGCTGGCAGCAGCCGGAAGGCCAGCCCTGGCGACAAAAAGCCGGGCAAGCGCTGGCGATTGAGCTGGCGTTTATCGGCACCGACGCGCTGGCTAAATCGATGGCCGAAATTATTCAGGCCAATCTGCGGGAGGTCGGCGTCCGCGTCACCCTGGTGGGCGAGGAGGAGAGCAGCATCTATGCGCGCCAGCGCGAAGGCCGGTTCGGCATGATCTTCAATCGCACCTGGGGCGCCCCCTACGATCCGCATGCCTTTTTAAGCTCGATGCGCGTGCCCTCGCATGCCGATTATCAGGCCCAGCGCGGCCTGCCCGACAAAGCGCTGATTGATAAAGAGATTAGCGAGGTGCTGACCACCAGCGACGAGGCGCAGCGGAAACGGCTGTACCACGATGTGCTGACCCGTCTGCATCAGGACGCGGTGTACCTACCCATCAGCTATGTCTCGCTGATGTCGGTTGCGCGCCAGGAGGTCGGCGAGATCCCGTTCGCGCCGGTGACCACCGAGATCCCGTTCGACCAGATTAAACCGGTAACGCCATAATGCTACGCTATATTTTACGCCGCCTGCTGCTGCTGATCCCGCTGTTGCTCGCCGCCTCCGCCATCATCTTTCTGCTGCTGCGGCTCGGCACCGGCGACCCGGCGCTGGATTATCTGCGCCTGTCGAACTTGCCGCCCACGGAAGAGATGGTCGCCTCGACCCGCGAACTGCTGGGGCTCAACCAGCCGCTGGCGATGCAGTATCTGCACTGGCTGTGGCGGGCGCTGCACCTGGACTTCGGCCTCTCCTATGCCACCCGGCGGCCGGTGCTGGACGACCTGCTGCACTTCCTGCCGGCCACCCTGCTGCTCACCGGCGCGGCGCTGGCGCTGATCCTCGTCACCTCGCTGCCGCTGGGGATCTGGGCGGCGCGCCATCGCGATCGCCTGCCGGATTTTGCTGTACGGCTGATTGCCTTCCTCGGCGTGTCGATGCCGAACTTCTGGCTAGCCTTTCTGCTGGTGATGCTCTTTTCCGTGCATCTGCAGTGGCTCCCGGCGATGGGATACGGCGACTGGCAGCACCTGATATTGCCCGCCGTCTCCATCGCCTTTATGTCGCTGGCGATTAACGCCCGGCTGCTGCGCGCCAGCATGCTGGAGGTCTCCGGCCAGCGTCACGTGGTATGGGCGCGGCTGCGCGGGTTGAGCACGCGCCAGGTGGAGCGGCGGCATATCCTGCGCAACGCCACCCTGCCGGTGGTGACCGCCATGGGCATGCACATTGGTGAGCTGATCGGCGGCACGATGATTATCGAAAATATCTTTGCCTGGCCGGGGGTTGGCCGCTACGCGGTTTCCGCGATCTTCAATCGCGATTATCCAGTGATTCAGTGCTTTACCCTGATGATGGTCACGGTGTTCGTACTGGCTAACCTGGCGGTGGATGTGCTTAACGCGGCGCTCGACCCGCGCCTGCGCCGCCATGAGGAGGTGAGCGTATGAGATGGCTGCGAAACTTCCGCTGGCCGGTGAAACTGGCCCTGCTGGTTATCGCGCTGCTGGCGGTCATCGCCCTCGGCAGCGGCTGGTGGCTGCCCTGGGATCCGGCGGCGATTAACCTGCAGCAGCGGCTGCTGCCGCCAGGGGGGGCGCACTGGCTGGGAACCGATCATCTTGGACGGGATATTTTCTCGCGCCTGCTGGCCGCCACCCGCGTCTCGCTGGGGGCGGTAATGGCCTGCCTGCTGCTGGTGCTGCTGATCGGTCTGGCGGTTGGCGGCAGCGCCGGGCTGCTGGGCGGCCGCGCCGACCGCGGCCTGATGCGCCTCGCCGAACTGTTTATGACCTTTCCGACCTCGATCCTGTCGTTCTTTATGGTGGGGGTGTTGGGTACCGGGCTGACCAACGTGATCCTCGCCATTGCGCTGTCGCACTGGGCCTGGTACGCCAGAATGGTGCGTAATCTGGTGGTCTCCCTGCGCCAGCGCGAATTTATCCTCGCCGCCCGCCTGAGCGGCGCCAGCCAGTGGCGGCTGTTCAGCGACCATCTGGCAGGGGCGGTGATCCCCTCGCTGCTGGTGCTCGCCTCGCTGGATATCGGTCATATGATGCTTCACGTGGCCGGCATGTCGTTCCTTGGCCTCGGCGTCAGCGCGCCGACGGCGGAATGGGGGGTGATGATCAACGACGCCCGGCAGTATATCTGGACCCAGCCGCTGCAGATGGTCTGGCCGGGGCTGGCGCTGTTCATCAGCGTGATGGCCTTTAACCTGCTGGGCGACGCGCTGCGCGATCGCCTCGATCCTCACCTGATCGCGGAGCATAGCCACTGATGCCGCAGAAGATCCAACTGCAACAGATCGCCCTTACCGCCGACCGCCCGCTGGTCAGCGACGTCTCGCTTACCCTGCGCCGCGGCCAGGTACTGGCGCTGCTCGGCAGCAGCGGCAGCGGGAAATCGCTCACCTGCGCCGCCGCGCTGGGCCTGCTGCCGCCCGGCGTCAACCAGACCGCCGGCCGGGTGTTGCTTGACGGCATGCCGGTGCACGGCGAACAGCTGCGCGGCGCGACTATCGCCACTATCATGCAGAACCCACGCAGCGCCTTTAATCCGCTGCATACCATGTCCGCCCACGCCCGGGAAACCTGCCGGGCGGCGGGCCGCGAAGCAAGTGACGCCGCCCTGCTGGCGGCAATGGAAGAGGTGGGTCTGGATAATCCGCGGGCGCTGCTGAAACGCTACCCCTTTGAGATGAGCGGCGGCATGCTGCAACGGATGATGGTCGCCCTCGCCCTGCTCAGCCGCGCGCCCTTTATCATCGCCGACGAACCGACCACCGACCTCGATGCCATCGCCCAGGCGCGGATCCTCAATCTGCTGGCGGATATCGTCGCCAGCCGCGGTCTGGGGCTGCTGCTGGTGACCCATGACATGGGCGTTGTGGCGCGGCTGGCGGATTACGTAGCGGTCATGGAGAACGGTCGCCTCGTTGAACAGTGCGATGTAAATACGCTGTTCAGCGCCCCACAGCACCCGCTGAGCCAACGCCTGTTGGCGGCGCATCTGGCGCTGTACGGACTGGAGAAAACAGCATGAATTTACTCAGCGTCACCGGGGTGAGCCACAATTACCCGCACCACGGCAGGGTCCTGCACGAGATCCAACTCGCCATCGCCTCTGGCGAAACGGTGGCCCTGCTCGGGCGCAGCGGCTGCGGCAAGAGCACCCTGGCGCGGATGCTGGTGGGCCTGGAAACGCCGCAGCACGGCGATATTGTCTGGCGCGGCACACCGCTGACCGCCCTGAAGGGCGAGGCCGTCGGCGCCTTCCGCCGCGATATTCAGCTGGTGTTTCAGGACGCCTTCAGCGCGGTGAATCCGCGCAAAACGGTGCGCGAGATCGTCAGCGAGCCGCTGCGCCATCTGTTGCGCTTGTCGCGCGAGGAACGCGCGCGCCAGGTGGAAGAGATGCTGCAGGCGGTCGACCTTTCCACGATGCTGCTCGATAAACGCCCGACGCAGCTCAGCGGCGGACAGCTGCAGCGCGTCTGCCTGGCTCGCGCCCTGGCGGTACGGCCGCAGCTGTTGATTCTGGATGAAGCGGTCTCGAATCTCGATCTGCTGCTGCAGGCGGAGATTATCGCCCTGCTGAAACGCCTGCAGGCCCAGTTTGGCACCGCCTGCCTGTTCATCACTCACGACCTGCGGCTGGTGGAGCGCTTTTGCCAGCGGGTGCTGGTGATGGAGCACGGATGCATCGTTGAAACCGCAACGGTCAGTCTACCGCTGCGCCTGCGCTCCCCTGCCGGACAGGCGCTCCAGCAGGCGGTGCTGCCACCTTTTCCTGCCACTCTGCTTAACGAGGCCATGCCATGCAGCGCGTAACCCTGACTCTTGATGATGACCTGCTGGCCGCTCTCGATGCGCTCAGCGCCCGCCGCGGCTACCACAATCGTTCGGAGGCGGTACGCGATATTCTGCGCGACGCCCTCAACCAGGATCCCGCGCCGTCGGAGCCGCGGCGCGGTTATGCCGTCCTGTCATATGTCTACGAGCATGAAAAACGCGAACTGGCGAGCCGGCTGGTGGCCACCCAGCATCATCATCACGATCTCTCCGTCGCCACGCTGCATGTGCATATCAGTCATGACGACTGCCTGGAGATTGCGGTGCTGAAGGGAGACATGGTCGAGATACAGCATTTTGCCGACGACGTGATTGCCCAGCGCGGCGTGCGCCATGGGCATTTGCAGTGTTTAGCGGATGATTAACGATTTGAAAATTCTTGGGTGGTTTATCAACCGTTGATAAACCACATAAACTATACGCTTTGTGAATTATCCCGCTTCGCCAATAATGGCGCCTCATTTAACGATCTCGTTATGGCGAGGCTCCTGCATAAATACAAGTTACCGCCCTGCTGGTATCGAGAGAGACCACTCAGGGAAATACAGGCTTCCATCGAATCAAGGTGTTGCCAAGGTAACTTCTGTCGGTCATGACCGTTCAGATACGTTATGCAGTGCTAAAACCAGGACGTAGGGATCTGCCTGCGCTAACCCTGTCTTGTTCGCCCCTATGAGTGATTTTTTATAGGGATTTTAATCATGTCTTCCATTCAACTCTGCGCCGCCCATCAGGCGACCTCTGGCTTCAACGGCGATGCCATCGCCCAGTATATGCGTACCGACTTTATTACGCTGCAGGAACATCTCAGCGTCCATGAGGCGCGGGAGCACTTTATCTCGCAGCTCACCAGCGATGATATTCCCGGCCAGGTGTTTGTTGTCGCTGGTAAAAAGCTGCGCGGCAGCCTGTCGGTCAAAAAGCTACTGCAGGAAGGGGATGTCGGGCAGTCTATCCGCTACCTGATGGACAGCTGCCTGTTCCGCGTCAAACCTGACGATGAACGCCCGCAGGTCATTGCCGAGCTCAACGAGCGCGGCCTCGAGCTGGTTCCCGTCGTCGATAAAGGCGAGCTGGTCGGCTGCCTGATGGAAAAGGAGATCGCCCATCTGCTGGAGGATGACGTCACCGAGGACGCTCAGCTGCAGGGGGCGACACTGCCGCTGGAAAAACCGTATCTGGACATCAGCCCCTGGACGCTGTGGAAGAAACGCTCGGTGTGGCTGCTGCTGCTGTTCGTGGCCGAAGCCTACACCAGCAGCGTGCTGCAGCATTTCGAAGAGGCGCTGGAGTCGGCCATTGCGCTGGCCTTCTTTATTCCGTTACTCATCGGCACCGGCGGCAACAGCGGAACGCAGATCACTTCGACGCTGGTGCGCTCGATGGCGCTGGGAGAAGTACGGCTGCGCGATATGGGGCGGGTGATCCGCAAAGAGGTGTCGACCTCGTTTCTGATTGCCTTAACGCTGGGGCTGGCGGGCTGCCTGCGCGCCTGGATGATGGGCATCGGCATGGAAATCACGCTGATCGTCAGCCTGACGCTGGTATGCATTACTCTGTGGAGCGCAGTTGTCTCGTCGGTCATTCCGATGGTGCTTAAGCGGATCGGCATCGACCCGGCGGTAGTTTCCGCGCCGTTTATCGCCACGCTGATCGATGGCACCGGACTGATTATCTATTTCAAAATCGCCCAGTATTTTCTTGGGTTGAACTGATCATATACGTTCGGGCGCCAGGGCGCCCGAACGCTTAGATTACCCTTCCACCAGCGCCTGCGCGCAGGCCCAGGCGCTTGACCACGCCCACTGGAAGTTATAGCCGCCGAGCCAGCCGGTGACGTCCATCACTTCGCCGATAAAGTAGAGACCCGGCGCCTTACGCGCCTCCATGGTACGTGACGAAAGTTCGTTAGTATCCACGCCGCCGAGGGTCACTTCCGCCGTCCGGTAGCCTTCGGTGCCGTTCGGCTGCACGCGCCAGGCGGTCAGCGTCTCCACCAGCGCTTGCTGATCGCGAACGTTCAGCTGCTTCAGCGTGACATCAGGAATTTGCCCCAGCTGCTGCAGACACTCCACCAGCCGCTTCGGCAACTGCATCGCGAGGGTGTTTTTCAGGCTCTGGTTGGGATGCGCGCCGCGCTGCTCGTTAAGGAATTCCTCAAGATTGCAGTCTGGCAGCAGATTCACGGTGACGAACTCACCGGGCTGCCAGTAGCTGGAAATTTGCAGCACCGCCGGTCCGGAAAGGCCGCGATGGGTGAACAGCAGATTTTCGCGGAACAGGGTGCCGTTCTCGGCGGTGATGGTCGACGGCACCGAGACGCCGGAGAGAACCTGGAGCTGCTCAAGCAGCGGCTTGTGCAGGGTAAACGGCACCAGACCCGCACGGGTCGGCAGCACCTTCAGGCCGAACTGCTCGGCGATTTTATAGCCAAACGGCGAGGCGCCGAGGCCCGGCATCGACAAGCCGCCGGAGGCGATCACCAGCTTTTTGGTCGCCAGCGTTTCGCCGTTCACCTGAAGCCGATAGCCTTGCTCGTCGCGCTCCACGCTGAGAATTTCGCTGCGCAGGCGGATCTGCACGCCGCCCTTTTCGCATTCCGCCAGCAACAGAGTGACGATCTGTTCCGCCGAATCATCGCAAAACAGCTGACCGAGGGTTTTCTCATGCCAGGCGATGCCATATTTGCCGACCAGCTCGATAAAGTCCCACTGGGTGTAGCGCGCCAGGGCTGATTTGCAAAAATGCGGGTTTTGGCTCAAATAGGCCGCCGGCTCGACATACATATTGGTAAAGTTGCAGCGGCCGCCGCCGGACATCAGAATTTTTCGCCCCGGCTTTTTGCCGTTGTCGAGCAGCAGGACGCGACAGCCAAGCTGCCCCGCCTGCGCTGCGCAAAACATTCCCGCCGCTCCGGCGCCAACGACAATGGCATCAAACCTTTCCACACCGCATTCCTCGTTCCCCAATTGTCGGGTTTTGTAAATATTTCACTCTGGTCACACCAGCGGGAAAAACCCCGCATTAGATACATCATTGAAAGATATAGGATTACTCCCAACAGGGTAAAACCTAAACAGGAAGAAAATCAAAAAAAGTCTATATTTCACTTTGCCCGCGCCGCTAAAGTCACTGATAATGCGCCGCGTTCATGTCCTCAAAATGGCGTAACGTCCTATGCTACATTTATTTGCCGGTCTGGATTTACATACCGGACTATTATTATTGCTTGCTTTAGCTTTTGTACTGTTTTACGAAGCGATTAACGGTTTCCATGATACCGCAAACGCGGTGGCTACGGTTATCTACACTCGCGCTATGCGCTCACAGCTCGCTGTGGCGATGGCGGCGCTCTTCAACTTCTTTGGCGTTCTGCTGGGCGGTCTCAGCGTAGCCTATGCCATCGTGCATATGCTGCCGACCGATCTGCTGCTTAACATGGGTTCCGCGCATGGCCTCGCCATGGTGTTCTCTATGCTGCTGGCGGCGATCATCTGGAACCTCGGGACCTGGTACTTCGGTCTTCCGGCATCCAGTTCTCATACCCTGATCGGCGCCATCATCGGTATTGGTTTAACCAATGCGCTGATGACAGGCACCTCCGTGGTTGATGCGTTGAATATCCCGAAAGTCATCGGCATTTTTGGTTCGCTTATCATCTCGCCTATCGTTGGTCTGGTGATTGCGGGCGGCCTGATTTTCCTGCTGCGCCGCTACTGGAGCGGCACCAAAAAACGGGCGCGTATCCACCTGACCCCGGCGGAGCGTGAAAAGAAAGACGGCAAGAAAAAGCCGCCGTTCTGGACCCGTATCGCCCTGATCCTGTCCGCTATCGGCGTGTCGTTCTCTCACGGCGCTAACGATGGACAGAAAGGCATTGGTCTGGTGATGCTGGTCCTGATCGGCGTCGCCCCGGCGGGCTTCGTGGTGAATATGAACGCCTCCGGTTACGAAATCACCCGTACCCGCGATGCGGTCAACAACGTGGAAACCTTCTTCCAGCAGCGCCCTGACCTGCTGAAGAAAGCCACCGGCGTTGACCAGCTGGTTCCCTCTCCGGACACCAATACCGCGGCCAACGGCGAGTTTCATTGCCATCCGGCGAACACCATCAACGCCCTTGACCGCGTGAAGACCATGCTGACCGGCGTTGAGAACTACGAGTCGCTAAAACCGGAACAGCGCGGCCAGCTGCGTCGCATCATGCTCTGCATCTCCGACACTACCGACAAAGTGGCGAAACTGCCGGACGTAAGCGCTGACGACCAGCGTCTGCTGAAGAAACTGAAAACCGATATGCTGAGCACCATCGAGTACGCGCCAATCTGGATTATCATGGCGGTCGCGCTGGCGCTGGGTATTGGCACCATGATCGGCTGGCGCCGCGTGGCGACCACCATCGGTGAGAAGATCGGTAAGAAGGGCATGACCTACGCCCAGGGGATGTCGGCGCAGATGACCGCAGCGGTCTCAATCGGTCTGGCGAGCTACACCGGGATGCCAGTTTCCACCACCCACGTGCTCTCCTCCTCGGTAGCGGGGACGATGCTGGTGGATGGCGGTGGTCTGCAGAAAAAGACGGTAACCAGCATTCTGATGGCCTGGGTACTGACCCTGCCGGCAGCGATTATCCTTTCAGGCGTCCTTTACTGGCTCTCCCTGAAGCTGATTTAAGCGTTATTCGTTCAAAACGGGCCAGCTTGCTGGCCCTTTTTTTATTCTGAAAATATCGTTAGTGCCAGATCATCAGCGCAATCAGGCTCACCACCACCAGGCCGCACAGGGCGCTGGTCAGAATAAACTGGCGACGAACACGTTCGCAGCGACGAATAAATTCATCGTCATGATGGTCACGGTAGCGCTGGGCATAGATATACCAGACCAGCCGCATCTGTTTGCTGGGCTGCCCGTGCGAGGTAAAAAAGCCGCCGCCATCGACGTACTGATAGAGCAAGGGATCGCAACCACGTAGCACAACCAATAATGCACGCAACGATGAGAAGTAGCGTGCCATATTCACCACACAAACGACACACAGGGCCCAAAACAGCGCAATAGTGCTGATCATACCTCCTCCCCGGCGACCCGCCCACGGAGAAATCCTCCGCGGCTACCGCTCCCCAAATAACCGACGACAATACCGTAAAGAGTGCGATTCCGATCACATTTATTTTTCCGACCGGCTCATTAAATAGTGTAGGAGATCCATTAATTTTTTTACCACAAGGTTATTCGTTATCAATACGTAAGACGGATAAATTTGTTTAGCTTTTAGGTGAACCCAGTGCATTGACGGAGTGCGGGGGGCGCTATAAGGTAAGAAATATCTTCTACAATGAAGTCCTTAAAGGCTACCCTCCCGCGAATGTAGCACGCAGGACGCGGGCGAAACGGCAGCGCCAGCTGTCAGGTCCAATGGTCATCGACAAACTTATGGAAGGAGTAACACTATGGCTTACAAACATATTCTGATTGCAGTAGACCTGTCCCCGGAGAGTAAAGTACTGGTTGAAAAAGCCGTTTCTATGGCCCGCCCTTATAACGCGAAAGTCTCCCTGATCCACGTGGATGTCAATTACTCCGACCTCTACACCGGGCTGATTGACGTGAACCTCGGCGATATGCAAAAACGCATCTCCGAAGAGACCCATCACGCGCTGACCGAGCTCTCGACCAACGCCGGCTACCCGATCACCGAGACCCTGAGCGGCAGCGGCGACCTCGGCCAGGTGCTGGTCGATGCGATTAAAAAATATGATATGGACCTGGTGGTCTGCGGCCACCATCAGGACTTCTGGAGCAAGCTGATGTCCTCTGCCCGTCAGCTGATCAACACCGTCCATGTCGACATGCTGATCGTCCCGCTGCGCGACGAAGAAGACGAATAACCCTCCCGTTGTGTCATGCCAGACGCCCGCCGCTGCGGGCGTTTTTATTTTCGCTTCCGCCCCGCCAGACAACAGAGCTTAAATCCATAAAAAAGCCATTCAATTAGTGTGATCAGCCAGTTATTCACTAAAACATCTATATAATAATCTACTCATTAAGCCAATAACCGCAGCATGGCGAGTTATCAGACATTTTCGGCGCGTTCTGGCATACGCGTTCATACTTTTTGGGAAAGTAATACAAGGCGAAGGAATATGAATACAACTGCACCTACGGGTTTGCTGCAGCAACCTCGTCCGTTCTTCATGATCTTCTTTGTGGAGCTCTGGGAACGTTTTGGCTATTACGGCGTTCAGGGGATCCTGGCGGTCTTCTTTGTTAAACAGTTGGGCTTCTCTCAGGAACAGGCCTTTATCACCTTCGGCGCCTTCGCGGCGCTGGTTTACGGGCTGATCTCGATCGGCGGCTACGTGGGCGACCATCTGCTGGGGACCAAACGTACCCTGGTGCTCGGCGCGGTTGTGCTGGCTATCGGCTACTTTATGACCGGGATGTCGCTGCTGAAACCGCAGCTGATTTTTATCGCCCTCGGCACCATCGCCGTCGGCAACGGTTTGTTTAAAGCCAACCCGGCGAGCCTGCTGTCAAAATGCTATCCGCCGAAGGATGCCCGTCTCGACGGGGCGTTTACCCTGTTTTATATGTCGATAAACATCGGTTCGCTGCTGTCGCTGTCGCTGGCGCCGGTGATCGCGGAAAAGTTTGGCTACGCGGTGACCTATAATCTGTGCGGCGCGGGGCTGATTATCGCGCTGCTGGTCTACTTCGCCTGCCGCGGGATGGTAAAAGATATTGGCTCCGAGCCCGATCACCGCCCCCTCAGCCTGCGCAATCTGGCGCTGGTGCTGGCCGGTACGGTGGTAATGATTTTTCTCTGCGCCTGGCTGATGCATAACGTGATGATCGCCAACCTGGTGCTGATTGTCCTGTCGGTCGTGGTCATTGCGTTCTTTTTCCGCGAGGCGTTTCGCCTTGATAAAACCGGGCGCAACAAAATGTTCGTCGCCTTTATCCTGATGATCGAGGCGGTGCTGTTTTACATTCTCTACGCCCAGATGCCGACCTCGCTGAACTTCTTCGCCATCAACAACGTCCATCATCAGATCCTGGGTTTTACCATCAACCCGGTCAGCTTCCAGGCGCTGAACCCCTTCTGGGTGGTGGTGGCCAGCCCGGTGCTGGCGGCGATTTACACCCATCTCGGTCATAAGGGTAAAGACCTGACCATGCCGGTGAAATTTACCCTCGGGATGTTCCTCTGCGCGCTGGGCTTCCTGACCGCCGCGGCCGCCGGGATGTGGTTCGCCGACGCCCAGGGATTA
Source organism: Klebsiella sp. GG_Kp175 (assembly GCF_040062325.1). Classification (NCBI taxonomy): domain Bacteria; kingdom Pseudomonadati; phylum Pseudomonadota; class Gammaproteobacteria; order Enterobacterales; family Enterobacteriaceae; genus Klebsiella; species Klebsiella sp. GG_Kp175. The sequence goes on along the minus strand of NZ_JBEAFX010000013.1, from coordinate 57,491 downwards.
ACCTCGCCGTGGTTTATTGTGCTGGTTTATCTGTTCCAGAGCCTGGGCGAGCTGCTGATCAGCGCCCTGGGGCTGGCGATGGTCGCCGCGCTGGTGCCGCAGCATCTGATGGGCTTTATTCTGGGGATGTGGTTCCTGACCCAGGCCGCCGCGTTCCTGCTCGGCGGCTATGTGGCGACCTTCACCGCGGTGCCGGAAAATATCACCGACCCGCTGCAGACGCTGCCGGTTTACACCAGCGTGTTCAGTAAAATTGGCCTGGTGACCCTGGGGGTCACGGTGGTGATGGCGCTGATGGTGCCTTGGCTGAACCGGATGATTAATACCCCGGCCAGCGCCGAGTAACCGTTTAAGATGGCCGATCCGCACTGGCGCCGTTTGTTTAAATATTACGGTTCCCGGCTTGCGCTACGCTGAGCCGGGCTACAATGCGGTAGCCCGGATAAGGCGCGTTGCGCCGCTATCCGGGAGATACCACCACGGCGTAATATTACTCCGGTGTGCCGGCGTAGATATCAAACCGATGCCCTTTGGTCACCACCGCGTTCGGCGTGGCGACTTCCGCCAGCGGCGGCGCGTAATCCGGGCGCTTTACCACCACCCGTTTGGTCGCCAGCTGGCGCGCCGGGGCCAGCAGGCCATCGGCGTCTAAATCAGGCCCCACCAGCGACTGAAAAACGCGCATCTCTTTCTTCACCAGCGCGCTTTTCTGCTTATGCGGGAACATCGGGTCGAGGTAGACCACCTGCGGACGCGGGGTGATATCGGTCAGCGCCGTCAGGCTGGAGGCGTGGATCAGCTGCAGCCGCTCCTGCAGCCAGCCGCCGATTTCCGCATCGGCATAGCCGCGGGCCAGACCATCGTCGAGCAGCGCGGCGACCACCGGATTGCGCTCCAGCATCCGCACGCGGCAGCCGACCGACGCCAGCACGAAGGCATCGCGCCCCAGGCCGGCGGTGGCGTCAACCACATCCGGCAGATAATCGCCTTTAATGCCCACCGCTTTGGCTACCGCTTCACCGCGGCCGCCGCCAAACTTGCGCCGGTGGGCCATCGCCCCGCCGACGAAATCGACGAAGATACCGCCAAGCTTAGGCTCATCGCGCTTACGCAGCTCCAGATGCTCAGCGGTCAACACCAGCGCCATTAGGTTATCGTCATCCTGCTCCAGCCCCCAGCGGGCGGCTAAAACAGATAAGGCGCCGTCTCCGGCGCCCGTTTCATCAATTAAGCAGATCTTCACGTAGCAATCAGCCTTTGATCCCGTAATGCTCAAGCATCGCATCCAGCTGCGGCTCGCGCCCGCGGAAGCGTTTGAACAGCTCCATCGGCTCTTCGGAACCGCCGCGGCTCAGGATATTGTCGAGGAACGACTGACCGGTTTCACGGTTGAAAATCCCCTCTTCTTCGAAGCGTGAGAAGGCGTCTGCCGCCAGCACGTCGGCCCACAGGTAGCTGTAGTAACCTGCCGCATAGCCGCCAGCGAAGATGTGGCTGAAGGCGTGCGGGAAGCGGCCCCAGGTCGGCCCCGGCACCACGGCGACCTGCTTTTTAATCTCGGCCAGGGTCTCAAGGATTTTCGCTCCCTGCTCCGGTTTGTACTCCGCATGCAGGCGGAAATCGAACAGGCCGAACTCCAGCTGGCGCAGAATAAACATCGCCGCCTGGTAGTTTTTCGCCGCCAGCATTTTCTCCAGCAGCGCCTGCGGCAGCGGTTCACCGGTTTCATAATGACCGGAGATAAAGGCCAGCGCTTCCGGCTCCCAGCACCAGTTTTCCATAAACTGGCTCGGCAGCTCGACCGCGTCCCACGGCACCCCGCTGATGCCGGAAACCCCGGCGGTATCGATGCGGGTCAGCATATGATGCAGACCGTGGCCGAACTCGTGGAACAGGGTGATCACTTCGTCGTGGGTGAACAGCGCCGGTTTGCCGTTGACCGGACGGTTGAAGTTACAGGTCAGGTAGGCGACCGGCTTCTGCAGGGAGCCATCCAGCTTACGCATCTGGCCGACGCAGTCGTCCATCCACGCCCCGCCGCGCTTGTGCTCGCGGGCATACAGGTCGAGATAGAAGCTGCCGCGCAGCTCGTTGTGTTCGTCATACAGCTCGAAGAAGCGCACTTCCGGATGCCACACATCGACATCGGTACGCTCTTTGGCGGTAATGCCGTAAATGCGCTTCACCACTTCGAACAGACCGTTAACGGCTTTGTTTTCAGGGAAATAGGGGCGCAGCTGCTCATCGCTGATGCTGTAGAGATGCTGTTTCTGTTTTTCGCTGTAGTAAGCGATGTCCCACGGCTGCAGCTCTTCGACGCCGAACTCGGTTTTAGCGAAAGCGCGCAGCTGGGCCAGCTCTTTTTCGCCCTGTGGACGGGCGCGTTTTGCCAGGTCGGTGAGGAAGTCGAGCACCTGCTGCGGATCCTCCGCCATTTTGGTGGCGAGGGATTTAAAGGCGTAGCTGTCAAAGCCCAGCAGCTGCGCCAGCTCGTGGCGCAGAGCGAGGATCTCCGCCATCACCGGGCTGTTATCCCATTTCCCGGCGTTCGGCCCCTGATCGGAGGCGCGGGTGGAATAGGCGCGGTACATCTCTTCGCGCAGCGCCTGATTGTCGCAGTAGGTCATCACCGGCAGGTAGCTCGGGATATCCAGAGTCAGTAGATACCCTTCCTGCTCTTTGGCCTGGGCCTGCGCCTGAGCGGCGGCCAGCGCGCTTTCCGGCATACCGGCCAGATCGGCGACGTCGGTCACCAGCTTGTTCCAGCCCATAGTGGCGTCAAGGACGTTGTTGCTGTACTGGTTGCCCAGCTCAGAGAGGCGCGCGGCGATTTCACCGTAACGTTTCTGCGCCTCCGGCGGCAGGCCAATACCGGATAATTCGAAATCGCGCAGCGCGTTATCAACCGCTTTTTTCTGCGCGGTATTCAGCGTGGCGTAGTTATCGCCATCGCGCAGGTCGCGGTAGGCTTTATACAGGCCTTCATGCTGGCCGACCCAGGTGCTGTACTCGGAGAGCAGCGGCAGCGTCTGTTCGTAGGCCTCGCGCAGTTCCGGGCTGTTTTTTACCGAATTGAGATGGCTGACAGGCGAGAAGATGCGTCCCAGCACATCGTCCACTTCCGCCAGCGGCTGGCAAAGATTTTCCCAGCTATACGGCGCGCCGTGCGCCACCGCGCTTTCCACTGCGGCCCGGCAATCCTCCAGCGCTTTGGTGACCGCGGGGACCACGTGCTCTGGTTTGATCGCAGAAAAAGGCGGCAGGGAAAAAGGCGTCAGTAATGGATTGGTCATATGCGCTGTCCTGTTGAAAGGGGTGAATGAAGCGCGCGTCCGGCGCTTATGCATGAGATCTAGAATGGGGGATAGTTGGGGGAATTTCAATGACGGGCGGTGCGTCAGCCTGGGTATTGCTGCGATAAGTCCGCCCATTGCCGGAAAAACGCGGCACGCGGTGCAGCGTGCCGGAAACCGCATTAATGCCCTTTTTGCGCCATTTCCCAGGCCGCCGACAGATTTACCCGCTGCCAGAACTGCTGCTCGGGGGTGGCGCCGGACAGCGGGTAGCCCGCCGGCAGCGCGGTATTGACCATCAGCGCCCGGCGCTGGGCCGCAGACAGCTGCGGCAGGGCAGCCTCCAGCAGCACTTCCGCCCCCTCCGGCACCTGCAGGCGCGGCTGCGGCCCCGTCTGCCGCGGCAGGTCGTAGGTCATGGTGAAACGAGTGAAATCACGCATCGCCGGATCGCGCCAGGGATCGTCTTTCACGCTGCTCTTCGCGCACTCGGCAAGCGATGTGCCGCAGGCTTTCGCCAGCGCGGCGCGCAGCTGATCGCGGGCTTCGTTAAATAATACCCGGTAGCGCGGATCGTTAAGATAATGGGCCACGTTGCGCTCGGCCACCATCCGCGAGCCGATCACATCCAGGGGATAGTGGACACCCAGCACGATGCGCGAATAGCCATAGCGTGCGCCGCGCGCCACCAGCGCGTCGTAGCGCTCCGGGATCATCGCCGCCAGCAGCAGCGCATCAGTATAGCCAGTGTTGGTGTGACCGCTGGGGAACGAGCCGCCGTCGGCGGTATAGGGCTGGTTATCCTTCACCACCACGTCGTCCGGCACCAGGTGAATGGTGTTGCCCTGCACCAGAAACGGCCGCGGATTGTTGTAGTGCTTTTTCGCCTCGCCGGTGCTGACCTCCGAGGCTTTGATCAGCGCCGCCGCTTTCCCTAGCGCGCCCTGGTCATAGGCGGTCAGAAACGCGTTACCCAGCCGCGGCCCCAGCGCGTCGCTGAGGAAGTAGAGGTAGCTAATCCCTTCCGCATCGGCCAGCGCCTGACGGCGGGTGGTCTGTACGGCGTCGCGGTTAATGGCGGTGACCGTCGCCAGATTCTGCTGCACGACGGTCTCCGGCAGGCTGCTGAACGCCGACAGCAGCGCAATGCCCGCCTGCTGATTGGCCCGGGTCTGGAAGTCATAGCCGCTGGCCTTCAGCCAGGCGGTATCGGCCTGGGTTTTGTTTTGTTTCGCGTGCGCCAGCCGATCGCGTGTCAGCGCGGCGGCATCCCCCTGCAGAGCGTGGCGCAGCTGCGCCAGTGCCTGTTGCTCAAGATCGTCATACGCCTGGCTGGAGGCAGCCGGCGTCACGCTATTGGCGAGGGCCGCCGCCCTGTTCAGCGGGATGTCTTTAGCCAGAACCGGTTGCGCCAGCAGCAGCGCCACGGCCAGCAGCGAGAGTTGATTTTTCATTATTTTTCCTTTTATTCAAACAATTACCTTGCCTGTATCCGACGCTAGCGCGGCCGTTTGACGCTTTTATGACAGCGTTATGTTTTGCAACGCTTTTGGCAGAAATGAAACAGCGCGGCGGCGCAGCGGTAATCTCGGCCGATCTGCGGTAAACTATCGGTTAACTTGTTTATTTCCCGGAATCTCTGCATCCATGCTCAGTTATCGCCACAGCTTTCACGCAGGCAACCACGCCGACGTCCTCAAACACACCGTTCAGAGCCTGATCATCGAAGCGCTGAAAGAGAAAGAAAAACCGTTTCTCTACCTGGACACCCACGCCGGCGCGGGCCGCTATCAGCTGAGCGGCGAGCACGCCGAGCGTACCGGCGAGTATCTCGAAGGCATCGCCCGGATCTGGCAGCAGGACGACCTGCCGGCAGAGCTTGAGCCCTATATTTCGGTGGTCGAACACTTCAACCGTAACGGCCAGCTGCGCTACTACCCGGGCTCCCCGCTGATCGCCCGCCAGCTGCTCCGCGAGCAGGACAGCCTGCAGATGACCGAGCTGCACCCGAGCGACTTCCCGCTGCTGCGCGCCGAGTTCCAGAAAGACAGCCGCGCGCGCGTCGATAAAGCCGATGGCTACCAGCAGCTGAAAGCTAAGCTGCCGCCGGTCTCGCGCCGCGGTCTGATTCTGATCGACCCGCCGTACGAAATTAAAACCGACTATCAGGCGGTGGTGACCGGGATTAACGAAGGCTATAAACGCTTCGCCACCGGCACCTACGCGCTGTGGTATCCGGTGGTGCTGCGCGCGCAAATAAAACGCATGATCAAAGATTTAGAAGCCACAGGTATCCGCAAAATTCTGCAAATCGAGCTGGCGGTGCGTCCGGACAGCGACCAGCGCGGCATGACCGCCTCCGGGATGATCGTCATCAACCCGCCGTGGAAGCTGGAGCAGCAGATGAACAATGTGCTGCCGTGGCTACACAGCAAGCTGGTGCCGGCCGGTACCGGTCACACGAACGTCAGCTGGATCGTGCCGGAGTAATCGCAACCATCGGTGGAACCTTTTACGCCTCGCGCTACAATCGCGGCAATCAACGATTAAGGACATATGGGCATGAGCAAACATTATGATTACCTCGCCATCGGCGGCGGTAGCGGCGGTATCGCCTCGATTAACCGTGCGGCCATGTACGGCCAGAAGTGCGCGCTGATTGAAGCCAAAGCGCTGGGCGGCACCTGCGTCAACGTCGGCTGCGTGCCGAAAAAAGTGATGTGGCATGCGGCGCAGATCCGCGAAGCGATTCATCTTTACGGCCCGGACTACGGTTTCGATACCACCATCAACCATTTCGACTGGGAGAAGCTGGTCGCCAGCCGCAGCGCCTATATCGACCGCATTCATACCTCCTACGACAACGTGCTGGGTAAGAATAACGTCGACGTGATCAAAGGGTTTGCGCGCTTTGTCGATGCCCACACCGTGGAAGTGAACGGCGAGACCATTACCGCCGATCATATCCTGATCGCCACCGGCGGCCGTCCGAGCCACCCGAACATTCCGGGCGTGGAATACGGTATTGATTCCGACGGTTTCTTCGAACTGCCGGCGCTGCCGAAGCGCGTGGCGGTGGTCGGCGCGGGCTACATCGCCGTTGAACTGGCGGGGGTGATTAACGGCCTCGGCGCTGAGACCCACCTGTTCGTGCGTAAGCACGCGCCGCTGCGCAGCTTCGATCCGCTGATCGTCGACACGCTGGTGGAAGTGATGAACGCCGAAGGTCCGCAGCTGCATACCAACGCCATCCCGAAAGCGGTGGTGAAGCATGCCGACGGTAGCCTGACCCTTGAGCTGGAAGATGGCCGCAGCCAGACCGTTGACTGCCTGATCTGGGCGATTGGCCGCGAACCGGCGACCGATAACTTCAACCTGGCGGCTACCGGCGTGAAAACCGACGATAAAGGCTACATCATCGTCGATAAGTTCCAGAACACCAGCGTGCCGGGCATCTACGCCGTGGGCGATAACACTGGCGCCGTCGAACTGACCCCGGTGGCCGTGGCCGCAGGCCGTCGCCTCTCCGAACGCTTGTTTAACAACAAGCCGGAAGAGCATCTGGACTACAACAATATTCCGACCGTGGTCTTCAGCCACCCGCCTATCGGCACCGTCGGCTTAACCGAGCCGCAGGCGCGCGAGCAGTATGGCGACGACGCGGTGAAGGTCTACAAATCCTCCTTCACCGCGATGTACACCGCCGTCACCTCGCACCGCCAGCCGTGCCGCATGAAGCTGGTGTGCGTTGGCCCAGAAGAGAAGATTGTCGGCATCCACGGCATCGGCTTCGGAATGGATGAGATGCTGCAGGGCTTTGCGGTGGCGTTGAAGATGGGCGCTACCAAAAAAGACTTCGACAATACCGTCGCTATTCACCCGACGGCGGCAGAAGAGTTCGTCACCATGCGCTAACACGCGAGCGCCGGATGATAAAAAGAAGCCCTGAGGGGCTTCTTTTTTTATGCTCAGGCCACGCCGTTATTGCCATGGCGCATAAACGCCGGGCGCTGATTGAGCGCCATATACCAGCGCTCCACGGCCGGCATTTCCGGATGCGCAAAGGGCGTCATCTTCCAGCGATGCACCGACAGCCCCAGCACGATATCGGCCAGGGTGAAGCGCTCGCCGGCTATCCACGCCCCGGTACGCTGCAACTGCGCCTCGACAATGCGCACACAGTGGGTCCAGGTGGCAATGCTCTCTTTAATCGCCGCCGGATCCTGAAAGCGAGGATCTTTACGCACCAGCCCCATAAAGGCATGGCGCCAGGCATTATTGAACTCGGTCGCCTGCCAGTCCATCCAGTGCTCCACCTCGGCGGCGGGCTGCGGCTCAGCGGGCAGCAGATCCCAGCGCTCCGCTTTCCGCGCCAGATAGCGGCAGATGCTGTTCGACTCCCAGAGCACAAAGTCATCGTCCAGCAGCACCGGCACCAGGCTGTTAGGATTCAGGCGCTGAAATTCAGGGGTGTCCAGGGGCTTAAACCCGCTGCCGTAATCCTCCTGCTGGTACGCCAGCCCGATCTCCTCGCAGGTCCACAGCACTTTCCGTACATTGATTGAAGAGCGTTTGCCCAGAATTGTTAGCATCGTCAGCGATTCCTCAGCCATAAAAGACAGTTCATTCACTCTACTCTATTGCCAGCCAGCAACAAGGCAGAGCGCTGGATAATGTGTATAGTTGATTCCAGCCTGTTTGCCGAAAAGGAACCCGACATGTTGACCCCTTTTACCGTTTTGATGCCCGCCAATATTCGTTTTGGCCGCGGTCAGGCCCAGAGCGCCGCCCCCTGGCTGGCGCAGCAGGGTGGTCCCATTCTGCTGGTGCATGGTGCCAGCCCGCAGCGGGCGGCGTTTCTCCGCCAGCAGCTGGAGGCGCTGCAGCTTGCAGTCACGACGCTGGCGATAAGTCGCGAACCCTGGCTTAGCGATATTGAGCAGGGCGTCCAGCTGGCGCGCGAGAAAGGGATCAGGGCGGTGGTCAGCCTCGGCGGCGGCGCGGTGATTGACGCCGGTAAGGCGATTGCGGCGCTGGCGCCCGCCACCGGCCCGGTGATCGACTATCTGGAGGTGGTGGGAACGGGCCGTCAGCTGGAAGCCAGTCCCCTGCCGTTCGTGGCGATCCCCACCACCGCCGGGACGGGCGCGGAGGTTACCAAAAATGCGGTGATCAACGTTCCGGAACAGCAGCGGAAGGTGAGCCTGCGCGACGACCGGATGCTGCCTGACCTGGCGATTGTCGACCCGGCGCTAACCGACAACGCGCCGCGGAGTATCACCCTGAGCTCCGGCCTTGACGCCCTGACCCAGGTGATAGAGCCGTGGCTCTGCAGCCGGGCCACCCCTTTCACCGACGCCCTCTGTCAACAGGCGATCCCGCGGGGTATCCGCGCGCTGAAGGTTCTGATGGAAAAAGAGTGCCCGGCCAGCCGCGACGAGATGGCCTGGGTCAGCCTGTGCAGCGGACTGGCGCTGGCGAACGCCGGGCTGGGGGTGATCCATGGCCTCGCCGGCCCGCTGGGCGGCCTGAGCCGCGCCTCGCATGGTGCCCTGTGCGGCAGCCTGCTGCCGTTTGGGCTGGCGCTGAATGAGTCGCAGATAAACGACCCCGCCCTGCGCCAGCGCTTCAACGATGTTCGCCGCTGGCTGGCCGACGGGCTGGAGGTTCCGGCGGATCGGGTCTGGGACAGTCTGCGGGAATGGAGCCTTCGCGCCGGTCTCGGCACCCTACGCGACCTCGGCGTGGCGCGCGACGCGCTGGAGCCGGCGGCGCTGGCCGCCAGCACCTCCTCATCGATGAAGGCCAATCCGGTCAGCCTGAGCAGCGAACAGCTGCTGGAGATGCTGGAGGCGGCGTGGGAGTGAGCGCCCCGGGATAAAATTTTGTTGCATAATGAATGCTCCGAATTTTATCTTCGCCCAAGCGCGGACTTATTAATGATTTATCAAGGCGTTACTTAAAAACCACGGCGTCCCCTGCAGGCGAAAAAGCGTGATCTAACGCACAGTTTGCTTCACACTCACCGAAGCGACTGTCTACGCTTAAAAGACAAGGCCGGGTACGCCCGGCCGCGAACTCACGCTATCCGGAGGTCCGTATCGCTATGTTCAGCCAGAAATTACGCCACGTTGAAGACGACGAGTTAAGGATCGACATCGATCCCTGCTACGAAGCCGATCCGTACGAATTAAAGCTGGATGAGATGATTGACGCTGAACCGGAGCCTGAGGTGATCGAGGGGCTTCCGGCGTCTGACGCCCTCACCCCGGCGGATCGCTATCTTGAGCTGTTTACCAACGTGCAGAAATCACGCATTTTTGCCGACAGCAAAACGTTTCCCGACTGCGCGCCGAAGCACGACCCGCTGGACATCCTGCGGAACTACCGGAAGGTCAAACGTCAGCCCGATTTCGATCTACGGCAGTTCGTTGAGGACAACTTCTGGCTGCCGGAGAGCCAGACCGACGTTTACACCTCCGACCCCAACCTGACGCTGAAAGAGCACATCGATAAGCTGTGGCCGGTGCTGACCCGCGAGCCTCAGGATCATATCCCCTGGTCGTCGCTGCTGGCGCTGCCGCAGGCCTATATCGTCCCCGGCGGCCGCTTTAGCGAAACCTATTACTGGGACTCTTATTTCACCATGCTGGGGCTGGCGGAGAGCGGCCGGGAAGATCTGCTGAAATGCATGGCCGATAACTTCGCCTGGCTGATTGAAACCTACGGTCATATTCCGAACGGCAACCGCACCTACTACCTCAGCCGCTCGCAGCCACCGGTGTTCGCCCTGATGGTCGAACTTTTTGAAGAGGACGGCGTGCGCGGCGCGAAGCGCTATCTGGATCATCTGAAGATGGAGCACGCCTTCTGGATGGACGGCGCCGAGTCGCTGATCCCGCATCAGGCGTATCGGCACGTGGTGCGTATGCCGGATGGCTCCTTGCTCAATCGCTACTGGGACGATCGGGACACGCCGCGGGATGAATCGTGGCGCGAGGACGTGGAGACCGCCCGCCACTCGGGACGGCCGGCTAATGAAGTCTACCGCGATCTGCGGGCGGGCGCCGCGTCCGGCTGGGACTACTCCAGCCGCTGGCTGCGGGATATCACGCGGCTGGCCAGTATCCGTACCACGCAGTTTATCCCCATCGACCTGAACGCCTTCCTGTTCAAGCTGGAGACGACCATCGCCAACCTCTCCGGGCTGAAGGGCGATCGCGAGACGGAAGCAGCCTTTCGCCAGAAGGCTCAGGATCGGCGGGCGGCGGTTAACCGCTACCTGTGGGACGATGAGAACGGCTGTTTTCGCGATTATGACTGGCGCCGCGAACAGCTGGCGCTGTTTTCCGCCGCCAGCATTGTCACCCTTTACGTCGGCCTGGCGACCCACGAACAGGCGGAACGCCTTGCCGATGCGGTGCGGGCCCGCCTGCTCACCCCCGGAGGGATCATGGCCACCGAATACGAAAGCGGCGAGCAGTGGGATAAACCCAACGGCTGGGCGCCGCTGCAGTGGATGGCGGTGCAGGGATTTAAACGCTACGGTCAGGATCCGTTGGGAGATGAGATCGCCTGGAGCTGGCTGCAGACGGTCAACCACTTCTACAAGCAGCACCACAAGCTGATTGAGAAATACCACATCGCCACCGGCGTGCCGCATGAGGGCGGCGGCGGGGAGTATCCCCTGCAGGATGGCTTCGGCTGGACCAACGGCGTGGTGCGCCGGCTGATTGGCCTGTACGGTGAGCCAACCTAGTCGGGCTGTTCCCGGCGGCCTTCTCCTGCTATGTTCAGGAGATTCGCCCTGCCCGGAATGACGCTTATGCCTGAACTTCTGACGCCGCGCCTGCGCTGCTCACCGCTGCAGCTGGACGACTGGTCGTTTTTTCTTTCCCTGCAGCAGGATCCGCAGGTCATGCTCTACGTGGCCGACCCCCGGCCGCAGGCGGCCATCCGCGAGGCGTTCGATTCGCGGCTGCCGCCGTGGACGCCCGGGGATGCACACTGGCTGTGCCTGGTGGTGCGCGACAGGCTGACCCATACCCCGCTCGGCCTCACCGGTTACCTACATCATCAGCGCGACATAGCCGAGGTCGGCTTTCTCTTCGCCCCGGCGGCGCAGGGCCGGGGCTACGGCTACGAATCGCTGCGCGCGCTGTGCGACTACGCCTTCACCACCGGCGGCGTCCGCCGCCTGACCGCCACCGTCACCGCCGGCAACGAGGCGTCTAAGCAGTTACTGCTCAAAGCCGGGTTCCGGCTGGAGGGGGAGCTGCGGGAGAACTACTGGCTCAACGGACGCTGGCACAACGACTGGCTGTTCGGTCGGCTGCGCGCGGAGGGCGATGCGCCCTAGCGCGCCGCCGCTCACGGTCTGATGACAGCGGGGTTCAGAGGAACATCCCTCCCGAGACTTCCACACGCTGCGCGTTCATCCACGCCAGCTCATCGCTGAGCAGGGCGGCGATGGCGTCGCCGATATCATCCGGTAGCCCGACGCGCCCCAGCGCGGTCTGGGCGGCGATATGCCGATTCACCTCGGCGTTATCACGCACCTCCCCGCCGCCAAAATCGGTCTCAATGGCCCCCGGCGCGATGATGTTCACCGATATCCCCCGTCCGCCCAGCTCTTTCGCCTGATAGCGGGTCAGGACCTCCATCGCCCCCTTCATCGCGGCGTAGGCCGCATAGCCCGGCAGGGCAAAGCGCGCCAGGCCGCTGGAGACATTCAGGATCCGCCCCCCGTCCTGCAGGAGGGGCAGCAGCCGCTGGGTCAGAAAAAACGGCCCTTTGAACTGGATGTTCATCAGCTCGTCAAACTGCGCTTCACTGGTCTCGGCGAAGGGGACGTTGAGGCCGATCCCGGCGTTGTTCAGTAAATAGTCAAAGGTAGTGCGTCCCCACTTCTGCGCCAGCACCAGCGCCACCTCGCTGGCAAAGGCGTCGAATGTTGAGGAATCGCCGACGTTCAGCGCCAACGCTGCCGCCTTGACCCCTTTTTGCTCAATCTCCGCCACCACATCGAGAGCCGCCTGGCGGTTGCTGTGATAGGTCAGAAGAATGTCGGTTCCCTTCGCCGCCAGCTTCAACGCGGCGTTTTTACCCAGGCCACGGCTGCCGCCGGTCACTAAAGCGATACGTTGTGTCATCAGAAGACCCCTTTCAGGTTGCGTTGTGATTGTGTTCTAGCTTATTAACTGCCAGTAAAACAATAAATACGCTACATTACGTTTTACTGTTTCATTCACAACAACAATAGGCCATCGGCATGGATAAAATTCATGCAATGCAGTTATTCATTCGCGTAGCGGATCTGGAGAGCTTCTCCCGCGCCGCCGAGACCCTGGCGCTGCCGAAAGGCAGCGTCTCGCGGCAGATTCAGGCCCTGGAAAGCCATCTTGGCGTGCGGCTCCTGCACCGTACCACCCGTCGGGTTCAGCTCACCCAGGATGGGATGGTCTACTACGAGCGGGCGAAGGATCTGCTGAGCAATCTCGACGAACTGGACGGGATGTTCCAGCACGATCCGGCGAGCATCAGCGGCCGGCTGCGGGTGGATATGCCGGTCGGTTTTGCCAAAAAGCTGGTGATCCCGCATCTGCCGACTTTTTTGCAGCAGTATCCGGGCATCGAACTGGAGCTGAGCAGCAGCGACCGGCTGGTGGACGTGATCCGCGAGGGGTTTGACTGCGTGGTGCGCGTCGGCGCGCTCAAAGACTCCGGGCTTATCGCCCGCCCGCTGGGCAAGCTGACGCAAATTAACTGCGCCAGTCCGGACTACCTGGCCCGTTTTGGCTACCCGCAATCCCTGGAGGATCTGGCGGATCATGCCCTGATCCACTACGCCAGCACTCTCGGGGTCCGTCCTTCCGGCTTCGAGGTGGTGATCGACGGCGCCGTGCGCTGGGTAAAAAGCGGCGGCATATTGACGGTCAACAGCACGGAAACCTATCAGGCGGCCTGTATCGCCGGGCTGGGAATTATTCAGGTGCCGCGCACCGGCGTGCGCGAGGCGTTACGCGCCGGCGAACTGATCGAGATCCTGCCCCAGTACCGCGCTGAGCCGCTGCCGGTCTCGCTTATCTACCCGCACCGGCGCAACCTCTCCCGCCGCGTGCATCTGTTTATGGAGTGGCTGGGTAGCCTGATGAAAGATTACGTCGATTGATCCGCGCGAAGGATGAACGGGGGGGCGGGCAGATGCGTTCCTGCAGGATACGGCATTTAAGGTATACTTTTTGCTGAATCTCGCGGTAAAAAAGGAAGAAATTACGTATGACGCCGGAAAACGACGATCGACGCCCACCACAGGAACCGGACACGCAGCCGGAGAAAAGCAAAAGCCCCCTCGACGCCCTCAATGACATGGCCGTCGGCCAAAAAGCCAGCCAGGCGCTGAAGACCGTCACCGGAACGGCGGCTAAAGTGCAGCGCAACCCGGTGATCGCCCACCTGCTACGCGCCGCAGAGCGCTTCAACGACCGGCTGGGAAATCAGTTCGGCGCGGCCATCACCTATTTCTCGTTCCTGTCGATGATCCCGATCCTGATGGTCTCATTTGCCGCCGCCGGCTTCGTTCTGGCCTGGCATCCGACCCTGCTGCAGGACATTTTCGACAAAATTCTGCAAAACGTCAGCGACCCGACGCTGGCGGCGACGCTGAAAAACACCATCAACACCGCGGTGCAGCAGCGCACCGCCGTCGGTGTGGTCGGCCTGCTGGTGGCGCTCTATTCCGGTATTAACTGGATGGGCAACCTGCGCGAAGCGATCCGCGCTCAGTCACGCGACGTCTGGGAGCGCCGGCCGCAGGACGAGGAGAAAATCTGGATAAAATACTTCCGCGATCTTATCTCGCTGATCGGTCTGCTGGTGGCGCTGATTATTACGCTGTCGATCACCTCTGTCGCCGGTTCCGCCCAGCAGTTGATTATCTCCGCGCTGTATCTGGACAATATTGAATGGCTGAAACCCGCCTGGCGGCTGATCGGTCTCGCCATCTCTATTTTTGCCAACTATCTGCTCTTTTTCTGGATCTTCTGGCGGCTGCCGCGCCATCGTCCGCGGCGCAAGGCCCTGTTTCGCGGCACGCTTATCGCGGCGATTGGCTTTGAAATCATCAAAATCGTCATGACCTGGACGCTGCCGGCGCTGGTGAAATCCCCCTCCGGGGCGGCGTTCGGATCGGTGCTCGGGCTGATGGCCTTTTTCTATTTCTTTGCCCGCCTGACGCTGTTCTGCGCCGCGTGGATCGCCACCGCGGAGTATAAAGACGACCGACGGATGCCGGGCAAAACCCACCGCTGACGTATTGCGAGGATGAATAAAAGAGGCAAAATTCATCCTCGCGCTTGATTTCAGCAGATAAATCCAGCGCGTAACTTTTATTTAACGAAAAACTGGTTTTATTCTCTATCCTTTTAATTGTGTGAAGCATTTCATAGAACTATTTTTTCTGGCGTAAAAATTATCCGCTTTTTGCCGCTTTTTTGCGCATTCCCCTCGTTTGTTACAGATTGAAATGTCCCTGTGGCTGTGGCTATATGGCTTTTCGTTCGCGCAAAAATAAGAAAGATCTATGCAAGCCACAGCCACCACACTCGAAAACACGCAGGAAACCGCCCCGGTCAACTCACGCAATAAAGTCGTTGTCGCCTCGCTCATTGGCACCGCCATTGAGTTTTTCGACTTCTACATTTATGCCACTGCCGCGGTCATCGTCTTCCCGCATATCTTCTTCCCGCAGGGCGATGCCGCCGCGGCCACCCTGCAATCGCTGGCCACCTTCGCCATCGCCTTCGTCGCCCGGCCAATCGGCTCCGCGCTGTTTGGCCACTTCGGCGATCGCGTCGGCCGCAAGGTTACCCTGGTGGCTTCGCTGTTAACCATGGGGATCTCCACCGTGGTGATCGGCCTGCTGCCCGGCTATGAAAGCATTGGCATTGTCGCGCCGATGCTGCTGGCGCTGGCGCGCTTCGGTCAGGGACTTGGCCTCGGAGGGGAATGGGGCGGCGCGGCGCTGCTGGCTACGGAAAACGCCCCGGCGCGCAAGCGCGCCCTGTACGGCTCCTTCCCGCAGCTGGGCGCGCCGATCGGCTTCTTCTTCGCCAACGGCACCTTCCTGCTGCTCTCCTGGCTGTTAACCGATCAGCAGTTTATGGAGTGGGGCTGGCGTGTGCCGTTTATCTTCTCCGCGGTTCTGGTGATCATCGGTCTTTATGTTCGCGTTTCGCTGCATGAGACCCCGGTCTTCGCCAAAGTGGCGGCGGCGAAAAAACAGGTCAAAATCCCGCTGGGTACCCTGTTGACCAAACACGTTCGCGTGACGGTGCTGGGCACCTTCATCATGCTGGCAACCTATACCCTGTTCTACATCATGACCGTCTACTCGATGACCTTCAGCACCGGCGCGGCGCCGAATGGCCTGGGCCTGCCGCGTAACGAAGTGCTGTGGATGCTGATGATGGCAGTGATTGGCTTTGGCGTGATGGTGCCGATCGCCGGCCTGCTGGCGGATGCCTTTGGTCGTCGTAAGAGCATGATTATCATCACCACGATGATTATTTTGTTCGCCCTGTTCGCCTTTAAACCGCTGCTGGGCTCCGGCAATCCGCTGCTGGTCTTCGCCTTCCTGCTGCTGGGCTTAAGCCTGATGGGACTGACCTTTGGCCCGATGGGCGCGCTGCTGCCGGAGCTGTTCCCGACGGAAGTGCGTTACACCGGGGCATCGTTCTCCTATAACGTGTCGTCGATCCTCGGCGCCTCGGTGGCGCCGTACATTGCCGCCTGGCTGCAGGGCAACTATGGCCTCGCGGCGGTCGGCACCTATCTGGCGGCGATGGCGGCGCTGACGCTGATCGCCCTGCTGCTGACCCACGAGACCCGCCACCAGTCGTTATGATCCTTCGCCCTGACGCCGCTGGCGTCAGGGCGCTCTCCTACTTTTTCATCTGCGACAAAATGGTCCGGCACTGGTTGCTATCGCCCTCCGCCGGAGAAACCAGCGCCAGCAGCGCGGCAGCCGGGGTCACCAGGGTGGCCAGCGCCGCCGCTACCGCGCCGCGGACAATCAGCGGCCCGGCCTTCACCCCCGCCTGCGGCGATTTAAAGGTGCCGCGAACATACAGCGGGGAACGCAGGGTGATCACCCGGAAGCCTTTGCTTTCCGGATCGATGGTCAGGTCCAGCTGCTCGGAGGCGAAGCTGGCGGTCCCGGTTACATTGATCAGCGCGTTTTCCGTATCGAAGGCAAAAATCTGCGGCCGGGCGACGCCGTTGGTCACGTCGATATTGGCCGCCGCGCAGTTCACCCGAACCTCCTCATCGCCAAAAATCTGGCCGATCAGGTAGTTGCCAACGTTAAGGCCGAGAATTTCCATCAGGTTGCGACTGATCAGGCCGTCGTTCATCAGCAGCTTCAGGTTGCCGTTGCTGTTGCCGAGCAGGGCCGCCACCGAGTTGCCGCTGCCGCGCAGCTGAACGTCGCCATTCATCTCGCCGAGGGTTTTCTGCATCATCTCGACGTTCGGCATCAGCGCCTTCAGCTTCAGGCGCCGCGCCTGCAGATTGGCCTCACCCTGCAGCGGCTTTTTATCGCCCTGCAGGTGCACGCTGCCGGCAATCGACCCGTTGGCCAGGCCAAAACGCACCGGCTGCAGGCGGAGGTCGCCATCCTCCAGGATCACGTGGGTCGCCAGATCGCTGATCGGCAGCGTGCCGCCGTGCTCGATTCTCCGGCCCTTAAAGCGCACATCGGCATCCATCACCTGCCATTTATCGGTTTCAAAGCGGTCCGCCGGCAACACTTTACCCGCCGGCTGCGGTCGGTCGCCCGCCTGGCGCGCAGCGCCTTTCTTCGTCCCTTTGCCGGAGTCGACGCCGATTAACGGCCCGAGATCCGCCAGCCGCAGCTGCTTCGACTCCATGTCGCCGCTGAGCTTCGGTCGCGGTTTGCCAGTGGTATAGGTCAGGGAGCCATGAATGTCGCTATCGCCGATCCGGCCGTTAAAATCCTGATAGTCAAAGCGCATGCGGTTTTTCTGCTTAAAGTCGGCGCGCAGGTGGCCGTCGGTGGAGAACGACGGCGTCTCCGGCAGCAGCACGCCGGTCAGGTCGTAGAGGTCGCGCAGCGAATCGCCGGCGAATTTCAGCCGCAGGTCAATGCCACCGACGTTGAGCGGGTCGCTGACCGTGCCGCTAAACGCCACCCGCGTATTGCCGGAGCGGAAGTCGCCCTGCAGCGGGAAAGGCGTGCTTGCGCTGCGCAGGGCCAGCATGCCGCCGATTTTACCGTTGCCGGTGACCGGCTGGCCCTTGTAGCGGCCCTTCAGCGAAAGACCAAAGACATAGTCGCCTGGTTTCGCCGCGCTCTGCCGATCCTGCGTGCCGGTGACTTCGCTGAACGGCAGCGGTTTGCCGAGAGGATCGACGAGGATGGTGATATCGCTGCGGGTAACCTTGTCATCGATGGCGATAGTCCCGCGGTCGAAAAGAATATTATCAAGGCGGAAAGACCAGCTGGCGGGGGCGCTGTCCCCCGCGGCACGCCGATCGCCAGCCAGCTGAAAGGTCCAGTTATTGTTGTCTTCCGCCAGGCGGATCAGCCGCACGTCGGGCCGTTCCAGCTTGATCCACGGCAGATACACCGTTTTGCTCAGCAGCGCCAGCGGGGCGAGGGTCGCCTCCACCCGCGGCAGGTGGATCATGGTCACCTGGGGAATGGCCGGCGGATTGCCCAGCACGATATCCTCCGCGTGCACATGGGGCCACGGGATCCAGCTGCGCCAGCCGCGCTCCTCCGGCTGACGCTCCCAGACCACGCCGAGATCGCCGCGGATGGCGAACGGGCGGTTCAGCTCGGCAGACACTTTCTGATTGATCGTCGGCTTCAGCCGGTTCCAGTCAAAGGTGGCCAGCACGATAAAGAAGAGAACGATCAGCAACAGTATCGTTCCTGTGATGATTACCAACGTTTTACGGGTTCTGCTCATCCCTACTCCGCTCCTTTTGCATCACGTCAGTCCTGAATATAGTCAAAAAGCGGCGTTTCTCCTGGAAATGCGCTTTTCGTCACATTACGCGCGTCAGGTCAAAAAAATAATGGAACGATGTTTTAATATGATTGACCAGCAAAACAGCGCAGCGCACACTAGCGCTTATATCGATTCCATTGCAGGTTCTGGCTATGTCTAAAAAAATTGCCGTCATTGGCGAATGCATGATTGAGCTGTCAGAGAAGAACGGGGCCGTTAACCGCGGCTTTGGCGGCGATACCTTAAACACTTCGGTCTATATCGCTCGGCAGACAGATGCCAGCGCGCTGAGCGTCCACTACGTCACCGCACTGGGAACCGATGCGTTCAGCCAGCAGATGCTCGACAGCTGGCAGCAGGAAAACGTCAACATCAATCTTATCCAGCGGATGGCCGACCGCCTGCCGGGGCTGTATTACATTGAAACCGATGACGCCGGCGAGCGCACCTTCTACTACTGGCGCAACGAGGCGGCGGCAAAATTCTGGCTGGAGAGCGATCGCGCAGCGGCGATTTGCGAAGAGCTGGCCACTTTCGACTATCTCTATCTGAGCGGTATCAGCCTCGCCATTCTCAGCCCGGTCAGTCGTGCAACGTTGTTCACGCTGCTGCGTGAGTGCCGCGCCAACGGCGGCAAGGTGATCTTCGACAACAACTATCGCCCGCGCCTGTGGGCCAGCCAGGCGGAGACGCAGCAGGTTTATCAGGAGATGCTCGCCTGCACCGATATCGCGTTTCTGACCCTCGACGATGAAGACGCGCTGTGGGGGGAAAAACCGGTCGCCGAGGTGATCGCCCGCACCCACGCCGCCGGCGTGGAAGAGGTGGTGGTGAAGCGCGGAGCGGATGCCTGCCTGGCCTCGGTTAGCGGGCAACCGCTGCGGGAAGTGCCGGCCGTCAAACTGGCCAAAGAGAAGGTGGTGGATACCACCGCCGCCGGCGACTCCTTCAGCGCCGGCTATCTGGCCGTTCGCCTGACCGGCGGCGATGCTGAATCCGCCGCCAGACGCGGACATCTGACCGCCAGCACGGTGATCCAGTATCGCGGGGCGATCATCCCGCGGGAAGCGATGCCGCAATAATCCTCACCTGTAAGCGCTCTCCGGCCGCCGCTGGCGCGCCGGAGAGGCGTCAGGTTACTGCCCCGACGGGATGTCGCTGGCCTCGCTGTGGGCGTCAACCGTATCGGCGCTGCCGCTGGTCGCTGCGGCCGCCGGACTCGCCGGACTCGGCGCCATCAGTTTTTCCCACGTGGCCTGCAGCTCCTTCATGTTGTATTCCGGTTCGCCTTTCGGCTGCTGTAACACCAGCGCCATATCCTGAGAGAGTTGCTGACGCAGGTACTGGTTCAGCATGTCCACCGTCAGGGAGTTGAGGAACTCCTGACGCAGCTTCTGGTACTGCTCCGGCGCGATATCCACCACCTGATTTTGCAGGGAGCGCATGCGCTGGCTCATCAGAATGTCGGTATCGGTGCGCGCATAGGTGGCAAACAGCTTCTGCAGCTCGAGGCTTTTCTGGGCGATAAGCGCGTCAAACTCCTCCTGCGGCAGGCCGTTGTCGCGCACTTTCGCCAATTCGCGCGAAACCACGCTCAGGTTGTTATTCAGGCGCTCGCCCGGCGATTCGATGTTGATGGCGCACTGCGCGCGCTGATAGAGCACCCGGCAGTCGAAACCAAGCCCAATATCCTTGACGTTATTTTTGCTCAGGCTCTGCTGCACGTGCCAGAACAGCGCTTCGCGGGCGAGGTCGTCGCGCCAGTAGCGCTGCAGCGCTGCGGAGTCGCGGATCGGCTGCCAGGGGGCGTCCCACATGATGGACAGTTTGTCCTGGCGCACGGCGCTGGTCATGATGCTGACCGGCACGGTGGGCAGCGGCGATAAGGTCGGCACCGCCGCCGGCGTTTCCCGCTTACCCTTCAGATCGCCAAAGGTCTTGCTGATTTGCTCAGCGACGCTGCGGCTGTCGACGTTACCCACCACGATCAGCGTCATGGCGTCGGGGGTGTACCATTTTTGATAAAAGTCTTTCAGCTGCGCCACGTCGATCGGCTGCTTCAGCGGCGCGGCGGGATCGTGGCCCAGCATGGTGGAGCCCTTCAGGCGATAGCGCCACCAGCCCTCTTTGGTATCCAGCGGCCAGGTCGCCACCATGTCGCTGCCCTGCAGCGCGTGATTGATCGATTCAGGCGTAATGGTCAGTTTACCGCTGGCGTCCGCCAGCCAGCTCAGCGCCTCTTTCAGCAGATCGTTGCGGTTATTCGGCAGGCTGAGATTAAACATCGTGTAATCGTAGGAGACGATGGCCGGCGGCAGAGGACGCTTCGGGTCAATACTCTGCTGCCACAGCGAGCGCGCCTGCATCGTCGGCAGGCTGCCGCTTTGCGTCAACGCCAGACGGGGAATAAAACGGCTGAAACCGCTCTGCTGAGTGCTTTCGCTCAGCGAGCCAATATTCACGGACAGACGGACTTCGATACGGTCGCTGGGACGCTGCGGCGTGGCCAGCACCTGCCACGACAACCCATTCGCTAAGGTCCCTTGTTGCCAGGCCGGATCAGGCTGGAGCGCTTCTGCCTGCACATAACCGGCCGCCGCTACCATCAGCAAACCGCCCGTTAAGAGTTTAATTGTTGTGCCCTGCATGTGAACCCCTGATGAACATTCCTGGTTACAACAGCATCCCACTGACGGGCTGCCGAAAAAAGTGAGAGTGAAATACGTCGGTTAGACCACACGGAGACGAAAATGTCGCATGACAACGTAAAATAATCATTTCGTGTCATTCCCGCAGGGCGGAAATGACCTCTAATTATGCGCAGGAGCCCGTACTCCAGCAAGGGAGTACGGGCCTAAGAGGAGGATTTAAGAGGATAATTCGTGCGTTTTGTTCGCGGGAACACGGTTATTCAGCACATCATCCATCTGTTTGGCATCGAGTTCTTTCACCCATTTTGCCACCACCACCGTGGCGACGCCGTTACCGACCAGGTTAGTCAAAGCGCGGGCTTCGGACATAAAGCGGTCGATACCGAGGATCAGCGCCAGGCCAGCGACCGGTAAATGCCCAACCGCCGAGATGGTCGCCGCCAGCACGATGAAGCCGCTGCCGGTCACTCCCGCCGCCCCTTTCGAGGAGAGCAGCAGCACCACCAGCAGGGTGATTTGATGGAAAATATCCATATGGCTGTTGGTCGCCTGGGCGATAAACACCGCCGCCATCGTCAGATAGATAGAGGTGCCGTCGAGGTTAAACGAATAGCCGGTCGGGATCACCAGGCCCACCACCGACTTACGACAGCCGAGCTTCTCCATCTTGTCGAGCATGCGCGGCAGCGCCGATTCGGATGAGGAGGTCCCCAGCACGATCAGCAGCTCTTCACGGATATAGCGGATAAACTTAAAGATGCTGAAGCCGGTGGCCCGGGCGATGCTCCCCAGCACCAGCACCACGAACAGGATACAGGTGATATAGAAGCAGATGATCAGCTGCCCCAGCTGCACCAGGGTGCCGACGCCATATTTACCGATGGTGAAGGCCATGGCCCCGAAGGCGCCGATCGGCGCCAGGCGCATGATCATATTGATGATGCCGAAGATGACCTGCGAGAAACTTTCAATGACGTTGAAAATCAGCTGGCCCTTGCTGCCCAGACGATGCAGGGCAAAGCCAAACAGAACGGCGAACAGCAGAACCTGCAGGATGTTGCCGCTGGCGAAGGCGCCAATGACGCTGCCCGGGATCACATCCAGTAAAAAGGCCACCACCCCCTGGTCTTTCGCCTGCTCAGCGTACACCGCCACCGCTTTCGCATCGAGCGTCGACGGGTCGACGTTCATCCCGGCCCCCGGCTGCACCACGTTGACGATAATCAGACCGATAATCAGCGCGATGGTGCTGACCACTTCGAAATAGAGTAGCGCTACCGCCCCGGTACGGCCAACGGCTTTCATGCTCTCCATCCCGGCGATCCCCGTCACGACGGTACAGAAGATAACCGGAGCAATCACCATTTTAATCAGCTTAACGAAGGCGTCGCCGAAGGGTTTCATTTGCGCGCCCAGTTCCGGGTAAAAATGGCCCAGCAGAATACCGATCGCTATGGCCGTCAGAACCTGGACATAGAGGCTTTTAAAGATAGAGGTTTTCATAGGGTGTCCTTTGGGAATAACCACAGAGCAAGAAGGGATATTTGACGTCTGTGGCTTAAAAATAACACCCTGGAAACATTTCAGAAATAACTAACGCCGAAAGTGCAAAGCAATTGTTAAAATCTTTGAGCTGACTCGCACAAGTCAACAAAACATTTACAAATTTGCATCCTCCCGGACCGGGGAGAGATAGCGCGCGCTGAACGCCTCCTGCGGTAAAGCGCAACCGAACAGATGGCCCTGGAGCACCTCGACGCCGGCGGCTTGCAACCAGCGGAACTGGGCCTCGTTCTCCACCCCTTCCGCCACGATACGTAGCGACAGGCCGCGCGCGAGCTGGATCATCGCCGGCACCATGCTGACATCCTCCGGCAGCATATCGATGAATACCTTATCGATTTTCAGGATATCCACCGGCAGGGCCTTCATCTGCTGCAGCTGGTGCAACCCGGCGTAACCCATGCCAAAATCATCCAGCGCAATACGTACCCCGGCCTCGCGCAGAGGCCGCAACCGCGCCATCACGTCCTGCGGATCGTCCATCCGGCAGCTCTCCGTCACCTCGAGGATTAAGGTACCCGGCGCGATGCGGTAGCGGGCGATCAGCTTCAGCATCTCCTCGCCGCGATCGTGCTCCAGCAGCTGAAGCAGCGAAACATTGACCGACAGCGGCAGCATAATCCCCTGGCTTTGCCAGGCCGCCAGCTGGCGGCAGGCCTCTTCCATCACCCAGTAGCCGACCGGGATAATCAGCCCGCAGGACTCAATGCGTTCAATCAGCGCCGGCGGTAGCGACCAGCTGCCATCCGCCTGCCGCTGACGCAGCAGCACCTCGGCGCCGCAGATCTCGCCGCTGGCGCAGGCCACCTGCGGCTGCAGCCAGATAGCGAACTGCTGGTTGTCGAGGGCGGTCATTATATCGTGCTCTTCCATCAAGCGACGCTGAGCCTTTTCCATCTGCTCGGGATCGAAGAACTCAATCTGGTTTTTACCTTTGCGTCTTGCGGTGACGGCGGCTGACACCGCGCGCCGGTAAAACTGTTCGGCGCTGAGGCCGGGGTGGAACATAGCGATCCCGACGCTGGCGTAGGGTCGCAGCTGCAGACCATGCAGCGGCAAACGTTCATTAATAATAGTGAGCACTTGCTTACTTAACGTCACCGCCTGCCAGGATTCGGCGAGGCCATCGGCGAGAATGGCGAAGTCATAGCCGCTCACCTGAGCCAGCACCATCTGCGGCGGGATCGCGGCGCGCAGCTTCTCCACCAGCGTCAGGAGCAGCATTTCGCGCTGGCTCTCCTTGAGCACGCCGGCGGCGTCCTGCAGGGTTTCACAGGCGACGACGATCAGCGCGGCGCTCTGCGGGCGGGCCACCGTCTGCTCCAGCATCGCCAGCAAAAAGGCTTTATTCGGCAGCTCGGAGACCGGGAAGCGGGTCGACTGGATGGACAGCTCATCATGCTGGCGCACCAGGCTCTGCTGGTTGCGGTTATAGCTACGCACCAGCATGCCGATCTCGTCGTCATGGTGCAGGCGCGGGAGGGTCAGCTGATGCCCAAGACGCTCCTGCTGGGAGAGATCGTTCAGCTCGCGGGCGATACGCCGCAGAGGGCGAACCATCAGCCGGTTGATGCACCAGGTGAGCGCCACCGTCAACATCAGCACCAGAAGTAAGTAAGCAGTCACTAACGTGGCAAGGGCGCTCATGACGAATTTATACATGCGATAGGAATCGGCCTGCAGCACCAGATAGGCCAGCGGCTGCGGGTTGGCCGGCCGCTCCAGCGAATAAATGGGCAGCGAAATCTGCACCGGCAGCTCAAATAGCCGGGTGATGGTCACCGGCACCGACCGCTCGGGGATAAACCGCATCCGTAACGCCTGGAACTGGTTGGGCAAGACCACATCCGCCCGGCTGACGATGCCAGCAGGCTGGATACGGCTTAAAATAGCTTCCGCTTCCGGAATATCGGCTTTCAGAATAGCCGCCGACAGCGGTTCGCGAACGGATCGCGCGATACTTTCTAACTGCGTGGCCGTGGTAAAGCGACTCTGTTGCACAAAGTGAAACAGCAAAATAGTGCAAAAAACCAATACAAAGGCCATGGACACGCTCGCGACCATCGCCATCTGTTTGATTGTAAGTGAACGGCTGACGCGCAACGGTGTTCTCCACTGATACTGAATGCATACCCGGTATCAATCCTTCAATCCCGGTCGTTTCAGGCTGATTATATACTCAAATCCTTCGCCCACGCCCGCGAGGGATGAAGTGACGGGATATTTCCGCGCGGTGACGCAGACGCCGGAGAGACCTCCCCGGCGGCCGACGGTGGGCAACGCCTCACGAGTATACGCGAAGCGCGCCGTGGAGTGGCGCTCTGTGACGTAATTCAGCCTATTCTGCTACCAGTCGGCGTAAGGCACCAGCGGCTGGGGCGGCATATCCAGATCCCCCTGCCAGCCTGCCGCCGAGTAGCGGACGTAAAGCAGCGCATGGCTTGGGGTATAATCCTTCGCCTGCTGAATATCGACCGCGGCGCCAACGAACCAGTTGCTGGTCACCCGCCGCTCCACCAGCGCTCTGGCGGTGTAACCGAATCCCTGGCTGCTGCTGCCCTGCTCCGTCAGTTCGCTGGCGCGCTGCCGGTAGTCGGACGGGATCAGGTTCAGCAGCGGATAGCGGGCCTGCGTTTGGGTACGCGAATGGGACCATGACACCGACCCGCCGAGTTCCCAGGACCAGTTCTCCGTGCGCTGACGCCAGGTCACCGGCACGGCGAAAGAGAGGTACTCCTGCGGGCTGTAATAGCCGCCCTGGCCGAGGGTGTAGCCGCTGAGATCTTTGTCGTAGTGCCAGATCATATTGTTGAGGCCGACGGTGACGCGACGATTATTCTCGTTAATCACCTTGTAGTAGTAGCCGGTCATCCAGCGCACGCGCCAGTTATCCGCCACGTTTTTACCGGTCAACGAGTCGGCCCCCAGCGAGGACCAGATCCCGTGCGCTTCGCCCCGGTCATAGCTGAGGCTCACACCGCCGCCGTCGGCGCGAACACCGCCCCAGGTGGTGCCGGTATGGCTGTTGCTGTCTTTCTGCCCGCCGAAGGAGAGCAGCGAGCTGGAGATGGGCCGCCGGTGGACGTTGACCGTGTACCCCACTGGCCCGACGTCGCTGCTGTAGCTCAGGCCGCCGACCACATCGACGACATTGAAGCCCATCGGCGTGGTGCCGATATCCCCGCTCCAGGTGTCGTTCTGCCAGCCGACCGCCACGCTGGCCCCGCTGTCGGTCTGATTTTTACTACCGCTGGTGCAGGCGATCTCCCCGCAGGTGCCCCAGCTGGGCGAGTAGCTCCCGTCGCTGTGGGTGGAAAAGCTGCCGGCATCCATATTGACCAGGTCGGTGCGAAAGAACATCCGGCCATCCGCTAGCGGGGCATCCACCTGCAGCATGGTGGTATGCGCCTTCAGATCGGAATAGCCGCCGGTGCCGCTGGATCCCCAGAAGTCATGTTCCAGGATGACGTTCAGATCCTGCTGGCGATAAAGATCGGCGGCATCGCTGCGGATCCCGCGCTTCAGCCAGTCATCCCGGCTGTCGTTGCGCGTCAGCCGGGTAAAGGTATCGTTATCCTGCGGCTGCGCGGGGGTGATGCCGGAGGCCACCATCGCCTCCCGGTAGTGAGTCAGCGCCTGCTGCGGCTCCCCGTTCCGGGTGGCAAAGCGCGCGGCATCGCGCAGCACCAGCGCGCTCTCCATCGAGGGCGGCTGCGCCTTCGCCTGCGGCACAATCTGGTTAAAAATCCGTTGGGCGTCAGCGGTATCGCCAAGGCCAGCTCGCGCCAGGGCGACCCGCCGCTGCATATTCATGGATTCGGCCTCTGCGCCTTTCAGCTGCATGACCTGCGCCCGGGCGGCCGGTTTATCCCCCTCGGCCAGGTAGACTTCCGCAAGGCCGAGGCGCGCATCGCCGTTGTCGGCTTCCTGACGCAGCACCCGCTGATAGTCGGCAATCGCCGTCTGGTTGTCGCCGCGCTGCTGCGCCCAGTCGGCCAGCGTCAGGTCATAGCGTACCGAGGCCGGCTGCTGTTTGATGAGGGCGATCGCCTGCGCTTCCTCGCCGCTGTCGCGCAATTGGTTCGCCTGGCGCAGCACCCGGTCGCTTTGCAGACGCGCCTCCAGTTCACGGATGTTATCTGTCCACGCGTTGCGCGGCAGGGTGGCGATTTGCGCCAGCGCCAGATCGTCCTGGTCGTTCCCCGACAGGTACAGCCCCGAGGCGTATATCCGTTCAGCATCCTGCGGCTGGCGGTTGACCATCGCCCGCATCAGCGCATCGGCTTGCTGGCGTTCGCCGGCGCTGACCAGATCCCGCGCCAGACGATAGGTGATCCACACGCTGTCCGGATCGAGCGCCAGGCGCCGACGCTGGACTTCCGCCGCCTGCGCCCAGTTGCCCTGGCTCTCCAGGGCCTGCGCCTGTTTCTCCAGCCGGTCGTTGGTCAGGCTGCGCTCGATATCATCAATACTGCGCCGCTGGGCAGCAGGAAGGCCGGCGATCCAGGCGCTGGCTTTCTCGGGCGATTCGGCGCGATAGAGGTTGGCCAGGCCGCGCACCGCCAGGTTATTGCCGCGATCCAGGCGCAACGCCTGCTGATAATAGCGCTCCGCCGCCGCCGACTCTTTGCGCGCCGCCGCGACGTCGCCCAGCCCCAGCACGGCATAGCTGTCGGTCCGATCGACCCGCTGCGCCTGGGCATAATAATTCTGCGCCTGCGCAAGCTGACCGGCCTTCAGGGCGTTATCCCCCTGCTTGATCAGCAGCCAGTAGCGGTTGGTTTGCAGCAGGCTGTCCCATTTGCCGCGATTCGGGCTGTCGGGATCCATGGCAATCGCTTTATTGAGCTGGGCCACCGCCCGCGCGCGGTCGCCGCGCTGGGAATAGGCCTGGCCGAGGGCGCCCACCGCATCGCTGTCGCGGCTGTCGGCCTGAACGGCTTTCTGCAGATCCGCCACCGCCTGCGAGGTATTTCCGGATTTGACCGCCGCCAGCCCTTCCGAGCGGGCGCGGAACGTCGGATCCTGCAGCTGCGCCTGCTGCTGGTCGAGCAGGACGCGGGCGTTCGCCGCCACCGAGCCGGTAGGAAACTGCAGCAGGAATTGCTGCAACGCCTGCACGCTGGCCTTGCTCACCGGCATGCTTTTCACCTCGCTGTACCACATATCGGCGGCGATACCGCGTCCTGAGGCCGAGCGGGCCATTTCCGCCAGATAGGCGAACCCTTCCTGCGGTTTGTTATCGGCAAACATCTGCTTCGCCAGCGCCGTGAGCAGGCTGACGTTGCCCGGCGCGCTGGCGTTCAGTTTTTTCAGCTGGCTGACGCCTTCGCTATGACGGGCCGGCAGGCGCGCCACCAGCGTCCAGTATTCAATCGCGGCATCAACATCATCCGGCACGCCGCCGAACAGCTTTTCGTAGGCGGCGATGGCTTCATCGACCTTCCCGGCCACGCCCAGCAGTCGCGCCTGCTGCAGCGCCTGACGACCCTCGCCGGTGTTGCTTTTCATCTCATTGCGCGACGCCTTCAGCTCCGGGGAGTCCGGCGCCAGCTTCGTCAGTCGCTCCAGCTCTTTTTGCGCCCCGGCGGCATCCCCCTGGCGCAGCAGATAGCGCATCCGCGCGGCAATCAGGTCCGGGTTGTTGGGGTCAATCAGCTCCAGACGGTACAGCGACTGGCGCACCAGGTCTTCACGATTGCTGGCCTCGCCGAGGCGCACCTGCTCCAGCAGATGTTCCTGGGCGGGCGTCGTCGCCGCCTGCGCTAACGGCAGCAGCGCAACGCCGAGGGACAGCGTGAGTAAACTTAGTGAGAGCTTGCGCATTCCTGGTTCCAGTCAGGTTGTAATTCGCCACCCGCAGTGAAACGAAAACGGTGTTGATCCCAACCCTGGCCAAACAGCGTCAGGACCGCGCTGTAGTAGGCATCCGCGCCGGGATAGTTATCGGCGACGCGCTGCCGTTGCACCGACCGGGCCTCGTCGTTCTGTAAAAACGGCAGCATCACCGCGGAAAAGCCCACCGGCCCCTGGCCGCTGGTTTTGCCGGTGGCGATATTCACTTTCTCCGGCGGTACCCCCTGCTCCGTGGTCTGCGCCGCCATCGGCGCAAAGCGGGCCAGCAGACGCGCTTTCTGCTTATCGCCGTCATGAAGCATACCCACCCACAGGTAGACGCGAATCGCGTCATAGCTGCCGATCGGCGGCTTCTCCGTTTTCAGCTGCCAGCCTTTCCCTTTCTCATAGCGCACCCAGTCCGGGGCAAAGCCTTTCGGTGCGGTCTCCAGCAGCAGACGCAGGTTAGTATCGCGCAGGGCAGGCCACGGCGCGCCAAAACGCACAAAATAGGTGGCCAGCTGCGGTGGAAGATAGCTGGGGTTAAACCGCCAGCCGCTGTCATCGGCAAAACCGACTTTTCCCGGCAGCAGCATCGTGCCAAGGCCCGGCACCGCCACCGTCTCTTCATCGACAATCCGCGCCAACAGCGCTTTCCCGGTCTCGGTGTACTGCGGCTGCTGCCACAGGCGCCCCGCCTCCAGCAGCGCCCAGGCTATCCACAGATCTGAGTCGGATGCCGAATTGCTGTCCAGCAGCGTCCACTGCTCGTCGTCCTTTTTCCCCCACAGCCAGCCCGGCAGATGCTGCCGCAGGTCGCCCTCCGCCAGGTTGTTCTGCGTCCAGGTCAGCAGCTTGTCGAACCCCGCGCGATCGTTGGCCGCCAGGGCAAAGAACAGGCCATAGCTCTGTCCTTCGGAAGTGGAAATTTTGCGCGCATCGCTGGGGTCGATCACCCGCCCCTCGGGGCTGACGTAGGCTTGCTTAAACTGCTCCCAGGCGGGCCACTGGCAGGCGGCGCTCGCCTGGCCCGCCGCCAGCACCAGCGCGGAGAGCACCGCGCCGCAAAGTACTTTCATCATCGTTTACTCATCATCCAGGCTAAGGCGGCGGCGGCTGATAATGCGCAGCATGCGCCACAGCACCCACGCCAGCAGCACGATACTGACCGCGGCGAAGATCGCCAGCAGTATCGGGTGGTTAGAGAGCGCGAACCAGATGCGCTCGAACCAGGGCAGATGGCCGACATAGTAAACATCGCCCACCCGCAGGCTGTTGACGCCGGATTCGCGGATCACCGCCACCGAGCCAAACATCGCCGCCCGCTTACCACTGTCGTTGAGGGCGTTGGTTAGCAGTTCATTACCGCGTGGGCTGTCGGCCAGCAGGGCCACCACGCTGCGTTGATCGTTGTAGGGCGACTGGAAGCCAATCACCGCCGCCATCGGTCCGGAAGAAGTGATGTCGGTGCGGGTGTTGGGCGTGCGGGCCTCATCATCGGGATAAATGCTCGCCAGGTCGTAATGACGCATCGGCATTTTCACCCAGCTTTTGGTCGCCTCGACCAGCAGGTTGATTTTGGTATCGTCCTTGAGGGAAGAGGGGATCGCGCCGATCAGCAGCAGATCCGCATCTTTATTCTTGATCTGGTTGCCATCGTCAGTCATTTGCAGATTAATCGCCGCCAGGCCGGTCTGCGAACCGATGCCGCCCAGCGCCTGCAGCAGCGTCGCCACCTGGCCCTGGGTCGGCGCCTTCGGCACCACCACCAGGGTGTCGGCGAGGTCCGCCATACGGCTGTAAGGGAAGCCAGCATTGGCGAAGACGCGCAGGTCCGGTAGAGCAATAAAGTGATAATACTTCGAGAAGTCGATGGTCGAATCGTCGCCGATCACCACATGGTTCTGCACCGGCTGGAAGGTAATACAGTTGTCGATAGAGCCGCCGGGCATCGGGTTCATGTACTGGAAGTCAAAGCGCAGCTGGTTCACCGCCCCAAGACGCAGCGCGGGTATGGTAACCTCCGATTTGCCGTCCAGCAGCCCCTGCAGCACCGGCAGGCGCAGGATCAGTTTGTTCACGTCCTGCGAGCTGTTAAGGCTGAACGACTGCAAGAACTGGTCGTTAAGGCTGATATCCATCCGCGAGCTATCCTTCACCGGCGGCATGGTATAGCGATATTTCAGATCCATATCGATGCCGTTGGCCCGCAGCAGATAGAGATCCGGCGGCAGGTTAAGCGCCACGGTGATGGCATCCGGCACCAGCCCGCTGGACTGCAGCTGTTGCTCATAGGTTTTCAGCTCAGCAAAGGTGACCGAGCGGTCGGTGCGCACCCAGTTTGGCGCATCGTATGGCTGCCGCGGCTGCAGGGTTTTGATGCCGTCCACGGTGACGCTGCTGCCGCGGAACAGAATATTGCCCTGGGCAATCCCCTTCGCCGCCAGCAGCAGGTCTTTATCATCGCGGCCGAAAATAACCAGCAGCTTGACGTAAGGATCGTTCGGGTTGTCGATCATTTCGATGGTCGGCGCGTTGACCGGCGGATGATCGCGCAGGAAATCCGGACGCTTGTCGTTGGTGGCGAAGACAATGGCGTTACGATCCGGCAGTTCGTTGAAATAGACCGGGAACTGCTGGCCGCGCCAGCCGGCCTTGCTGCCGAACCATGAAGCGATAATCGCCGCCGCCTGCTGCTGGGCCACCGCCGGCGAGCCCGGGAAAATCATCGGCAGCGTCAGCGGGCGGTTGTCGCGCGGATCGTAGAACGGTACCGGGAAGTGCGACAGATCGTTATGCACCTTCAGCGACTGGTAGGTGAGATCCAGATAGCTTTCGCGCCCGACGTCCAGCCACAGCGTGCTGCTGGCCGGGTTTTCGCAGACATCGCGGTAGTGGCCGACAAACTCCAGCCGTATACGGTTGAAGTCGGTGATATACAGCGGGTCAATCGGCAGCTGTGCGCGGATCTTTTTCCCCAGCTGCTCTTTGGTGACGGGCAGGACGCCCATCAGCTCATCGTTGAGATAGACTTTCAGCTGCGACTGCACGGGCAGCAGCGAGGGCGACGGGGTGTATTCCAGATTGAGCAGCGCGTTAGCGACCAGCTCATCGCTGCGCATGCCGAATTCAACCGAGGCGTCAGGCCGTGAGCCGCGCAGCACAATGCTGCCCGGAGGCGGCGCGATGGTGGCAAAGGTCAGCTTCACCTCCCGCTGCGGGACGTTCTCGGCGACCACCGCCGGAGCGGTCGGTTCGGCGAGGGTCGCCGTCGGCTCGCCTGTCGTCACCGGCGCGAGCGGGGAGGCCGCCTGCGGCTGAACGCCAGGGGCCGGATTCACCACGGTGGCCGGCGCCGCGTAAGAGGCCAGCGGATACCAGCTGCACATGCCCACCGCTACTGCACACATCCAGGAAAGTTTTCTTTTCATCGCATTATCATCATTGTTGAGCCATTGCCGGGTCTGCGGAGAGCGTCGGCGCGGCGCGTTCAGGGCGTCGGGGTACAAACGACACTATCCATGCCACCAGCGAGGTGAGCGCGCGGAAAACCACCTTCACCGACGGCGGCGAAAACTCCGCCAGGTGACGATAGCCACGGAACCCCAGCTTGAGGATATCCAGCAGGCTTTCCATCGGCTTGTCTTCCGGGAAGCTATCCTGCCAAAGCGCCCACGTATCGGCGCGGGCAAACGTACACTGCACAAAATCGATATGCTGCTGGTTGGTCAACGGCAGCAGCTGCAATCCCACTTCGCTGCCGTTGACCCGCGCGACCCGCACCGGGAAGGCATACTCCTGCTGTCCCCGTTTGAGCAGCAGCCTGGCGTTCTGCCCCTCCAACACCTGAGCGTCGCCGTGAATTTTGATCCCCAGCCCACCGTCGGAATAGTCGTGAACGGTGCAGGAGAACAGATGGCCATCTTCGCGGGCAATTGCCGCCGGCATGCTCATTTCGACACGATGCGACCGGCGGACCTGCTTGCTTTCGACCGAGACCGCCACCGCGCCGCCAAGAATAATCAGGTTGTAGAACACCCAGACAATACTCACCCAGACGGTGAGAATTTCGTTTTCCGGGCCGTACATAAAGCGCCAGATCCCCACCGCGACGCCGACCAGGTTGAGCAGCACAAGGTAGATATAGGGCCGGGAGATCACCCAGTCGACATACTCCTCTTCCACCAGTCCGCCCTTCGCGGTGACGTTGAATTTGCCTTTATGCGGATTAATCAGCGCCACAAAGGTGGGCGGCGCGATATACCAGGCGAGCACCGTCTCGTAGATTTCACTCCAGAACGAATGGCGATATTTGCCCTGAATCTTCGAGTTGGTCAGGCTGGCGTGGATCATATGCGGCAACACGAATAGCGCAATCATCAGCGCTGGCGCATAAATGATATAGGCATGGAGCAGCAAAAAGGCCAGCGGCGCCGTGAGGAAGATGAGGCGCGGAATACCGGAGAGAAAGTGAAGCATGGCGTTGGCGTAGCAGACGCGCTGTACCAGCTTCAGGCCTTTGCCAAACAGCGGATTATCGAGGCGGAATATCTGCACCATCCCGCGCGCCCAGCGGATGCGCTGGCCGATATGCGCGGATAAACTCTCCGTCGCCAGCCCCGCCGCCTGCGGAATACGCATATAGGCGGAGGTGTAACCCCGCCGGTGCAGGCGCAGCGAGGTGTGGGCATCTTCGGTCACCGTTTCGACGGCGATTCCGCCGATCTCATCCAGCGGGCCACGGCGAATCACGGCGCAGGAGCCGCAGAAGAAGGTGGCGTCCCACATATCGTTCCCGTCCTGCACCAGGCCGTAGAATAGCGTCCCTTCGTTCGGCGTTTTGCGAAAACGACCAAGGTTGCGCTCGAAGGGATCGGGCGAGAAGAAGTGGTGCGGGGTCTGCATCATCGCTAGCTCTTTCTCTTTCAGGAACCAGCCCATGGTCATCTGCAGAAACGAGCGCGTCGGCACATGGTCGCAGTCAAAGATCGAGACGAACTCCCCTTTGGCGTATTTCAGCGCATTGTTGATGTTGCCGGCTTTGGCGTGCTCATGGCTGGTACGGGCGATATA
Organism: Klebsiella sp. GG_Kp175; assembly: GCF_040062325.1. Lineage (NCBI taxonomy): Bacteria > Pseudomonadati > Pseudomonadota > Gammaproteobacteria > Enterobacterales > Enterobacteriaceae > Klebsiella > Klebsiella sp. GG_Kp175. The sequence continues at coordinate 24,041 of NZ_JBEAFX010000013.1, read as the reverse complement.
GTGCACCCCGACATCTTTGGCAAACTGGCGAAACGCTTCCCGTCCGCCGTCGTCGAGGATCCAGATGTTCAGCTTGTCCTTCGGCCAGTCGATGCCCTGCGAGGCGTAGATGGTGTTTTTCACCACGTTGAGATCTTCGTTGTAGGTGGGGACGAAGATGTCCACCGTCGGCCACAGATCCATATCCTCCGGCAGCGGCACCGGTTGGCGGTTCAACGGCCAGACCACCTGGAAGTAGCCCAGCACCAGCACCACCCAGGCGTAGGTCTCAGCGAACAGCAAAATAATCCCGCACACCAGGCTTACCGGGTCGTTCCAGTTCAGCGTCGAGGTATAGCGCCACCAGATATAGCGGCACGAGACCGTCAGCGACAGCACGATCAGCATCAGCGCCGAGAAGCGGCCGGGGATGCGCCGCACCAGCAGCGCCACGCCCCACAGCAGCATCAGGAAGATAAACTGCGACAGCGGGTTAAAAGGCTGCGTAATACACATCAGCGCCAGCACCAGCGAGCAGCAGGTCACCCCCCCAAGGATCGCCCGGCGCAGTTTGGGATTGAGGTGCGCCAGCTCTTTCTGTTTATCCAGATGACCGGTGCGGGCGTTGACCTGCTCAGGCAATTTTTCCAGCCACTGCGTATAGCGACCGTGCACCCCTTCCAGCGCCGCCAGCGAACGCCAGTTGACCTTTTTCTCCGGCTCCGGCACGCGCGTTGTCAGTAACCACAGGGATTGCAGCAGGTAGCGCAGCGGATCCAGCGGACGTGGCCGATGCGGATTAATATGGGGGAAATAGGTGTCATGGTGCGCCAGAATCGCCTGCCATCGCGGCGTCTCCAGCGGCATTAGCGCCCAGACCAGCGATGCCCACAGGCAGCCAAGCGACGCCGACAGCCATGAGGCGCCATGCTGCCGGTAGTCGTCATAGCGCGCGCGCAGCCGTTCCCCCACCGGCGGGGCCAGCAGCAGTGTGCTGAGGCGGATCATGCCGGCCTCCCGCCGGCATAGTGGATCAGACACCAGTTCGCCAGGGTCAGTACCTCTTCCGCCGCCAGAGAGTCCTGGCGATACTCCCCAAGGGGCTGCTTCGCCGCCAGGCACTCGGCCATCGCCTCGTCGCGATGAATGGTCACCGGCAGGATGCGCGGCTGGCTCTCGAGCCACAGCTGGTAGAGATCTTCCTGCAGCTGGCTGCCGACCCGCAGATCGTTAATCAGAATATCGCTGTTGGCCGGAAAGGGCTGCTGGTGCAAACGGATATGGCTGTTGGCGTCGGGATGGACCACCACCAGCGAGCGGTCGCAGAGCGTCAGCAGCTCGCGGGTCAACGGCGAATAGCCCGCCGGCAGATCCAGCAGTAGCCAGCGGTACTGCCCCTGCAGCTGCAGTACGGCCTCCGTCATCGCCCCCAGGGTGGACTGCAGCTGGTCGACGTTTTCTCTTTCGCCCGCGCTGAGCTGGCCAAACGGCAACAGATCGATATGCTGCGTATAGCGCAGACCCGCGTCGCGCCAGTCCCGGCCATCGAGCAGCGCCCGCGCCCAGCCGTCCTGATGATGGATGTCGGTATTGAAGAAAAAACGCAGCATATTATCCGGGCTGGCGTCGATCGCCAGCACCGTTTCACCGAGCAATTGCAGCGCCCAGGCGAGTGCAGCCGTAATGGACGTGACGCCAGTCCCCCCTCGCACGCCCTGTAATCCCAGAATAGCCATCTCCGGCTTCCTTATTTTTTCTCTGCAAACTCTGCCAGCAGCGGCCAGCGCTTCAGCGCCGCGTTCAGCTGTTCGCGCCTGGAAATATCATGATAATCAATATCCGGCAGGGAAAATGCCCGGCTAAGCGCCAGAAAATCATTTTGAAAGGTGTACCCCAGCGTGGCGTCCGTGGGTACCGCAGGATCTTTTGCTGGCATATCTCTGTCCGTTCGAAATTTATTATTAAACCAGAGGACGTATACAGCGCATCCTTAAAAAGCAGGTGTACATGCTAAAACTGATGACCTTTAATTTCAATGTTAGGTTTACTCTGTCAGTTTCGCTAGTAAACTTATCCAGTGTGAATCAGGGCGCACGAGGGATGCCGTGGATAGTGTATTTACTTTGGGTATTTCATCATTATGGGATGAAGTGTGCCATATGCCGGTCGGCGGGGTATGGTGGCTCAACGTTGACCGTTATGCCGATGCCGTCAGTCTATTTAATCAGACGCTGGCCACGCAGGCGAAAAACAGCAAGGTTGCCGCGCTGGTGATGGGGAATAAACCAAATGATATCATTTCATTAGAACACATTCACGGCCCGGATAATATTGCACTGTTTACCCTGCCGAATCGTCCGGAGGCGCTGGAAGAAATACATCGCGACTTGGTCTGCTCCCTCGAACCTGGCAATTATTTATTTATTCTGCTATGTGCTGAAAATGCCTGGCAAAATATAAATAACGAAAAGTTATGCGCCTGGGTGGAAAAGACCAGCCGCTGGGCGCAATATCATCGCTGCGCATTCTTAGCGATCAATTCCGCGCAGGATATTGATCGGCAGCTGACTCCCTTATTACGTGAGTACCGCTCCCTTTCCGGACTGGCAAGTATTCGTTACCAGGGCGACCGGCATATCTTTGATATTGCCTGGTGGGGAAGCGATAAGGGCATCAGCGCCCAGCAGCAGCTGATGGTGCAACATGATGACGCCGGCTGGCGATTAGCGCAGGACGCTGAAACCAGCGTGCAGCCGCGCAGCGATGAAAAAGCGATCCTCAGCAATGTGCGCGTGCTGGAAGGTGCCCCGCCGCTGTCGGAATACTGGACGCTGTTTGACACCAACGACGAGGTCTTCAACGCCGGGCGCACCGCGCAAGCGGCGACGATCCTCTTCTCCATTACCCAAAATACGCAAATTGAACAGCTGGGCCGCTATATTCATACCCTGCGCCGTCAGCGCGGCACGGCGCTGAAAATTATTGTCCGCGAACAAACCCCCAGCCTGCGCGCGACTGATGAGCGGCTGCTGCTGAGCAGCGGCGCCAGCCTGGTGATCCCTAACAGCGCGTCGCTTTCCCGCTGCCTGACGCTGATTGAAAGCGTTCAGAACCAAAAGTTCTCCCGCCATATCCCGGAAGATTTTGCCACCCTGCTCACCTGGAGCCAGCCGTTAAAACTGCGCGGCTATCAGAAATGGGACGCCTTTTGCGAAGCGGTGCACAACGTGATGACCAATACCCTGCTGCCGGCCGACAGCAAAGGCGTGATGGTGGCCCTGCGCCCGGCGCCGGGGCTGCGCGTTGAGCAGGCGCTGACGTTATGCAAACCCAACCGGATGGGCGACATCATGACCATCGGCAATAACCGGCTGGTGCTGTTCTTGTCGTTTTGCCGGATCAATGACCTCGATACCGCGCTAAACCACATTTTCCCGCTGCCGACCGGCGATATTTTTTCTAACCGCATGGTGTGGTTTGAAGACAAACAGATTCTCTCGGAAATTGTGATCATGCGCGGCATCGAGCCGGCGCGCTGGAATACGCCGCTGCCTCTCACGGTCGGTAAAAACGAGACCATCAACGCCACCCATGATGGACGCCACTGGCGACGCTACCCCGAACCACACCGGTTAACCACCCGTGAGGAGCAAGCCTGATGATGTCTATCGCCGATATTCTGCAACTGGTGGTGCTCTGCGCCCTGCTGTTTTTTCCGCTGGGCTACCTGACGCGCCACTATCAGCGCCGGATCCGCACGACGTTAAGACTGATGTTCTTTAAACCCCGTTACGTGAAACCGGCAGGGGTATTACGCCGGGGAACAACGGTTAAGCAAGGCAAAGCGAACAAATGACAAATAAAAAAACGACCGCGGCACCGCTTCCGCTCTGGCAGTACTGGCGCGGCCTTGGCGGCTGGAACTTCTACTTTCTGGTCAAGTTTGCCCTGCTGTGGGCCGGGTATCTCAATTTTCACCCGATGCTTAACCTGGTGTTTCTCGCCTTTCTGCTGGTGCCGATCCCGCGCGAAAAGCTGCACCGCATCCGCCACTGGATCGCCATTCCGCTGGGATTCGCGCTGTTCTGGCACGATACCTGGCTGCCCGGGCCAGAGTCGATTTTTAGCCAGGGATCGCAAATCGCCGGCTTCAGCGCCAGCTATATCTGGGATCTGATTGTCCGCTTTATCAACTGGAGCATGGTCGGCGCCTTCTTTGTTTTACTGGTGCTGTGGCTGTTTATCAGCCAGTGGCTGCGCGTTACCGTGTTTGTCTCCGCGATGGTCGTCTGGCAGGCGGTCAGTCCGCTGCTGCCGGCCTTTACCATTTGGCCTGCCGGTCAGCCCACCACTGCCGCCGCCACCGCGCCGGCCAACGTCGGGACCAACGCTGCCGCTGGCGCCGCGTCCAGCCCGGCCAGCAGCGATATTCCGCCGCAGACCGAACCGCCGACCTCGGCCAACCTCACCAACTGGCTGAACGGTTTCTATGCCGCCGAGCAGAAGCGCAAGACACCGTTCCCGGACCAGCTGCCGGCGGATGCGCAGCCGTTTGACCTGCTGGTGATCAATATCTGCTCGCTCTCCTGGTCGGATATTGAAGCCGCCGGGCTGATGGACCACCCGCTGTGGAAGCATTTCGATATCGTCTTCAAAAACTTTAACTCAGCGACCTCCTACAGCGGACCTGCGGCGGTGCGTCTGCTGCGCGCCAGCTGCGGCCAACTGTCGCATACCAACCTGTATCAGCCATCCGGCGCCGATTGCTACCTGTTTGAAAACCTGGCGAAACTCGGCTTCAACCAGCAGTTGATGCTCGGCCACAACGGCCTGTTCGGCGACTTCCTAAAAGAGCTGCGTTCGCTGGGCGGCATGCAGAGCCCGCTGATGGACCAGAGCGGTCTGCCGGTCAGCCTGCAGGCATTTGATGGTTCGCCAGTGTATGAGGATCTCGCGGTTCTCAACCGCTGGCTGAAGACCGAAGAGGCCAGCAGCAATCCGCGGAGCGCCACGTTCTATAACACCCTGCCGCTGCATGACGGCAATCACTTCCCGGGGCAAAGCAAAACCGCGGACTACAAAGTGCGGGCGCAGAAGCTGTTTGACGACCTGGATAACTTCTTCACCGAACTGGAAAAATCGGGGCGTAAGGTGATGGTGGTGGTGGTGCCGGAACACGGCGGCGCGCTGAAGGGCGATAAGATGCAGGTGTCTGGCCTGCGGGATATCCCGAGCCCGTCGATCACTAACGTCCCGACGGCGGTGAAATTCTTCGGCATGAAGGCGCCACATGAAGGCGCGCCAATTATCATCGATCAGCCCAGCAGCTACCTGGCGGTGTCGGAGCTGGTGGTGCGCGCCCTCGACGGCAAAATGTTCAGCGAAGACAGCGTCAACTGGCAGCAGTATGTCGCCAACCTGCCGCAGAGCGCGGCGGTGTCCGAAAACGCCAACGCCATCGTTATCCAGTATCAGGGCAAGCCTTATGTCCAGCTGAATGGCGGCAGTTGGGTGCCTTATCCGCAATAAGCGACAAGGCCGCCTATTCTGGCGGCCTTACATCGTGAGACGTTCCTGCTCTTTTCTCTCAGCCCGCAGGCATACGGGCTGAGAAACCTGCAAAGCCATCACAGCGCTAGCGCTGATCCTGTTTCGCCAGCCAGACCAGCAGCTTGAGGCTGGCGGAGTAATAATCATCCTTGTCGTCAATCTGCGGCGCTTCCAGCGGTTCGCCAAGCGTTAAATCACGCACCGCCAGCAGGCCGCCGGCCATATTCCACGGGGCGACCTCGTTGGTGCTAACGTTGATCCACGCCGGAGTTTGCAGGCGCGGGTAACTCTGCATCCAGGCTTTCCACGGTGCGAGCAAGGCGCTGTGCGGATCGACCCACGAGATATACAGCGGGATACGGATCGCATCGAAACTCATCCGCGGCGGCCACTCTTTGGCCGGCAGCATCTTGCCATCCGCCCGCAGCGCCACCCAGTCGCTGGGCAGATGCGATTTCCCCCAGCCCATCTGCCCCAGCAGCGCCTGCCCGTCACTCTGCAATGTCCGCCAGGCGGTCAGGTGCGTCCGCTCCGCAAAGGCGCGCCAGGCCGGGAAGATGAAATAGGAGGGGTTAAGGTTCAGGTGGTCGTTGCGGTTAAACCCCTTCACGCCCGGGAGCATCACCTGGCGACCGGCGAAAGTCACCACCGTATATTTCAGCAGGGAGGCGGTGATGGCATCGGAGGCCGTGGCGTAGCGCTTGTCCTGCCACTGCTTTTGCGCGCGCAGCAGCGCCCAGGCGATCAGGGTATCGCCATCGGTGGCGTTGTTTTTATCGGCGATCGGGTCCGGCGCCACCGGGTTATAGCGCCAGTAAAACAGCCCGTTAGACTTGTCGCGCAGGGTGCTGTCCGTCCACTGCCACAGCTTGTCGAACGCCGGGCGATCGTTATTCGCCACCGCCAGGAGCATGGCGAAGCCCTGGCCTTCCGTATGCGACACATTGCCATTGGCGGTATCAATGATACGGCCGTCCGGCATCATAAAACGGGCCTTATAACGCTCCCAGGCCGTATCCGCCCACGCCCGGGGCACCAGCATTACTGCCGTTGTCACTATCACCGCCACTAAAGCACGCAGGGGCATAAATTCACTCATTATGGATGGTAGTAAAGAAACTGAACGTCAGAGACAGAGAACACCCGCTCACGCTGCAATATTACGTGAGCGCTGCCTCCCTGACTCTGCAGCCAGCGAGAATATAACCCCTCGAGTATGGCACAGAACGCGTTGCACCAGCGCACGCGCCCCGCATCATCGCGGCTGACCGGCAACGCCTGATGGCGCAAGCGCAGGCCATCCTCACCGACGTCGATGGTCACCACCCCCCAGTGAAAATGGGTCAGCAGCCGGTTGATATTCGCCTCCAGCTCCCCTACGGTCTCCGACGCCGGCAACGGATGGGTCTCCGCCAACGAGGCGCCCATCTGACGCAGGAAGGGCTGACTTTCCAGCTCGCCGGCATTATTTAACATACCTTCGACCATAATAATCAACAGATCGAACCATCCGGCAGGCGTTTGCTGCTGCTGAAACCAGGTCATCACCACCGGGTTATTGTTCTCCGTCATCATCAATGATCTCCTAACATATAGCGAATATAGAGCCCGGCGGTGCTTTCGTTATAATCCCCGAAGGTGTCATAGCCAATCTGGCCCCCCAGCGTCATCTGTTTGTTGACCTTGTAATCCGCCCCGGCGCGCAGGGTATAGCCGATGCCGCTCTTCGAGGTCGCGGAATAGTAGGCTTCCTTGGCAAACCCATTGCTCACCGCCGTCTCCAGGGTCTGCTGCCACTCCGAATTGGTCGGGAAATAGGCGCTCTTATCCTGGCTGTAAGACTGGTAGCCCACCGAGCCGCCGAGCTTCATGGTCCAGTTATCATATTTTTCCGTCAGACTGACCGGCAGCGACACGCTGACGTAGTTTTGCGGACTAAAGTAGCCCCCCTGGCCATAGGTGAAGTAGCTGAGGTTTTTGGAGTAATCCATATAGCTCATGCTCAACCCGGCCTGCAGCTGGCGGTATTCGTCATGATAGGGCCGCAGATAGACCCCGGCATTGGCGTTGATGCTGGTGTTGCTGGCGACGTTCTGCCCCAGGTAGCTGTAACCGCCGCCGCCAACGTAGAAGCCCGCGTCACCGTCGTCATAACTCAGCTGCAGGGTGCCGCCGTTTTTCGTCACCTGCCCCCAGGTTTTACCGGAATAGGCATCCTTCAGACCGACATACGAAAGCAGGCTGTCGGTGAGCGAGCGGCGTTCGCCGGTGAGGATCAGCGACAGATAGTTGGTCAGCTTGGGCGACCATTTCACCCCGCCGACAACGGTATTCAGATCCTGGCCCAGCGGCGTGCTGCCGATATCGACCCGGTAATCGTCACCGCTTAGCGCCAGCGCCAGTTCGACGCCGTTGGCCTTCTGCGAATCGGTCGAGCCGCTGGTCTGGTCAACGTTCGGCTTACGGCTGGACGAGGAAAGATAGCTGGCCACCTGCCCCGAATCATAGCTCCCGAGCTTCGCCAGGTTTTCCATCCCGCTGCTGGTGGTCGGATTGAAGTCCGCCGCGTTCAGGGTGCCCAGGCCGCTTAACGCCTCTGCCCCCGGATTGCTGGCAAAATAGGCCGTCCGCTCCGCCTCGGTCATCGAGGCGATCGCCGCCTGCTCGCTGGTGGCGGTACTCACCATATTGGAGACCGCGTTGGCCAGCGGGTTGGCGCCGTAGCGACGCCAGGCGTCGCCGCTGGCGGTCCCGGCGTTTAACGACACCGGGGTGACGGTAAAGTCAAAGCGCGAGTCGCCAAACGGCGAGGAGGACCAGGTCAGCGGCGTTCTGAGCTCCGTCAGCTTGCTGGTGCCCGATTCGCCGTCGCGTCCGCGCACGTCCATTCCCCCCTGCAGCCAGCTGCCGGTTTTCTCCTGCAGCGACTCCATCATGGTGTCCACCTGACGCAGCATCCGCGTCTGGGCGGTGTCCACCGGCAGATCGGTGCGCTGGATCCCCGGCAGCGAGGAGCCGGGCGCGGCGGCCGACTGGGCAACCTGCCACGGCATATACTGCCCGTAGGCGGAAGCCGTCCGCGTCGGCGCCGACGTTTGCGACACGCCGATGAAGGGGTTATCCGCCGCCAGCACCCCGCCGACGGTCGGCGTTTCGCTGCTGTTGGTGCTTTGCATGCCCAGCAGTTTGCCGCGGGCGCTGCGCAGGTAGGTCATCGCCTGCTGATGATGACCCTGGGCCTCCGCCACTCTCGCCAGCAGCAGCAGGCGATCCGGGGAGTTATCCTGACGCAAGCCGCCGGCCAGCTGTTCCGCGCGATCGTTGTTCCCCGCCGACAGCGCGACGTCAATGGCCCCGGCGCGCGCATCCTGGTTCGGCGTATCGCGCGTCATCAGATAGTCATAGACCACCCCGGCCTCTTTGTTCATTTTGCCGCTCTGGTACAGCCGCGCCATGGCGAACATCAGATCGGTATTCTGCGGATCGCTTTGCATGGCGCGGATCAGCTTGTCATACGCCGCGGCATAATTGCCCTGCTCGCGCAGGCGGTCGGCCTCGTTGATCACATAGCCATTGCGAATGCTCGCCAGCTGCGTCGGCGTACTGCTGGCCTGCAGCTGCGGATTGCTGATCAGGTTCTGCGCCTCGCCGGTCAGCCCGGCCTGGTTCAGGACGGCGATCTGATCGGCGTAATCCCCGGCGTTGCCGGACACCCCGCCGCTGATATTGTTGCGCACCAGCGATACCGCGGTGGTCAGGTCGCCGCTCTCGGCCAGCAGCCGCGCCAGCTTGCCGGCGTCCGCCGGGGCTTTCGGCGGCGTAGAGGCCATCGCCCGCAGGGTATTGCTGGCGGCGATGGTATTGCCCTGCGCCAGGTAGTTTTCGGCGGTCACCAGCTGCAGGTTGTAGTTCACCCGCTGACGTAAATCGCGCATGTCGCTGGTCTTGCTGCCGCCGGGAATGCGCGCCAGCAGCGTCTGCGCCTGTTGCCAGGCGCCGTTTTCGCTGGCGAACAGCGCGGCGGCATACAACGCGCTGTTGCTGGCGCCGGGGCGATAGGCCGCCGACATCAGCGAAGAGGCCTCGCTGGCGTTACCCGATTTTTGCAGCAGTCGGGCCAGATCGAGACGCAGCCAGGGATCGTCCGGATAGCGGGCAACGCCTTCGCGCAGGGTGGCTATTGCGCCGGCTGGGTTACCGCTGCTGACCTGCGCCTGGGCCTGACGACGCAGGGCGTCGCCTGGCATGCCGGCCACCACTCGCGGCTGCAGTTTTTGCTGTAGGCTCTGCGGCAGCGTCTGCAGCATCGCCTGCGCCTCGGCGGATTTATTCTGCTCGCGCAGCACGTAGTAGAGGTTTTCCCGCGCCGCCGCATTCTGCGGGTCGTCGTTTAACAGTGAGCGCAGCGTTTGCTCGGCCTGGGGTAAATCTTTGTTATGTCGCAGCACATCGGCACGAAACAGCTTCGCCGAGGCGCCCCGCGCCCCGCTCTGCTGCGCAAGCGGCGCGGAGAGCGCCAGCGCCTGGCTGATATTGCCCTGCTTATAGGCCTGCTGAGCCTGCGCCAGCTGGCCGTAGAACAGGGCATCAGCCGCCTGCTGACGGCGGGTCGCCGAGGCGTCGCCGCCGAGGTCCGCCGCCCGGCTCAGATATTGCGATGCGGCCTGGTAGTCGCCGCTGCGCTGCGCGATATAGCCCATGCCCGCCAACGCATCGGCATCCTGCGGGTTGGTCTGCAATACCTCTTCAAACTGCTGCTTCGCGGCAGCGGTATTGCCGCTGTTGAGATTGGCGTAGCCCTGGCCGCGCGCCTGGCCGCTGCGCCGTTCACGAAAGTAGTTCTGAACTTCGCTATCCTGCGGATGACGCTGCATCCAGGTGTCGTAATACTGCTCATCCCCGGCCTGCGGCCCCAGCCAGAGCAAGGCCTGACGCAAGCCGCTGTCCGCCTCTTTATTGCCGCTGGCCATCGGCTCGAGCAGGGCGATCCCTTCCCGACGGGTATCTTCCCGCCAGGTTAACGCTTTGCCCAACGCTACCCGCGGGGCGTTCTCCTGGGGATGCTGCGCCACGTACTGCCGCAGTTCGCTAATGGCCTGCGGATAGAGCGATTTGTCGCTGGCCATGGTCAGGTAATATTCCGCCGCCAGCCCGGCAGGCGGCGTATTGCCATTGAACATGCTGCGCCAGGTCGCCAGCGCGCCGGGGATATTGCCGCCGCGCGCCTGCTGGCGAGCCAGACTGAGCTGGCCCTGCGGCACCTGCGACATTTTTTTGGCGTTGTCCAGATCCTGCAGTCCCGGGCTGTCCGGCGCCGCTTTCGCCAGCCGCGCGCGCCACTGCGCCGCCGCCTGCATATCGCCGCCCTGCTGCGACCAGAGCGCCATCAGATACAGCGCCTGGGTGTTGTTGGCATCCACCGAGAGCACCTTCTGCAGGGACTCCATCGCCAGCTCGTCATGGGATTTCTCATGCCAGTAGTTGGCCTGGGCGAACAGCGCCTGCAGCGCCGCGTCGTTACCCGCCGCCAGCGCGCCGCCAGAGGCGCCGAGAGCCAGGGCGCCGGTGAGGCAGAATGTAGTGAGCCGCCGGGATCTTTTCATCGTTATCGTTATCTTTCTTTTCATTGGTTATCCCCCGAACCCAGACGCTTACGGGCGTGACGTTTAAACATCGCGGTCAGCGCCAGTCCCATTATCGAGGTGGCAATCAGCCCCAGCAGAGCGAGGAAACCGGAGTGCTGGCTGGCATACCAGACCGCCATCATGTACCACGGCATCTGACCGCTGGGGAACGGCGTACTCACCTGGAAACTACGCACCCCGTTATCGCTGGTGATCACCGCGGTATCGCCACGGATCCCGGCATTGATGCGCGGTGAGTCCAGATCGTTTTTCAGTCGCGCCAGCTGGTCATCATTGCTGGCCATCGCCACCACCACCAGGCGGGCGGGGTTCCACGGCGAACGATAGCTGATAAACCCGCGCCAGGCGCTGCTGGATGAGAAGTAGCGATCGGCATCGAGGCTGGCGGAGGTCCAGTCGCCGGTGAGTCGGCGCTGCGCTTTTTGCCACAGGTCGGGCTCGCGGACGCTCAGCACATTATCCACCGGGCGGTAGGGTGAGTCGGCCAGCAGGCTCTGGTTGAAGGCCTGCTGATCGAGAGCGGTGACCGCCAGCACATCACGTTCGCGCAGCGACTGCAAATCCCCGCCGCCGGTGGGCATCCCGAGCACGACGCGGTTATTCGCCAGCGCGGTGCCGGTCGCATTCCCGGAGCGCGCCGCCAGATTCAGCAGGGTTGCCACCTGGGTCTCAGACGGTTCCGCCGGCAGCAGGAGCGTCGTTTGCGAATAGTCCGCCAGCCGCGAGAAAGGGAAAGAGGCGCCGACGAAATAGGAGAGGTTTGGCAGCAGCGAGAAGTGTCGCGTTTTGCTCAAATCAATCCATGAGTCGTCAGTGATGCGGCTCTTGATATTGTTATTCAGCAGAACCGAGCACGGAACATCGTCCTTCGGCACCACATTGAAGTACATCGACAGCTGGTTATCGCCATAGATCAGGTAGGGTGCCAGCGGGATGGTAAAGCGCTCCTGGCGCGCATCGCCCCCGAGGTAGCGCCAGACTTTCTCCAGCGGCCCCTGCTTGTTCATCGGCAGGTTGTTGAGGAAGGTGCCGTTGAGCGTGACGCTCAGCAGGGACTTGTCTTCATTGATCCAACTCTCCGACGGGAAGCGGTAGCCAACCTGCAGCGGGATCGTCTCGCCATCCCACAGATAGAGGTCCGGCGCGGCGCGGAAGGCGATACGTAAAGGTTCGTGCCAGACGCCGCTGACGGTCGGGCTTTGATCCTTACGCAGCAGTTCGCTGAGTCTGACTGGACGATCGGTGGGGATCCAGCGCGGCGCATCGTACGCTTTGCCAACCGGGATGGTCTGTGGTTCAACATCCAGCGTCGCGGTTTGCGGCGCGAAGTTGCCGCGGGTCAGGCGCCAGGCGGCCATGCGCAGCGCGGTATCGTTTTTGCCGACAATCAACAGCAGCTTGTAGGCTGGATTGGCGGGGTTGGCGATGATGCGCAGCAGTGGCTTATCGGTTTCCGGCAGCGTCATGCCGCCCACCTGCTCGCCCGGGTGGCCAATCACGATACCGTGGCGTTCCGGCAGGCGGTCGCGCAGCGCGCTGAAGGCGATGCCGCGATAGTCCGCCTGGATACCCAGCCAGGAAGAGACCAGCGCCGCGGCGCTGAAGACGTCGGCCGACGGCTTCGCTCCATAGGAAACGGCGATGTCCGCCGGCGTCATCTGCATGCTGTCGAAGAATGGACGCGGGAAGTGGCTCAGATCGTCGCTGATGTTCAACTGCTGGCTTTCCCAGCTGAAATGCGACGTGGGCAGCACCGTCACCCGCGACGAATCATGAATGTCACGCTGGCACTGCAGGGTATCGCCATCGTTGATCTTCACGCTCAGGTTATTACTGGAAACCATCAGCGCGGGCGGGATATCCAGTTGATAATGGGAGACATCCTCGCCATCGGCCCCCAGCGGCAGGGTGCCGAGCGGTTGACCGTTGAGCATCAGCTGCAGGGTGGCATTGCGACTCGCCATTTCCGGCGATACGCGAACGGCAAGGCTAAGCTGCGAATGGATCACCACCTGATCGGAAGGCAGGGTAAAGCTGACGCCCCCCTGCCGCTGACCGCCGCTGAGAATAATGCCGTCCGGCATCCCCATCTGCGCCAGATTCAGATCGCCTCCCCAGACCGGGGCGACAGGAATGACCTCCGGCGCGGCCGACCCGCTCACCGGCGGGGGCAAGTCCGGCATATCCGGCGCAGGGGCCGTCGCCGTCGCATCGCCGGCGGTGGCGGGGGCTGTCGGGGAGGCGCTCTCCTCCGGCGAGGCGGCCGGGGGTTCGTCGCCTGGCTCGCTGTCCGCCGCGCCATTGAGCTGCGGAAAGCTCAGCGGCGCGGCGGCACCGGAGCCCGGTTCTTCACTGTGCAGCGCAGGCGCAGAGAGCATCCCTGCCAGCAGCGCCAGCGTCGTTAATCGCTTCATAACGTGCCATCCTCCTGCGCCGTTTTCGCCACTGTTGCCCGATTGCGCTGGCTGCGACGGGTTTTCCACGTCAGCCAGAACAGTTCGAACACGCAGCGTAAAATGGTGAAGAAGGAGCGGAACGGGTTATCCTGCGGGCGCGGCGGATTAATCCACGCATCCGCACGGGCCAGCACCACGCGCACCAGCTCACGGCGGCGCGAAAGCGGAATATCTTCATCAAACTTGAGGCGCAGGAAGCGCTCGTCAGAGGTGACCAACTGGGCCGGGATGGAGATAGCCCCGGACTGCAGGATCAGCTCAACCTCTTCGATATCATCCTCCAGATGGCGCTTATCCGGCGCCACTACGCGGCAACCGCCCATCGACAGATCCTCGGTGTGGCTGCGGGACACGATGCCGCTGGCGTAATGGATCACTACCGGGATATCGACATCGATACGAATGGTTTTCCGCACCTGCCGCGTTTCACGCGCCACGGCAATCGCCGCCAGCAGGAAGATCAGGCTGTAGATCCCCCACCCGACGTTCAGAGCGATAACGTTGGGGTCCGAGCCAAAGTAGTCATGGCCAATCGCCCGGACGATGCCGACAATCACCCCCAGCGCCAACAGACAGGCCACCACCAGGTGCGGACGCACCACGGTGAAATCGAAGTAGCCGACGTCCAGCAGGCCGCCCTTATCGGTGACGTTGAATTTGCCGCGTTTGGGGAAAATCATCGTCACCAGGGTCGGCAGCACCAGGTGGAAAGCCAGCACAATGTCGTAGATTTCCCCCCAGAAGCTGTAGCGATAGCGGCCGTTCATTCGCGAACCGACGTAGATGGCGAGAAACAGGTGCGGCAGCGCATAGGAGACGATCAGGCTCGCTGACGAGTAAATGATATTGAGGTTAAACAGCAGATAAGCCAGCGGGGCGGTGACAAACACCACCCTCGGGAGCGCAAACTGGTAGTAGAGCATGGCGCTGAGGTAGCACAAGCGCTGCTGGAAGGTCAGCCCGCGGCCAAACAGCGGGTTATCGACGCGAAAAATCTGCGTCATCCCGCGCGCCCAGCGGGTACGCTGGATAACGTGCACCACCAGGCGTTCGGTGGCGAGGCCAGCCGCCAGCGGAATATCGAGAAAGGCCGACTTCCAACCAAGGCGCTGGAACTTGAGCGCCGTATGGGCATCTTCGGTCACCGTTTCAACGGCGAAACCGCCGATCTGCGCCAGCGCCTCGCGACGGATCACCGCGCAGGAGCCGCAGAAAAAGGTGGCGTTCCAGTTATCGTTGCCCTGCTGAATCGGGCCATAGAACAGCATCCCTTCGTTCGGGATGTTGCGCCCGACGGAGAGGTTGCGCTCGAACGGATCCGGGGAATAGAAGTAGTGCGGCGTCTGCACCAGAGCCAGCATCGGATCTTTCAGGAAGCCGCCGACGGTGGCCTGCAGAAACACGCGCGTGGCAACGTGGTCGCAGTCGAAAACACAGATAAGCTCCCCCTGGGTCAGGGTTAGGGCGTGGTTGAGGTTTCCCGCTTTAGCGTGTTTGTTATCGTTGCGGGTGATATAGCCCACCCCGACGTCGGCGGCGAAGACGGCAAACTCGCTGCGTTTACCATCATCCAGAAGATAGATTTTCATTTTATCTTTTGGATAATCAATACATTGTGCCGCGAGGACGGTGTCACGCACCACCTCAAGCGGTTCGTTATAGCTCGGAATATAGATATCCACCGTCGGCCACTTGCTCATATCATCCGGCAGCGGAACAATACCGCGCTTCAGCGGCCACACGGTCTGCAGATAGTTAAGCAGCAGCATCACCCAGATATAGACTTCCGCCAGAAAGAGCCCCATGCCGAGGATAGTTTCAATAGCTGAGTTGAAGTGCAGGGTCTGCGTGAGACGAAAATACATGTAACGGGTAGACATCAGCAGCGACGTGACGACCATAATGACCGATACGCTGCGGCGCTTGCTGAACCCCATCAGAAAGAGAATACCGATGCTCAGCAGACCAAAAATATACTGCTTCTGGCTGTCCATCGGCGTGATCACCACCAGCACGGCGACGGGTGACAGCACCAGCGCCAGCAACCAAAAAAGAGATTTTTTCATTCAGCAGCCCTGCAATAAGTTAAAGCCCTGACATGCGTGGCTGGCTGTGCACCGTGCCATCGCCAATATGGATACCCAACAGCGAAGATATTTTTTTAGCAATAATTTCAATATCGAAGGCCGCTGCCGAGGAAGCGTTAAAGTCCAGAATCGACTTCTGCGACGCATTGGCCTCCACCACGCTTTCATCACGATGGACGATGCCAAGCAGTCGCTCGCCCAGCTTCTCTTCCATCAGGCTGGTGACGTCCCGGCTGACCTGGCGACGGCTATCGCTTTGGTTAATGACGAAATAGTGCCCATGCTTGTGATTCAGCGCCGCGCCGGTCAGGCGCTGTTTTTCCACGTGCGCCAGGGTCGACATCGAGGCAGTATCAGCCAGCAGCGGGATCAGATGCAGGTCCGCCAGCCCCGTCAGCGCCTTTAGCGCCGGCGAAGGCCCTGGCGGCATATCAGCGATGGTGATAAGTCCGGGATAATTCAGCAGTGCGGACAGTCCGCGCTGGAGAAAATGGTCATTGTGGGTCAGCTGCTCATCAAACGCCTGACGCTGCGCTTCGCTCACTTCGCCATACGGCAGGACGAAAATGTTGCTGCCGGCGCTCAGCACGCACTGGCTCCAGTCGTGCAGCTCCAGCGCCTTCGCCACATAGCCGCGCTCATCGTTCAGCGGCACGCCAAAATGCAAACGCAGCGCGTTCTGGACATCAAAATCCAGCGCCAGCACTTTGCTGCCGGTCCGCGCCAGCGAATAGGCTAAATTGGCCGCCAGGGTCGTTTTCCCTACGCCACCTTTCGGTGAACAGACGCAAATCAACGGCATGTTGCGATCCTTTCCAGAAGTGATTTCAAAGGCTGGTCTTTATTTTTCGCCACCGGCTCTGCGCTTTTCGCCGCGAACAGGTGGGCATAGTTCTCGGCGGTGGGCGCGGGTCGAGGAGCCATTCTCGGCGGCGCCATTGCCGGTTCAGGCGCCGGGATTGAAGGCGCAGGGGTCACCGCAGGCTGCTGCCTGACTGGCTCCGGCGCGGCGGTGGCGGTCTCCACGGCCGGCTGCGGGGCCGCTTCTATCTGGTGGAACAGATCCGCAGGCACTGACTGCGGCAGGGGCGCGGAAACCGAGCCTCCCAGCGCCAGGGAAGAGGGTTTCTCTGCGCCGGGATTTAGCTGATTGAGGATCGCCCAGTCGCCATGCTCGCGCGTGGCGGCTTGCGATGAAAGATCCTGAAATTTGAGGTTTTGCGTCCGCGTTTTTTCCTGAAAGCGCTGCAGATCATCATAATGGTTCATTGATAACCTCATGATTTTAAAAATTTCATATTAAGTTTGTTGTTATTTTCTAAGTATATTTAAAATATCGTTGCGTCTCTGGTATGGCAGAAAACGCGCCGTTGGAGACGTACCAATACATACGGTTGACAGGGTTATAATAGTTTAGAATTTGATTTCCGGTGTGATTCCACGGCAGAAGTATCGCTACACTAACATTTTCTTTTCAGAAGGATAGCCCTATTTTTTAGGTATGCGTCCATCCTTAAACCACGCTTCCACCGCGCTTCCCGTCCGTTTTTATATAAATGTATTAGGTAATGATAGAGTCATAGCGTCAGATCAGCGAAAGAATAAACCTGAACCATTTTAATTTCTCTTTAATTCTATAAAAATGGACTGAAAGTCTTATTTTTTCGGATAATCGACGAAGAATGCGCCGAGGACGTGGCATTCACTGCGATAAAAGGCGATATTGCCGGGTTTTATCCCCGGCGGGAGAGAAGCCCCCGGTTATCGGACCGGGAGCGTGCCGTCAGGCGTGGGGCTTTTGCGGATTCTCATCCTGGTCGACGGCAAAGCAGGCCACCAGCTGGCCGCCGTAATCCTTCAGCTGCGGCTGAAGCTGGGTGCAAGGGCCGAAGCGCCGGCGGCAGCGCGCGTTGAAGGCGCAGCCCGGCGGCGGATTCAGCGGGCTCGGCAGCTCGCCGGTCAGCTTAATCCGCTCGCGACGGTCGTCCGGGTTCAGACGCGGCGTCGCCGACAACAGCGCCTGGGTGTACGGATGACGCGGATTGTTAAAGATCTGGTCCTTGGTGCCCTTCTCCACGCAGCGGCCGAGATACATCACCATCACTTCATCAGCGATATGCTCGACGACCGACAGATCGTGGGAGATAAACACGTAGGACAGACCTAAATCCTGCTGCAGATCCATCATCAGGTTCAGCACCTGAGCGCGTACCGAAACGTCCAGCGCGGAGACCGGCTCATCGGCGATCACCACGTCCGGATCCAGCATCAGACCGCGGGCAATGGCGATACGCTGGCGCTGACCACCGGAGAACATATGCGGGTAGCGATCGTAATGCTCTGTTTTCAGGCCCACTTTCGCCATCATCGCCAGCGCTTTTTCGCGGCGCTGCTCTTTGCTCAGGCTACTGTTAATCAGCAGCGGCTCTTCCAGAATCTGCCCCACTTTTTTACGCGGGTTCAGAGAACCGTAGGGGTTCTGGAACACAATCTGGATTTTTTGCCGCCGCAGCTTCTGCGCCTGTGGGTCGTGCTTAAGCAGATCCTGCCCCTGATAATAGAGCTCGCCGCCGGTGGGAATTTCAATCATCGTCAGCAGACGACCGAGGGTCGATTTACCGCAGCCCGACTCTCCCACCACCGCCAGCGTTTTACCGCGCTCAAGAGTAAAGGAGACGCCGTCCAGCGCCTTCACCAGCCGTTCCGGGGCGAATAACCCCTTCTTCACCGGGTAGTGTTTTTTCAGATCAATGGCCTGCAACAGCGGTTGTGGCGTGGCGGCCTTTTGCGTACTCATAATCCAGGCCTCCCGGCATCATCGAGTGGGTAGTGACATTTAGACTGGCGACCGCCATTGAGATCCGCGAGCGCCGGCTCTTCGCTACGGCATTTATCCGTAGCATAGGGGCAGCGCGGGTTCAGCAGGCAGCCGTTGGGACGGTCATATTTCCCCGGCACTACGCCCGGCAGCGACGCCAGACGCGCTTTATCCTGGGCGAACTCCGGCAGCGCGCGCAGCAGCGCCTGGGTGTATGGATGGCGCGGCGCGCGGAAAATATCCTTCGCATCGCCAGTCTCCACCACCTGACCGGCATACATAACGATAATTTTATGCGCGGCCTCGGCCACCAGCGCCAGGTCGTGGGTGATCAACACTAGCGCCATATTCTCCTGCTGCTGCAGTTCCAGCAGCAGCTCGATGATCTGCGCCTGAATGGTCACGTCCAGCGCGGTGGTCGGTTCATCGGCAATCAGCAATTTTGGCCGACAGGCAATCGCCATCGCGATCATGACGCGCTGGCTCATCCCGCCGGAAAGCTGATGCGGGTAGACGTCCAGCCGCGACGTCGGATCGGGAATGCCGACCTGGTTCAGCAGGTCGATGGCCCGCTGGCGGCGGGTTTGCTTGTTGCCGCCCTGATGGACTTTTATCGCTTCCATAATCTGGAAGCCGACGGTAAAGCAGGGATTGAGGCTGGTCATCGGATCCTGGAAGATCATCGCCACCTCCGCCCCCACCAGCTGGCGCCGCTCTTTTTCAGAGATGCGCTGCAGGTCGCGGCCGTTAAACTCCAGTTTGTCCGCCATGACCCGGCCGGGGTAATCAATCAGACCCATAATCGCCAACGAGCTGACGGATTTACCGGATCCAGACTCCCCGACGATGCCGACCACTTCGCCCTGCTTCACGCTATAGCTGATGCGGTCCACGGCGCGGAACGGCGCGTTTTCATCGCCGAAATGCACCGATAATTTATCTACATTCAATAACGCCATCTCGAACCTCTTACTGCTTCAGTTTGGGATCGAGCGCGTCACGCAGACCGTCACCCATCAGGTTAAATGCCAGCACCGTCAGCAGGATCGCCACGCCCGGGAAGGTCACCACCCACCAGGCGCTCTGCGCGAACTGCAATACGTCGGAGAGCATGGTGCCCCACTCCGGCGTCGGCGGCTGCGCGCCCATGCCGAGGAACCCCAGCGCGGCCATGTCGAGAATGGCGTTAGAAAAGCCCAGCGACGCCTGAACGATCAGCGGCGCGAGACAGTTAGGCAGAATATTGACGAACATCTGGCGCATCGCCCCGGCGCCCGCCACGCGGGAGGCGGTCACGTAGTCGCGGTTGACCTCCACCAGCACCGCCGCGCGCGTCAGACGCACATAGTGCGGGAGCGCCACGAAGGTCAGCGCCAGCGAGGCGTTGACGATGGAGGGTCCGAAGATAGCCACCAGCACCAGCGCCAGAAGCAGACTCGGCAGCGCCAGCATAATATCAACGACGCGCATGATGATTGAGTCCACCACTCCGCCGAAATAGCCCGCCACCAGGCCGAGCACCACGCCGAGGATCAGCGACAGGACCACCACCAGGCAGCCCACCAGCAGCGACAGGCGCGCGCCATACATCAGGCGAGACAGAATATCGCGGCCCACGTCGTCGGTGCCGAGCAGATGCGCCAGGCTGCCGCCCTCCTGCCAGAACGGCGGCGCCAGCAGCGAATCACGGAACTGATCCGCCGGGTTATACGGGGCGAGAAAGTTGGCGAACACGGCGATTACGATCATCACCGCCACGTACACCAGACCGACCACCGCCCCTTTATTGCGTTTGAAATAGTGCCAGAACTCCTGCAGCGGGGTCATGGGCACCGGCGCAGTGATAACTTTATTTTCAGTAACTTGTGACATGATGACCCCTTACTTCTTATGCCGGATACGCGGGTTCACCACGCCGTACAGCAGGTCGACCAGCAGGTTGA
The DNA here is from genome assembly GCF_040062325.1 of Klebsiella sp. GG_Kp175. Taxonomy (NCBI): domain Bacteria; kingdom Pseudomonadati; phylum Pseudomonadota; class Gammaproteobacteria; order Enterobacterales; family Enterobacteriaceae; genus Klebsiella; species Klebsiella sp. GG_Kp175. Next base: position 3,563 of record NZ_JBEAFX010000013.1, on the reverse strand, counting down.
CGAGGATAATCATCGTCGCCACCAGCAGCACCCCGCCCTGCACCACCGGATAATCGCGACGCTGCAGCGCGTCGATCAGCCAGCGGCCTAAACCAGGCCATGAGAAAATGGTTTCCGTCAGGATGGCGCCCGCCAGCAGCGTACCCACCTGCAGGCCAATCACCGTGACCACCGGCAGCATCGCGTTACGCAGCGCGTGGATCACAATCACCCGCATCCGGGTCAGGCCTTTGGCGCGCGCGGTGCGGATGTAGTCTTCGCCGAGCACTTCCAGCATCGACGATCGGGTCATACGCACGATCACCGCCAGCGGAATGGTGCCCAGCACGATGGCGGGCAGGATCATATGCATTAAGGCGTCAATAAAGTCGCCCTGCTCGCCCCAGATGGCGGTGTCGATCAGCATAAAGCCGGTCAGCGGCAAGGTATCGTCAAGGAAGACCGTATCGCTGATACGCCCGGAGACCGGCGTCAGGTTCAGCTGCACCGAAACCAGCATAATCAACATCATGCCCCACCAGAAGATAGGCATCGAGTAGCCGGTCAGCGCCAGGCCCACCGCGGTGTGGTCAAAGATGGAGCCGCGTTTTACCGCAGCCAGCACGCCCACCGGAATGCCGACGGCGACGGCGAAGATCATCGCGCAGACGCCCAGCTCAAGGGTGGCTTTAAAGCGTGGGACAAACTCCTGCCACACGGGAATGCGGCTTTTCAGCGAGATGCCTAAATCGCCGTGCAGCACGCCCCAGATATAGTGGGCATATTGCTGCCACAGCGGCTTATCAAGGCCCATTTCGGACAGCAGCTGCGCGTGACGTTCGGGGGAAATACCACGTTCGCCCGCCATAATCATCACCGGATCGCCGGGGATCATATGGACGAAGGCAAAGGTGAGAAGGGTGATACCGATAAATGTCGGGATGACAAGTCCCAGACGTCGGAGAATAAACTGCAACATAACCCGGATTCTCTCTAGTGACGCCCCGCCTGGCGACAGGGCGTCTGTATTGCTCACAAAAGCATTCCCCGGAATAGCGGGAATACGCCCCCCACCTCTCCCACGCGGGGAGAGGGGGTCAGGCATCGTGCTTATTATTCGACAGAGACGTTATCGAAGTGGTGTTTACCCAGCGGATCCACCACATAGCCTTTGACTTCTTTACGCACTGGCTCGTAAACGGTGGAGTGAGCGATGATCAGCGCCGGAGCCTGGTCATGCATCACTACCTGAGCCTGTTTGTACAGTTCAATACGCTTGTTGTGGTCGTCGGTGGCGCGGGCCGGCTGAATCAGATCTTCAAACGGCTTATAGCACCAGCGCGAGTAGTTGGAGCCGTCTTTCGCCGCGGCGCAGCTGAACAGGGTGGCGAAGAAGTTATCCGGATCCCCGTTGTCGCCGGTCCAGCCCATCATGACGCTCTGGTGCTCGCCCGCTTTCGCGCGTTTCAGATACTCGCCCCACTCGTAGGTGACGATTTTGGCCTGGACGCCAATCTTGGCCCAGTCGGCCTGGATCATCTCCGCCATACGGCGGGCGTTCGGGTTATACGGACGCTGTACCGGCATCGCCCACAGATCGATAGTGAAGCCTTTTTCCAGGCCCGCTTCTTTCAGCAGCTGCTTCGCCTTCTCCGGATCGTAGGTGTAGTCTTTAACGTCGTCGTTATAGCCCCACATGGTCGGCGGGATCAGGTTCTTCGCCGCCTGGCCTGCGCCCTGGTAAACGGCTTTGATGATCGCTTCTTTGTTAACCGCGTAGGTCAGCGCCTGACGAACTTTCACGTCGTCCAGCGGTTTCTTCTCGGTGTTGAAGGAGAGATAACCGACGTTCAGGCCCGGCTGTTCCAGCAGGGTAATGCTCTTATCTTCCTTCATGCGCGCGATATCCGCCGGGTTCGGATACGGCATCACCTGGCACTCATTTTTCTGCAGCTTGGCATAGCGCACGGAGGCATCCGGGGTGATGGAGAAGACCAGACGATCGATCTTCGGCTTGGTGCCCCAATAGCCCGGGAAGGCTTTATACAGAATGCGGGAATCTTTCTGGTACTGCAGCAGCTGGAATGGACCGGTACCGATAGGATTGAGGTCTACTTTTTCCGGCGTGCCGGCTTTCAGCATGTTGTCGGCATACTCTTTAGAGAGAATAGAGGCGAAGTCCATGGCCAGGTCAGCGAGGAACGGCGCTTCCGGGCGGGTCAGGACGAACTGGACGGTTTTATCGTCCACTTTCTTCACTTCGCTAATCAGGTCGGGTAACCCCATCCCTTCAAAGTATTCATAGCTGCCGCCAGAAACTTTATGGTACGGGTTATTGGTATTCTTCTGACGATCGAAGGAGAACACCACGTCATCGGCGTTCAGGTCACGGGTTGGCTTAAAGTCTTTATTATCCTGCCATTTCACGCCCTGACGCAGGTGGAAAGTATAGGTTTTACCATCCGGGCTGACTTCCCATTTTTCAGCCAGTCCAGGAATAACTTCCGTCGTACCGGTTTTGAATTCGACCAGGCGATTGTAGATCGGTACGGAACTGGCGTCATAGGTGGTGCCAGAGGTGAAGAGCTGTGGGTTAAAGCCTTCCGGCGAGCCTTCTGAACAATAAACCAGGGTTTTCGCTTGCACGCTGGCAGCGACGGTCATGGCGACAAGGCTCAGACCAAGCTTCAGCATCCCTGATTTCTTCAAGGAAATACTCATTATTCTGCTCCAAAACTGTGATGTTGTTTGCATATATCCGCCGGACCTTTATTTATTTTTATTCGTCATATTCGAATGATGGATGCGTTGGCTGTGCTCAATAAGCCAGTCACATAGCCATCTATGCTTCTGGGGATGCTCAAGCTTGCCGCCTTCCCGCAATTCGAACTATTTAGAATATACCCGGTCCAGTCGGTGGTGCCCGAAGGCGTTGAGAGAGATGGGGATTCCTTTCGCAAAAACGACTGAGTTGCAGTACGGATTCTCCATGAAATGCCCCTCATGCCCTACAATCTGTCAACAGAATGGGGAAACGTCAATACAGCCAGCCGGGTTTTACATCCAGCGTGAGAAACGACAGGCAAAGATTAAAAAAACTTCAAGACGCTATTTTCAGCAGAGAAATTTATGCTACTGGCGAATATGCAGAATAAAGACCTTATTAATTTGCGACACCCAGTGGGAAACAATGCCAGTAAATGAGAAAAATTTCTTGCTATGTGACCAATATGTGAGCGATTAATAGCGTGAACGTTAAAACGCACAGCGGAAAATGCTGTATTCAGCCATAAGCTTCGCGAAAAAAGATCTGTTCATCGATAAAAAAATGCAATGGAAGATGTCACAAAATAGCGAACAGCTGGCTGGAAACGGGGGTAAAGATGTTTTTTGTGATTTTGATGCGGTTTTGGGCCGGGAGACTGCAGAAGGTGCCCGGCGGCGCTGCGCTTGCGCGGGCCTACGGGATCTGAAGCGAACCTTCGGGGTTCTCATCCTCACTGGCCGCAGAAGCAAAAAAGCCTGCTCGTTGAGCAGGCTTTTGGAATTTGGTCGGTGATAGAGGATGACTCGCCACTTTGTGG
>NZ_JBEAFX010000036.1:0-107291 GCF_040062325.1 Klebsiella sp. GG_Kp175 | reverse complement strand
CGAATGCGCGAGCGGAACCACCGTAGGTTTTAGCCAGAACGGTAGTGATGGCAGCAGTCAGGGTAGTTTTACCATGGTCAACGTGGCCGATAGTACCAACGTTGACGTGCGGTTTTGTACGTTCAAATTTTTCTTTAGACACGGCTATATTCCTTACTATAGTGCTCTCCCCTTCGGAGAGAGCACGGGACTTAGGTTTTAATCCTGTGGATTATTTACCACGGGCTTCAATAACGGCCTGAGCAACGTTGTTCGGCGCATCATCATACTTCAGGAATTCCATGGTGTATGATGCACGACCTTTGGTCAGAGAACGCAGCTGAGTTGCATAACCGAACATTTCGGACAGCGGTACTTCAGCGTGGATCTTAACGCCGGTTACTTCGGATTCCTGACCGCGCAGCATACCGCGACGACGGCTCAAGTCACCGATAACGTCACCAGTGTTCTCTTCCGGAGTTTCTACTTCAACCTTCATGATCGGCTCAAGCAGAACTGGTTTTGCTTTCTTAAAGCCTTCTTTAAAGGCAATAGACGCAGCCAGTTTAAACGCCAGCTCAGAGGAGTCAACGTCGTGGTAAGAACCGAAGTGCAGACGGATACCCATATCAACTACCGGGTAACCTGCCAGCGGACCAGCTTTCAGCTGTTCCTGGATGCCTTTATCAACGGCCGGGATGTATTCGCCAGGAATTACACCACCTTTGATGTCGTTGATGAACTCGTAACCTTTCGGGTTAGAGCCCGGCTCCAGCGGGTACATGTCGATCACAACGTGACCGTACTGACCACGACCACCAGACTGCTTGGCGTGTTTACCTTCGATATCGGTAACTTTCGCGCGAATCGCTTCACGGTAAGCAACCTGAGGTTTACCGACGTTCGCTTCAACGTTGAACTCACGCTTCATACGGTCAACGATGATGTCGAGGTGCAGCTCACCCATACCGGCGATAATGGTCTGGTTAGACTCTTCGTCAGTCCATACGCGGAAAGACGGGTCTTCTTTAGCCAGACGACCCAGAGCCAGACCCATTTTTTCCTGGTCAGCTTTGGTTTTCGGCTCAACGGCGATGGAGATTACCGGCTCAGGGAATTCCATACGCTCCAGAATGATCGGCGCATCCGGGTCACACAGGGTGTCACCAGTAGTTACGTCTTTCAGACCGATTGCAGCAGCGATGTCGCCCGCGCGAACTTCTTTGATCTCTTCACGTTTGTTAGCGTGCATCTGTACGATACGACCGAAACGCTCACGTGCAGCTTTCACGGAGTTCAGTACGGTATCACCAGAGTTAACCACACCGGAGTACACGCGGAAGAAGGTCAGGTTGCCCACGAACGGGTCGGTAGCGATTTTGAACGCCAGTGCAGAGAACGGCTCGTCGTCGCTTGCGTGACGCTCAGCCGGAGTATCTTTACCGTCGTCCAGGATGCCGTTGATCGCCGGAACGTCAACCGGGGATGGCAGGTAGTCAACTACCGCATCCAGCATCGCCTGAACACCTTTGTTCTTGAACGCAGAACCACAGGTTACCAGGATGATTTCGTTGTTCAGAACGCGCTGACGCAGAGCTTTTTTGATCTCTTCTTCAGTCAGTTCTTCACCACCCAGGTATTTTTCCATCAGCTCTTCAGAAGCTTCAGCTGCGGACTCGATCAGGTTCTGGTGCCATTCGTCAGCCAGGTCCTGCATGTCAGCCGGGATATCTTCGTATTCGAAGGTTACGCCCTGGTCTGCATCGTTCCAGTTGATGGCTTTCATTTTCACCAGGTCAACAACGCCGGTGAAACCTTCTTCAGCACCAATTGCCAGCTGCAGCGGAACCGGGTTCGCGCCCAGACGGGTTTTGATCTGACCAACAACTTTCAGGAAGTTAGCGCCCATGCGGTCCATTTTGTTAACGAACGCGATGCGCGGAACTTTATATTTGTTTGCCTGACGCCATACGGTTTCAGACTGCGGCTGAACACCACCAACTGCGCAGTAAACCATTACCGCACCATCAAGAACACGCATGGAACGTTCTACTTCGATAGTGAAGTCAACGTGCCCCGGGGTGTCGATGATGTTTACACGGTGCGGTTCATACTGCTTAGCCATACCAGACCAGAATGCAGTAGTCGCAGCGGAAGTGATGGTGATACCACGTTCCTGCTCCTGCTCCATCCAGTCCATGGTAGCGGCGCCGTCATGAACTTCACCGATTTTGTGGTTTACACCGGTGTAGAACAGAATACGTTCGGTAGTAGTGGTTTTACCGGCGTCGATGTGCGCACTGATACCGATGTTACGGTAGCGTGCGATGGGTGTTGTACGAGCCATTTGATTCCTCGTTTATTTCTTTAGGCGTTCAGTTAAGTTATCCAGAGCGGGCGACTCATCTGAAGCGCCCGCCTGGTGACTATGACTCCGAAGGGATTACCAACGGTAGTGAGCGAACGCCTTGTTGGCTTCGGCCATACGGTGAACGTCTTCACGTTTCTTAACTGCAGTACCTTTGTTGTCTGCAGCATCAGTGAGTTCGTTCGCCAGGCGCAGAGCCATGGATTTATCACCGCGTTTACGAGCAGCTTCAACGATCCAACGCATTGCTAGGGCATTACGACGGACCGGACGAACTTCAACTGGAACCTGATAAGTAGAACCACCTACGCGGCGGGACTTAACTTCGACAGTCGGGCGCACGTTTTCGAGCGCAACTTCGAAGGCTTCCAGTTCAGATTTACCAGAACGCTGAGCCAGGGTCTCCAGCGCGCTGTATACGATAGTTTCTGCAGTAGATTTTTTACCATCTACCATCAGGATATTGACAAATTTAGCCAGCAGTTCTGATCCGAACTTCGGATCCGGCAGAATTTTACGCTGACCAATGACGCGACGACGTGGCATGGAAATACTCCGTTGTTAATTCAGGATTGTCCAAAACTCTAAGAGTTTAGTATGACATTAAGATAAATCAGTTTGGCCTTACTTAACGGAGAACCATTAAGCCTTAGGACGCTTCACGCCGTACTTGGAGCGAGCCTGCTTACGGTCTTTAACGCCGGAGCAGTCAAGCGCACCACGAACGGTGTGGTAACGAACACCCGGAAGGTCTTTAACACGACCGCCACGGATCAGGATCACGGAGTGCTCCTGCAGGTTGTGACCTTCACCACCGATGTAGGAGGTGACTTCGAAACCGTTAGTCAGACGCACACGGCAAACTTTACGCAGTGCGGAGTTCGGTTTCTTAGGAGTGGTGGTATATACGCGAGTACATACGCCACGTTTCTGCGGGCAGGCTTCCAGCGCTGGCACGTTGCTCTTTGCAACTTTGCGCGCGCGTGGTTTGCGTACCAGCTGGTTAATTGTTGCCATTAAATAGCTCCTGGTTTTAGCTTTTGCTTCGTAAACACGTAATAAATCGCCTCATATATTATGAGGACGCAGAATTTTAGGGCGGTGCCGAAAAGGTGTCAAGAAATATACAACGATCCCGCCATCACCAGGCCAACTGACCGGCATGTTTGACTGTGAGTCTGACGAAATCAGTATAGCTAACCCTGCCGACACTGTCCGCAATTTGACCAGTTAGCCCGCGGGCGTCAACGTCGTCTTGCAGCACGTAAAGGGTTATGGGGGCGGATTGCAGGATCTCAAGGAAGCGGCCGCCGGCGATAGCCGCCGCGACGCCATCAGACAGCAGTAACAGATCGTCACCTTGCTCCATCAAGCGAAGCATTGCTGCGATATCGGCATGCCAGGGAGAAACACTGAGCGTATGGAGCATGGGGGCCTCAGAAACGCAAAATCACATCAAATTCATGCAGACGGGCGCGCAGGGCATCCGGCGCCAGGCATTCGGCATCCACCACCCACGGGGTCGCGGGATCCAGGCCGCGCTCTCGCGCCGACTCGGCGCACAGCCAGCACTGGTCGATATCGTATAGCGACAGCAGTTTAAAGGTGGCGATGTAGTCGCGGGCCAGCACAGCACCAGGCCGCTGGGCGGGCAACAGCTGAAACACGCCGTCGCCTACGAAAAACACGCCAATCTCGTCGGTGAGGGCGGAGGTGGCTAATAAGGCATCGAGGCCTTCCCTGCCGGCGGCGCTGCCGTGCGGTGCGGAAGAAAAAACGAAAGCCACACGTTTCATCAGAACTGTACCATCCGATCGCAAGTGAGCGCCGCTTCCGCCAGCGCGCCAAGTCCGCTTAACGTAAAACCCGGCTGCAGATTATGGCCAGGCAGAGCGAGCTGTTGCGCTTCGCGTTCGTCCGTTACGCCACGACGCAGGGCGGCCGCCACGCAGATATGCAGCGCGACGCCGTGCTCATTGTGGAGGGATTGCCACCCGCGCACCAGATCGAACTCATCGCTGGCGGGCGCCGTCAACTGGTTAGCGTTAAGCACGCCTTCGCGATAGAAAAAAACGCACGCCAGCTCATGGCCTTCCTGCAGCACGGCCTGAGCAAATTGCCAGGCGCTGCTCGCCTGCTGCGTGCCATAGGCAGGTCCGGTCACCGTGAGGGCAAAACGCATTACTTATCCAGCCCCTGGAAATCACCGCTTTTGAACTGGCGAATATAGAGGTAGACGGTGTGCTTGGAGATATTCAGACGATCGGCCACCTGGTTAATGGCGTCTTTAATATCGAAGATCCCTTTCTCGTAGAGATTCAGCACGATTTGACGGTTTTTAGCATTGTTCGACACGCTGCGATCGGCATTCACCTCTTCGATGGTGAATTCCAGAGTCTGGGCGACCAGATCGTCAACCGAGGAAGCAAAGTTCACCGGCGAGTTAACCTCAGGCGTTTCTGGTGGAATAAAGGTGCTCATGATCTGCGAAAACGGCACATCCAGATTCATGTTGATGCACAACAGACCAATCACCCGGTGATCGCGGTTGCGGATGGCAATCGTCACCGACTTCATCAGGACGCCGCTTTTGGCGCGGGTAAAGTAGCATTTGGAAACGCTGCTATCGGCGCCCGTCATATCGTGCAGCATGCGCAGCGCAAGATCGGTAATCGGTGAACCGATTTGGCGGCCGGTATGTTCACCATTGGCGATACGGATGGCAGAGCATTTCAGATCCTGCAAAGAATGCAGCACGATTTCACAGTGCGAACCGATGAGCATCGCCAACCCGTCCACCACCGCTTCATAAGATTTAAGAATATCGAAATCGGTCTGGTCAAAGGGACGTTGATCCAGCAGGTCAAGCTCGCTGGTTTCGTTGGTTAAAAGCGACCTGGACATGAAAAAAAGCACTCCTTTTCAGGAGCCTGTCGTTATTGTCAGGGCAGGCTCATCATCATTATTAAGCTATCTAAAGTAATACAGCGCCTGAGGATCTTTCCAGTTTTAATTATATCTGCGCGCAATAAAAAAGCCGCCGCCTCTGACGAGACGGCGGCCTGAACCCGATTACTTCTTAGCGTCAGCTTTCGCGTCTGCGGCTTTCGCATCGCCAGCGGCTTCCGGCTGAGCATCTGCTTTCGGCGCCGGTTTGATATCCAGCAGCTCTACATCAAAGACCAGCGTGGAGTTGGCCGGGATCCCCGGGACGCCGGTTTTGCCGTAGGCCAGATCTGGCGGAATGACCAGCTTGATTTTGCCGCCTTTCTTGATGTTCTTCAGGCCTTCAGTCCAGCCCGGGATCACCCCGTCGAGACGGAAAGAGAGCGGCTCGCCGCGGGTATAAGAGTTATCAAACTCTTTGCCGTCGATCAGCGTACCTTTGTAGTTAACCACCACGGTGTCGCTGTCTTTAGGCGCATCGCCAGTGCCTTCTTTCTCGACTTTATACAGCAGGCCAGTCTTCGACGTTTTCACGCCCTTCTCTTTGGCAAAGCTGTCACGGAAAGCTTTACCTTTGGTTTCGTTCTCAGTAGCGTCTTTTTCCATTTTCTGCTGAGCTGCGGTCTTCACGCGCGTTTCAAAGGCCTGCAGAGTCTGTTCGATCTCCTGGTCGGACAGTTTGCTCTTATCGGCAAACGCGTCCTGTACGCCGGCGATCAGCTGGGCTTTATCCAGCTTAATGCCCAGTTTTTCTTGTTCTTTCAGGGAGTTTTCCATGTAACGCCCCAGGGACGCGCCCAGCGCATAGGCTGATTTCTGATCGTCATTTTTAAATGCCGATTTACTCTCAGCCGCCGGGGCTGCTTTCGCCGCGGTATCTGCAGCAAAGGTCAGCGGTGCATTCAGGGCGACGGCCATTGTGGTCGCCAGCAGCGTTACTTTAAACAGTGATTTCATCCATTTCTCCAGGGCCGGGGCCTCTCACCCCAGGGTTATCGTAAAAAGCAAAAAACGTACTATAGAACGTCGCCGTTAAAATCTACATACGGACGTTCCTGAATATCGCCTCTTTTAGGACTATTTTTGTATGAATAAGTTTCCTGTAGGACGCAGCGATGCTGCGCGCCGGGGGAAACTTAAGTAGAATCCGCCCGCAGGATCAGACTAAAGAGGTTACCCATGCACGATAGCACATTAGAAACGCGCCTTGCGGAGCTGGAAAGCCGGCTGGCGTTTCAGGAAATCACCATCGAAGACCTCAACAAAACCGTGACCGCCCACGAGATCGAGATGGCGAAGATGCGGGAGCATATGCGTCTGATGATCGAGAAGCTGAAGGCGACCCAACCCTCCCATATCGCCTCCCAGGCCGAAGAGACGCCACCGCCGCACTATTGAGGCGTAAAAAAAGCGGGTTTCCCCGCTTTTTGTCGTCTTCGTGCCGAGGCGCAAAGATTAGTGGCAGCCGCAGCCACCGTGGCCGCCGCAGCCGCCTTTACCATGGTCGTGGCCATGATCGTGGTCGTGACCGTGACCGCCGCAGCAGCCATCGTGACCATGATCGTGGTCGTGATCGTGACCATGCGCGCCGTGCACGTGACCGTGCTCCAGCTCTTCAGCGGTCGCTTCGCGGATGGCGACAACTTCCACATTGAATTTCAGGTTCTGGCCTGCCAGCATGTGGTTGCCATCAACCACAACGTGGTCGTCTTCAACTTCAGTGATTTCTACTGGTACCGGACCCTGATCGGTTTCCGCCAGGAAGCGCATGCCAACCTGCAGTTCATCAACGCCCATGAAGACGTCTTTCGGTACACGCTGCACCAGGTTTTCGTCATACTGACCGTAAGCGTCGTTAGCGCCGACGGCTACGTCAAATTTGTCGCCCACTTCGTGGCCATCCAGCGCGTTTTCCAGGCCGGAAATCAGGGAGCCGTGACCGTGCAGGTAATCCAGCGGCGCGCTTACCGGAGACTCATCAACCAACACACCGTCTTCTGTACGTACCTGATAGGCCAGGCTGACCACCAGGTCTTTTGCTACTTTCATGATATCTCCTGAGATGGGAAGAATAGTGGCGCAGATTGTAGCGGAATTCTGCTGCCGTGTACCCTTTAGCTTAAAAAAAGCCGACGGATAACGCTAGTCGGGATGAAAAATGCCAATCACCTGCTCCTCTTTGCGTACATGCTCACGGGCCTCTTTATCCGCCTCACGCATCTGATGACCGCACTTAACGCATTCAACAACATCGACATTATTCTCACGCCACATCGCCAGTGAATCCTGCGCCTGGCACGCCGGACATTTCGCCCCGGCAATAAAACGTTTACGCACTGCCATATGATTTACCTTTATTCAAACTCGTCCCAGCCGTCCAGCTGCCGGCTCTCTTTCTGCATTTCGCGCTGAAAAATCTCTTCCAGTTCGCGCCGGGCTTCCCGCACGCGTGATATCTGTACCGTATCAGTATGCACCGGCATTAACTCACGCAGCATTCGCATATCGAGGCGTCGGAAGTGCAGCTGCGCGCGCTGGGCCTGGTGAGGATGCATCCCCAGGGTAATGAGGGCTTTACGCCCCAGCTCAAGCGCACTGGAGAAAGTCTCACGAGAAAACTGCGTCACGCCGGCCTGCAGCAGCTCATGCGCCTCGACGCGCCCGCGAGCGCGGGCCAGGATGTGCAGATGTGGAAAGTGTTGTTGACACATCTCCACCAGCCGCATGGTGTCTTCCGGCTCATTACAGGTAATGACGATCGACTGCGCCTCCTCCGCCCCTGCCGAGCGCAGCAGCTCCAGCTGGGTAGCGTCGCCAAAATAGACTTTATAGCCATAGTTGCGCATCAGATTTACCGCGCTGATGTCTCGCTCCAGCACCGTAATACGCATCTTATTAGCCATCAGCAGGCGACCGATGACCTGGCCGAAACGGCCAAAGCCAACAATAATCACCTGCGGTTTATCGTCCTCTACCCACGGCGCTTCATCGGTATCCTCCGCTGGATTCAGGCGTCGCGACAGTATCTTATCGATCCCTTTCATCAGCAGCGGCGTGGTCATCATCGACAAGGTGACGGCCACCAGCAGCAGCGCCATCTGGTCGTGCTGGAACAACCGCTGCGAGGCGGGCAGCGAAAAGAGGACAAACGCGAACTCGCCGCCCTGGCTTAATACGCCCGCAAACTGCATACGTTCGGAACTCCGCAGGCCATAGAGACGGGCCAGCAGATAAAGCACCAGCATTTTTACCGCCACCAGCACCGCCACGCTCACCGCCACCCACAGCAGATGGGTGTACAGCACGCCAAGGTTAAGCGCCATCCCGACGGAGATAAAGAACAACCCAAGCAGCAGCCCCTTGAACGGATCGATGGCGATCTCCAGTTCATGGCGATACTCGCTTTCCGCCAGCAGCACGCCGGCGATAAAGGTACCCAGCGCCATCGACAGCCCCAGCGCCTCCATAAACAGGGCGGATCCGAGAACCAGCAGCAGCGTGGCGGCAGTGAACACTTCCCTGACCCCGGAGCTGGCGATAAAGCGGAATACCGGCCGCAGCAGATAGCGACCGCCAATCAGCATCCCGGCAAACGCCAGGACCTTCATGCCGACCGTCAGCCAGTTCACATGCTCATCCGCGGAACCAGCCAGCAGAGGCACCAGCGCCAGCGCCGGGATCACCGCCAGATCCTGAAACAGCAGGACCGAAAAGCCTAACTGCCCTGATTCGCTGCGGCTCATTCCCTTCTCGCGCATCAGCTGCAGTGCCATCGCGGTAGAGGACATCGCCAGGCCAATCCCGCCGACCACCGCCGCCTGCCATGAAAACCCTGTCGTCATCAACAGACCGCCGAGGATCGCCGCGCTGAGCATCACTTGCGCCGCGCCAACGCCGAAGATGGAGCTTCGCAGCCGCCATAGCTTAGCGGGATTGAGCTCCAGGCCGATGATAAACATCAGAAACACCACGCCGAGTTCAGAGAAATGGAGAATTTCATCCACATCGCTGATAAACCCGAGCCCCCAAGGGCCAATGGCGATCCCAGCCAGCAGATAGCCCAGCACCGCGCCAATCCCCAGTCTTGAAGCCAGAGGGACGGCGATGACGGCCGCGAACAAAAACAGCACCCCCGCCAGCAGCAGATCAAATCCCGCCATGGACACCTCCGGCGGCTAGGGGGTTGGCCAGCCAGTCCCGATAGGCCAGGGCGCGGCTGCGCAGCTCCTCTGGCTGCTGCCGCCGGGCCCAGTAGACGATAATGGGGCTCATCCAGTGCATACGGCACATACCGGCGGTCAGTTCAAAAGGACGCAGAATATCGTTCATCGGATAGCGATTTGCATCGCGACGGTAAGCGCTCTCTGGTTCGCCGGTGGTGATCACGCTGCGCCAGTACTTTCCCGCCAGTTCGTTCCCTCCGGCGCCGCTGGCGAAGCCGCGGCTTAAGACACGATCCAGCCATTCTTTGAGCAGCGCAGGACAGCTCCAGGTATATAAAGGATGCTGGAAAACAATCACCTCATGCTGGCGCAGCAGGTCCTGTTCGTGAGCAATATCGATAAAAAAATCCGGATAGTGCGCGTAGAGATCGTGCACGGTGACGTTCGGCAACTGTAAGGCGGGTTGTAATAAAACCCGGTTGGCCACGGAATCCTGAGATTCTGGGTGGGCATACAGCAGCAACACTTTCGCTGTCTGAGACATCATTCCCCTCCCGTAGGTCTTCTGGCGGCCTGCACAGCCCCGGCTTTTTGACACAGCCAGAATGACTTTGTGTATCGTCTTCGTTTTGGGCTACCATGGCGGCCCGGTGAAGCGATTCGCTTCCAAACTACATTATCATAATGACAAATTAACATAGTCTGAACATACGGCGCCTTATGATTGTTTTCTCCTCGTTACAAATTCGTCGCGGCGTACGCGTCCTGCTGGACAACGCCACCGCTACCATCAACCCTGGCCAGAAGGTCGGTCTGGTGGGGAAAAACGGCTGCGGGAAATCGACGCTGCTATCGCTTTTGAAAAACGAGATAAGCGCTGACGGCGGCAGTATGACCTTTCCTGGCAACTGGCAGCTGGCCTGGGTGAATCAGGAAACCCCGGCCCTGCCGCAGCCGGCAATCGATTATGTCATTGACGGCGATCGTGAATATCGCCAGCTGGAAGCCGCGCTCCAGCAGGCTAACGAGCGCAACGACGGCCATGCCATCGCCACCGTTCACGGCAAGCTGGACGCCATCGACGCCTGGACCATCCGCTCCCGCGCCGCCAGCCTGCTGCACGGCCTGGGTTTCAGCAATGAACAGCTTGAGCGGCCAGTCAGCGATTTTTCCGGCGGCTGGCGTATGCGCCTTAATCTCGCGCAGGCGCTGATCTGCCGCTCCGATCTGCTGCTGCTCGATGAACCGACTAACCACCTCGACCTTGATGCGGTGATCTGGCTGGAGAAGTGGCTGAAGGGCTACACGGGGACGCTGATCCTGATCTCCCACGATCGCGATTTCCTCGATCCTATCGTCGACAAAATTATCCACATCGAACAGCAGACGATGTTTGAGTACACCGGCAACTACAGTTCGTTTGAAGTGCAGCGCGCCACCCGGCTCGCTCAGCAGCAGGCGATGTACGAAAGCCAGCAGCAGCGTGTCGCGCATCTGCAAAGCTATATCGATCGCTTCCGCGCCAAAGCCACCAAAGCCAAGCAGGCGCAGAGCCGTATTAAAATGCTGGAGCGGATGGAGCTCATCGCCCCGGCGCACGTGGATAACCCGTTCCACTTCAGCTTCCGCCAGCCGGAGAGCCTGCCTAACCCGCTGCTGAAGATGGAGAAAGTCAGCGCCGGCTATGGCGAGCGTATTATCCTCGACTCCATCAAGCTCAATCTGGTGCCGGGGTCGCGTATCGGCCTGCTGGGCCGCAACGGCGCCGGGAAATCGACGCTGATTAAGCTCCTGGCTGGCGAACTCCAGCCCGTAAGCGGGGAGATCGGCCTCGCCAAAGGCATCAAGCTCGGCTACTTCGCCCAGCATCAGCTGGAGTTTCTGCGCGCCGATGAGTCGCCGCTGCAGCACCTGGCGCGCCTGGCGCCGCAGGAGCTGGAGCAGAAGCTGCGCGATTATCTGGGCGGCTTTGGTTTCCAGGGCGATAAGGTCAGCGAAGAGACCCGCCGCTTCTCCGGTGGAGAAAAGGCGCGTCTGGTGCTGGCCCTGATCGTCTGGCAGCGCCCTAACCTGCTGCTGCTCGACGAACCGACCAACCATCTCGACCTCGATATGCGTCAGGCTTTAACCGAAGCGCTGATCGACTTTGAAGGGGCGCTGGTGGTCGTATCGCACGATCGCCACCTGATCCGCTCCACCACCGACGATCTGTACCTTGTCCACGATGGCAAAGTCGAACCGTTCGACGGCGATCTGGAAGATTATCAGCAGTGGCTCAGCGACTCGCAAAAACAGGAGTCCCAGAGCGGCGACGCGCCAAAAGAGAGCGGCAACAGCGCGCAAGCGCGCAAAGACCAGAAGCGTCGGGAAGCGGAGCTACGCAGCCAGACCCAACCGCTGCGCAAAGAGATCGCCCGTCTGGAAAAAGAGATGGATAAGCTCAACGCGCAGCTGGCCAGTGCAGAAGAGAAACTTGGCGACAGCGAACTCTACGACGCCTCGCGTAAAGCAGAACTGACTGAATGCCTGCAGCAGCAGGCCAGCGCGAAATCCGGGCTGGAGGAGTGCGAAATGGCCTGGCTGGAGGCACAGGAGCAGCTGGAGCGCATGCTTCAGGAAGGCTAATCGCCGCGTCATCATTCTGCCTGCGCCTACTATGGCGCGGGCAGAGTGTATTTCTGCCCGCCCTCGCGGTCTGGCCATCAGTGCCATCAATGGTTTGTTGTGGTGTAACCTGGCGTCACTGGCCACAAGACCACATATTGGCTAACTCCTGCGCGCCCTGCGCGGTATAGTCATCATCACGTTTATTAATTATTCTGGTGCTATGGTTGAAATCATCCCCACAGACATGACGCCCCCCGAAAACGATTCGCGTGAGTTCCATCCCATGCGCGGCGCGGGCAATCGTCATCTGCAAACCATGCTGCCGCGGCTGATCCGCCGTAAATTGCGCTTTACCCCGCACTGGCAGCGCCTTGAGCTGCCAGACGGCGATTTTGTCGATCTCGCCTGGAGCGAAGACCCGCACCAGGCGTGCCACAAGCCGCGCCTCGTCGTCTTTCATGGTCTGGAAGGGAGTCTGCACAGCCCGTATGCCCATGGACTGATCCACGCGGCGATGCAGCGCGGCTGGCTTGGCGTAGTCATGCATTTTCGCGGCTGCAGCGGCGAACCTAACCGCAATCACCGCATCTATCACTCCGGCGAAACGGAAGATGGCACCTGGTTTCTGCACTGGCTGCAGCGCGAGTTTGGCCCCGCGCCGACCGCCGCCGTCGGCTATTCGCTGGGCGGCAATATGCTGGGCTGCCTGCTGGCAGAAGAAGGCGACCGCTGCCCGCTGGATGCGGCAGTGATCGTCTCCGCGCCTTTCATGCTGGAAGCCTGCAGCTATCATATGGATAAGGGCTTCTCGCGGGTTTATCAGCGCTACCTGCTCAATCTGTTAAAAGCCAACGCCTCACGCAAGCTGAAAGCGTATCCTGGCTCTCTGCCCGTCGATTTACGTCAGCTCAAAGGGATGCGCCGCATCCGGGAATTTGACGATATGATCACCGCCAAAATCCATGGCTTTGCCGATGCGCTGGATTATTACCGGCAATGCAGCGCCATGCCGCGGCTCAGCGATATCACTAAGCCGACGCTCATCATTCACGCGAAAGACGATCCGTTTATGGACCACCATTCCATTCCCCCGCAGGAACAACTGCCGGCGAACGTCGAGTATCAATTGACTGAACAAGGCGGCCACGTTGGCTTCGTCGGCGGCACCCTGCGTAAACCGGAGATGTGGCTGGAAAGACGCATTCCCGACTGGTTAAACCGCTGGCTGGAGGTTCCCGTATGATTATTCCCTGGCAGGATCTGGATCCCGAAACGCTGGATAACCTGATTGAAAGCTTTGTGTTACGTGAAGGCACCGATTATGGTGAACATGAACGTTCACTTGCCGATAAAGTCGCCGATGTAAAACAGCAGCTGAAACGCGGAGAGGCGGTCCTCGTGTGGTCGGAACTGCATGAGACGGTCAATATTATGCCGCGCGCCCTGTTTAACGGCTAAGGCGACGCCACTACATCGTTTAACCAGGGAGTTGTTATGTCTGCCAAACATCCGGTGATCGCCGTCACAGGCTCCAGCGGCGCGGGCACTACCACCACCAGCCTCGCCTTTCGCAAAATCTTCGCGCAGCTAAATCTGCACGCTGCGGAGGTGGAAGGCGACAGCTTTCATCGCTACACCCGCCCGGAAATGGACATGGCGATCCGCAAAGCGCGGGATCAGGGCAAACATATCAGCTACTTTGGCCCGGAGGCGAACGACTTCGGTCTGCTGGAACAGACCTTTGTCGACTATGGCCGCCATGGCAAAGGTCAGTCGCGTAAATACCTCCACACCTATGACGAAGCCGTGCCGTGGAATCAGGTGCCGGGAACCTTCACCCCGTGGCAGCCGCTGCCGGAGCCGACGGACGTGCTGTTCTATGAGGGGCTGCACGGCGGGGTTGTCACGCCGCAGCATGATGTCGCCAGCCATGTCGACCTGCTGGTCGGGGTCGTGCCTATCGTTAATCTCGAGTGGATACAGAAACTCATTCGCGACACCAGCGAGCGCGGCCACTCCCGGGAGGCGGTGATGGACTCCGTCGTCCGATCGATGGAAGATTACATCAACTTCATCACCCCGCAGTTTTCCCGCACCCACATCAACTTTCAGCGCGTGCCGACGGTGGACACCTCCAACCCGTTTGCCGCGAAAGCGATCCCCTCTCTGGACGAGAGCTTTGTGGTGATCCATTTCCGCAATCTGCAGAACATCGACTTCCCCTGGCTGCTGGCGATGCTACAGGGCTCGTTTATCTCGCACATGAACACTCTGGTGGTGCCGGGCGGTAAAATGGGGCTGGCGATGGAGCTTATTATGGCGCCGCTGGTCGAACGCCTGATGGAAGGCCGCAAGATCGGCTAACAGAAGAAACCCCGGCCAGGCCGGGGTTAAGAAAATTCACAACAGCAGGCGAAGACTACGCCTCGATCACTTCATAGGAATGGGTGATCTTCACCGCTTTTTCCAGCATCAGCGCCACCGAGCAGTATTTCTCTGCCGACAGATCCACCGCACGGGAGACCGCGGCATCTTTCAGCGCCTTACCGGTGACGATAAAGTGCAGATTAATATGCGTGAACAGGCGCGGCGCCTCTTCCCGGCGTTCAGAGGTCAGCTTCACTTCGCAGTTAGTCACCTCATGGCGACCTTTTTGCAAAATGGAGACCACATCGATCGCACTGCAACCGCCCGCCGCCATCAGCACCATTTCCATCGGACTGGGCGCCTTATCCCCGGAGTTGCCATCCATCAGAATCTGGTGTCCTGACGCGGACTCCCCGATAAAGGTTAACCCTTCAACCCATTTCACACGCGCTTGCATAAAATTTAACTCCAGTATCGCAATATTCTTGTCAGATTACGCGCACATAACAATTCTCGCAACGGAAGGCGACCTGCGTCATGCTGAAGCGAGACACCAGGAGACATGCGGCGAAAGCTATGCTAAAACAGTCTGGATGCTACAGTAATACATTGATGTACTGCATGTATGCAGAGGAGTTCACATTACGGGCTGTCGAAAAATCATCAGCCAGCTTCCCAGGTATAGGGAAACAATACGATTGCATGCCCGGACGCCGTGTAGTGTCGGCGCCCGGAGATAGCTTATAACAGAGGATAACCGCGCATGGTGCTTGGCAAACCGCAAACAGACCCTACCCTTGAATGGTTCTTGTCTCATTGCCACATTCATAAGTACCCATCAAAGAGCACGCTGATCCACCAGGGTGAGAAAGCAGAAACGCTGTACTACATCGTTAAAGGCTCCGTGGCTGTACTCATCAAGGATGAAGAAGGTAAAGAGATGATCCTCTCCTACCTCAACCAGGGCGATTTCATCGGTGAATTAGGCCTGTTTGAAGAGGGTCAGGAGCGTAGCGCCTGGGTACGGGCGAAAACCGCATGTGAAGTGGCCGAAATCTCTTATAAGAAATTCCGTCAGCTGATCCAGGTGAACCCGGACATTCTGATGCGTCTCTCTTCGCAAATGGCTCGCCGTCTGCAGGTGACGTCTGAGAAAGTGGGCAACCTCGCCTTCCTCGACGTGACGGGCCGTATCGCCCAGACGCTGCTGAACCTGGCGAAGCAACCCGATGCCATGACCCACCCGGACGGTATGCAAATTAAAATTACCCGTCAGGAAATTGGTCAGATCGTCGGCTGCTCTCGTGAAACCGTTGGCCGTATTTTGAAAATGCTGGAAGATCAGAACCTGATTTCCGCCCACGGTAAAACTATCGTCGTCTACGGTACCCGTTAAGTTGCTAAGCGGCGTATTGCTCCTGCAGTACGCCGTTTTTGTTTTTCCCTCATGTGGCGCAGGCTGATTTACCACCCGGAAGTTAACTATGCACTGCGGCAAACGCTGGTGCTGTGTCTGCCTGTGGCCATCGGTCTTCTGCTCGGCCATCTCCAGCAGGGGCTCCTGTTCTCCTTAGTCCCCGCCTGCTGCAACATCGCCGGCCTCGACACCCCGCATAAGCGCTTTTTTAAACGTCTGATTATCGGCGGCTGTCTGTTTGCCGGATGCAGCCTGGTGGTGCAGCTGCTGCTCGCCCAGGCGATTCCCCTGCCGCTTATTCTCAGCGGCCTGGCGCTATTGCTCGGCGTCACCGCGGAGATCAGTTCGCTGCACGCGCGCCTGCTGCCCGCGTCGCTGATCGCCGCCATTTTTACTCTCAGCCTGGCGGGCAATATGCCCATCTGGGAGCCGCTGCTGATCTACGCCTTCGGCACGCTATGGTACGGCGTGTTTAACTGGTTCTGGTTCTGGCTGTGGCGTGAACAGCCGCTGCGGGAGTCGCTCAGTTTGCTCTACCGGGAACTGGCCAATTATTGCGAAGCCAAATATAGCCTGTTGACCCAGCATACCGATCCCTCGACCGCCCTGCCGCCGCTGCTCATCCGCCAGCAGAAGGTGGTCGATTTAATCACCCAGTGCTATCAGCAGATGCATATGCTGGCCGCCAACCAACGTAACGACCACAAACGTCTTCTGCGGGCGTTCCAGATGGGGCTGGATCTACAGGAGCATATTTCGGTCAGCCTGCATCAGCCGGAAGAGGTGCAAAAACTGGTAGAACGCAGCCATGCCGAAGCGGTGATCCGCTGGAACGCGCAGACCGTCGCCGCCCGTCTGCGGGTGCTGGCGGATGACATGCTCTATCATCGCTTTCCGCAGCGCTTCCAGATGGATAAACAGATCGGCGCCCTGGAAAAGATCGCCCGCCAGCATCCGGACAACCCGGTCGGCCACTTCTGCGCCTGGCACTTCAGCCGCATCGCCCGGGTGCTGCATACCCAGCGCCCGCTGTATGCCCGGGATCTGATGGCTGACAAAGAGCGTCGTTTACCGCTGTTTCCCGCGCTAAAAAACTATCTTTCGCTGAAATCGCCCGCGCTGCGCAATGCCGCCCGCATCAGCGTGATGCTGAGCATCGCCAGCCTGATGGGCAACGCCCTGCATTTGCCGAAGCCCTACTGGATCCTGATGACGGTGCTCTTTGTTACCCAGAATGGCTATGGCGCCACGCGGGTTCGTATTGTCCACCGGGCGGCGGGGACGCTCGCCGGCCTGATCATCGCCGGGCTGACCTTGCACTTTCACGTTCCGGAGAGCTACACCCTGAGCGGGATGCTGCTGATCACACTGCTCAGCTATCTGATTATCCGCAAACACTATGGCTGGGCGATGGTGGGCTTTACGGTGACGGCGGTATATACCCTGCAGCTGCTGACGCTCAACGGCGAACAGTTTATTATCGCCCGGCTGATCGACACGCTGATCGGCTGCCTGATCGCCTTCGGCGGGATGGTCTGGCTGTGGCCGCAGTGGCAGAGCGGCCTGCTGAAAAAAAACGCCCACGATGCGCTGGAGGCCGACCAGCAGGCGATTCGCCTGATCCTCAGCCCCGATCCCAAAGCGCCCGCGCTGGCCTATCAACGTATGCGCGTTAATCAGGCGCACAACGCGCTCTACAACTCCCTGAATCAGGCGATGCAGGAGCCGGGGTTCAATACCCACTACCTGGAAGATATGAAGCTATGGGTGACGCACAGCCAGTTTATCGTCGAACATATCAACGCCATGACCACCCTGGCCCGGGAGCATACGATGCTCACCCCGGATCTTGCCCAGCGCTATCTCGAATCCTGTGAGATTGCCCTGCAGCGCTGTCAGCAGCGGCTGGACAGCGATGGCCCCGGCAGCACAGGGGATGTCAATATTATGGAGTCACCGGAAAGCGAGGTGCCGATCGGTCCGTTAAGCACCCTGGAGCAGCATCTGCAACGCATTCTGGGCCATCTGAACACCATGCACACTATCTCGTCTGTAGCATGGCGTCAGCGGCCGCATCATGGCATCTGGCTACGGAAGATCAGCCGTTAATCACCTTTGCCACTGCCTGGGCAAAGCGTGCCATCCCCTCGGCGATATCCTGCTCTTCGATGATCAGCGAGGGAACAAAACGCATCACGTCCGGCCCGGCGTTAAGCACCATGACGCCGGCTTCCGCAGCGGCATAGAGGAAATCGCGCGCGCGGCCCTTGTGCTGCGGCTTAAGTTCGGCGCCAATCAGCAGGCCCATCCCGCGAATATCACTGAACAGATCAAACTCGGCATCCAGCTGCTGCAGGTGTTTGACGAACAGTTCGCGTTTCGCGTTCACGCCATCCAGCACCGCCGGAGTATTGATCAGATCGAAAGCGGCGTTGGCGACCGCGCAGGCCAGCGGGTTGCCGCCGTAGGTTGACCCATGGGAACCGGCATGGAAGGCGCTGGCGATCTCGTGGGTGGTCAACATGGCGCTGACCGGGAAACCGCCGCCCAGCGCTTTCGCGCTGGTGAGAATATCCGGGGTTACGCCATAGTGCATATAGGCGAACAGCGATCCGGTACGCCCCATACCACACTGCACTTCATCAAAGACTAACAGCGCCTGGTGCTGATCGCACAGTTCGCGCAGTCCCTGCAGGAACGCCGGCGTTGCTGCCGTCACGCCGCCTTCGCCCTGAATCGGCTCCACCACCACCGCGCAGGTGTGGTCATCCATCACCGCTTTTACCGCCTGCAGGTCGTTGAAGGGAACATGGACAATATCCGCCGGTTTAGGGCCGAAACCATCGGAGTACTTCGGCTGCCCACCGACCGAGACGGTAAACAGAGAGCGGCCATGAAAGGCATTATGGAAGGCGATGATTTTGGTTTTATATGGGCTATGGCGGGTCACCGCATAGTGACGCGCCAGCTTAAAGGCTGTTTCATTGGCTTCGGTACCGGAGTTCATAAACACCACTCGCTCGGCGAAGGTGGCATCGACAAGCTTACGTCCCAGGCGCAGCGCTGGCTCATTGGTAAAGACGTTGCTGGTATGCCACAGCGTTTCGCCCTGCTCGTGAAGCGCCGCCACCAGCGCCGGGTGGCAATGGCCCAGCGCCGTCACCGCGATACCGCCGGCGAAATCAATATACTCTTTGCCCTGCTGATCCCAGACGCGGCTGCCTTTCCCCTTTACCGGGATGAATTCTGCCGGTGCATAAATTGGCAAAATAACTTCATCGAATGTGGCGCGGGTGATTGCCGGTTGTTCAGTTGCCATGTCTTGCCCATCCCTCTTCGTTATGCAGATATGATTATGATAATATAATCACAAAATATGCATAAAAAGTCAGTCAATGGCAACCGAAATCACCGCTTAATAAAGTTCGCCAGCAATTGATGGCCCTGTTCGCTAAGGATGCTTTCCGGATGGAACTGCACGCCCTCGAGATCCCAGTCGCGATGACGAATCCCCATAATCTCACCGCTGGCGCTGCGGGCGGTGACGATAAACTCAGGCGGCAGCGTCGGCGGGTCAATCACCAGCGAATGATAGCGGGTCACCGTCAGAGGATTATTCAGCTCCTGAAACACCCCTTCGCCGTTATGCTCGATAAGCGAAGTTTTTCCATGCATCACCTGCGCCGCCCGCACAATGGTCGCGCCAAACGCCTGGGCTATCGCCTGATGCCCGAGGCAGACGCCCAGCAGCGGCGTTTTCCCTGCATAGTGACGGATTACTGAGAGGGAAATCCCCGCTTCATCCGGCGTACAGGGACCGGGCGAAATCACCATCTTCTCCGGCGCCAGCGACGCTATCTCCTCCAGCGTCAACGCATCGTTGCGCTTGACCAGCACTTCCGCCCCCAGTTCGCAAAAGTACTGATACAGATTCCAGGTGAAAGAGTCATAGTTATCGATAAGCAGGATCATAGCGGCTCCGGAACAATCAAACCGGGCTATTCTACTCAGATTCCCGCGCTTCGCTTACCACTTTGCGAAAGATCGCCGCCAGCGGGTCCGGATCGCCCATCGCGCCCTGCTGGCAGGCGGTGCTCCAGGCGGCAGGATCGACGTCACGCCAGTCAAGAAGGTAGCCGGCATGTATCGCCAGCTGTTCAAAGAAAATGCGCTGGGTCAGGCCATTGCCGAGACGAAAAGGGTGCAGCACATTAATTTCACCATAGAACCAGCTCAGGCGTTCGATAAAGGTATCCCGCGGCAGGCCGCAGAGATAATCCTCCTGCTCCAGGGCCTGCATCAGGGCGTTCCCTTCCTCTTCGATGCGGGCAAAGTGACAGAACGGCGTATCACCCAGGTAGAGGTTCACTTCACGCAGCCTACCCGCCCAGTCAAACAGATCCTGATACAGCTGATGATGAATAGCGCACAGATAGGGTAAGCCGCGCACCCGCGGCCCCAGCGGCAGGGTAGCCGCCCGCAGCGACGTCATCTCCAGGGCAGCCTGCTGCAGAGTATTGGCCTGGCGGATGCCGAGGCGGTTGCGCAGGACGTTCAGGGCCGGATAGAGGTAAGGATCGCGTTCATCGCCAAATTTATCGCTCATACTCCCTCCGCAGCGTCGCGAGGCGCGCCTGCGCCTCCTCGGCAGTCAGCGTAACCAGTGGCACCGATACGCCTTCGAGGCGACGGCTGGCCTGAAAATTGCTATTACGTGTCTGTTCCCAGAGTCGGGATTTTTGCTTATCGGTGAGTGGACGCATCGTCGCCCCCTTATCGTCCCCTGTGTGCCACAAGTATAAGCAGCAATTACAGGTTATGCCGGGAGGCAACCGGCGCGGCGATAGACTACCGCGCCGTGGGAAGATTAGGGCAGCACTTTCGCAGAGAGGATAACGACCGGTTTAGTCGGCACATTCTGGTATGGGCCGACGTTATGGGTCTGAACCTGGGAGATCTTATCCGCAACGTCCATGCCTTTCACTACCTTGCCAAACACCGCATAGCCAAAGTCGCGCTGGCCATGGTCGAGGAAGGCGTTATCCGCCACGTTGATGAAGAACTGGCTGGTGGCGCTATCCTGATCGGCGGTACGCGCCATGGCGATGGTGCCGCGGGTGTTGCGCAAGCCGTTGTCTGCTTCATTTTTGATCGGCGGGTTAGGCTGTTTCTGCTGCATCTGCTCGTTAAAGCCGCCGCCCTGCACCATGAATCCCGGGATCACGCGATGGAAGGTAGTGTTGTTGTAGAAGCCGCTGTTAACGTACTTCAGGAAGTTATCCACGGAAATCGGGGCTTTCTGGCTGTTTAACTCAAGCTCAATGTTACCTGCCGAGGTGGTCAGCAGCACATGCGGATCGCCCTTTGCCGCCATGGCCGGGGAGAACGCTGAAATGGCGAAAACGGCAGCCATCGCCGCCAGTGTTGATTTGAGCATGGAAAATCCTTAACGGAGCAGAATAAAAGCGAGTGCCTTGATTCTAAAGAGCCTTTGCATCCTGGGCCAGCCTTTTACCAAATTTTACTTAGCTGTAATAATTGTAACCGCGCAAACGTTCTCCCTGGCGCCGAAAAAACGTGATTCAAGTCACATTAAAACATGCAAAAGATAACGTATTTCACAATAAACATTTAATTACATCACCTGAACGACTAAAATCTGTCCGCCCGGCGCGGCGTCAACGCGCTTTACCTTTCTATTCACAGGCCAGTCATGACTAACAGCAACCGTATTAAGCTCACATGGATCAGCTTCTTCTCCTACGCCCTGACCGGCGCGTTGGTGATCGTCACCGGGATGGTGATGGGTAACATTGCGGATTATTTCCATCTGCCCGTTTCCAGTATGAGCAACACCTTTACCTTTCTGAACGCCGGTATTCTGATCTCCATCTTCCTCAATGCCTGGCTGATGGAGATCGTGCCGCTGAAAACTCAGCTGCGTTTTGGCTTTATTTTGATGGTGCTGGCGGTGGCCGGCCTGATGCTCAGCCACAGCCTGGCGCTGTTCTCCGCATCAATGTTCGTTCTCGGCCTGGTGAGCGGGATCACCATGTCGATCGGGACCTTCCTGATCACCCATATGTATGAAGGCCGTCAGCGCGGGGCGCGTCTGCTGTTTACCGACTCCTTCTTTAGCATGGCGGGAATGATTTTCCCGATGGTCGCCGCGGTCCTGCTGGCGCGCAGCATCGAGTGGTACTGGGTCTACGCCTGTATCGGTCTGGTGTATGTCGCTATTTTCGTCCTGACATTCGGCTGTGACTTCCCGGTACTCGGCAAAAAAGCGCAGAGCGAAAACAGCCAGCCGGTGGTGAAAGAGAAGTGGGGCATCGGCGTGCTGTTCCTCTCCGTCGCGGCGCTGTGCTATATCCTCGGTCAGCTGGGCTTTATCTCCTGGGTACCGGAATATGCCAAGAGCCTTGGCATGAGCCTCGGCGATGCCGGCAAGCTGGTGAGCGATTTCTGGATGTCCTACATGATCGGCATGTGGTCATTCAGCTTTATCCTGCGCTTCTTCGACCTGCAGCGCATCTTAACCGTCCTCGCCGGCCTCGCGACGGTGCTGATGTACCTGTTTATCAATGGTTCGCCGGAGCATATGCCGTGGTTTATTCTGACCCTGGGCTTCTTCTCCAGCGCCATCTACACCTCGATCATTACGCTCGGTTCGCAGCAAACTAAAGTCGCTTCACCAAAGCTGGTGAACTTTATCCTCACCTGCGGCACCATCGGCACCATGCTGACTTTCGTGGTCACCGGCCCGATTGTGGCGGCCAGCGGTCCGCTGGCCGCGCTGCACACCGCTAACGGCCTCTACGCCGTGGTGTTCGTGATGTGCTTTATCCTCGGCTTCGTCTCCCGTCACCGCCAGAACAACGCTCAGGCGGCGTCTCACTAAGCCTTCGGCCCCTTTGCGTCCGCAAGGGGGCTGTTTCTCATAAAAGAAAGCTCCTCGCCACCGCGGTCGGTCTGGATCCAGGTTTGCGCCAGTTGGGTGGTCGCAATCACCCTTCCCTCGCGAATTGACCAGCGCACCGGCACCTGGCAGCGTACCGCCTCAAAGCCATTCTCCGCCGGCAGAATGATCAGGTTAGCCGGATTGCCGCTGACGATGCCGTAATCCGTCAGGCCAAACGTGCGGGCGCTGTTGTCGGTGACAAGCTGCAGGCCGTCGTTAATTTGCTGGTAGCCCATCAGCTGGCAAACGTGGAGCCCCATATGCAGGACCTGCAGCATATTACCGGTCCCCAGCGGGTACCACGGGTCAAAGACATCATCATGACCAAAGCAAACGTTGATCCCCGCCGCCATCAGCTCCTTCACCCGGGTAATGCCTCGTCGCTTCGGGTAGTCGTCAAACCGGCCCTGCAGATGAATATTGACCAGCGGATTGGCGACAAAATTGATGCCGGAGAGCTTAAGCAGGCGGAACAAGCGCGAGGTATAAGCGCCATTATAGGAGTGCATGGCGGTGGTATGGCTGGCCGTCACCCGCGGCCCTATTCCCGCTTTTAACGCCAGCGCGGCAACGGTTTCCACAAAGCGCGACTGTTCATCGTCAATTTCATCGCAGTGAATATCCAGCGGGCGGTCATATTTCCGCGCCAGCCGGAAAGCGATATGCAGCGATTCCACCCCATATTCACGGGTGAACTCAAAGTGCGGGATCGCCCCGACGACATCCGCCCCCAGCTTCAGGGCCTCTTCCAGCAGCGCCTCGCCGTTGGGGTAAGAGAGGATCCCCTCCTGCGGAAAAGCGACAATCTGCAGCTCGACCCATGGCGCCACCTCCTGTTTGACCTCCAGCATCGCCTTCAGCGCCGTCAACGTCGGATCGGAGACATCGACATGGGTACGGACAAACTGCACGCCATTGGCGATCTGCCACTTGAGGGTTTTCCACGCCCGGGCTTTAACGTCTTCATGGCTGAGCAGCGCTTTCCGCTCCGCCCAGCGCTCAATCCCCTCAAACAGAGTGCCGGACTGGTTCCAGTTTGGCTCGCCGGCCGTCTGGGTGGTATCCAGATGGATATGCGGCTCAATAAAAGGCGGGCTCGCCAGCCCGCCGCGAGCGTTCAACACCTCGTAGCTTTCGTCCTGCGCCTCCCCCATCGGCGTGATCTCGCCAAAGCGCCCCTTATCTATCGCTATCTGCCACAGGCCGTCGCGGTCTGCCAGGCGTACGTTCTGAATCAACCAAAGCGGCGCTGCTGTCATATCAACCTCTCCATTCAATACGGCTTGTTTTCTACTCAACCCCAATCGCGACCCACCCAATTCTTGTACACAAAATCAGCAAAAAGGAAAAGTCAGCGTTTTCCACAACTTAGAAAAATACAGACAAATCAATTATATACCCATTAAGTGGTAGGTGAAGTTGTCATTGATTTGCATCAATAAGCCTGATGGCTGAATCGTTAAGGTAGGCGGTAATAGAAAAGAAATCGAGGCAAAAATGAGCAAAGTCAGAATCGCTATTATCGGTAACGGCATGGTTGGCCATCGCTTTATCGAAGAGCTTCTTGATAAGGCGCCTGCCGGACAATTCGACATTACCGTGTTCTGTGAAGAGCCGCGTATCGCCTACGACCGTGTCCACCTGTCGTCTTATTTCTCCCACCATACCGCAGAAGAGCTGTCGCTGGTCCGCGAAGGCTTCTATGAGAAACACGGCGTCAAGGTGCTGGTCGGCGAAAGGGCCATCACCATCAACCGCCAGGAGAAGGTGATCCACTCCAGCGCCGGGCGCACAGTGTTCTACGACAAGCTGATCATGGCGACCGGCTCATACCCCTGGATCCCGCCGATTAAAGGCGCGGAAACCCAGGATTGCTTTGTCTATCGCACCATTGAAGATCTCAACGCCATTGAATCCTGCGCCCGTCGCAGTAAACGCGGCGCGGTGGTCGGCGGCGGTCTGCTCGGCCTCGAAGCCGCAGGCGCGCTGAAAAACCTCGGCGTGGAAACCCATGTTATCGAGTTCGCGCCGATGCTGATGGCCGAGCAGCTCGACCATATGGGCGGCGAGCAGCTGCGGCGCAAAATTGAAAGCATGGGCGTGAAAGTTCACACCAGTAAAAACACCAAAGAGATCGTTCAGCAGGGCATCGAGGCGCGCAAAACCATGCGCTTCGCCGACGGTAGCGAGCTGCAGGTCGATTTCATCGTCTTCTCTACCGGGATCCGCCCGCGCGATAAACTGGCCACCCAGTGTGGGCTGGCGGTTGCCCAGCGCGGCGGCATCATGGTCAACGATAGCTGCCAGACCTCCGACCCGGATATCTATGCCATCGGCGAATGCGCCAGCTGGAACAACCGCGTGTATGGCCTCGTCGCGCCGGGTTATAAAATGGCCCAGGTGGCCGTCGATCACCTCCTCGGCAGTGAAAACAGCTTCACCGGCGCCGACCTCAGCGCCAAGCTGAAGCTGCTGGGCGTGGACGTGGGCGGCATCGGCGATGCCCACGGCCGCACGCCGGGCGCCCGCAGCTACGTCTATCTTGACGAAAGCAAAGAAGTCTATAAGCGTCTGATCGTCAGCGCCGACAACAAAACCCTGCTCGGCGCGGTGCTGGTCGGCGACACCAGCGACTACGGCAACCTGCTGCAGCTGGTGCTCAACGCCATCGAGCTGCCGGAGAATCCGGATTCGCTGATCCTCCCGGCCCACGCCGGCAGCGGCAAGCCGTCGATCGGCGTCGATAAACTGCCGGACAGCGCGCAAATCTGCTCCTGCTTCGA
The DNA here is from genome assembly GCF_040062325.1 of Klebsiella sp. GG_Kp175. Taxonomy (NCBI): domain Bacteria; kingdom Pseudomonadati; phylum Pseudomonadota; class Gammaproteobacteria; order Enterobacterales; family Enterobacteriaceae; genus Klebsiella; species Klebsiella sp. GG_Kp175. Next base: position 81,700 of record NZ_JBEAFX010000036.1, on the reverse strand, counting down.
CGTCAGCAAAGGCGACCTGATCGCCGCCATCAACAAAGGCTGCCATACCGTCGCGGCGCTGAAAGCGGAAACCAAGGCCGGTACCGGCTGCGGCGGCTGTATCCCGCTGGTCACCCAGGTGCTCAACGCCGAGCTGGCGAAACAGGGCATCGAGGTCAACAACAACCTGTGCGAGCACTTCGCTTACTCCCGCCAGGAGCTGTTCCACCTGATCCGCGTGGAAGGCATCAAAACCTTCGACGAACTGCTGGCCAAACACGGCCAGGGCTACGGCTGTGAAGTTTGTAAACCGACCGTCGGCTCCCTGCTGGCTTCCTGCTGGAATGAGTACATCCTCAAGCCTCAGCACACGCCGCTGCAGGACACCAACGACAACTTCCTCGCCAACATCCAGAAAGATGGCACCTACTCGGTCATTCCGCGCTCCGCGGGCGGCGAAATCACCCCGGAAGGGCTGGTCGCCGTGGGCCGTATCGCTCGTGAATTCAATCTGTACACCAAAATCACCGGCTCCCAGCGCATCGGCCTGTTTGGCGCGCAGAAAGACGACCTGCCGGAGATCTGGCGGCAGCTGATTGAAGCGGGCTTCGAAACCGGCCACGCCTACGCCAAAGCGCTGCGGATGGCGAAAACCTGCGTCGGCAGCACCTGGTGCCGCTACGGGGTCGGCGACAGCGTCGGCTTCGGCGTCGAACTGGAAAACCGCTACAAAGGCATCCGCACCCCGCACAAAATGAAGTTCGGCGTCTCCGGCTGCACCCGCGAATGCGCGGAAGCCCAGGGCAAAGACGTCGGGATCATCGCCACCGAGAAAGGCTGGAACCTGTACGTATGCGGTAACGGGGGGATGAAGCCGCGCCACGCCGATCTGCTGGCCGCGGACCTCGATCGCGAGACGCTGATTACGTATCTCGACCGCTTTATGATGTTCTACATCCGCACCGCCGATAAGCTGACCCGCACCGCGCCGTGGCTGGACAACATGGAAGGCGGGATCGACTATCTGCGCAGCGTGATCATTGATGACAAGCTCGGTCTGAACGACCATCTGGAAGAGGAGCTGGCTCGCCTGCGCGCCGCCTTCGCCTGCGAGTGGACCGAGACCGTCAATAACCCGGCGGCGCAGACTCGCTTCAAACACTTTATCAACAGCGACCAGCGCGACCCGAACGTTCAGGTGGTGCCGGAACGTGACCAGCATCGCCCGGCCACGCCGTATGAGCGTATCCCGGTTACTCTGGTGGAGGAAAAAGCATGAGCCAGTGGGTAAACATCTGCAAAATTGACGACATCCTGCCCGCCACCGGCGTCTGCGCCCTGCTCGGTCAGCAGCAGGTGGCGATCTTCCGTCCCTATCATGACGACAGGGTGTTCGCCATCAGCAACATTGATCCGTTCTTTAACGCCAGCGTACTGTCTCGCGGAATTATCGCCGAGCATGACGGCGCCCTGTGGGTTGCCAGTCCGCTGAAAAAGCAGCGCTTTCGCCTGAGCGACGGGCTGTGCATGGAAGATGAGAGCCACTCCATCGCCCGTTTCGACGCCCGGGTAAAAGACGGCCACGTTCAGCTTAAAGCGTGAGTCCCGCTTCCTCCCCCCGGTCACGGGGGGAGATATAAGTAACACTTCTGACCGACAGCGCATGAGTGCGGGATATGTCGCATGTTTTGTATTACCTTTGCTGCTATTCTACGACCACTCACTTTCTACCCCTTATTTTTATGAGGTTATTCTGTGGATCACTTACCCATATTCTGCCAGTTACGCCAGCGGGATTGTTTACTGGTTGGCGGCGGGGATGTCGCCGAACGCAAGGCCCGTCTGCTGCTGGATGCTGGCGCAAACGTCACGGTCAATGCGCTCGACTTTACCCCTCAGTTTCAGGTGTGGGCCGATTCACAGATGCTGACCCTGGTGCAGGGGGAGTTTATCCCCTCGCTGCTGGACAACTGCTGGCTGGCCATCGCCGCTACCGATAATGAAACGGTGAACCAGCAGGTCAGCGACGCGGCCGAAGCGCGGCGTATTTTCTGTAACGTGGTGGATGCCCCGCGCCAGGCCAGCTTTATCATGCCGTCGATCATCGACCGCTCGCCGCTGATGGTCGCCGTCTCCTCGGGCGGGACATCACCGGTGCTGGCGCGCCTGCTGCGCGAGAAGCTGGAGTCAATCTTACCCCTGCATCTTGGTCAGCTGGCCCGCTACGCCGGCCATCTGCGCGCTCGCGTCAAGCAGCAGTTTGCCACCGTAGGCGAACGCCGACGCTTCTGGGAGAAGCTGTTCGTTAACGACCGCCTGGCGCAGTCGCTGGCCAATGATGATCGGCAGGCGGTGGCGGATACCACCGAGCAACTGCTGACCGAGCCGTTAGAGCATCGCGGCGAGGTCGTCCTGGTTGGCGCCGGCCCCGGTGACGCCGGGCTGCTCACGCTCAAAGGCCTGCAGCAGATCCAGCAGGCCGACGTGGTGGTCTATGACCGACTGGTCTCCGACGACATCATGAATCTGGTGCGCCGCGATGCCGACCGGGTGTTCGTTGGCAAGCGCTCAGGCTATCACTGCGTGCCTCAGGAGGAGATCAACCAGATCCTGCTGCGCGAAGCGCAAAAAGGAAGACGCGTGGTCCGGCTGAAAGGCGGCGATCCCTTTATCTTTGGCCGCGGCGGAGAGGAGCTGGAGACCCTCTGCGAGGCGGGCATCCCCTTCTCGGTTGTGCCAGGCATCACCGCCGCCTCCGGCTGCTCCGCCTACTCGGGGATCCCGTTGACCCATCGCGATTTCGCCCAGGGCGTGCGCCTGGTCACCGGCCATCTGAAAACCGGCGGCGAGCTGGACTGGGCGAACCTGGCGGTGGAGAAGCAGACTCTGGTGTTCTACATGGGTCTGAACCAGGCGCCGGCGATCCGCGAGAAGCTTATCGCCCACGGCATGGCGGAAGATATGCCTGCCGCCATCGTCGAGAACGGCACCGCCGTGACGCAAAAAGTGGTCAGCGGCACCTTAGGACAGCTGGATATTCTGGCGCAGCAGATGGCCAGCCCGGCGCTGATCATTGTCGGCCGGGTGGTCGGCCTGCGGGATAAACTGAACTGGTTCTCGAACCACTAACCTTCGCCTCGCGGCGTGAACGACAGGCATAAAAAAGGGCGGGATAATCCCGCCCTGTTTACCTGTTGCGTCGCTTACGGCTTGGCGACAAAGCCAATCGCTTCGTATACCGCTTTCAGGGTTTGAGAAGCCCGCGCGCTGGCCTTTTCTGCGCCGTCTTTCATCACCTGATTGAGAAACGCTTCGTCGTTACGGAAACGGTGATAGCGCTCCTGCAGGTCAATCAGCATGCCCGATACCGCGTCGGCGACTTCGCCTTTCAGGTGGCCATACATTTTGCCTTCGAAGTGCTGCTCCAGCTCAGGAATGGTTTTCCCGGTGACCGCGGAGAGGATATCCAGCAGGTTGGAGACGCCCGCTTTCTCTTTCAGGTCGTAGCGCACCACCGGCGGCTCGTCGGAATCGGTGACCGCACGTTTGATCTTCTTGACCACCGATTTCGGGTCTTCCAGCAGGCCGATGACGTTGTTGCGGTTGTCGTCGGACTTGGACATCTTTTTCGTCGGCTCCAGCAGCGACATCACGCGCGCGCCGGATTTAGGGATAAACGGCTCAGGCACTTTAAAAATATCGCCGTAGATGGCGTTAAAACGCTGGGCGATATCGCGACTCAGTTCAAGGTGCTGTTTCTGATCTTCGCCCACCGGAACCTGGTTGGTCTGGTACAGCAGGATGTCAGCGGCCATCAGTACCGGATAATCAAACAGACCGGCGTTGATGTTCTCCGCGTAGCGCGCGGACTTGTCTTTAAACTGGGTCATGCGGCTCAGTTCGCCGAAATAGGTGTAGCAGTTCAACGCCCAGCCTAACTGGGCGTGTTCCGGCACGTGCGACTGAACGAAGATAGTGCTTTTCTGCGGGTCGATGCCGCAGGCCAGATACAGCGCCAGGGTGTCCAGCGTCGCCTTACGCAGCTGCTGCGGATCCTGGCGCACGGTGATGGCGTGCTGATCCACGATGCAATAGATGCAGTGGTAATCGTCCTGCATGTTTACCCACTGACGCAGCGCACCCATGTAGTTGCCAATGGTCAGTTCACCTGAGGGCTGTGCGCCACTAAAAACGATGGGCTTAGTCATGTTTCAATTCCTGAGTTTCACTGTGCGGTAACCCGAGAGCGGGTAAGAGTTCATTAAACTGGTCGAAGAGATAGTCCGGCTCGCTCAGCGCAAGCGGTTCGCCATAGTTATAACCGTAGGTCAGGCCAACCGAGCAGCAGCCAGCCGCTTTGGCCGCCTGAATATCATTACGTGAATCGCCGACGAACAGCAGCGCCTCCGGCGTCAGGCCGAGCTTTTGCGCTACCAGCAGCAGCGGTTCCGGATGCGGCTTTTTGTTCTGGACGTCATCGCCGCCGATCACCACGGTAAAATATTTCGCAATATCGAGCGCGTCCAGCAGCGGGGCGACGAACGGCGTCGGCTTATTGGTCACCAACGCCAGCGGCAGACCTTTGCCCTGCAGCGCGCCGAGCGTATCGGCCACTGCCGGAAACAGGAAACTGCCCTCTTCCGCCGCTTCGGCGTAATAGCGGTCAAACAGTTTACGCAAAATGCGCAGCTGTTCGTCTTGCGGAATATCATGATCGTCGACGGAAGGCTTGCCCATCGCCGCACGTAACGTGGCACGCTCCTGGCGAGCCCAGCTCAGCGCCCGCTCCATCAGGACATCGGCGCCGTTGCCGATCCAGGTTACGACGCGCTCTTCTCCCGCCACCGGCAGTTCCAGGGCGTAGAGGGCGTTATCAACGGCGGCGGTCAGACCCGGCGCGCTGTCCACTAGCGTGCCGTCGAGATCAAACGCGATGCCGCGGATCGCCTGTAATTTATCCATGACTCACCTTCGCTAATTCACTACGCATTTGATCAATCACTTTCTTGTAGTCCGGCTGGCCGAAGATCGCCGAACCGGCAACGAACATATCCGCGCCCGCCGCGGCGATTTCGCCGATATTGCTCGCTTTCACCCCGCCATCCACTTCCAGACGGATGTCGTAGCCGGACGCATCGATGCGCTGGCGCACTTCACGTAGTTTATCCAGCGTCTGGGGAATAAAGGACTGGCCGCCAAACCCCGGGTTAACCGACATCAGCAGGATGACGTCCAGCTTATCCATCACATAATCGAGATAGCTCAGCGGCGTCGCGGGGTTAAACACCAGGCCCGCTTTACAGCCGTGCTCTTTGATAAGCTGCAGGCTGCGGTCGACGTGTTCGGAGGCTTCCGGGTGGAAGGTGATGATGCTGGCGCCAGCTTCGGCAAAATCAGGAATGATGCGGTCGACCGGCTTCACCATCAGGTGGACGTCGATCGGCGCGGTAATACCGTAGTTACGCAGCGACTTCAGCACCATCGGGCCAATCGTCAGGTTCGGCACGTAGTGGTTGTCCATGACGTCGAAGTGCACGACATCCGCACCCGCCGCCAGCGCCTTCGCGGTATCCTCACCCAGACGGGCAAAATCAGCCGACAGAATCGAAGGGGCAATCAAATACTGCTTCATCCGCATCTCCTTGAAATTTATTTGGTCTTAGGCGGACGGTAGAGCGCTAAGAGCTCGTCCACCTTTTTACGCGTACCACCGTTGCTGCTGATGCTGCGCCGAACCTTCACAATATGCGTTTCTGCCGCGTTTTTATACCACTCCTGCGTCAACGGCGTGCGGTGGTTGGAAATCAGCACCGGGATCCGTTTCTTCATCAGCGATTCCGCCTTTTGCGCCAGCAGCACCTGTTGCTCCAGGTTGAAACTGTTGGTGTGGTAGGCGGTAAAGTTCGCCGTCGCCGTCAACGGCGCATAGGGCGGATCGCAATACACCACCGTGCGGCTATCCGCACGCTGCATGCACTCTTCATAAGATTCGCAGTAAAACTCAGCGTTTTGCGCCTTGTCGGCAAAATGATAGAGCTCAGCCTCGGGGAAATAGGGCTTCTTATAGCGGCCAAACGGCACATTGAACTCGCCGCGCAAATTGTAGCGACACAGGCCGTTGTAACCGTGACGGTTCAGATACAGGAACAGCACCGCGCGACGCAGCGGGTCCTGGCTCTGATTGAACTCATCACGGTACTGGTAGTAGCGCTCAGCGACGTTATTTTCCGGGGTAAACATCTCGCGGGCGGCAGCGACATACTCGTCGGTGCGCAATTTGACGATGTTGTACAGGCCGATTAAATCACTGTTGATATCCGCGAGGATATAACGAGAAAAGTCGGTATTGAGAAATACCGACCCGGCGCCCACAAAGGGCTCGATTAAGCACTCACCTTCCGGCAAATGCTTTTTAATATCGTCAAGCAGGGGGTACTTCCCCCCTGCCCACTTTAGAAAAGCGCGATTCTTTTTCATGCTGCCTAACTAATTACACGTTCTCCGGCTGTGGAGAAAGCTCCGACAGCATCCTGCGCTTAAGACTACCCCACGGCATTATTTCAGATCAGCCTGAACCTGATGCAGTGGTTTTGCCCATGGATTTTTCGCCTGCACGTCCGGCGGCAGCGAGGTGACCGCGCGTTTCGCTTCATCTTTCGATGAATAGATACCGCTCACCAGCACGTACCACGGTTGGCCGTTACGCGATGTTTCATAGACAACATATCTGTCCAGCTTCTCTTTCTTCGCCCAGTTGTTCAGGTTTTCATAGTTAGAGGAGCTGCTGAGCTGCAGGGTATAGTTACCCGACGGCGCAGATTTCATCGAGCTGACGTCGCCTGCCGTTTTACCGCTCTTCGCCGCCGGCGCTGCCGCGGCCGCCGTTGCGGCTGGCGCAGCAGTGGTCGTGGTTGCTGGTGCTGCAGGTTTACTCTGCGCGGTGGCTACCGGTTTGCTTTCCGCGACGGTCGTTTTCGCCGGGGCAGTGGTCACCGCGCTTTCAACATGCTTCGGCTGAACCGACTTCGTTTCTACCGGCGCTTTTGCCACCGCCTGTGGTTTCGGCTGCGGCTTCGCTTCGATGACGGTGTGCTTACGCTCAGCAGGACGCGGCGTTGCCGCCGTCTGACGTTCGGTCGTCTGGCGCGGCGCCGCGGTGCCACTGGCGCCATTACGGATCGGCGCGACGGTTGCCGGTTCAGTTGGCAGCGTCGAGTTAGCTACGGCGCCGTCCAGCTGGCCCTGCTGCTGGGTCAACGCATTATTCAGATCGCCCTGAACTTCAACGCGCTGCTGGCCCTGCGGCTCTGCCGCGGCCTGGCCCTGGGTCGGGTTCGCGGCAATAGGCGGTACCGTGACGTCCTGCTGTGTGGTGGTATTGGCGGCAGTCTGATCCTGGCCGGCAGCTGGCGTGCTGGTGGACTGGTCGTCAGACAGATTAATGCTCTTCTCGCCGGAAGCGGTCTGCTGGCTGGAAGAAGATGGCGATTTCAGCGCGGAACCGATACCCACGATTAACAGCAACAGTACCAGAATGCCCACGCCCATCATGATGTACTGGCGGGAAGCGGGTTTCGCCGGCGCTTTTTTACGCTTACGCGGACGACGCTCTACAGGCTGCTCTTCGAGCATCTCCTCATCTTCCGCATCCAGTTCTTCTTCGAATTCTTCCTCTTCACGCTCACGACGGGCCTTGCCGGCGCGCGTCGGACGGCCTTCATCGGCATCAAGATCGACATCGTCAAAATTGATCTGCGGATCGGCATCACGCTCGGAAGACTGACGGGAACGACCAGCACGACGATCGTTGCGATCGGCTTTCATATCGTCTTCTGGTTTGAAATCATCCATTTAACACCCCACTAAAAGGCTTATGCTCACGATTATTGCACATCACCCGAAATGATAACGCCGCGCGAACGCGGCCAGACCTTCTTATTGTTGCGCCTGCTGAGTGTCAGCAATCGCGCCAAGAACCACATCGTGCGGCACTCCGCCGCGCAGCTCGCTGCTTCCTATTGCGAGCGGGAGCACCAGCCGCATTTCGCCAGCCAGTACTTTCTTATCGCGCATCATATGGGGCAAATACGCCTGCGCACGCATTTCCTGCGGGCCGCGTACCGGTAAGCCTGCACACTTGAGCAGATCGATAAGGCGCTGAGTATCCTGCTCGCGGAACTGCCCCAGCCGTTCGGACGTATGCGCCGCCATCACCATACCTGCCGCCACCGCTTCGCCGTGCAGCCAGTTACCGTAGCCCATTTCCGCTTCGATAGCATGGCCGAAGGTATGTCCAAGATTGAGTAAAGCACGTAACCCGGTTTCACGCTCGTCGGCAGCCACAACTTCCGCTTTCAGCTCACAGCAGCGGCGAATGCAGTACGCCATGGCCTTTTCATCCAACGCCAGCAAGGCATCAATGTTGTTTTCCAGCCAGCTGAAGAAGGCGCCGTCGAGGATCACCCCATACTTGATGACCTCAGCCAGTCCGGAAGCGAGTTCGCGCTTCGGCAGCGTCTTCAGACAGTTAAGATCAACCACCACGGAAACCGGCTGCCAGAAGGCGCCAATCATGTTTTTGCCGAGAGGGTGGTTCACTGCGGTTTTGCCGCCGACCGACGAGTCGACCTGCGACAGCAGGGTGGTAGGGACCTGGATAAAACGCACGCCGCGCTGATAGCTTGCCGCGGCGAAACCGGTTAAATCACCGACAACACCGCCGCCGAGCGCCACCAGCGTGGTGTCGCGGCCATGGGGTTTTTGCAACAGCGCGGTAAATACGGTATCCATTACCGCCAGGCTTTTATACTGCTCGCCGTCGGGCAGGACTACGCTGTCAACGTTGACCCCTGCCTGCTCAAGCGCAGAGCGGACGGTATCCAGATAAAGCGGCGCCAGCGTTTCGTTGGTGACCAGCATAGCCTGGTCGCCCGACTTAAGTGGCAGGAAGGAAGCTGGATCGTTGAACAAACCAGCCGCGATGGTAATCGGGTAACTACGTTCCCCGAGGGTAACAGTAAGCCTCTCCATAACGCGACATCCACCTCAGTGACTTTTACTCTGACGCACTTTTATTAAGCCAGAATCAGTTGCTTTCCAGCATATGAATAATCTGGTTCGCGACGACTTTCGCACTCTGATCGTCTGTGCGGATAGTCACATCGGCGATCTCTTCATACAGCGGGTTACGCTCGTCAGCCAGCGCTTCCAGTACTTCACGAGGCGGCGCATCGACTTGTAGCAAAGGACGCTTTTTATCGCGCTGCGTACGGGCCAACTGCTTCTCGATCGTTGTTTCCAGGTAGACCACCACGCCGCGGGCGGAGAGACGGTTACGCGTTTCACGGGATTTTACAGAGCCGCCGCCAGTCGCCAGCACAATTCCCTGTTTTTCCGTCAACTCATTGATAATTTTTTCTTCACGGTCGCGGAAGCCTTCTTCGCCTTCAACATCGAAGACCCAGCCCACATCAGCGCCAGTGCGTTTCTCAATCTCTTGATCGGAATCGTAAAATTCCATGTTGAGCTGTTGGGCTAACTGGCGCCCAATAGTGCTTTTGCCGGCACCCATGGGCCCAACCAGAAAGATATTGCGTTTCTCTGCCATTTTTTCGGTACTACTAAGACTATTCGTTAATGATAAACCCGCTTCGCAGACACCCAGCGCCGCAGGGCATGAACTGAAACCTCATATGCAATAGAGCGAGAGTCAGACTAAAAATTATCTCAATACTCCGGCTGGTTTGGCAACTGAATAAAATCGCCGGACAATAAAGGGAGGATTGATGTCGTACCCGACTCTCAAATCGGTACCCCTTGTATGCTAAATCCGTCCTCACGTCAAACACCTGAAACGTGTTTAGCATGAAAAACCTGCTTAACGTACTGCCAGAATCCGTGGCGTAATAAAGACAACCAGTTCACGGCGTTCATTATCTTTCCCGTCGCGGCGAAACAGACGCCCCAGCACCGGGATATCGCCAAGCAGCGGGACGCTGTCGCGGGCGGTTTTGTTTTTCTGCGAAAAGATGCCGCCCAACGCCAGGGTCTCGCCGCTGCGGACTTCCACCAGGGTCTCGATCTCCTGTTTATCAATGGCCAGCGCCTCGCCGTTATCCTGCTTCAGCACCTGGCCTGGCGTGTTCTCGCTTATTCGCAGCTTCAACCGCACTCTCCCCTGCTGCAGCACCGTCGGCGTCACCTCCATGCCCAGCACCGCCTCTTTAAACTCCACCGACGTGGCGCCGCTTTCACCGCTGGAGACCTGATAGGGGATCTCGCTCCCCTGCTTGATACTGGCGGGCTGCATATGAGAGGCGAGCAAACGAGGACTGGCGATAATCTCGACCTGCTGCTTGCGCTCCAGCGCGGAAAGCTCCAGCTCAAGCAAGCGCCCGTTAATTTTGCCGATGTTAAAGCCTGCGCGGGTGCTGGCGTCGTTGACTGACAGATCGCTGCTTAGGGTGGTGATGTGCCCGGATCCCGGCGTGCTTTCAGCCTCCGCCAGCCGCCATTTCACCCCCAGTTCACGCAGGCTGGTTTCGCTCATTGACACGATATGGGCGGCCAGCTCCACCTGTCCGACCGGCAGATCCATCTCCTGCGCCCAGGCCTTCAGCGCCGGCAGATGGCGGGCATCATCGCGGATCAGCAGCCGATTGGTCCGCTTGTCCGCCATCAGGTTTCCCCGGGCGCTAAGCAACTTACCGCCGCTTTTAGCCAGCTCCTCGGCATCGGCATAGTGCAGGGTCACGCTCTCCGCCCACAGCGGCAGGTTCTGCAGACGTTTCTCCTGTTCCGCTTCGCGCTGCGCCAGGTTGGCCTTTTGCCAGGCCTGCGTATGTGCGTAGATGACCGTTCCCTGCTGTTGCAAAGAGAGGCCTGCGCTATCCGCCACTGCCCGCAGCGCCTGGGTCCAGGGAACCTTCTGCAGGCGCAGGGAGAGCGTGCCGCTGACGTCCGGTGCGACAACGAGATTCTTCTGGTTCATTTCGGCCAGGGCTTGCAGCACCTGGGCCACTGGCGCGTCGTCAACGACCAGCGAAACCGGCTTATCATTTCGCGCGGCGACCACCGCCAGCGGTAGCAGCAAAAGCAGGCTTATCCATCGCATCATCTTGTTTTCCTTTACGTTGCCAGCGCCACGCTGGCGGTTCACATCCCGGAGGCGTGACGATGTCCAGTTCACTGTCCGTCAGCCGGTTCACCCGCCAGCCCGTGGGCAATTGGTCATCCAGGCGCACCCGTCGCCACGTGCCGCTTCCGTCCTGCAAAAAACCCATCCAGCCTGCACCATCGCCGGCCGCGCCGCCATAACGCCATTGCGACAGCTGCGCCGCGCGGCAGGGATCCTCAACCGGCTGAAAAGGATCGCGCTCGGCCGCCAGCAGCGACAGCGGCAACCACAGCAAAACCCAGCATTTACCGACCATCTTCCGCCTCCAGCTGCAGCCGCATGCGCAGCGCCTGCCCCTCGCGCTCCAGCGAGAACGAACGCGGGTTCATCCCGCTGCGCGCCAGCCATGAAAACAGAGCGGGTACCGTCGGCCAGGAGAGAGCCAGCTCCATCTCTCCGCCGCTCCCCTGCGGATGCCAGGCGATTAGCTTCGCCCCGGCGAGCGGAATGGCTATGGGCGAGAACGGCTGCTTGTCGATGCGCTCCCCGGATCTTTCACCGTCAGGGATGCGCAGCGCCATGATCCGCCGCCACTGCGTTTGCAGAGCGCCATCGCGGGACAGCGCCGCCAGCGGCGGCCGGGCATCGCGCCAAAGCGCCACGCCGCCCCCCGTCAGCCCCATCGCGAGCAGGATCAGCAGCCCCGCCCGGGTGCGCAGGGTATTAATCCTCATCGGCGCGCGCTCCCGACAGGGTGAAACTGAACCGCCAGCGCCCCTCGGCGTCGCGCTGCGTTCCGCCGGCTTTAGCCGGTGCGAATCCCGTGACGCTGGCCAGAGAAGCCTCCACTCCGGCCAGCGCCTGCAAATTGAGGGCCAGGCCATCCAGCGTCAGGCGCGCCCCCTGGTACTCCAGCCGCGTCAGCCATGCCTGAGCGGGCAGGTCCGCCGCGAGCGCCATTAGTCGGGGTTGCCAGGCAGCGATCGTCGATCTGCGCTGGAGCTGCTGGCGCTGGCGTTGATGCTGCTGCCACGCTTCGCGCATCGCCTGTTCACGTTGTTTGAGCGAGGCGAGCAGCGCTGCGTCGGCCGTCGCGTGGAGCCTCGCCAGGGCGTCGCGCTGTAGACCAGCCGTTCGCCCCACCAGCAGGATCATCCCCGCCAGCAGCACGATACCGATGGCTAACAACAGGGTGTAGCGCAGGCGCTGGCGGCGACGCAGGTCACGCCAGGGGAGAAGATTAACGACATGCGTCATGGCGCCCGCCCCCCCAGCGCCAGCCCAAGGGCAATGGCGTAGCGATCGCCATCGGCTGGCAGCGGAGGCTGCCGGCGGTGAACCACCTGCCAGACATCAAAACGACTGGCCTCGTCGCCCGCGTCAGCGCACAAGCGCAGAGGAACCTGAAGCTGCCCCGCCAGCTGGCTCAAGGACCCTATCGCATCGCAGGCGTCACAGCCCCAGGCCTCATGGGTCGCCCATAGCCAGTGCTTTTCATCCCGCCACGCCAGGCCTTGCTCTGCTGCCGTCACCCAGGGGAAAAAAGCGCCGAGCGCGCTGGCATCCGGTACGATGGCAGCTACCCGCAGCCGCAACCGCCCTGCCAGCTCCCGCAGAACATTGATATCCAGCCGCTGCGCCGCCGTAACCTGCCAGCCGTCATTTCGCGAGGTGGGCGCATAATCAATACAGAGAGAGGAGGCGGGCATCGCCAGCTGCTGGGTCATGGCGCTGGCTATCCACGTCGCCTGTTCCCGCTCTCGCAGGGCGAACTGGGGATAAGGCACGCGTTTTTGCAGCGTGCGAGCCGCGGGAAAGGCGATATTGATCTGATGCTGTACCGGTAGCTCCCGCCGCCAGGCTGCCAGCCGTGAGCCGAGGGCGCTGACGTCCGCCACCATCCCCTGCCGCACCAGGCCTGGCGGCAGCGGAATGCGCCACCAGCGGCGCAGCGCCCAGTGTGAGCGCTCAAACAGTAGCGCGACAATGGCAATGCTATCTTGTTGGATATGCATTCCGATCCGCCAGTTTCTGAAAGCCATGCTTACGATCTCCTTATCCGGCAAAACTGTCCGGCTATATCAATGCACCTGGCTTGCCTTTATACTACCGCGCGTTTGTTTATAAACTGCCCAAATAAAACTAAATGGGAAAACACCGGTGAAGTTCGTAAAGTATCTATTGATCCTTGCAGTCTGTTGCGTACTGCTGGGAGCAGGCTCGATTTTTGGCCTCTACAAATACATAGAGCCGCAACTCCCCGACGTCGCAACCCTGAAGGATGTGCGTTTGCAGATCCCGATGCAGGTCTATAGCGCCGACGGTGAGCTTATTGCGCAGTACGGCGAAAAGCGCCGTATCCCTGTCACGTTGCAGCAAATTCCCCCCGAGCTGGTGAAAGCGTTTATCGCTACCGAAGACAGTCGTTTCTATGAGCATCACGGCGTCGATCCGGTGGGTATTTTCCGCGCCGCCAGCGTGGCGATGTTTTCAGGCCACGCCTCGCAGGGCGCCAGCACCATCACCCAGCAGTTAGCGCGTAACTTCTTCCTCAGCCCCGAGAAGACGTTGATGCGTAAGATTAAAGAGGCCTTTCTGGCTATCCGCATCGAGCAGCTGCTGAACAAAGATGAAATCCTTGAGCTGTACCTGAACAAGATTTACCTCGGCTACCGCGCCTATGGCGTCGGCGCCGCGGCGCAGGTCTATTTTGGCAAACCTATCGACCAGCTGACCCTCAGCGAAATGGCGGTGATTGCCGGTCTGCCGAAAGCCCCGTCCACTTTTAACCCGCTCTATTCGATGGATCGCGCCACAGCCCGGCGCAACGTGGTGCTGTCGCGTATGCTGAGCGAGGGGTACATCACCCAGGCGCAATACGATGAGGCGCGCAGCGAACCCATCGACGCCAGCTACCACGCGCCAAAAATCGCCTTCTCCGCGCCCTATCTGAGCGAAATGGTGCGCCAGGAGATGGTGAATCGCTACGGCGAGCAGGCCTACGAAGATGGCTACCGGGTGTACACCACGATTACCCGCAAAAACCAGCAGGCGGCCCAGCAGGCGGTCCGCAATAACGTGCTGGATTACGATATGCGTCACGGCTACCGCGGCCCGGCCAGCGTGCTGTGGAAGGTCGGCGAAACGCCGTGGGAGGCGAAAAAGATCGTTGACGCCCTGAAGCGCCAGCCTGGCTTTGGCCCGCTTTCTCCTGCGGTGGTCACCTCCGCGAATGCCCAGGAGGCCGTCGCGCTGTTGGCTAACGGCGACTCCGTTTCGCTGACGATGGACGGCGTGCGCTGGGCTCGCCGCTTTATCTCCGATACGCAGCAGGGGGCGACCCCGCGTAAAGTCAACGACGTCGTGCAGGCCGGGCAGCAGATCTGGGTTCGCAAAGTGGGAGACAGCTGGTGGCTGTCGCAGGTCCCGGACGTCAACTCGGCATTGGTCTCCATTAACCCGCAAAACGGCGCGATTATCGCCCTTGTCGGTGGGTTTGACTTTAACCAGAGCAAGTTCAACCGCGCCACTCAGGCGCTGCGCCAGGTCGGCTCCAACATCAAGCCATTCCTCTACACGGCTGCGATGGATAAAGGCTTAACTCTGGCAAGCATGCTCAACGATGTGCCAATCTCGCGCTGGGACGCCGGAGCCGGTTCCGACTGGCGGCCGAAAAACTCGCCGCCGCAGTATGCTGGTCCGATTCGTTTACGCCAGGGCCTGGGGCAGTCGAAAAACGTGGTCATGGTGCGCGCCATGCGCGCCATGGGCGTTGACTATGCCGCCGAGTATTTGCAGCGCTTTGGCTTCCCGGCGCAAAACATTGTCCACACCGAATCGCTGGCGCTGGGCTCCGCCTCCTTTACGCCTCTGCAGGTCGCCCGCGGTTATTCGGTGATGGCCAACGGCGGCTTCCTGGTGAACCCGTTCTTTATCAGTAAGATTGAGAACGATCAGGGCGGGGTCCTCTTCGAAGAGCGTCCGAAAATCGCCTGCCCGCAGTGTGATTTACCGGTGATTTACGGCGATACGCCAAAATCCAACGTGCTGGAAAACAAAGATGTGGAAGATGTCGCCACCTCGACGGAACCGCAGAATGGCACCGTGCCGCCGCAGCCGCAGCTGGAGCAGGCCAATCAGTCACTGGTGGCGCAGAGCGGCGCCCAGGAATACGCGCCGCATGTGATCAACACCCCGCTGGCCTTCCTGATCAAGAGCGCGCTGAACAGCAACATCTTTGGCGAACCGGGCTGGATGGGAACCGGCTGGCGCGCCGGACGTGACCTTCAGCGGCATGACATCGGCGGCAAAACCGGGACCACCAACAGCTCGAAGGACGCCTGGTTCTCAGGCTACGGACCGGGCGTGGTGACCTCGGTTTGGATCGGCTTTGACGATCATCGTCGCGATCTTGGCCGGACCACCGCATCGGGGGCGATTAAAGATCAGATCTCCGGCTACGAAGGCGGCGCCAAAAGCGCCCAGCCGGCCTGGGACAGCTTTATGAAGAGCGTGCTGGAAGGCGTTCCGGAAGAGCCATTAACGCCGCCGCCGGGTATCGTCACGGTGAATATTGACCGCAGCACCGGTCAGTTGGCGAACGGTGGCAACAGCCGGGCGGAATACTTTATTGAGGGTACCCAGCCCACGCAGCAGGCGGTCCATGAGGTGGGCACCACCCTGACTGACGGCGGCGGTGAAACCCACGAGCTGTTCTGACAAAAAAAGCGCCTGCGGGCGCTTTTTTATTGCTGCTTAGCGTAAACGCTCGTTCAGAGTCGGCCCTGGGCCTGCAACCATTCCCGCACTAAAAACAGCGCACTAACGTTGCGGGCCTCGTTAAAATCTTCTTCATCCAGCAGCGACATCAACTGCGCCAGCGGCCAGCGCACCTGCGGCAGCGGCTCGGGCTCATCGCCCGGCAGCGACTCCGGATAGAGATCTTCCGCCACCAGGATGTTCATTTTGCTGGAGAAGTAAGAGGGAGCCATACTGAGCTTCTTCAGAAACGTCAGCTTATTGGCGCCGAAGCCAACCTCTTCTTTCAGCTCGCGATTGGCCGCTTCATCCACGGTTTCACCCGGATCAATCAGCCCTTTGGAGAAGCCCAGCTCGTAGGATTCCGTCCCGACGGCATACTCGCGAATCAAAATAATATGATCATCAACAATCGGCACAATCATCACCGCTTCGCGGGTGGAAGGCCGCATACGTTCATAAACGCGACGCACACCGTTGCTGAATTCCAGATCGACGCTTTCGACATTAAAGAGGCGCGAACGGGCGACAGTTTCAACATTGAGAATGGTGGGTTTTTGTAATGATTTGCTCATTGTCATCGGTCTATGCTGTGATTAAGCAGTCATTGTGCGATACGCAACACGCTTTCGGCAATCCAAATCGCTACTTATTTACAGAGTTGTAACCTTTTCCCTGCAAAGGGAAAAGTAATAAAGATAAAAAAGTCAATAGCTTGAATTCTCTTTGAGAATTTACCGATTTCTGGCCTTTAACGTTTTTGGTAAGCTAATACGCTGCTGCATGACATATTTACTACCCTGCAAGCAGGTGCGCCGCTAACACTGCAGCTTGACGTTAGTCTTCACGTTCACCGACGATTTCGTAAGAAAAATATAACTATGATGGGATGGGCATGGGCACCTTTCTGATATTCCTTACAGCTCTGCTAATCTGCGTATTGCTCATTGGATGGTGGTATCGCACGCACGCCAGACGCCGCCGGCTCCCTCTACTGCACGCCTTTAGCGATGCCACCACGCGGCCGATCGCGGCCGATGAGCGCCAGGCCATCGAAAAGTATCTTGCCGAACTGAGCCGCGCCCAGCAGGTTCCCGCGTCCGGCGCCACCAGCGCGCCCGTCGCTCTGGCGCTAAACGAACAGAGCGATACCGTCTATGGGGTGACGCGAGCCATCACCCGCTACGGGATCACTACCGACGCGCCGAATAAATGGCGCTATTTTCTCGATTCGGTGGAGGTACATCTGCCGCCGTTCTGGGAACAGCATATCAACGATGAAAACAGCGTCGAGCTGATCCCCACCGACAGCCTGCCGCTGGTTATCACCCTTAACGGCCATACCCTGAGCGACTATCGTCAGGAAGCGCAAAGCTACGCGCTGGAACGCGCCTCGGCCACCCAGGCCTCAATTCGCGGCGAAGAGAGCGAACAGGTAGAGTTGCGGCAGATCCGTCGGGAAAGCCCGGAAGAACACGCCCTGAACCGCCCGGATGGTCTGCGCGAAGCGATCCTGATCGTCGCCTCTTTCCTGTTCTTTTATTTCAGTCTGATTGGGCCTGCCGTCTTTACCCCATGGCTGGTGGCTGCCGGTTTGCTGCTGCTCGCCGCCGGCCTATTGGGGATCTATGCCCCGCCGCGCCGCGCCTCGCTGCGCGAAATCCATTGCCTGCGCGGCGTCCCTAAGCGCTGGGGGCTGTTTGGCGAAAACGATCAGGAGCATATCAATAATATCTCGCTGGGCATTATCGATCTCATCTATCCGCGCCACTGGCAGCCCTGGATCGCCCAGGACCTCGGACAGCAGACCGATATTGATATCTATCTCAACCGCCATGTAGCCCGTCAGGGACGCTACTTGTCGCTTCATGATGAAGTGAAAAACTTCCCGCTGCAGTACTGGCTGCGCAGCGCGATTATCGCCGCCGGCGCCCTGGTGGTGGTAATCATGCTATGGGCCAGCGTACCGCTGAATATGCCGTTTAAGTTCACCCTGTCGTGGCTGAAGGGGGCGCAGACCATTGAAGCCACGACCGTCAGCCAGCTGGAAAAGGCCCATGTGCGCATTGGCGATACGCTGCGCCTGACCGGCACCGGGATGTGCAACATCCGCACGCCGGGCAGCTGGACGGCCAAAGAGGATTCGCCGTTCCTGCCTTTCGATTGTTCGCAGATTGTGTGGAACGATGCCCCTCCTCTGCCGCTGCCGGAGTCTGACATTGTCAGCAAAGCGACTGCTCTGATGCAGTCCGTCCAGCGTCAGCTGCACCCGGAAACCGACGACGACTCCCGCGTCAGCCCGGCGCTGCGCTCCGCCATTCAGAAATCTGGCATGGTGCTACTGGATGATTTCGGCGATATCGTTCAGAAAACCAACGATCTCTGTTCCGCTGCCGATGATTGCCTGCGGCTGAAGAATGCGCTGGTTAATCTCGGCAATACCCGTAACTGGGAGACGTTAACTAAGCGTGCGTCCGCCGGGAAACTGGATGGCGTGAACGTGCTGCTGCGGCCAGTCAGCGCCGAGTCGCTGGAGAATCTGGTGACCACCTCAACCGCCCCCTTTGTCATGCGTGAAACCTCGCGGGCGGCGCAGGCGCTCAACAGCCCGGCCCCGGGCGGCTTCCTCATCGCCAGCGACGAGGGCAGCGTGCTGGTCAATCAGCCGTGGCCGGCGGTGAGCCTGTATGATTACCCGGCGCATGAGCAGTGGGGGGAACTGCGGCGGCTGGCCGGTATGCTGATGCATACCCCCTTCCATGCCGAAGGGATAGTCACCAATCTGTTTACTGACGCCAACGGCACTCAGCATATCAACCTGCACCGCATTCCTGACCGCAGCGGCCTGTGGCGCTATCTGGGCATCACCCTGCTGCTGCTGTCGATGGTGGGATGCATGGCTTACCACGGGGTGCAGGCGCTGCGTCGTTATCAACGCCATCGCCAGCGTATGGAAGAGATTCAGAAATATTACGAAAGCTGCCTGAACCCGGTGCTGCTCCCCTCGTCGTCTGACCCGCAAGATTAATTTTCCCGGCGACAGGGTGTGATACCCTGTCGCCCATTTCCCGCTCGCTGGAGAGTCATCATGCATTTTGATATCGCCTGGCAGGAGGTCGATACCGTTCTGCTGGATATGGACGGCACGCTCCTGGATCTCGCTTTCGACAACTATTTCTGGCAAACGCTGGTGCCGGAAACCTGGGGGGCCGCCCGCGGCCTCAATCTGCAACAGGCGAAAGAGGCCATGCACCAGGAGTATCACGCCGTGCAGCATACGCTAAACTGGTACTGTCTGGATTACTGGAGCGAGCGCCTGGGTTTGGATATTTGTGCGATGACCAGCGAACAGGGTCCGCGCGCCACGCTGCGTGAGGATACCGTGCCGTTCCTTGATGCGCTCAAGGCCAGCGGTAAGCGACGTATTCTGTTGACCAATGCCCATCCCCACAATCTGGCGGTGAAACTCAAACACACCGGCCTGGATGCGCACCTTGATTTATTACTTTCCACCCACACATTTGGTTATCCGAAAGAGGATCAGCGTCTGTGGCGCGCCGTGGCGGAGGAAACCGGCCTTGAGGCGCATAAAACGCTGTTTGTCGACGACAGCGAGGCAATTCTGGATGCCGCGAGGGAGTTTGGCATTCGTTACTGCCTGGGCATTACCAATCCCGACTCCGGGCTGGCGGAAAAGCAGTATCTGCGCCATCCGGGGCTGAATGATTACCGACGACTGATCCCTTCGCTTACCCCGAAGGAGAGGCGATGAAAGAGAAGCCTACCGAAACCGTCAGATTGGACAAATGGCTTTGGGCCGCCCGCTTTTACAAGACCCGCGCGCTGGCGCGAGAGATGATTGAAGGCGGCAAGGTGCATTACAACGGACAACGCAGCAAGCCCGGGAAAATCGTCGAACTGGACGCCATGCTAACGCTGCGTCAGGGCAACGACGAGCGGACGGTGCGCATCGTCGGTATCACCGAACAGCGCCGCCCGGCAAGCGAAGCCGTCACCCTGTATGAAGAGACGGCTGAGAGTATCGAGAAGCGTGAAAAAATGGCCCTGGCGCGCAAAATGAACGCCCTGACCATGCCGCACCCTGACAGACGTCCGGACAAGAAAGAGCGCCGCGACCTGATGAGATTTAAACACGGCGAGAGTGAGTAACTCGCGCCAGAAAGAGAGATGATTATGACTCAACACGATCAATTACATCGTTATCTGTTTGAAAACTATGCCGTGCGCGGTGAGCTGGTGACGGTGTCGGAAACCCTGGAACAGATTCTGGCGAATCACACTTATCCCCAGCCGGTGAAAACGGTGCTGGCGGAGCTGCTGGTCGCCACCAGTCTGCTGACTGCGACGCTGAAATTTGCCGGCGACATCACCGTGCAGCTGCAGGGCGATGGGCCTTTACAGCTGGCGGTCATCAATGGCAATAACCAGCAGCAGCTGCGCGGCGTCGCGCGCGTGCAGGGCGAGATTGCGGACGATGCGGATCTGAAAGCGATGGTCGGCAACGGCTATCTGGTCATCACCATCTCCCCGGAAGAGGGTGAGCGTTATCAGGGCGTGGTCGGTCTGGAAGGCGATACGCTGGCCGCCTGCCTGGAAGATTACTTCCAGCGTTCAGAGCAGCTGCCGACGCGCCTTATTATCCGCACCGGCGAACATGAAGGTCAGCCGATGGCGGGCGGGATGCTGCTGCAGGTGATGCCGGCGCAGGATGCCCAGACTGCCGACTTTGAGCACTTGGCGACGCTCACCGAGACCATCAAGGCTGAAGAGCTGTTCACCCTGCCGGCGAACGATGTGCTGTGGCGTCTGTACCATGAAGAAGAAGTCACGGTCTACGATCCGCAGAGCGTGGAGTTCAAGTGCACCTGCTCCCGCGAACGCTGCGCCGGCGCGCTGAAAACCCTGCCGGACGAAGAGATAGATAGCATCCTTGCCGACGAAGGCGAGATTGATATGCACTGCGACTACTGCGGTAACCACTATATCTTCAACGCCATGGACATCGCCGAGATCCGTAATAACGCCTCTCCGGCCGATCCGCAGGTCCATTAATCCTCACTTCTTCTTCAGGCACCGGGCGGCGATGTGGTTTGTCGCCCGGTGTCTGACTTTTATTTATTCACGAGTTGAATCGATTTTCGCTGAAAGAGTTACGTAATTTTATTCCAGGAAAGCGATTACATTCACATTTCAGTAGTTTTTTTAATTACTTTTTAACCATTGAGAAACATCTAACCCCACCATCCAGCCATTTCCTGAGATAATCCACTTCACTTCGTGACAGGAGTCACCGTTTTTTTCGTCATTCTGAAGAATGTCGAGATACGTAAATCTATGAGCCTGGTCGCGGTCAATACCCGGTAATAAACCCTACAATTTACAGCAGTACATCTTGGCTAAGGAGCAGTGACATGCGCGTTAATCATGGTTTAACCCCGCAGGATCTCAAGGCTTATGGTATCAATGACGTTCAGGATATCGTCCACAATCCCAGCTACGACATGTTGTTTCAGGAAGAGCTCGACCCCAACCTGGAAGGCTACGAACGTGGCGTATTAACCAGTCTCGGTGCTATCGCCGTCGACACGGGCATTTTTACCGGTCGTTCTCCGAAAGATAAGTACCTCGTGCGCGACGACACCACCCGCGATACCGTCTGGTGGTCCGATAAAGGCAAGGGTAAAAACGACAACAAGCCGCTTTCGCAGGAAACCTGGCAGCATCTGAAAGGGCTGGTAACACAGCAGCTGTCCGGTAAACGCCTGTTTATCGTCGACGCCTTCTGCGGCGCTAACGCCGATACCCGTCTCAGCGTACGTTTCATTACCGAAGTGGCCTGGCAGGCGCACTTCGTTAAAAACATGTTCATCCGCCCGAGCGACGAAGAGCTGGCGGAATTCACGCCCGACTTCATCGTGATGAACGGCGCGAAGTGCACCAACCCGCAGTGGAAAGAGCAGGGCCTGAACTCGGAAAACTTCATCGCTTTCAACCTCACCGAGCGCATTCAGTTGATCGGCGGCACCTGGTACGGCGGCGAGATGAAGAAAGGGATGTTCTCGATCATGAACTACCTGCTGCCGCTGAAGGGCATCGCCTCCATGCACTGTTCTGCCAACGTGGGCGAGAAAGGCGATGTCGCCATTTTCTTCGGCCTCTCAGGCACCGGCAAAACCACCCTCTCCACCGACCCGAAACGCCGCCTGATTGGCGATGACGAACATGGCTGGGATGACGACGGGGTGTTTAACTTCGAAGGGGGCTGCTACGCCAAGACCATCAAGCTCTCTGAAGCGGCCGAGCCGGATATCTATCACGCCATTCGCCGCAACGCCCTGCTGGAAAACGTGGTGGTGCGCGCCGACGGGACAATCGATTTCGATGACGGCTCAAAGACCGAAAACACCCGCGTCTCCTACCCCATCGACCATATCGATAATATCGTCAAACCGGTCTCCAAAGCGGGTCACGCCACCAAAGTGATCTTCCTGACGGCCGATGCGTTCGGCGTACTGCCGCCGGTCTCCCGCCTGACCGCCGATCAGACGCAGTACCATTTCCTGTCCGGGTTTACCGCCAAACTGGCCGGCACCGAGCGCGGCGTGACCGAACCCACGCCAACTTTTTCCGCCTGCTTCGGCGCCGCCTTCCTGTCGTTGCACCCGACACAGTACGCCGAAGTGCTGGTCAAACGCATGCAGGCGGCCGGCGCGCAGGCTTATCTGGTCAATACCGGCTGGAACGGCACCGGCAAGCGCATCTCGATTAAAGATACCCGCGCCATCATCGACGCCATCCTCAATGGCTCGCTGGACAACGCGGAGACCTTTACCCTGCCGATGTTTAACCTGCAGATCCCGACGGCCCTCCCGGGCGTGGATCCCCAGATCCTCGATCCGCGCAGCACCTATGGTTCCCCGGAGCAGTGGCAGGAAAAAGCCGATCAGCTGGCGAAGCTGTTTATTGAGAACTTTGAGAAGTATACCGATACGCCAGCGGGCGCCGCGCTGGTGGCGGCAGGGCCGCAGCGCTAACGGGCACAAAGATGAAAAAGCCGGGCTTGCCCGGCTTTTTATTGTGCAACGTTCTGACCAACCAACCGCGGGCGCGATCAGCTCTCTTTGGCCGGTTTCATCGGCGCCAGTACCCGGTGCACCGGCAGCCAGGCGCGGATCAGTAACCCGCCGCGTTCGCTGGAGCCAATCTCCAGCCGCCCGTTGTGATTATCGATAATACGCTGAACAATCGCCAACCCCAGCCCGGTGCCGCTGGTGCTGCGGGCGCTGTCGCCGCGTACAAACGGCTGAAACAGGTGCTCTCGCTGCTCAGGTTTAATCCCCGGTCCGTCATCTTCTACCTGGAACCAGGCCCGGCTCGCTTCGCTGCCGCTGCTGACCTTGATCCAGCCATTGCCATAGCGGGCCGCGTTGACCACCATATTCGCCAGCGCGCGCTTGATAGACAGAGGATGCATGCGTACCGGAATTTCGCCGGCCTGCAGGGCGGTAGCGATCTCCCGCTCATAACCGCTCTCCGCAGCGATCACTTCCCCCAGCACCGCATTCAGATCCGCCAGCTCCATCGGCATCTCCTGCCCGGTGCGCAGATAGTCGATAAACTGCTCGATGATGGCGTTGCACTCTTCGATATCTTTGTTGATCGACTCCGCGAGATAGCCGTCCTGCTCGCCCATCATCTCGGTGGCCAGACGAATGCGGGTCAGCGGAGTCCGTAAATCATGGCTGACCCCAGCCATCAGCAGCGTACGGTCGTCGGCCAGCTGCTTCACGCCCGCGGCCATGTGGTTGAAGGCGCGCGTCACCGAACGCACTTCGGAGGCGCCATACTCGCGCAGCGGCGGCGGAATAATGCCGCGCCCGACCTGCAGCGCCGCATGCTCCAGATCCACCAGCGGGCGGTTCTGAATACGGATAAACAGCCAGGCGCCGCCTATCGCCAGCAGCATGATCGCCAGGGTATAGCGGAACAGCGGCGAGAAGTCGCCCTGATGGATCTCGGTCAGCGGCACCCGCACCCAAATATTGGGCGACAGCCAGGTCTTCAGCCACACCACGGGGGAGCTTTTATTGACCTCCACCCGCACCTCAGTGGGGCCGCCAAGCTGATGAGCCATCTGCTGGCTCAAGAATTCATAATGCTGCGCCCAGCGCAGGCCTGCGTCTTCCGCCGCTTCATTGGAATAGAGCGAAATCCCCAGCTCGCGATAAATTTCACGGCGAAACGCCGGGGGCACCACCAGCTGGGTGCCATCCTCCAGCTGCAGCTTATCAGTCATCAGCATACGCACTTCGTAGGCCAATACTTTATTAAACTGCTGGAGACTTGGCAGGATCGCGAAATTCAGTACTACCAGATAGGTCGTCACCAGGCTGACGAACAGCAAGGTGACGATCAGGAGCAGCGTGCGAGCAAAGGAGCTGCGCGGCGAAAAGCGCACGCGTTTCATGCCTTAGAACCGTCCGGGACGAAGACGTAGCCCAGACCCCAGACGGTCTGGATATAGCGCGGATGCGCCGGGTCCTCTTCCACCATGCGGCGCAGGCGGGAGATCTGTACGTCGATGGAACGCTCCATCGCAGAGTATTCGCGGCCGCGAGCGAGGTTCATTAACTTATCGCGCGACAGCGGCTCACGAGGATGGCTTACCAGCGCCTTCAGGACCGCAAACTCGCCGCTGGTCAACGGCATCGGCTCGTCTTCACGGAACATCTCGCGGGTGCCCAGGTTCAGTTTGAATTTACCAAAGGCGATAACCGCCTCTTCCTGCGACGGCGCGCCCGGCAGCTCGTTCGCCTGACGGCGCAGCACCGCCCGGATGCGGGCCAGCAGTTCACGCGGGTTGAACGGCTTCGGAATGTAGTCGTCGGCCCCGATCTCCAGGCCCACGATACGATCAACCTCTTCGCCTTTCGCCGTCACCATAATGATCGGCATCGGGTTGCTCTGGCTGCGCAGACGGCGGCAAATCGAGAGACCATCTTCCCCAGGCAGCATCAGATCCAGCACCATCAGGTGGAAGGATTCGCGGGTTAACAGACGATCCATCTGTTCGGCGTTCGCCACGCTACGAACCTGGAAGCCCTGCTCGGTCAGATAACGTTCGAGCAGCGCACGCAGGCGCATGTCGTCATCCACAACCAGAATCTTATAATTCTCTTGCATTGTTTGTACTCCCAAAGGTTCACTGCAATAGTCAGTGCGTATTCTCAAAAAAGCCCGGCGCGCTCACCAGCTAAATCTGGTATATATTCCAGGCTAAATTGTTACAAAGCATATTTAACAGCAGGTTAAGTATACATTTAATCATAAGACACAGTATTTATCCTGTCGGTATTATTACGCGCTACAAATTGTGCGCAACGACAGACTGTCAGAAGGTTGAACTCACGATGAAAACGCCGCTGATCACCCGCGAGGGATATGAAAAACTGAAGCAGGAGATGGACTACCTGTGGCGCCAGGAGCGCCCGGAAGTGACCAAAAAGGTAACCTGGGCCGCCAGCCTTGGCGACCGCAGCGAGAACGCGGATTACCAGTACAACAAAAAGCGCCTGCGCGAGATCGATCGCCGGGTCCGCTATCTGACCAAATGTCTGGAACAGTTAAAGATCGTCGATTACTCCCCACAGCAGGAGGGCAAAGTCTTCTTCGGCGCCTGGGTAGAGATTGAAAACGATGAAGGCGATATCAAGCGCTTTCGCATCGTCGGTTACGATGAAATTTTTGGCCGCAAAGACTATATCTCCATCGACTCGCCGATGGCGCGCGCACTGTTAAAAAAAGAGGTTGGCGATCTGGCCATCGTCAACACGCCGGCGGGCGAAGCCAGCTGGTATGTCAACGAGATCGAATACGTTAAATAGACAAGAACTTTCCGAGAGACGCCCGGCGCGACTGGCATTTTCAGCCGTCAGTCCGTATAACTAGTCCCTGATTTTTGACCCTAAAGATGAATTAAAAGCCATGATGAATGATTCGCTCTGCCGCATTATTGCGGGTGAACTTCAGGCCAGAGCCGAACAGGTAGAAGCTGCCGTTCGCCTGCTTGATGAAGGGAACACCGTGCCGTTTATTGCACGTTATCGTAAAGAAGTCACCGGAGGTCTGGATGACACGCAGCTGCGTAATCTGGAAACCCGCCTCGGCTATCTGCGCGAACTGGAAGACCGTCGTCAGGCGATCCTCAAATCCATCGCTGAACAGGGCAAACTGACCGACGCGCTGGAAAAAGCCATCAACACCACGCTCAGCAAAACTGAACTGGAAGATCTCTACCTGCCGTATAAACCGAAGCGCCGCACCCGCGGGCAAATCGCTATCGAAGCGGGGCTGGAGCCGCTGGCTGACCTGCTGTGGAACGAACCGTCCCACGATCCGGAAACGGAAGCCGCAAAATATATTGATGCCGATAAAGGCGTGGCCGACAGCAAAGCGGCGCTGGATGGCGCGCGCTATATCCTGATGGAGCGTTTTGCCGAAGACGCCGCGCTGCTGGCGAAGGTCCGTGACTATCTGTGGAAAAACGCCCACCTGGTCTCCACCGTCGTCAGCGGCAAAGAAGAGGAAGGCGCCAAATTCCGCGACTACTTCGATCACCATGAACCGATCGCCACCGTGCCGTCGCATCGCGCGCTGGCGATGTTCCGCGGTCGCAACGAAGGCGTCCTGCAGCTCTCTTTAAACGCTGACCCGCAGTTTGACGAGCCGCCGAAAGAGAGCCACTGCGAGCAGATTATTATCGACCATCTGGGCCTGCGCCTGAATAACGCCCCGGCGGACAGCTGGCGTAAAGGCGTCGTCAGTTGGACCTGGCGGATCAAAGTCCTGATGCATCTCGAAACCGAGCTGATGGGTACCGTGCGCGAGCGCGCCGAAGACGAAGCTATTAACGTCTTCGCCCGCAACCTGCACGACCTGCTGATGGCTGCGCCCGCCGGGCTGCGCGCTACCATGGGCCTTGACCCGGGCCTGCGCACCGGGGTGAAAGTGGCCGTGGTTGACGGTACCGGCAAACTGGTGGCCACCGATACCATCTACCCCCACACCGGCCAGGCGGCTAAAGCGGCGATTGTCGTGGCGGCGCTGTGCGAGAAGCACAACGTCGAGCTGGTGGCGATCGGCAACGGCACCGCCTCGCGTGAAACCGAGCGTTTCTTCCTCGACGTGCAGAAACAGTTCCCGAAGGTCACCGCCCAGAAGGTGATCGTCAGCGAAGCCGGGGCTTCCGTTTACTCCGCCTCCGAGCTGGCGGCGCAGGAGTTCCCTGACCTCGACGTGTCGCTGCGCGGCGCGGTCTCCATTGCCCGCCGTCTGCAGGATCCCCTGGCCGAGCTGGTGAAAATCGACCCGAAATCCATTGGCGTCGGCCAGTATCAGCACGATGTCAGCCAGACCCAGCTGGCGCGTAAGCTGGACGCGGTGGTGGAAGACTGCGTGAACGCCGTTGGCGTTGACCTGAACACCGCCTCCGTGCCGCTGCTGACCCGCGTGGCCGGCCTGACCCGCATGATGGCGCAGAACATCGTCGCCTGGCGCGACGAGAACGGCCAGTTCCAGAACCGCCAGCAGCTGCTGAAGGTCAGCCGCCTGGGGCCGAAAGCCTTTGAACAGTGCGCCGGCTTCCTGCGTATCAACCACGGCGACAACCCGCTGGATGCCTCCACCGTTCACCCGGAAGCCTACCCGGTGGTCGAACGCATTCTGGCCGCTACCCAGCAGGCGCTGAAAGATCTGATGGGCAATAGCAGTGCGCTGCGCCACCTGAAGGCCGTGGATTTCACCGATGAGAAGTTCGGCGTACCGACCGTGACCGACATCATCAAAGAGCTGGAAAAACCGGGCCGCGACCCGCGTCCGGAGTTTAAGACAGCGAAGTTCGCAGACGGCGTAGAGACCATGAACGATCTGCTGCCGGGGATGATTCTGGAAGGGGCCGTCACCAACGTCACCAACTTCGGCGCATTTGTCGATATCGGCGTCCATCAGGACGGACTGGTCCACATCTCGTCGCTTTCTGACAAGTTTGTTGAAGATCCGCACACCGTGGTGAAAGCGGGCGACATCGTGAAGGTCAAGGTCATGGAAGTCGATCTGCCGCGTAAGCGTATCGCCCTGACCATGCGTCTCGACGAGCAGCCGGGCGACAGCAACGCCCGCCGCGGCGGCGGTCAGGATCGCCCGCAGGGCAACCGCCCGGCCGCGAAAGCCGCCAAACCTCGCGGTCGCGAAGCGCAGCCTGCCGGCAACAGCGCGATGATGGATGCCCTCGCGGCGGCGATGGGTAAAAAACGCTAATCCCACCCTGCCCCTTTTCAGGGGCAGTTTTCTTTTCATGACCAGGCCATCGCCATCACGCGCAAAACAGGTTCAGTTGTTTCTGATAACCTGTTTTTATTCCACGCCTGAAGACAGCGAAATTAATATTTTCATTTCGTTAACTTAAGAAACCTTAATTAAACATTAGATCGCCGAAATAATATTTCGTGCATTTTCGATCACAGACAGATTTTGCGGCACATCAATAAAAAAGTGATTTCCGCTTTAAAAATAGCGTTGATCGCATCATATGTATTGATGATAAAAACCATTCTCATTATCATCACTTTCAGAATGATTTTTTCTTTTTTCGTTGGCTATGGTATCCGGCGCGGTGACATCCCGACGCCCGGTCAATTCATCTTCGGTTAGCGATAGACAAGTAGGCCCTATGCAATTCACACCTGATAGTGCGTGGAAAATCATTGGATTCTCCCGCGATATTAGCCCAGCATACCGTCAGAAATTGCTCTCCCTCGGCATGCTGCCCGGATCCTCTTTTCATGTGGTGCGCGTGGCGCCGCTCGGCGATCCTGTTCATATTGAAACCCGACGCGTCAGTCTGGTATTACGCAAAAAAGATCTCGCCTTAATCGAACTGGAAGCGGTTGCACAATAACGGCTGGCCCGGCACAAGAGTCTGAAATATGAAAAAATTAACCGTTGGTTTAATTGGTAATCCTAATTCCGGCAAGACCACTTTATTTAATCAACTGACCGGCGCCCGCCAGCGCGTGGGCAACTGGGCCGGGGTCACCGTTGAGCGTAAAGAGGGCGTGTTCGCCACCACTGACCACCAGGTCACGCTGGTTGACCTCCCCGGGACCTACTCTCTGACCACCATCTCTTCGCAGACCTCGCTGGACGAGCAGATCGCCTGCCACTACATCCTCAGCGGCGAGGCCGACATGCTGATTAACGTGGTCGACGCCTCCAACCTCGAGCGAAACCTCTATTTGACGCTGCAGCTGCTTGAGCTGGGGATCCCCTGCGTCGTGGCGCTGAACATGCTGGATATTGCCGAAAAGCAGCAGGTGCGTATCGATATCGATGCCCTCGCCGCGCGCCTCGGCTGCCCGGTCATTCCGCTGGTTTCGACCCGCGGACGCGGGATCGAAGCGCTGAAGATTGCCCTCGACCGTCATCAGGCGAACAGCGATATTGAGCTGGTCCATTATCCGCAGCCGCTGCTGCGCGAAGCTGACCTGCTGGCGCAGCAGATGTCAGCGCAGATCCCGGTCAAGCAACGGCGCTGGCTCGGTCTGCAGATGCTGGAGGGCGACATCTACAGCCGGGCCTATGCCGGCGACGCCGCCGATAAACTGGATATCACCCTGGCGAATCTTAGCGACGAGATCGACGACCCGGCGCTGCATATCGCTGACGCGCGCTATCAGACCATCGCCGCCATTTGCGACGCCGTCAGCAACACCCTGACCGCCGAGCCAAGCCGCTTTACCGCGGCGATGGACAAGGTGATCCTCAACCGCTTCCTCGGGTTGCCGATTTTTCTCTTTGTCATGTATCTGATGTTCCTGCTGGCGATCAACATCGGCGGCGCGCTGCAGCCGATTTTTGACGCCGGCTCGGTCGCGGTCTTTATTCACGGTATTCAATGGCTGGGCTACACCCTGCACTTCCCGGAGTGGCTGACCGTGTTCCTCGCCCAGGGGATCGGCGGCGGTATCAACACCGTGCTGCCGCTGGTGCCGCAGATCGGCATGATGTATCTGTTCCTCTCTTTCCTTGAGGACTCCGGCTACATGGCGCGCGCCGCCTTTGTCATGGACCGCCTGATGCAAGCCCTCGGCCTGCCGGGAAAATCCTTTGTCCCGTTGATTGTCGGTTTCGGCTGTAACGTGCCGTCGGTGATGGGCGCCCGCACCCTCGACGCCCCGCGCGAACGTCTGATGACCATTATGATGGCGCCGTTTATGTCCTGCGGCGCGCGGCTGGCGATCTTCGCCGTCTTCGCGGCCGCGTTCTTTGGTCAGAACGGCGCGCTGGCGGTCTTCTCGCTCTACGTGCTGGGCATTGTGATGGCCATTCTCACCGGCCTGATGCTGAAGCACACCATTATGCGCGGCGAAGCCTCGCCGTTCGTGATGGAGCTGCCGGTGTACCACGTCCCGCATATCAAGAGCCTGATTATCCAGACCTGGCAGCGCCTGAAAGGCTTTGTGCTGCGCGCCGGGAAGGTGATCGTCATTGTCAGCATCTTCCTCAGCGCGCTGAACAGCTTCTCGCTGAGCGGTAAGGTCGTCGACAACATCAACGACTCCGCGCTGGCCTCGGTGAGCCGGGTCATTACTCCGGTGTTTAAACCGATCGGCGTACATGAAGATAACTGGCAGGCCACCGTGGGCCTGTTTACCGGCGCGATGGCGAAGGAGGTGGTGGTCGGTACGCTGAACACCCTCTATACCGCCGAAGATATCCAGAACGAGGAGTTCAATCCGCAGACCTTCAGCCTCGGCGAAGAACTGCTGGCGGCCGTCGACGAGACATGGCAGGGACTGAAAGACACCTTCAGCCTCAGCGTCCTGGCCAACCCCATCGAAGCCAGCAAAGGCGATGGCGAAATGGCCACCGGCGCGATGGGCGTGATGGGCAGTAAATTTGGCAGCGCCGCGGCGGCTTACAGCTACCTGATCTTCGTTCTGCTCTACATCCCCTGCATCTCGGTGATGGGCGCCATCGCCCGCGAATCGAGCCGCGGCTGGATGACCTTCTCCATTCTGTGGGGACTGAATATCGCCTATTCGCTCTCGACGCTCTACTACCAGACCGTCAGCTTTAGCGACCATCCGCGCTACAGCCTGGCGTGTATCCTGGCGGTGGTATTGTTCAACGTGGTGCTCTTCGGTCTGCTGCGTCGGGCGCGCAGCCGGGTTGACGTCTCGCTGCTGGCCACCCGTAAAACGCCGACCTCCTGCTGTTCCAGCCCGGCTGGCGATTGCCACTAAGGAGGAGCGGTGGCGTCGTTAATGGAAGTCCGCGATATGCTGGCCCTGCAGGGCCGCATGGAGGCGAAACAGCTCAGCGCCCGCCTGCGGACGCCTCAGCCGCTGATTGACGCCATGCTCGAACGCATGGAAGCCATGGGCAAGGTGGTACGGATCAGCGAAACGAGCGAGGGTTGCCTCTCCGGCAGCTGTAAAAGCTGTCCTGAAGGGAAAGCGGCGTGCCAGCAGGAGTGGTGGGCGCTGCGATGAAGGGAGTAAGGCCAGCCAGCGCCATGGGGTAAAACGAGTGTGACAGCAGAGAAAAACGGGCCAACAGGCCCGTTTTTTATGACTGGATTATTTATACACGTCAGCGTTAGCGTGAACGGTTTTTTCGTTTTTCTGCCCGGCAATCACCACAAAGTATTTTCCACCCAGCTCATCAGCTTTTTTCGACAGATCGCGTCGGGCGTCCATCGGCGAGGTCGTCCTTGAGGTCGTGATGCTGCCGACCTTGGTCAGATTCATCTTCGCCACGTCCTCTTTTTGGATCTCTTTCGCTGCGAATGCGCCAAAAGACAGACAGCCAATCACCAGAGATGCAACCATTCCTGTAACAAGTTTCATAGCCTCTACTCTCCATTAGGTTGTTATTGTAGGTCACGGTGGCGGAATGAAATAATCAACCACCGTAACAACCTAAGTATTGCTGTGAATGGCCCTTTTACCATGGCGCGGCAAAAAAAATTACTCCAGCCGTTTTTTCAGCGCCATCAGCGGCTCGCAAAAGGCCGCGGGATGGGAAACAAACGGCGCATGCGCTGCCTTGTCAAAGAGAATTGACTCGCTTTCCGGCCATAGCTTATCCAGCAGCGGGACAATCTTGCGCGGCACCAACCCGTCCAGTCGACCGTACAGCCGCAGAAACGGCATCGGCAGCCCGACCAGCGCCTGGCGCAGATCGACGGTTCTGAGGATCTCCAGACCGCCGTTCAGCGCCTCAGCGGAAGGCATCGGCAGCGAGAGCACCGCCTGCTTTAACGCCCGCGCATCCTGACGGGCGCTCTCCGTGCCCATGGTTTGCAGTGCGAGGAACCGCTCGACGGTGCGCTGGAAATCCTCGCTCAGCTGCTGCTGAAATCCGGCCAGCACCTCCGGCTTGATGCCGGGCCAGTCCTCATGAGCCGCGAAACAGGGGGAAGAGGCAACCGTTACCAGCGCCTGCACCCGTTGCGGACGCATAATCGCGACCTGGCTGGCCACCAGCCCGCCCAGGCTCCAGCCCAGCCACACCGCCTGAGGCGGAGCCTGCTCCAGCACCCGCTGCGCCATCGCCTCCAGCGACATCGCCCCAAACCCGCCGCTACGGCCATAGCCAGGCAGGTCCACCAGGTGAAGGGTAAAATGCGAAGCCAGCTGCGGCGTGATGCAATCCCAGACCTGAGCGTTCAGTCCCCAACCGTGCAGCAGCACAAGATGACAATCACCTTCGCCGATTGTTTGCCACCAGATGTCGTTCATCCGTTACCGTTCTCTTTTTTACTGGACAGAAGGCCAAATATGCTAACAGCACACAGCTTATGCTGGCTATGCCAAATGCCGCTGGCGGTCGCCCGCTGGGGGATCTGCTCTCGCTGCAGCCGCGCCCTGCTCGCCTGCCCCCCGCTCTGCCCGCAGTGCGGCCTGCCGGCGGCAATGTCCCGGCATCCCTGCGGCCGCTGCCTGCAAAAGCCGCCGCCCTGGCATCGAATGGTGGCGGTCAATGACTATCGTTCGCCGCTGAGCGACCTGGTGCGGCAGCTGAAGTTTCACCATCGTCCGGAACTGGGCCCCGCCCTGGCGCGCCTGCTGCTGCTGCGCCTTAAACAGCGCGACGATTTGCCGCCGGTAGACGCGCTGGTCGGCGTGCCGCTGTGGCATCGCCGCCGCTGGCGCCGGGGTTATAATCAGTGCGATGAGCTGTGCCGACCGTTGGCCCGCTGGCGTGGGTGCGTCTGGCGTCGCGACGGCCTGACGCGCCAGCGAGCGGGCGCCGTGCAGCATTCGCTCAATGCCCGCCTGCGCAGGCAGAACCTGAAAAATGCCTTTCAGCTTGAATTTGCCGTCCAGGGACTCCATATCGCTCTGGTGGATGATGTCGTCACGACCGGCAGCACCGTCGCCGAGATATCCCGCCTGCTTTTGCGAAACGGCGCCGCGACGGTTCAGGTATGGTGTATATGCCGTACCTTGTAGACCCCCGCTGATGGGCGTATTATAACCCAGTAAAATAGTCAACTATTAGGCCAACGCTATGATCCGTATTTCCGATGCTGCACAAGCGCACTTTGCCAAACTGCTGGCAAATCAGGAAGAAGGGACGCAAATTCGCGTATTTGTGATTAATCCCGGCACCCCAAACGCTGAGTGCGGCGTATCCTACTGCCCACCGGATGCGGTGGAAGACACCGACACGGCGCTGAAATTTGAACAGCTGACCGCCTATGTCGATGAGCTCAGCGCGCCCTATCTGGAAGACGCTGAAATTGATTTTGTCACCGACCAGCTTGGCTCGCAGCTGACCCTGAAAGCGCCGAACGCCAAAATGCGCAAAGTCGCTGACGATGCCCCGCTGATGGAGCGCGTCGAGTACCTGCTGCAGTCGCAGATTAACCCGCAGCTGGCCGGCCACGGCGGTCGCGTGTCGCTGATGGAGATCACCGACGACGGTCTGGCTATCCTGCAGTTCGGCGGCGGATGCAATGGCTGCTCGATGGTCGACGTAACCCTGAAAGAAGGTATTGAAAAACAGCTGCTGAACGAGTTTCCGGAGCTGAAAGGGGTTCGCGATCTGACCGAGCACCAGCGCGGCGAGCACTCCTACTACTAAGCCTTTCCTCCGGCGGCACCCTGTCGCCGGCTCTCCTTGCTCCTTTCTGTGTTACCGCGCAACATCTCCCACTAAACGACCGGCAAAAACCGGGGAAAGAGTATGACTTAAGTCTCATATTTAACATTTTCCCCGGTCAGGTGATTCTCAACCCTCACATGTTACCCGTATCATCCACTTCAGGCACCACCGGCAAAAAAATAGCCAGCTATCCTTTCTCTGGGTAAGGATAATGCAAGCGTTTACGGTGCCAGACTATTTTGCTCCCTGACGGAGCGGATGCTCTACAGGTTCAAACTTTGACGTTACCCATAACAAATTAAGGCCAGGTAAATCATGCCATTAGTCATCGTTGCTATCGGGGTTGCCCTGTTATTGCTGTTAATGATCCGTTTCAAAATGAACGGCTTCATTGCGCTGGTTCTGGTGGCGCTCGCCGTCGGATTAATGCAGGGTATGCCACTGGATAAAGTGATCGTTTCCATCAAAAATGGCGTTGGCGGCACCCTTGGCAGCCTCGCGCTGATCATGGGCTTCGGCGCTATGCTCGGTAAGCTGCTGGCAGACTGCGGCGGCGCTCAGCGTATCGCCACCACGCTTATCAATAAGTTCGGTAAGAAGCATATTCAATGGGCGGTGGTCCTGACCGGCTTCACCGTCGGTTTCGCCCTGTTCTATGAAGTGGGCTTCGTACTGATGCTGCCGCTGGTGTTTACCATCGCCGCCTCGGCCCGTATTCCGCTGCTGTACGTCGGCGTACCGATGGCCGCCGCGCTCTCCGTCACCCATGGCTTCCTGCCGCCGCACCCGGGTCCGACCGCGATCGCCACCATCTTCCACGCCGATATGGGTAAAACGCTGCTCTACGGCACCATTCTGGCTATCCCGACGGTTATTCTCGCCGGCCCGGTTTTCGCCCGTTTCCTGAAAGGCATTGATAAGCCGATCCCGGAAGGCCTGCATAACCCGAAAGTGTTCACTGAAGAAGAGATGCCTGGCTTTGGCGTCAGCGTCTGGACCTCGCTGGTTCCGGTGATCCTGATGGCGATGCGCGCCGTGGCCGAGATGATCCTGCCGAAGGGCCACGCCTTCCTGCCGATTGCCGAATTCTTCGGCGACCCGGTCATGGCCACCCTGATTGCGGTACTGATCGCCCTGTTCACCTTCGGTTTGAACCGCGGCCGCTCCATGGAGCAGATCAACGACACCCTGACCTCTTCTATTAAAATCATCGCCATGATGCTGTTGATCATCGGCGGCGGCGGCGCCTTCAAACAGGTGCTGGTGGATAGCGGCATGGATAAATACATCGCTTCTATCATGCACGAATCGAATATGTCTCCGCTGTTTATGGCATGGTCCATCGCCGCGGTACTGCGTATCGCGCTGGGTTCGGCGACCGTTGCCGCCATCACCGCGGGCGGGATCGCCGCGCCGCTGATCGCCACCACCGGTGTCAGCCCGGAGCTGATGGTTATCGCGGTCGGCTCCGGCAGCGTTATCTTCTCCCACGTGAACGATCCGGGCTTCTGGCTGTTCAAAGAGTACTTTAACCTGACCATCGGCGAGACCATCAGGTCCTGGTCGGTACTGGAAACCATTATCTCTGTCTGCGGCCTGGTAGGCTGTCTGCTGCTGGGGATGGTGGTGTAAGGCCACTCCCGCTACAGAAAAAGGCCGGTCCGCATGATGCGGACCGGCCTTTTTTATCGGACATCCTCTTCGCCGCGCAGAGGAGCGCGCGGCGGGGTGTCATCAGGAGGCGGCTTTTTTGCTCGCCGCCTTGCGCCGTTTATCCAGATCCTTAATCAGCTTATTGACCTGTTCATCGGCAAACATCTGCTCAAGGGTGACGGAAAGCTTCCGGCGCCAGTTCGGGTACTCGGTGCTGGTGCCCGGAATATTGACCGGCGACGCCATCTCCAGCCAGTCTTCCGGCTGCAGGCCCAGCAGGGCGCTGTTGCTGTCGGCAATATAACGTTGCATCCCCCGGTTGAGGATCCCCGTCATGCTCATCAGGGAGGCCTTATGACCGGCACGCTTGGGCAGACAGCCGTACTTATGCAGCGCATCCAGCAGCCCTTGTTTCGCCAGCTCACGGTCCTGGTACAGCCCGCGCAGCACCACCTCATCAGGATAGAGACCCAGCGCTTTACCTAACGTCAGATCGCCGCTTTCCCAGTAGCCGCGGAGGGTGGGCAGGTCGTGCGTCGTCGCCACAGCCATTGATTGCTCCGGGTACAGCGCAGGCGCGCGGAACGTTTTCTCTGCATCGCTCTCAAAATAGAGCACCTTATAAGAATAGACGCCGCTGTTGCGTAACTTGCTGACGATCTCCACCGGTACCGTGCCCAGATCTTCGCCGATCACCATGCAGCGATGACGCTGGCTTTCCAGCGCCAGAAGCGACAGCAGATCGTCGACGGGATACTGAACGTAAGCGCCATGGTCGGCGGTTTCACCATAGGGGATCCACCACAGACGCAGCACCGACATCACGTGATCGATGCGCAACGCGCCGCAGTTCTGCATATTGGCGCGCAGCAGGTCGATAAACGGCTCATAGGCGCGAGCGGCAATAATATGCGGATCCATCGGCGGCAGGCCCCAGTTCTGGCCCAGCGGACCCAGAATATCCGGCGGCGCGCCCACGGACGCTTTCAGGCAGTACAGCTCACGGTCGCACCAGGTCTCCGAGCCGCCTTCGGCGACGCCCACCGCCAGATCGCGGTAGAGGCCGATCGGCATCCCATCGCGCTGGCTGGTTTCCCAGCAGGCGGCAAACTGGCTCCAGGCCAGCCACTGCAGCCAGAGATAGAAACTGACGTCGTCCTCATGCTCGACGCAGAAGGCTTTCACCTCCGGGCTGTCGATATCCTGAAAGGCCTTCGGCCAGGCCGGCCAGCCCCAACGCAGCGGGTCCTGTTGAACCTGCCAGGCGTGCAGCGCATCGAAAGCGGCCTGCCAGTAAAGGCTTTCCCCTTCACGCAGAACAAACTCGCGGAACGCCGTCATCTGCTCATCTTCACGACGAGAGAATCGTTGCCACGCCATACGCAGCGCGGTCATTTTCAGCGTGGTGACCGCGGTATAGTCCACATCATCCGTTTGCCGCGCCGCCTGCAAGGCCTGCTGCGTCGCTGCGGACTGCCACCACGCCTGCGCCTCTTCGCTACGCTGGAAATCGTCAACCGCATTGACGTCGATGTAGATAACGTTCAGCCAGCGACGTGAAGACGGGCTATAGGGGCTGGCGCTCTCCGGGTTCGCCGGATAGAGGGCATGGATCGGGTTGAGACCAATAAACGACCCGCCGCGGCGGGCGATTTCCGGCAGCATGGCGCGCAGATCGCCAAAATCGCCGATCCCCCAGTTTTTCTCCGAACGCAGGGTATACAGCTGCACGCAGGTGCCCCACAGCTTTTTCCCCTCTTTCAGCGGCTGCGGCTCATAGCAGCGAGCCGGAGCGACGATGGTCCGGCAGTGCCAGCGCTCCCCCTCCTGGGTGAGCGTAAGGGAGTGATACCCCTCCGGCAGTTTGGCCGGCAGCGGCAGCGTCTCGCCGCCGCGGGTTTTACCCTGATACTGCTTACCGTCCTCAGTGGTCAGGATCCACTGATACTCACCGCGTCCTGCCACCGGCAGCGACATTTTTTTGCCGTGGGTGAAGATCTTCACGTTCGGCAGCGGGTTAACCGCCACTTTCGTGGCGGCGGTTGAGCGATGCATCGCATCCAGTAGACGCTGTTTGGTGACAGCCGCGATAGACTGCGGCTTGCCGTGCGCGTTGATATAGCTGGGGCTGATGCCCGCCGCCAGCGCGGCATTATCGAGGCGTTTACTCTCCATAGGCCTTCCTTTAGCGTTTCGCCTGCCAGATACGTTGCTGATAATCGCGGATCGAGCGGTCGGAGCTGAACATGCCGCAGCGCGCGGTGTTGAGAATTGTCGCGCGGGTCCAGGCCTCCTGGTCGCGATACAGCTCATCTACCCGTTTTTGCGCCGCCACGTAGGCTTCGAAATCGGCCAGCACCAGATACGGGTCGCCGCCCTGCAGCAGGCTGTGCAGCATCTGGTCGAAGGCATGCTTGTCGCCGTTGCTATAGGTGCCGTTCTCCAGCTCCTTAAGCACCGCATCAAGCAGTTTGTCTTTTTTACGCCATTTCAGCGGATCGTAGCCTTTCGCTTTCAGGGCTTTCACTTCTTCTACCGTGTGGCCGAAGATAAAGATGTTCTCTTCACCGACCTGCTCGGCGATTTCCACGTTGGCGCCATCCAGCGTCCCGACGGTCAGCGCGCCATTCAGCGCCAGTTTCATGTTGCCGGTGCCAGAGGCTTCTTTGCCCGCGGTGGAGATCTGCTCGGAGATATCTGCCGCCGGGATCAGTTTTTCCGCAGCCGAAACACAGTAGTCCGGCAGGAAGACCACTTTCAGCTTATCGCCGACTTTCGGGTCGTTGTTGATCGCTTCCGCTACCTTGTTGATGGCGAAAATAATGTTCTTCGCCAGATAGTAGCCCGGCGCCGCTTTCGCGCCGAACAGGAAGACGCGCGGTACGCGATCGGCCTGCGGGTTTTCGCGGATCTCTTTGTACAGCGCAAGGATATGCAGCAGGTTGAGGTGCTGACGCTTGTACTCGTGCAGACGTTTGATCTGAATGTCGAAAATCGCCTGCGGGTTGATCTCAATCCCGGTACGCTGCTTCACAAACTCGGCCAGATGAACTTTGTTGGCCTGCTTAATATCGCGATAGGTCTGACGGAATGCCGCATCGTCAGCGTATTTTTCCAGATTGATCAGCTGGTCAAGGTCATTGGCCCACTCTTTTTTCAGCGTCTCATCCAGCAGCGTGGCCAGCGCCGGGTTGCACTGCTTGATCCAGCGGCGCGGTGTGATGCCGTTGGTCACGTTATGGAATTTGTTCGGCCACAGCTGGTTATATTCCGGGAACAGATCTTTCACCACCAGGTCCGAGTGCAGCGCCGCTACGCCGTTGACGGCAAAACCGCCCACCACGCACATGTTGGCCATCCGCACCTGCTTGTTATGCACCACCGCCAGTTTCGCCCAGACCTGCTTATCGCCCGGCCAGGTTTTGTCCACCAGCAGTTTAAAGCGGTCGTTAATCTCTTTAATGATCTGCATATGGCGCGGCAGCAGCGCTTTCACCAGCTTCTCATCCCAGCACTCCAGCGCTTCCGGCATCAGGGTATGGTTGGTGTAAGCAAAGGTTTTACTGGTGATCGCCCAGGCGTCATCCCAGCTCAGCTGGTGCTCGTCGATCAGCACGCGCAGCAGCTCCGGGATGGCGATGGTCGGGTGCGTATCGTTCAGCTGGATCACTTCGTAATCCGCCAGCTCGGCCAGCTTGCGGCCTGCCAGATGATGACGACGCAGGATATCGGCCACTGAGCAGGCACACTGGAAGTACTGCTGCATCAGGCGCAGTTTTTTACCGGCCTGATGGTTGTCATTCGGGTACAGCACCTTGGTCAGTTTTTCCGCGTCGATGCCCTGCTGCTCGGCGCGCAGGAAATCGCCGTCGTTGAATTTGGTCAGGTTAAACGGATGAGCATGTTTGGCCTGCCACAGACGCAGCGGCTGGGCGACGTTGTTGCGATAGCCTAGCACCGGCAGGTCCCAGGCTTCGCCGGTAATGACGAACGCCGGCTGCCACTCGCCGTTTTTACTGACTTTGCCGCCGATACCGACCTGGACATCCAGCGCGTCGTTATGGCGGAACCACGGGTAGCTGCTGCGGCCCCAGTCGTCCGGAGCTTCCTTCTGCTGGCCGTCGTCAAAGGACTGGCGGAACAGACCATACTGGTAATTGAGGCCGTAACCGGTCGCCGACTGCCCCACGGTCGCCATGGAGTCGAGGAAGCAGGCTGCCAGACGGCCCAGGCCGCCGTTACCCAGCGCCGGGTCGGTCTCTTCTTCCAGCAGATCGGTGAGGTTGACGTCATAGCCTTTCAGCGCGTCGCTCACGCCCTCGTACCAGCCCAGGTTGAGCAGGTTGTTGCCGGTCAGGCGGCCAATCAGAAACTCCATCGAGATGTAGTTAACGTGACGCTGTCCTTGCGCTGGTTTTGCCACCGGCTGCGCCGACAGAAGTTCCGCCAGCGCTCCGCTGACGGCGCGCCACCATTGACGCTGCGTCATCTCGGAAGCGGACTGTAAACCAAAACGCTGCCACTGACGCGTCAGTGCAGCCTGAAACTGAGCTTTGTTAAATGAAGTCTGTGACATAATGAGATCCGGGTCCTTTACTAAAACGATGGCGCTAGTGTGCCGACCTCCCGATTCATCGTCCTCATCCCGACGGGGATTAGACAGGGAGGAGTGCCGGGGATGAGCGAAAAGTGTGATCCTGACCACTATAGTGTGGGTGAGAAGGCCAAAATATGCTGTAAAAATCACCGCAGTATGACAGTCGAGATGCCATTTCTGCCGACCAAAAATTTGTTACAGGCCAATACGCGGCAAAAATTTTCCCGCCCTTCGCAGGGTTATTAAAAAAATAAATAGAGACCTCCGGGAAAATAAGCACATTTCATCACATTAACCCGCAAAAAAGATTACTTCTAAGAAATCACTGACAATAATTTAATAAAAACAAACAACTACTTCAGACATAAATTTAATCTCTCCCCGCTCCGCTCACCACCGGCTAAAAACCGCTGACGACGAGTCCTGCCTGCGATTTTTCCCCATTCGCAACCAATGTCGAAATTTGTGACATAGAGCAAATTCAAGAGCATAAACTTCGGACATAACTTGCAATAAATTTCATAATCACCGACCTTATTAGATATTAATTACGAAGCGCAAAAAAAATCGCAACCTCTCTCTTGCACAGCGAAATGTAGAACTATGTTGATTCCGTCCAAATTAAGTCGTCCGGTCCGCCTTGAACACACCGTGGTTCGTGAGCGTTTACTGGCGAAACTTTCCGGCGCGAACAATTATCGTCTCGTGCTGATCACCAGTCCTGCCGGGTACGGTAAAACAACGCTCATTTCTCAGTGGGCCGCAGGTAAAAACGATCTTGGGTGGTTTTCGCTGGACGAAGGCGACAACCAGCAGGAGCGTTTTGCCAGTTATCTGATCGCGGCGATCCAGCAGGCCACCGGCAACCACTGCGCGGCCAGTGAAGCGATGGTGCAAAAGCGCCAGTACGCCAGCCTCTCCTCTCTTTTTGCGCAGCTGTTTATTGAACTCGCCGACTGGCAGCGCCCGCTGTACCTCGTCATTGATGATTACCATCTGATCAATAATCCGGTGATCCATGACGCGATGCGCTTTTTCCTCCGCCATCAGCCGGAGAATATGACCCTCGTGGTCCTGTCGCGGAATCTGCCGCAGCTGGGGATTGCCAACCTGCGCGTCCGCGATCAGCTGCTGGAGATTGGCAGCCAGCAGCTGGCCTTTACCCACCAGGAAGCGAAACAATTTTTCGACTGCCGTCTGACGTCGCCTATCGAAGCCGACGACAGCAGCCGGCTGTGCGACGACGTCGCCGGGTGGGCCACCGCGCTGCAGCTCATCGCCCTCTCCGCCCGCCAGAATAACTCCTCCGCCCAACACTCCGCCCGCCGACTCGCCGGGATTAACGCCAGCCATCTGTCGGATTATCTGGTGGATGAAGTGCTGGATAACGTCGACGCCCGCACGCGCAACTTTTTGCTGAAGAGTTCGCTGCTGCGCTCAATGAACGACGCGTTAATCGTTCGCGTCACCGGCGAAGAGAATGGCCAGATGCAGCTGGAGGAGATCGAACGTCAGGGGCTGTTCCTGCAGCGGATGGATGATTCCGGCGAATGGTTCCGCTATCACCCGCTGTTTGGCAGTTTCCTGCGCCAGCGCTGTCAGTGGGAGCTGGCGGTTGAACTGCCGGAGATCCACCGCGCCGCGGCGGAAAGCTGGATGGCGCAAGGCTTCCCCAGCGAGGCTATCCACCATGCGCTGGCGGCCGGCGATGCCAAAATGCTGCGCGATATCTTGCTCAATCACGCCTGGGGCATGTTTAACCATAGCGAACTGGGCCTGCTGGAGCAGTCGCTGTCGGCGCTGCCCTGGTCAAATCTGCTGGAAAATCCGCGCCTGATCCTGCTGCAGGCCTGGCTGATGCAGAGCCAGCATCGCTACAGCGAAGTCAACACCCTGCTGGCGCGCGCCGAGCAGGAGATGAGCGTCGAAATGGATACCGCGATGCATGGCGATTTCAACGCCCTGCGCGCGCAGGTGGCGATTAACGACGGCGACCAGGACGAGGCGGAACGTCTGTCGATGGTGGCCCTGGAAGAGCTGCCGCTGGCCAACTATTACAGCCGCATCGTCGCCACCTCGGTACATGGCGAAGTCCTCCACTGTAAGGGTAAACTGACCAAATCTCTCGCCGTGATGCAGCAGACCGAACAGATGGCCCGCCGTCACGACGTGTGGCATTACGCCCTGTGGAGCATCATTCAGCAAAGCGAAATTCTGTTCGCCCAGGGCTTCCTGCAGGCCGCCTGGGAGAGCCAGGAGAAAGCCTTCCAGCTGGTACGCGAACAGCATCTTGAGCAGCTGCCGATGCATGAGTTCCTGTTGCGCATCCGCTCTCAGCTGCTGTGGGCATGGGCGCGCCTCGACGAAGCTGAAGCCTGCGCCCGTCAGGGGATGGAGGTCCTCTCAACTTATCAACCACAGCAGCAGCTACAGTGCCTGGCGCTCATGGTGCAATGCTCGCTGGCGCGCGGCGATCTGGATAATGCCCGCAGCCACCTGAACCGACTGGAGAACCTGCTCGGTAATGGTCACTATCACAGCGACTGGGTCTCCAACGCCGACAAGGTGCGGGTGATCTACTGGCAGATGACCGGCGATAAAACCGCGGCGGCCAACTGGCTGCGCCAGACGCCGAAGCCGGAATTCGCCAATAACCACTTCCTGCAGAGCCAATGGCGCAATATTGCCCGCGCGCAGATCCTGCTGGGCGATTTCGAACCCGCGGAAATGGTGCTGGAAGAGCTGAACGAAAATGCGCGTTCGCTGCGTTTGATGAGCGATCTCAACCGCAACCTGCTGCTGCTCAACCAGCTGTACTGGCAGGCAGGACGCAAGAGCGAAGCGCAGAAAGCCCTGCTGGAAGCCCTGACGCTCGCCAACCGCACCGGCTTTATCAACCACTTTGTGATTGAGGGCGAGGCGATGGCCCAGCAGCTGCGCCAGCTGATCCAGCTGAACACCCTGCCGGAGCTGGAGCAACACCGCGCCCAGCGTATTCTGCGCGACATTAACCAACATCATCGCCACAAATTCGCCCACTTTGACGAAGGGTTCGTCGAGCGGCTGCTGAATCACCCGGAGGTGCCGGAGCTTATCCGCACCAGCCCGCTGACCCAGCGCGAATGGCAGGTGCTTGGCTTAATCTATTCCGGCTACAGCAACGAGCAGATTGCCGGCGAGCTTGACGTGGCGGCCACCACCATCAAGACCCACATTCGCAATCTGTATCAGAAACTGGGCGTCGCCCACCGTCAGGACGCGGTGCAGCATGCCCAGCAGTTGCTTAAGATGATGGGATACGGCGTCTGACGACGCCGTTGCCGTTTAGCACAGCTCGAGCTGGAGGTTGTTATCGGTAATGACCTTCAGCACGCCCGCCGGGGGCAGCACGTCGGTATAGACCGCATCGACCATGCTGATGCTTCCCATGTTGACCATCGCGTTACGGCCAAACTTAGTATGGTCCACCACCAGCATCACGTGGCGTGAATTCTCAATGATCGCGCGCTTGGTGCGCACTTCATGATAATCAAACTCCAGCAGCGAGCCATCGCTGTCGACGCCGCTGATGCCGAGAATGCCGAAGTCGAGACGGAACTGCGAGATAAAATCGAGGGTAGCTTCTCCGATGATCCCGCCGTCGCGGCTGCGCAGTTCGCCGCCGGCAAGAATAATGCGGAAGTCCTCTTTCACCATCAGCGTGTTGGCGACGTTAAGGTTATTGGTCACAATCCGCAGATCGTTGTGATCGAGCAGGGCGTGCGCCACCGCTTCCGGCGTGGTGCCGATATCGATAAACAGCGTCGCCCCGTCCGGGATCTCGCTGGCCACCCGCCGGGCGATACGCTCTTTCTCCGCCGTCTGGGTCGCTTTGCGATCGTGCCAGGAGGTGTTCACCGAGCTGGAGGGCAGCGCCGCGCCGCCGTGGTGGCGGAGGATCATTTTCTGTTCGGCTAAATCGTTCAGGTCGCGGCGGATGGTCTGCGGGCTGACCGCAAACTGCTCAACCAGCTCTTCCGTGCTGACGTAACCCTGTTTTTTTACCAGCTCGATAATGGCGTCATGACGTTGTGTTTGTTTCATGAAATATCCCTGGAAAAATGTCGCCTACCCGACCCCTGTCGGTAAGTCTTTATGCGCGTTTTCGCCCATGCAAGGTATCGACAAACGCCATCGCCAGACCGGTCGCCAGACCAGCCACGTGCGCGCCGTTGGCGATCGCCATGCCGAAAACATCAAACCAGCCAGCAATTAACCACACTAAAGAGAAGAGTATTAACCCGCGCTGCAGATAAATACCGCTCTGCGGATCGCGCTCGCCCCGCAGCC
This sequence comes from Klebsiella sp. GG_Kp175, assembly GCF_040062325.1. Taxonomy (NCBI): domain Bacteria; kingdom Pseudomonadati; phylum Pseudomonadota; class Gammaproteobacteria; order Enterobacterales; family Enterobacteriaceae; genus Klebsiella; species Klebsiella sp. GG_Kp175. The sequence continues at coordinate 37,076 of NZ_JBEAFX010000036.1, read as the reverse complement.
AGACATATCCCATCAGCGCGTAGACCACGCCCGACAGGCCGCCAAACCACGGGCCGCTAAACTGGTGCTGCACAAAGCCGCTCAGCAGGGCGCTGATGACGGTGATCACCACCAGCTTGCCGCTGCCGATGCGCTTTTCCACCGCGCCGCCGAGATACCACCACCATAGCAGGTTGAAGAGAATATGCATCAGCGAGAAATGCATGAAAGCATGGCTGAAATAGCGCCAGGCTTCGAACTGCAGCGAAGGATCGTAGGGCCAGGCCAGCCAAATCATCACCGGCTGATCGCCCACCAGATTTTGCAGGATGAACACCGCGATGCAGATTAGCAGAATCGCCCAGGTGAACGGGCCGGCGTTATGCCGCAGCGTGGCAAAGAAAGGAAAGCGCTGATAGCGCAACCCGCTATTGGTCTGTCCGGACTGCCAGCTCGCCGCCAGATAGCGCGGGTCCGCCGGGTTTTCGAGAAAACGCGCCAGCTCAGCCCTGACGCGCCCGGCCTGGCTCTCATCAGCCAACCAGACGTCGCTCTGGGTGTGCTGCTGGATAGTCAGGATAATCCCCTGCGTCGCCATATAATCGACAAACGCCTGGGCCACGCGCGGGTTGGCAAAAGAGGTAATCATTAACATGCAGCGAATCGCTTATTCCACACAAAGGGAGATAGTATACCTGCCAGTCGTTAAAACGTCCCGTGCGCCACTTCCGCCGGGAAATGGCGATGCCAGGCGTCGAACCCGCCGTCAACGCTGTAGACCTTATCAAACCCCTGCTGCAGCAGATATTGCGCGGCGCCCTTGCTGCTGTTGCCGTGATAGCACATCACCATCACCGCCGTGTCAAAGTCGTGGTCACGCATAAACGCGCCCAGCGTATCGTTGGTCAGATGAAACGCGCCCGGCGTATGGCCCATCGCATAGCTTTGCGGATCGCGGATATCGACCAAAACCGCCGTCTGCTGATGCAGTTTCTGGTGCGCTTCTTCAACGTTGATACATTCAAACTGTTCCATGGTTCTCTTCTCTTACTCGTCATGACGGGCGATGGCCGGCCCAATTTTACCCTGTAGTGTACCGTCAGGCGGTAAAGAAACGCCAATATGTTACACCCATCACTCCAAAATGTTTTTTTGATGTTACCAAAAGCGCGTTTGTTTGCTATAGTGAGCGATATCGAGCATTTGTGAGCTTAAACGAAAGTGTGAGAGGGTAAGAACGTGGAAACCAAAGATCTGATTGTGATAGGCGGAGGCATCAACGGTGCCGGTATCGCGGCAGATGCCGCCGGGCGTGGTTTATCCGTACTGATGCTGGAAGCGCGCGATCTCGCCTGCGCCACCTCCAGCGCCAGTTCCAAACTGATCCACGGCGGGCTACGCTACCTCGAACACTATGAGTTCCGCCTGGTCAGCGAAGCGCTGGCCGAACGCGAAGTGCTGTTAAAAATGGCCCCGCATATCGCCTTCCCGATGCGCTTTCGTCTCCCGCATCGCCCGCATCTGCGTCCGGCATGGATGATCCGTATCGGCTTGTTTATGTACGATCATCTGGGCAAACGCACCAGCCTGCCGGGATCCACCGGCTTGCGTTTTGGCGCAGAATCGGTACTTAAGCCGGAAATTGTGCGCGGTTTCGAATATTCCGACTGCTGGGTCGACGATGCCCGCCTGGTGCTGGCCAACGCGCAGATGGTCGTCCGCAAAGGCGGCGAAGTACGCACCCGCACTCGCGCCATCTCGGCAAAACGAGAGAATGGCCTGTGGGTGGTGGAAGCGGAAGATATTGATAGCGGCGAGAAGTTTACCTGGAAGGCGCGCGGTCTGGTCAATGCCACCGGTCCATGGGTCAAACAGTTCTTCGACGAAGGGATGCATCTGCGCTCGCCTTACGGTATCCGCCTGATTAAGGGCAGCCACATCGTGGTGCCGCGGGTACATACCCAGAAGCAGGCCTACATTCTGCAAAACGAAGATAAACGTATTGTGTTTGTTATCCCGTGGATGGATGAGTTCTCGATCATCGGCACGACGGACGTCGAGTATAAGGGCGATCCGAAAGCGGTGGCCATTGATGATAAAGAGATTAACTACCTGCTGAACGTCTATAACGCGCACTTTAAAAAGACCCTCAGCCGGGACGATATCGTCTGGACCTACTCCGGCGTCCGTCCGCTGTGCGACGACGAGTCGGATTCGCCGCAGGCGATCACCCGCGACTACACGCTGGATATTCACGATGAGAACGGCCAGGCGCCGCTGCTCTCTGTCTTCGGCGGGAAGCTGACCACCTATCGCAAACTGGCAGAGCACGCGCTGGAAAAACTGACCCCCTATTACAAAGGGATCGGCCCGGCATGGACCAAAACCGCGGTGCTCCCCGGCGGCGATATTGGCGGCGACCGCGACGACTACGCGGCAAAACTGCGCCGTCGCTTCCCGTTCATCAGCGAATCACTGGCCCGCCATTATGCCCGCACCTACGGGAGCAACAGCGAGTGGATCCTGAAGGAAGCCAGCGCCCTGAGCGATCTGGGAGAAGATTTTGGCCATGAGTTTTATGAAGCCGAGCTGAAGTATCTGGTTGAGCATGAATGGGTGCGCAGCCTGGATGACGCTATCTGGCGCCGTACCAAACAGGGCATGTGGCTGAATGGCGAGCAGCAGGCGCGCATCAGCGAATGGCTGGCGCAGCATGCGGGAAAGTCTGAGCTGTCGTTAGCGTCGTAACGCTGCCCGGCGGAAACGCCTGAGGCCAGGTTCAACCGCAATAATGAAACAACGGGGCCAAATGGCCCCGTTGTGTTGCGTTGACTGGCTTACAGCCTTACCGGGTCGATATGCCAGATATATTTCGCGTACTCCTGGATCGTCCGGTCGGAAGAGAAGTAGCCCATGTTGGCAATATTCAGCATCGCCTTATAGGCCCACTCTTCCGGATGTTGATACAGCTCGTCGACGCGATCCTGGCAGTCCACATAGCTGCGATAGTCCGCCAGCACCTGGTAGTGGTCGCCAAAGTTAATCAGCGAATCCAGCAGGTCGCGGTAGCGCCCCGGTTCTGACGGGCTGAAAACGCCGGTACCGATCTGCGTCAGCGCCTGGTGAAGCTCTTCATCCTGTTCGTAGTATTCGCGTGGTTTATAGCCGCTGCGACGCAGCTCCTCCACCTCTTCCGCGGTGTTACCAAAGATAAAGATATTCTCTTCGCCCACGTGCTCCTGCATCTCCACGTTCGCCCCGTCGAGGGTGCCGATAGTCAGCGCGCCGTTAAGGGCAAACTTCATATTACTGGTGCCGGAAGCTTCCGTGCCTGCGAGGGAGATCTGTTCCGACAGGTCTGCTGCCGGAATGATCAGCTGCGCCAGGCTGACGCTGTAGTTGGGGATAAAGACCACCTTCAGCTTGTCGCCAATCTGCGGATCGTTATTGATTACCGCTGCCACATCGTTGATCAGGTGAATAATATGCTTGGCCATGTAGTAGGCTGAAGCCGCCTTACCGGCGAAAATATTCACCCGCGGCACCCACTCGGCCTGCGGATCGGCTTTGATCCGGTTATAGCGGGTAATAACGTGCAGCACATTCATCAGCTGGCGTTTGTACTCGTGAATGCGTTTGATCTGCACATCAAACAGCGCCTTCGGATTCACCACCACATTGAGCTGCTGCGCAATATAGCTGGCCAGCCGCTGTTTGTTTTCCAGTTTAGCCTGACGCACTGCCTGGTTGACCGTCGGATAGTCGATATGCTGCTTCAGCTCGTCAAGCTGGCTCAGATCGGTCCGCCAGGTGCGGCCGATATGCTCATCCAGCACTTTCGACAGCGGCGGGTTGGCCAGCGCCAGCCAGCGGCGCGGCGTGACGCCGTTGGTCACGTTGGTAAAGCGCATCGGGAAAATTTTAGCGAATTCGGCAAACAGCGACTCCACCATCAACCGGGAATGGAGCTCCGACACCCCGTTGACTTTGTGGCTGACCACCACCGCCAGCCAGGCCATCCGCACGCGACGGCCGTTGGACTCGTCAATGATCGAGGTACGGCTGAGCAGCGCGGTATCGTTGGGATACTGCTCCTGCAGAGTCTTGAGAAAGTAGTCGTTAATCTCAAAGATAATCTGCAGATGGCGCGGGAGAATTTTACCCAGCATATCCACCGGCCAGGTCTCGAGCGCTTCGCTCATCAGGGTATGGTTGGTATAGGAGAAGACCTGGCAGGTCACCTCGAACGCCTCGTCCCAGCTGAATTTATGCTCATCGATAAGCAGGCGCATCAGCTCCGGTATCGATAGCACCGGGTGGGTATCATTCAGGTGAATGGCAATTTTGTCCGCCAGGTTGTCATAGGTCTTATGCAACATGTAATGGCGGCTCAGGATATCCTGCACCGTGGCCGAGACGAGGAAATACTCCTGGCGCAGGCGCAGCTCGCGGCCGGAGTAGGTTGAGTCGTCCGGATAGAGCACGCGGGAGACGTTTTCGGAGTGGTTCTTATCCTCTACCGCGGCGAAATAGTCACCCTGGTTGAACTTACCGAGGTTTATTTCGCTACTGGCCTGTGCGCTCCATAGACGCAGCGTGTTGGTGGCGTCAGTGTCAAAGCCGGGGATAATCTGGTCGTAGGCTTCAGCGATGATCTCTTCCGTCTCAATCCAACGGGTTTTCTTCCCCTCCTGCTGAATGCGGCCGCCGAAGCGCACTTTATAGCGGGTATTGTGGCGCTCAAACTCCCACGGGTTACCGTACTCCAGCCAATAGTCAGGGGACTCTTTTTGCCGGCCATCGACGATATTCTGTTTAAACATCCCGTAGTCGTAGCGGATCCCATAGCCGCGTCCCGGCAGGCCTAGCGCCGCCAGGGAGTCAAGGAAGCAGGCCGCCAGGCGGCCCAGACCGCCGTTGCCAAGCCCGGGGTCGTTCTCTTCATCGATCAGCTCTTCGAGATCGAGCCCCATCTCCGCCAGCGCGCTGCTCACATCGTCATAGATGCCGAGCGACAGCAGGGCATTCGAGAGGGTACGGCCGATCAGGAACTCCATCGACAGATAGTATACCTGGCGCACTTCCTGCGAGAGCTGCGCGCGGTTGGAGCGCAACCAGCGCTCCACCATGCGATCGCGAACGGCAAACAGCGTGGCGTTAAGCCATTCATGCTTGTTGGCGATGGCCGGATCTTTACCGATGATAAACATCAGCTTATAGGCAATAGAATGCTTTAACGCCTCAACGCTCAGCGTCGGTGATGCATAGCTAAAGGGTACATTCATAACAATGACTCCAGTGGTTACATCAAGCGTTGATAAAGTTCGCGATAGGAGTTCGCGGCAACCTGCCAGCTAAAATCCATATTCATCGCCTGACGCTGCACATAGCGCCAGAGCGATGGGCGCGACCAGAGGACAAAGGCGCGACGAATAGCGCGCAGCAGTGACAGCGCATTGCTGTCCTCAAAGACAAAACCTGTCGCCAGACCATCGGCAAGGTTCTCCAGCGAACTGTCTGAGACCGTGTCCGCCAGACCGCCGGTGCGGCGCACCAGCGGCAGCGTACCGTACTTAAGACCGTACAGCTGGGTCAGGCCGCAGGGTTCAAAGCGGCTCGGGACCAGAATGACGTCGGCGCCCCCCATAATGCGGTGGGAGAAGGCCTCATGGTAGCCAATCTGCACGCCCACTTTGCCTGGATGTTCGGCGGCGGCGGCGAGGAACCCTTCCTGCAGCACCGGATCGCCAGCGCCCAGCAGCGCCAGCTGGCCGCCCTGCTCAAGCAGGCCCGGCAGCGCTTCGAGCACCAGATCCAGCCCTTTCTGGCTGGTGAGACGGCTGACGACAGCAAACAGCGGCGCTTTATCATCGACCTTCAGGCCCATGGCGATCTGCAGCTGACGCTTGTTCTCCGCCTTCTCCTCCAGCGTGTCGCGATCGTAGCGCATCGGCAGCAGGAGGTCGTTTTGCGGGCTCCAGATACCGTCGTCAACGCCGTTGAGAATTCCCGACAGCCGTCCTTCATGATGGCGCTGACGCAGCAGCCCCTCCATGCCGTAGGCGTACTGCGGCTCGGTGATCTCGCGCGCGTAGGTCGGGCTCACCGCCGTAATATGATCGGCGTAGTAAAGACCGGCCTTCAGAAACGAGATCTGGCCGTTAAACTCGAGGCCATGCATGTTGTAAAACGACCACGGCAGTTCGATATCATTCATATGCCAGGAGTAAAACATCCCCTGGTACGCCAGGTTATGCACGGTAAAGACCGATTTAGCCGGGCGGCCGCGCGCCGCCAGGTAGGCCGGCGTCAGGCCGGCGTGCCAGTCGTGGGCATGGACCACATCCGGTCGCCAGAATGGATCCAGTCCGCTGGCCATTTCGCTTCCCACCCAGCCCAGTAGCGCAAAGCGCAGAACGTTGTCGGTATAAGCGTGCTGGTTGGTATCGTGGTAAGGGCTCCCCGGCCGGTCATAGAGATGCGGGGCGTCTATCAGATAGATCCCCACGCCGTTAAAGTGGCCGTACAGCAGCGTGATCCGCCCGGCGAACGTATCCCGGCGGGTCACCACCTGGGCATCCACCACGCCGCGGCGGATATCAGGAAACGCCGGCAACAGCACACGCGTATCGATACCCTCCGCGATTTGCGCCGCCGGCAGCGCGCCGATGACGTCCGCCAGACCGCCCGTCTTTAACAGCGGGAACATCTCAGAACATACATGTAAGACCTGCATTAGCGCTCCTGTTTGTGCCCCAATTTCCGCAGCATGTCGCGGGTCACCAGCACGATACCTTCCTCTGAGCGATAGAAGCGGCGTGCATCCTCTTCCGCGTTCTCACCAATCACCATACCTTCCGGGATGACGCAGGCGCGGTCAATCACGCAGCGACGCAGGCGGCATGAGCGCCCCACCCAGACATCTGGCAACAAGACTGCCGAATCAATGTTACAGAATGAGTTCACCCGCACGCGCGGGAACAGCACCGACTGCACCACCACCGACCCGGAGATAATGCACCCCCCGGAAACCAGCGAGTTCAGGGTCATGCCGTGGCTACCGGAGCGGTCCTGCACGAACTTCGCCGGCGGCAGCGATTCCATATGGGTACGGATCGGCCAGTTCTGGTCGTACATATCCAGCTCCGGCGTGACTGACGCCAGATCGAGGTTGGCCTTCCAGTAGGCTTCCAGCGTCCCCACGTCGCGCCAGTACGGCTCGGCGTTCGGGTCGGACTGCACGCAGGAGAGCGGGAAAGGATGTGCATAAGCCATGCCAGCTTCAGTGATCTTCGGAATGATGTCTTTGCCGAAATCATGGCTGGAGTTCTCGTTGCGATCGTCTTCTTCCAGCAGCTCATAAAGATAGGCGGCGTCAAAGACATAAATGCCCATGCTGGCCAGCGATTTGGTCGGGTCGGTCGGCATCGCCGGCGGGTTGGCGGGTTTCTCGACAAACTCAATGATCTTTTCGTTTTCGTCGACCGCCATGACGCCGAAGGCGGATGCCTCTTCAATGGGCACCGGCATGCAGGCCACGGTGCAACGCGCCCCTTTTTCGACATGGTCGATCAGCATGCGCGAGTAGTCCTGCTTATAAATATGGTCGCCCGCGAGGATCACCACGTACTCGGCCTTGTAGCGGCTGATGATATCCAGGTTCTGCGTCACCGCATCCGCCGTGCCGCGATACCAGTTTTCGCCGTGTACGCGCTGTTGAGCCGGCAGCAGATCGACAAACTCGTTCATCTCTTCGCTGAAGAAAGACCAGCCGCGCTGGATGTGCTGCACCAGCGTATGCGACTGATACTGGGTAATAACGCCGATGCGGCGGATCCCTGAGTTAATGCAGTTAGATAATGCGAAATCGATAATACGGAACTTGCCGCCGAAGTGAACGGCAGGTTTCGCACGCTTAATGGTGAGATCCTTAAGCCGGGTGCCACGGCCGCCCGCGAGGATCAACGCCACGGATTTGATGGGTAATTGACGCGCCAGCATCAGCGGATCGTTTTTTTCAAGCCTAACCATGATTAACTCCTTTTTACACCCCCGCTTTCCTGCTCATCCCGCCGCGCCGCCGCCACGGGTTTACCGGAAGCTTCAGGGCTTACGACCTTTGAAATACGCACACTCCGTGCGCGGGCCCATGCCAGACAGCCATGATGACCGGATTATCCTCTCCGGCGAATGGAGGAACGGCGCGCCATTCCCCCTCGGGTAAAACCATATCGACCACCTCTGCGGTGGCGTTCAGCGTGAGCAGCCAGCGATCCGACAACTGGATTTGCATACACGCTGCCCCCTGCTGCCACTCCCCGGCAGTCAGCGGCTGGGCATTGCGATTAAGCCAACGGACGCTACCATCCCCCTCCTGCCACCAGCGGTTGCGGGTGAGCGCCGGAATGCGCCGGCGCAGGTGGATCAGCGCCGCGGTAAAGGCGGTTAATCCCGGGTTCGCCTGGCGCCAGTCCAGCCACGTCAGGGCATTGTCCTGGCAGTAAGCATTATTGTTGCCGTGCTGGCTGTGGCCTTGCTCATCGCCCGCCAGCAGCATCGGCGTCCCTTGAGCCAGCAGCAGCGTCGTCAGCAGCGCATGCACGCTGGCGCGTCGCCGTTCAACCACCGCAAAATTAGCTTCTAATCCTTCTATACCATGATTGTTGCTGTAGTTATTGTTAGTCCCATCGCGATTCTCCTCCCCGTTTGCCTCATTGTGTTTCTGATTGAAACAAACGCAGTCGCGCAGCGTGAATCCATCGTGGGCCGTCACCAGGTTGACCGTCGCCGATGGCGGCTTGCCATCACGGGCAAAGAGATCGCTGGAGGCCGCGAAGCGTTGCGCGAAATCCCCCAGGGAGACGTTTTGCTGCAGCCAGAAGCGGCGGGCGCTATCGCGAAAATGGTCGTTCCACTCGGCGAACAGCGGGGGAAAATTGCCCACCTGGTAGCCCCCCGGGCCGATATCCCAGGGTTCGGCGATCAGTTTCACCTGCGACAGCACGCTGTCGTGGCGGATAGCCTCGAACAGTGGCGCATCCTGGCGGAATTCCGGTGTCCGCCCCATCACTGAGGCGAGATCGAAGCGAAAACCGTCGACATGGCACTCATCCACCCAGAAGCGCAAACACTGGCGCGCCAGTTCCACTACCCCCGGGTGGCTGAGATTGAGCGTATTCCCGCACCCGGTCCAGTTGTGATAATCACCATCTTCCCTTACCCAATAATAGCTACGGTTGTCGATTCCGCGCAGGGAGACGGTGGGACCTTCAAGATCGATTTCCGCGCTATGGTTGAGCACGATATCCAGTATCACTTCGATACCGGCGGCGTGCAGCGCCTTAACCGCATCGCGAAACTCATCCAGGGCGCGCGTCGGGTCGCTGGCATAGCGCGGATCCAGCGCGAACCATGCCAGCGGGTTGTAGCCCCAGTAGTTGCTCAACCCCATCCGCTGCAGTCGCGGCTCGCTGGCGAACTGCGCCACCGGCAACAGCTCAAGGGCGCTAATGCCCAGCGATTTGAAGTAAGCGATCATTACCGGGTGGCCCAGCGCCTTATAAGTTCCGCGAATGGCTTCCGGCAGCTGCGGATTAAGCAGGGTGAGCCCTTTCACGTGCGCTTCATAAATCACCGTTTCCCCCCACGGGGTACGCGGCGGTTGATCGCCCAGCCAGTCGTAATGCAGATCCACGACCTGCGATTTTGGCGCTATCGCGGCGCTGTCGCGATGATCCGGCTGCCACATTCCGCCGTGCAGGCGTTCGTCGTCCGGCAGCTCGCCTTCCACCCGGTGCGCGCAGGGATCGAGCAGCAGCTTGGCCGGGTTAAAGCGGTGTCCCTGCGCCGGATCCCAGGGACCATGCACCCGGTAGCCGTAACGCAGGCCCGGCCCGACGGCAGCCAGCCAGCCGTGCCAGATGTCGCCGCTGCGCGCCGGGAGATCGAAGCGTTGCTCGTTGCCCTGCTCGTCGAACACGCACAGCTCCACCCGCTCCGCGTGGGCGGAGAAGAGGGCGAAGTTCACCCCTTTGCCGTCATAGCTGGCGCCCAACGGCGCAGGTTTGCCTGCCGCGAGGGTGGTCATTGCGCCTCCCGGACCAGCCAGATCGTCGCCAGCGGCGGCAGGGTCAGGGACAGCGAATGTTCGCGACCGTGGCTGGGGATAGCATCGCTTTCCACCACGCCGCCGTTGCCCTGGTTGCTGCCGTGATAGTGCATTGAGTCGGTATTCAACGCCTCGCGCCAGCGGCCCGGCTGGTTGATGCCGAAGCGGTAGTCATGGCGCGGTACCGGCGTGAAGTTGCTGGCGACGATAATCTCGTTCCCGGCCCGGTCGCGGCGCACAAAGACAAACACCGAGCGCTCATGGTCGTCGACCACCAGCCATTCGAAGCCGTACGGGTCGAAATCCAGCTCGTGCAGCGCCTTATGGTGGCGATAGGTATGGTTCAGGTCGCGCACCAGCCGCTGAACGCCGTGGTGCCAGTTGTCGCCGCCCTCCAGCAGATGCCAGTCGAGGCTGCCGTCGTGGTTCCACTCGCGGCCCTGAGCGAACTCATTGCCCATAAACAGCAGCTTTTTCCCCGGGAAGGCGAACAGCCAGCCGTAGTAGGCGCGCAGGTTAGCGAACTTCTGCCAGGCATCCCCCGGCATGCGGTCGAGAATCGATTTTTTGCCGTGCACCACTTCATCGTGGGAGAGCGGCAGCACAAAGTTCTCGGTGTAGTTGTAGAGCATGCCGAAGGTCATTTTGTCGTGATGGTAGCGGCGATGCACCGGATCGAGCTTCATGTAATCCAGGGTGTCATGCATCCAGCCGAGGTTCCATTTGAACCAGAAACCGAGGCCGCCGCCGGCTGGCGGACGGGTTACCCCGGCGAAATCGGTGGACTCTTCCGCCATGGTGACCGCGCCCGGCGTCTGTTCGCCAAGGATGCGGTTGGTGTTGCGCAGAAACTCAATGGCTTCCAGATTTTCCCGGCCGCCGTATTCGTTAGGGATCCACTCCCCCGCCTTGCGGCTGTAGTCGCGATAGATCATCGAGGCCACCGCGTCGACGCGCAGCGCATCGATGCCGAAGCGTTCGATCCAGTACAGCGCGTTACCCACCAGGTAGTTGCTGACTTCCCGACGTCCGTAGTTGTAGATCAGGGTATTCCAGTCCTGGTGATATCCCTCGCGCGGATCGCTGTGCTCATACAGCGAAGTGCCGTCAAACGAGGCAAGGGCAAAATCATCCGCCGGAAAGTGGCCGGGCACCCAGTCAAGAATGACGTTCAGCCCGGCGGCGTGCGCGGCGTTGATAAAGTAACGGAAATCGTCACGAGTGCCGAAACGGCGGGTCGGTGCATAGAGGCCGGTAGGTTGATAGCCCCAGCTGCCGTCGAACGGGTGTTCGTTAACCGGCAGCAGCTCGAGATGGGTGAAGCCCATCCATTTCGCGTAGGGGACCAGCTGGTCGGCCAGCTCGCGGTAGCTCAGCCAGAAATTATTGTCGGTATGGCGGCGCCAGGAGCCGAGATGCACTTCATAGATAGAGATCGGGGCATCAAACTGGTTCGCCGCTCTGCGGTCCGCCGGCTGTTCCACTTTGGGCGGCAAGTCGCAGATAAGCGAGGCGCTTTCCGGACGCATTTGCGACTCAAAGGCATAAGGATCGGCTTTGACCCGCAGGTGGCCGTGGGCGTCAATCAGTTCGAATTTATACAGCTGGCCATTGTGCGCGCCGGGAACGAACAGCTCCCAGATCCCGGACTCTTTGCGGAATCGCATCGGGTGGCGTCGGCCGTCCCAGTAGTTAAACTGCCCCACCACCGAGACGCGGCGGGCGTTCGGCGCCCACACCGAGAAACGGGTGCCGGTAACGCCGTCCATGGTGGCGGCATGCGCGCCCAGCGTTTCGTAAGGGCGCAGGTGGGTCCCTTCCGACAGCAGCCAGACGTCAAGATCCTGCAGCAGCGGACCAAAGCGATAAGGGTCATCAATCAGATTCTGCTGTCCGTGCCAGGTGACGGCCAGCTGATAGCGAAAGGCGTTTTTACGCCGCGGCAGAACGCCGCTGAAAAAACCACGCGAGTCGAGGCATTCGAGCTTGCCGACTTTGCGTCCGGTTTTTGGTTCAATAACCCACACATCGGTGGCATCGGGTAATAATGCGCGCACTTCCAGCCCGGCGTCGGTACGGTGCATGCCGAGCACGGAAAAAGGGTCCGCGAAATGACCGGCGATTAGCGCATTAATCACGTCTCTATCGATATGATTAGACATGCTTTCATCCTGTTGTAAGTGTCGCTCATTCCTGTAACTGGCGACTTTTTTGACCTGAACGGCGCAGCGCTTTTTGCATCCTTCTGCTCCGTCCCACCTTCAGGTAAGGAATTCCTTACTTAAAGCATAGCCAAGGCTGAGTTACCTCCGTGGGGAAAAATCTAACATCCGCGTTTACTCCTTGTATTACGCAAAAAAAAAGGGGGCTCGAAGACCCCCTTTCTGTTCATCCTGCGCTTACGCCAGCTGGCGAAGCATCCGGCGCAGCGGCTCGGCGGCGCCCCACAGCAGCTGGTCGCCAACGGTAAAGGCCGACAGGTATTCCGGTCCCATATTCAGTTTACGCAGGCGTCCGACAGGGGTGGTCAGGGTGCCAGTCACCGCGGCTGGGGTCAGCTCGCGCATGGTAATGTCGCGATCGTTCGGTACCACTTTGGCCCACGGGTTGTGCGCGGCCAGTAGCTCCTCAACGGTCGGGATAGAGACATCTTTTTTCAGCTTGATGGTGAACGCCTGGCTGTGGCAGCGCAGCGCGCCAACGCGGACGCACAGGCCGTCTACAGGGATAACGGACGAGGTGGCGAGGATCTTGTTGGTCTCCGCCTGGCCTTTCCACTCTTCGCGGCTCTGGCCGTTATCCAGTTGTTTGTCGATCCACGGGATCAGGCTGCCCGCCAGCGGAACGCCGAAGTTATCCACCGGCAGCTCGCCGCTGCGGGTCAGCGACGTCACTTTGCGCTCGATATCCAGAATGGCGGAAGCCGGGTCCGCCAGCTCTGTCGCGACGTGGTTGTGCAGCTGGCCCATCTGGCTCAGCAGTTCGCGCATATGACGCGCGCCGCCGCCGGAGGCCGCCTGGTATGTCGCCACGCTGACCCACTCCACCAGATCCTGGGCAAACAGGCCGCCGAGGGACATCAGCATCAGGCTGACGGTACAGTTGCCACCGACAAAGGTTTTTACGCCGTTGTTCAGGCCGGCGGTGATCACGTCCTGGTTAACCGGGTCGAGGATAATGATCGCATCGTCCTTCATGCGCAGCGAAGAGGCCGCGTCAATCCAGTAACCCTGCCAGCCGCTTTCGCGCAGCTTCGGGTAAATCTCGTTGGTGTAATCGCCGCCCTGGCACGTGACAATAATGTCCAGTGCCTTCAGCGCGTCCAGATCGAACGCATCCTGAAGCGTGCCACCGGTGCTACCGCCGAATGACGGCGCTGGCTGTCCCAGCTGGGAGGTAGAGAAGAACACCGGGCGAATGGCGTCGAAATCGCGCTCTTCAACCATGCGTTGCATGAGAACAGAGCCGACCATTCCGCGCCAGCCGATAAAACCAACATTTTTCATAACGTATTCCTGCGAGGTGTGTGCTGTTTGTGCCTGACCAGTTTCCAACTGGATTATCCCTCACCTTACAAAATGCAGCTAAAGTCGCAAGTGAAATTAATCAATGATTGCTGAACAATCAGAAAAGCAACTTATCCTGCGCATTGTCCACCGTCGCTGGTAGTCGTCAAAAGCGCAATGATTATCGGGGAAATCACCCAGGGAATGGAACATTTTCCGTTGCGATTTTATTGATCCTGATTATGGATTAAGCACGAAATCGGCTGATTTTCCCCTTGCCAAAAAGAAGCAACAAACCCAGGTGCAGCAAGGCTTGCCGAAGGATACGAGTATCGTCGTAGCGCTAATAAGGGCGAGGAGCCGGAAGAGAAAAGAGGGAAAAAGCGCGGCTTATTGCCGGGAAGCCAGGGTAAACGGCGTTACCCTGGCTTTTGGCCTCCCGCGAGCGGGTGACGAACAGACTTAGCTCAGAAGCTGGAAGGCAATCATGCCGACAATCGCCCCGGTGGTGCCGAGGATGGTTTCCATCATCGTCCAGGTTTTCAGCGTCTGGGCTTCGGTGGCGCCGGTAAATTTACCGAACAACCAGAAGCCGGCGTCGTTCACGTGGCTCACCACAATCGAGCCTCCGGCGATACAGATAGATAATGCCGCCATCTGCGCGCCGCTGTAGTTCAGCTGCTCAATCACCGGCATCACCAGGCCGACAGCCGTCAGGCACGCCACGGTGGCAGATCCCTGGATGATACGCACCGCCGCCGCCAGCACGAAGCAGGTAATGGCGATCGGCAGCCCCATGCCGGTCAGCGCTTCACCAAGCGCCGGGCCGACGCCGGAGTCAACCAGCACCTGCTTGAAGACGCCGCCAGCCCCGATCACCAGCAGGATAATTCCCGCCGGCTGCAGCGCATGGCCGCAGATCTCCATTACCCGGTCTTTCGCCATCCCCTGACGTACCGCCAGGCCGTAGATCGCCACCAGGCAGGCCACCAGGATCGCGGTGAACGGGTGACCGATAAATTCGAACCATTCGTAAGCGGTAGACCCCACCGGCACAAAGCGCGCGGCGATGGTTTTCAGGCCTACCAGCACCAGCGGTAGCAGGATCAGCGACAGGCTGAAGCCGAAGGAGGGCATTTTGCCTTCGCCGAGATGCGGCTCGGTCACGTCGTCAGGAATATGCAGCTCAACGTAGCGGCTGATGAAGTTGCCCCACAGCGGCCCGGCGATAATCATCCCCGGAATTGCCGCGCACAGGCCAATCAGGATCATCCAGCCAAAGTCGGCGTGCATTTGCGACGCCAGCAGCATCGGCGCCGGTCCCGGCAGCAGGAACGCTGCGGCGGCGGCCACCCCGGCAAACAGCGGGATCACCAGCTTCACGAGGTTAGTGCCGGTATGGCGCGCCATCGAGAAGGCGACGCTGATCAGTAGTACGATCGCCACTTCGAAAAACAGCGGCAGCGCGCAGATGAGGCCGGCGAGACCAATCGCATAGTGCGCGCGATTGTGGCCGAAGGATTTGAGCATCTTGACGGCAATCTGATCGACCGCCCCCGTTTCATGCAGGATCTTACCGAACATCGCGCCCAGCGCGACGACGATCGCCAGGAAGCCCAGCGTACCGCCCATCCCCTTCTCCATCGTCGCCGCGATTTTATCCAGCGGCATGCCGGAGAAGAGACCTGCACCAATAGAAACCACCATCAAAGCCACGAAGGCGTGCATCCGCGCCTTCATGACTAAAAACAGCAGCAGCAATACCGAGCCGACAGCTGTTAAAACAAGCGTTAAAGTACTCACTAGTGACTGCCTTTGTTGATCACCTCAATGGTGCTGGCCACCACGCCTTCCAGCGGCTGGTCGATATCGACGATAAGCACATCGCTCTCGTCGGCGCCTGGTTCCTGCAGCGTTTCAAACTGCGTCACCAACATTTGGGTTTTGAAGAAGTGCCCTTTACGCGCCTTCAGACGGTTTTCGATCACCTCGAAGTCGCCTTTCAGGTAGATGAAGGAGAGGTTCGGGTTGCCCTTGCGCAGAATGTCGCGATAGCTCTTCTTCAGCGCCGAGCAGACGATCAGCGACACCTTATTGGTACGCTGCATGGCAAACGCGGCGTCATTTAACGCCTGCAGCCACGGGGTACGGTCGTCATCGTTGAGCGGCTCACCGGAAGCCATCTTGGTGATATTGCTGCGCGGATGCAGAAAGTCGCCGTCGAGAAACGCGGCATGCAGCTGATGCGCCACTTCGCTGGCGACAGCGGATTTTCCGCTGCCGGAAACGCCCATCAGAACGTAGACGTGGTGATCATGATTAGTCGTGCTCAAAGCATCCTCCCACCGGACAGGTACGCCGCGCCGTGGCTGACTCATTGAGCGCGAAGGCGGCATATCGGTTAATTGTTACGGGTAACTGTTATCGGTAACATTGTCATGCCGGACCTGTGGAGAAGCAATATCCATTCGTGCCAGATGTGAATATGTGTGATCTACTTCAAACTTGTCAGTTTAAATTGATCCGCCCGGTGACAATGTGAAACCTAAATCTAACATCTTAGGGGTAATCGCTTCGCCACGAATGCGCGCCAGCAGACGTTCGGCGCCGATGCGCCCCATCCGCTCACGCGGAGTCAGGACGCTGGCCAGCCGCGGCTCCATCACCTGGCCGATATCGTGGCCGTGGAAACCGGCAATTGCCATATCATCGGGGATCTTCAGCCCCAGGCGCTGGCACTCAAAGGCCGCGCCGACCGCGAGGTCATCGTTGGTGCAAAAGATGCCGTCAAGCTGCGGGTATTCGCGACGCGCCTGGCGCATCAGCTCAATCCCGGATGAATAGGACGAGGACTGCTCCACCATCACGCTGTAGGGCGTCATGCCGGCGTCGAGCATCGCCTGCTCGTACCCCTTCTGTTTGATGATAGTACGTTCATCAAGACGCGCCCCCAGATAGGCGACGTGGCGGTGGCCGCGGGCGATGATCGCCGCGGTCATCTGCCGGGCAGCTTCAAAGTTATCAAACCCGACCGCAATATCGAGGCATGGCGACCGGCTGTCCATCAGCTCCACCACCGGAATGCCGGCGACTTCAATCATCTTCAGGGTGCGGGGCGTATGGGTGCGTTCGGTGAGGATCAGGCCGTCAATGTTCCAGGAGAGCATTGATTCGAGGCGTTTCTCTTCCATTTCCGGCTTGTAGCCGTAGTGCGCCAGCATGGTTTGATAGCCGAAGGCGTCGGTGACGCTTTCAATACCGCGCAGCACTTCCGAGAACACCTGGTTGGTTAACGATGGCAGCAGCACGCCAATCGCGCGGCTGGTGGCGTTGGAGAGAATGTCAGGGGCGCGATTGGGAATATAACCCAGTTCATCGAGAGCAACGGCAATCTTGCCACGCAGCGCTTCGGAGACCTGCTCCGGGTTGCGTAAATAGCGACTGACCGTCATTTTGGTCACGCCGACAAGATCGGCTACATCCTGAAGTACGGGTCTTTTCTTTTTCATCGTCCTGACTGTGATCAACGGGGAAACATTTTCTCAGTTTATCACGGACAAAGCGCAACCTTCCCTCATGTTAGGGAAGGTTGCGCAATTTATTTATACCCATCATAGTTCAAGTTGCATGCACGTTGGCTTTCCTCGCTCACCCCAGTCACTTACTTATGTAAGCTCCTGGGGATTCGCTGCGTCGCCGCCTTCCTGCAACTCGAATTATTTTGGGTATAGACTACCTCAGATAACTATCAAACCGGCGGCAGATCGAACAGCAGGATTTCGCTATCGCTGTCGGCATGAACCGAAATCGCCTGCTCATCCCAGATGGCCAGACCATCGCTGGTGGTAGCTTTGGTACCGTTAATGGTCACTTCGCCTTTGACGACCTGGATCCAGACGCGGCGTTCCGCAGCAATCTGGTGAACCGACTGCTCATCTTTCAGCAGCGCCCAGCGATACAGTTCCATATCCTGGTACACCTTCAGCGAGCCATCTCGCGCATCCGGCGACAGCACCAGCTGTTTGCCCTGGGCGGCGTCGAAGCGGCGCTGCTCGTAGCGCGGGGTAATGCCGGTTTCTTCCGGAATAATCCAGATCTGGTACAGACGCAGACGATCGGTTTTGCTCGGATTGTACTCAGAGTGACGCACCCCGGTACCCGCGCTCATGATCTGAAACTCGCCCGCCGGCACCTGCTCTTTGTTGCCCATGCTGTCCTGGTGCTCCACCGCCCCTTCCAGCACATAGGTCAGGATCTCCATGTCTTTGTGCGGGTGGGTACCGAAGCCCTGACCGGCGTCGATGACGTCATCGTTAATCACCCGCAGGGCGGAGAAGCCCATAAAGTTCGGGTCGTAATAGTTGGCGAAAGAGAAAGTATGCCAGGAATCCAGCCAGCCATGGTTAGCATGGCCACGTTCGTTCGCTTTGCGTAAGTAGATCATGTTGCACCCCCATATGTTTTCGATGGAGTCAGTGTGGACCCATTTCGCCAACGATCATAGAGGGTGAAAATTGACTCCTCTGTTCAAAAAATATGAACAAGCGCAGAGGAGCCGATTGGGCTTATTTCACCAGGGTAATAGTGGCCGGTGATGGCTGCTCAAAGCCGCGCTGCAGGATCTCCATATTGGTAAGAACGTCAGATTCCTTGACGTAATTTGGCTGGCCGTTGACGAGGGTATCGTACAGCGCGTCGTATACCCGGCCATAGTCGCCGCTCTCCAGCGGGACCGCTTCGCGCACTGTCTCCCCCGCGTCGTTGACATACACCAGCTCGCCGACGCTGTCATCCGCGCCAAAGCCCGGCTCGCCCGGCATGATATTGGCTTTCAGACTGGTTTCCTGCTGGTCGATACCATATTTCACAAACGAGCCTTTATGGCCGTGGACGATGAATTTCGGGTAGTCGATCTGCACCAGATGGCTGGTCTTAACGATAGCCTTCAGATCGCCGTAGAACAGCTGGGCCTCAAAGGTATCGTCCGGGTTAGCTTTGTTGCGCAGCGAGCGCAGATCGTAAGCAACATGGTCCGGGCGGCCGAACAGCGAAATAATCTGGTCCAGGGTATGTACGCCAAGGCCATAGAACTCGCCGTTTTGCGGACCGCCAGGGTTGGTCTCCGCCAGCGGGCGGTAGTTGTCAAAATGGCTTTCGATCTCCACCAGTTCGCCAAGCTTGCCGCTCTCAATCACCTTCTTGGTGGTCAGGAAGCAGGAATCGAAGCGGCGGTTCTGGTAGGGCGTCACCGTCAGGCCTTTGCTGTTCGCCAGCGCAAACAGGGTTTTGGCTTCCTCCAGCGTCGGGGTGAACGGCTTTTCCACCAGCACATTTTTCCCCGCCTCCAGCGCCTTTTTCGCATATTCAAAATGGCTGTCGGCATGGGTGCAGACCACCACCAGCCTGACCTGCGGGTCGTTTAATACTTCATCGAGATCGCTGGTGAAATGGATGTGGGAATACTGCGGCGCCTGCTCTTCGGGCTTCGCCCGACGGCGGTAGATGTGCGCCACCTGCCAGCGGTCCTGGCGGTGTAATACGTAAGGAAGATGGTAGCGGGTGGTGCTTTTGCCGAAGCCAATAAATGCGCAGTGCAGAGTCATAACGCTGTCCTTAGTGAATGAGCTACCTTCAACCATAGCGCAAGCCGGGACATGACTTCATCCTCTCAGTCCGTTTTCCGTGAAGATTCGTCAAAAAAATAGGTAGTGCACTACTTATACGTAATTATTAATAACTAATTGATTAATAAGTGATTAAATCACCATTTTCCGGCTAAACCTCTTGATCTCAATGGCGAAACTGCGGATAAGTGGAGGGCAAACCAGGACGTTGCTGATGACTAACGGAGTAGCCAGCCGCTGCTAATGGACAAACAGTATCTCGCCTTAAACGGCGCCCTTTTTTTCTGGCTTCTCGCGCTGATCGCCTGGTCTGTCGATGCGATCGTGCCGGCGCGCCTGGCGGCCGCCTGCGCGCTGGTCGCCTTCCTCCTCTATAGCCAACGGAACAAGATTAACCCAATGTTTATTAAGAAAAATAAAACGGAACCCCAGACTTCAGAAGTGGTCACGCCTCCGGCAAATAACCCAGAATCCCCAACGGTCGCCAGTAAAAAACAAGAGACCACGGTCATCGCCAGCGGGGTGCATTTCGTTGGCAATATTGTCGCCAGCGGCCATGTCTACATTCACGGCCAGCTTACCGGCAACATTGAGGCTAAAGAACATCTGATTAAGGTGATGCGTGAAGGCCAGGTGGAGGGCAACATCAGCTGCCGGGAGCTGATTATTGACGGCAAGGTGCAGGGCCAGTGTCGCGGCGACAGTATCACCATTGAGGAGCATGGCAATTTGGATGGCACCCTCACCTATCGCTCGCTGGCGATTAAAAAGGGCGGCCTGTTCACCGGCAGCGCCGAGGTGCTGGCCGCGGCGGAAAGCAAAAGTCATCTCATCGGCCTGGTTGCGGAAGACGGCGTGACGTCCGCCAGGCCGCAAAGCGCCTGAGATTGCAGCAAAAAAAAAGCCAGCACCCGGCTGGCTAAAGTAATACTGGAAGCAATGTGAGCAATGTCGTGCTTTCAGGCTTTCCGCAGGGGTCTTCCTGAATGCAGGACAATAATAATCATTCTCATTCGCACTTGTCTATCTTTTTTTGCAAAAAACAACATTGACTCCCCGGCTGCCGTCAGAGATGGTGAAGGGGAATCAACCACCAAAAAGAGGATAAGGGAATGAGTGACATAGTGATACGCCATGCCGAACCGCGCGATGCTGAACCTTTACGTATGCTGATGGCGCACCCGGAGGTCTATCATGACACGCTACAGATCCCTTACCCCGCCATGGAAGCCTGGCAGGAGAAGCTACAGCCCAAACCCCATACCTTCCATCTGGTAGCGACGCTGGACGATCGGGTTACCGGGCATCTGTCGCTCCATGTCGAGCCGCGCCCTCGCCGCAGCCACGTTGCGACCTTTGGTATGGCGGTTTCAGCAGGCCATCAGGGCCGCGGTATCGGCAGCGCCCTGATGCGCGAGATGATCGACCTGTGCGATAACTGGCTGCGCGTTGACCGCATCGAGTTGACGGTGTTCGCCGATAACGAGCCAGCGATTGCGGCGTACAAAAAACACGGTTTTGAGATCGAAGGCACCGGCAAGCGTTACGCGCTGCGCAACGGTGAGTATGTGGATGCGTATTATATGGCGAGAATGAAGTAGCTTATTGCCGGGTGGCGGCTTCGCCTTACCCGGCCTATGTTCGTGCCGTGGTTGGCCCGGTAAGCGCAACAGCGCCACCGGGCAACATATCAATACCCCGCCGTTAAATCATCCGGCGAACGCGGATCGGAGGCACCATACAGCATCCCGTCCGGCCCCACCATAATGCTCTGGGTACTGCCCATCGCCTCTTTCAGCGCCACTTTCTGCCCCTTCGCCTCCAGCAGCTTCAGGGTATCCGGGCTAAAGCCTTTCTCCACCCGCAGCTCATCCGGCAGCCATTGATGGTGAAAACGCGGGGCGTTGGTGGCTTCTGCGACGTTCATCCCGAAATCGATGGTATTGACCACCATCTGCAGTACGGTGGTGATGATCCGGCTGCCCCCGGGACTGCCCGTCACCAGCCAGGTTTTGCCGTCTTTCACCACAATGGTCGGCGACATCGACGACAGCGGGCGTTTTTTCGGCTCCACCGCATTGGCGTCGCCGCCCACCAGGCCATAGACGTTAGGCACGCCGGGCTTCGCCGAGAAATCATCCATCTGGTTATTCAGCAGAATGCCGGAGTCGCCGGCCACAATGCCGGTACCGAAGGTGGTATTCAGCGTATAGGTCACCGCCACCGCATTGCCCTCTTTATCCACCACCGAGAAATGGGTGGTCTGGTTGCTTTCATAGGGCGCCAGTTTGCCCGGGCGGATCTGGCTGGAAGGCTTCGCCTTATTGACGTCGATCTCAGCGGCGATCGCTTTGGCGTAGGCTTTGCTGGTCAGCGCCTGCCACGGCACTTTGACGAAGTCAGGATCGCCGAGATATTCAGAGCGGTCGGCATAGGCGTGTTTCTCCGCCTCCGCCATCACCTGCATGGCGTCGGCGCTGCCAAAGCCATATTTCTGCAGATCGAAGTTTTCGAGGATATTGAGGATCTGCACGATGTGGATCCCGCCGGAAGACGGCGGCGGCATGGAATAAACCTCATACCCGCGATATTCGCCGCTAATCGGCGTGCGCTCCACCGCTTTATAGTTAGCGAGGTCAGCTTTGGTGATAAGCCCGCCGTGCTTTTTCATCTCCTCAGCAATCTGGTCGGCGATAGCGCCTTTATAGAAGGCATCCGGACCGTGCTCGGCAATCAGCTCGAGGCTTTTCCCCAGGTTCTTCTGTACCAGCCGGTCGCCCTTCTTTAGCGGCTCGCCGTTCTTCCAGAAGATCGCTTTGCTGTTTTCGTGCTGCGGGATCACTTCGCTGCCGTAGGTCTTCAGATCGTCCGCCAACGCATCGTTAACGATAAAGCCCTCTTCCGCCAGCTTAATCGCCGGGCGGATCACTTTGTTCAGCGGCATGGTGCCGTATTTTTCCAGGGCAAGAGAGAAACCGGCGACGCTGCCTGGCGTGCCGGAGGCGAGATGCGAGGTGAGCGATTTTTTACTGTCCGGGTTACCCTGATCGTCAAGGAACATGTCGCGCGTAGCCTGCTCCGGCGCCATTTCGCGGAAATCGATGGCCGTGATCTTGCCGTCTTTCGTACGCAGCAGCATAAAACCGCCGCCGCCGATATTCCCGGCCTGCGGATGGGTGACCGCCAGCGCGTAGCCGACCGCCACCGCCGCATCGACGGCGTTGCCGCCCTGGCGCAGAATGTCCACACCGACGCGGGTGGCCAGGGCATCCACCGAGGCCACCATCCCCTGTCGGGCGCGAACCGGGTGGAACACATCCTCCTCTACGCCATAAGAGACCGGCGGCGGCGGTGGCGGACTGGCGGCAACGGTAAAACTCCCGCCCGCCAGCAACGCAGCGATGACCACCTGACGCCAGATTGTTGTTTTTATCATTGTCTTACTCCTGATAGGTAGGTTTCATTCCCCGCTTAAGCCTGGTTGATAACTCCTAAAAAATCATTGTTATGGCGGATTCGAGGTACACTTAAGTGATCCCACACACGGGAGGAGAAAACCATGAAAGCGATGTTATTTCTGGCGGCGCTGATGCCGCTCGGCGTTTTAGCCCAGCCAATCAATATTGATAACAACCCCAATCAGCCGGGTTACGTGGTCCCCAGCCAGCAGCGCATGCAAAATGAGATGAAGGTGCAGCAACAGCAGCAGCAGAGCATGCTGAAGCAGAATCTGAACAATCAGACTCGCTCCCAGCAGCAGCATCTGCAAAACCAGCTGCAGACCAATCAGCAGCGTGCCGCACAGGGCGGGAATATCAATCCGCCGCAGCAGGTACTGCCGAACAATAATGGAGGGATGCTGCGGCAGACCAACCCGTAAAGGCCAGCCGCCGCGCAGTGGATATTAAGGCTGGAAATCCGGCCCGATGACGTCAATGGCATCGGTGCAGATGCAGTCTACGCCCCAGCGCAGCAGCTCGGCGGCGCGCTGGGGTTTGTTAACGGTATACACCAGGATATGCAGGCCGGCCTGTTTCAGGCTTGCCACCCGCCCGGCGTCCAGCAGCTTGTGGTTGAGGTGAATGGACACGCAGCCCAGCCGGGTGGTCAACTCCCGCCAGTCATCGCGCCACTCATCCAGCAGCAGCCCGCGCGGCAGCTCGGGAGCGGCATCCTGCGCCGCCTCCAGGGCATCGATTTCAAACGACGACAGCAGCGGCGCGGTCATTCCCGCCCACAGCTCCCGTGCCGCCAGGGCCACCACGTTGCCGGTCTGCGGCCCAAGGCCAGTGGTCGGTTTAATTTCGATATTCGCCATCATGCCGTGACGGCGGCAGCGCTCCGCCACCTGGGAGAGCAGCGGCAGCGGCTCGCCCTTAAATTCACGGCTGAACCAGCTGCCAGCATCGACCTTCAGCAGATCGTCCCATGGCAGCTCCCCCGCCACGCCCCAGCCGTTGCTGGTGCGTTCGAGATTATCGTCATGCAGCAGAAAGATCTGCCCGTCCTTTGACAGCTTGGCGTCAAATTCAATCATCGTATGCCCGTAGCGGGCGCCAACATCGATAGCCGCCAGGGTGTTCTCCGGCGCCAGTTTACCGCCGCCGCGATGGGCGACGATACGGGGATAAGGCCAGTTACTCATGCGCGTTGTCCTGTTTCACCATCAAAGAGGTGCAGATGTTCCAAAGGCAGATGCAGCCATAGCGTGCTGCCTGCCGCCGGACGCTGCTGGTGCGGCAGTCTGACCACCAGCTTCTGTTCGCCCCAGCGCCCGTGGGCGAGGTTATCGGCACCTAAAATTTCCAGGGTGTCCATCAGCAGCGGAATGCCACCTTGCGCCTGCGAGCTTAAGATAAAATGCTCCGGGCGGATACCGAGCGTCATTTTACGCCCGGCGTGGCGCCGATGCTCATGATTCGTCGGCAGCTGCATGCCGCCCGCCAGCTCAAAGCGACCGCCGTCATCGCTGATGCGCCCTTCCAGCAGGTTCATGGCCGGGCTGCCGATAAAGCTCGCCACAAAGCGGCTGGCCGGTTTCTCATATACTTCGACCGGGGTGCCGATCTGCTCGGCAACGCCTTTGTTCATCACCATCACCCGCTGGGCGAGGGTCATCGCCTCCACCTGGTCATGGGTAACGTACAGCGAGGTGGTTTTCAGGCGGCGATGCAGCTGCTGCAGCTCAAGACGCATCTGCACGCGCAGCTTGGCGTCGAGGTTTGACAACGGTTCGTCGAAGAGGAATACCGCCGGGTCGCGCACGATGGCGCGGCCCATCGCCACG
The DNA here is from genome assembly GCF_040062325.1 of Klebsiella sp. GG_Kp175. Classification (NCBI taxonomy): domain Bacteria; kingdom Pseudomonadati; phylum Pseudomonadota; class Gammaproteobacteria; order Enterobacterales; family Enterobacteriaceae; genus Klebsiella; species Klebsiella sp. GG_Kp175. The sequence goes on along the minus strand of NZ_JBEAFX010000036.1, from coordinate 12,572 downwards.
CGCTGGCGCTGGCCGCCGGAGAGCTCGCGCGGGCGGCGCTTGAGCAGGCCGTCCAGCTCAAGAATACGCGCCGCCTCCTGCACCCGGTCGGCGATCAATCCCTTACCCATGCCGCGGATCTTCAGCCCCCACGCCATGTTCTCTTCCACGCTCATATGCGGATAAAGGGCATAGTTCTGGAACACCATGGCGATACCGCGATCCTTCGGCTCCATCTCGGTCACCCGCTTGCGGTCGATCCAGATATCGCCGCTGGTCACCCGCTCCAGTCCGGCGACCATCCGCAGCAGCGTAGATTTCCCGCAGCCCGACGGGCCGACCATAACGATAAATTCCCCGTCCGCCACGTCCAGCGTCAGCGGTTGAATCACCTGGGTTTTGCCATCCCAGCTTTTGCTTACTGCCTGTAGTTTTAAACCAGCCATTTTATTTCTCACTATCGACCAGGCCACGCACAAACGCGCGCTGCATGGCTAAAACGATGACAACCGGCGGGATCAGGGTCAGCAGCATCGCCGCCATCACCTGATTCCACTGGGTAGTACCTTCGCCGGTGGCGATCATGCCTTTGATGCCGGCGACGGCGGTGCCAAGATTCACATCCTGAATAATCAGCAACGGCCACAGATACTGGTTCCAGCCGTAGATAAAGGTGATGACGAACAGCGCCGCGAGGTTGGTTTTCGACAGCGGCAGCACGATGTCGCGAAAAAAGCGCATCGGCGAAGCGCCATCGATACGCGCCGCTTCAATCAGCTCGTCCGGCAGGGTCATAAAGAACTGGCGGAACAGGAAGGTGGCGGTGGCCGAGGCCATTAGCGGCAGCGTAAGCCCGGCATAGCTGTCGAGCATGTTGAGATTGGCGATCACTTCCACCGTCGGGAAAATACGCACCTCGACCGGCAGCATGAGGGTGATAAAGATCAGCCAGAAGAACAGGTTACGCAGCGGAAAGCGGAACCATACGATGGCGAACGCCGAAAGCATCGACACCACGATTTTGCCCACCGTAATGGCGAACGCCATGATGAAGCTGTTGAGCATCATCAGCCAGAACGGCGCGCTGTTGACGCCGACGCCGTTCACCCAGATGGTCTTCATGTTCTCCAGCAGATGTCCGCCGGGGATCAGCGTCATCGGCGTTTCGAACACCGATTGGTTATCCAGCGTCGCCGCCACGAAGGCAACATACAGCGGGAATAAAATGACGGCGATGCCCAAAATCAGCATGGTGTGGCTGAAAATCGTCAGCCCGCGACGGTTCTCAATCATTGGTAACGCACCTTACTTTCAACGTAACGGAACTGCACCACCGTCAGGATAATGACGAGGAACATCAGCACCACCGACTGCGCGGCGGAAGCGGAAAGATCGAGCCCGGCGAAACCTTCGCGATAGATTTTGTAAATCAGGGTGGTGGTCGCCTGCACCGGCCCGCCGGCGGTGGCAGCATCGATCACCGGGAAGGTGTCGAAGAAGGCGTAAACCAGGTTGACCACCAGCAGGAAGAAACTTACCGGCGCAATCAGCGGCAGCGCCAGCTTGAAGAAGCGGCGGATTGGTCCGGCGCCGTCGATGGCAGCGGCCTCAACCAGCGAACGCGGGATCGACTGCAGCGCGGCGAAGAAAAACAGGAAGTTGTAACTTATCTGCTTCCATACCGAGGCAAAGACCACCAGGAACATCGCCTGGCCGCTGTTCTGCGCGTGGTTCCAGTCGTAGCCCAGCTCGCCAAGGAAGTGAGTGATCAGCCCGCGCCCGGGGTTAAAGAGGAAGATCCACAGCACCGCCGCGACGGCGGGGGCCACGGCGTACGGCAGCAGCATCAGCGTTTGATAAAAGCGGCTGCCGCGCACCACATAGTCGACCAGCGCGGCAAAAAACAGCGAAATGAGCAGGCCGCTGACGGTCACCAGGGTGCTGAATTTTATGGTGGTCCAAAATGAGTCCAGATAGTACGGGTCATGGAACAGCGCAACGAAGTTATCCAGGCCGACGAACTGGCTGGAGAGGCCAAACGGGTCGACGCTCTGTAGCGAATACCACAGCGCTTCGCCCGCGGGCCAGATAAAGAAAATCAGCGTGATAATCAGCTGCGGCGCGACCAGCACGTAGGGCAGCCAGCGCGAGCGGAATACCGGACGGGATGATGACATGGAGATTGGGTTCCTGAACAATGCCGGGTGGCGGCTACGCCTTACCCGGCCTACATAGGGCACATCGTAGGCCCGGTAAGCGCAGCGCCACCGGGCAAGTTACAGATTACGATTTGGTCGCTTGTTCGAAGCGGCGCAGCAGCTGATTCCCACGCTGAACGGCGGAATCCAGCGCCTGTTGCGGGGTTTTCTTGCCGGTCCACACGCTCTCCAGCTCTTCATCGACGATGGTGCGGATTTGCGGCATGTTGCCCAGGCGCAGGCCTTTGGTGAACGGCAACGGCGGCTTGTTCAGCATCTGGCGGGTGGCGATATCGGCGCCCGGGTTCTTATCATAGAAGCCCTGCTGACGGGTCAGATCGTAGGCCGCGGTGGTGATCGGCAGATAGCCGGTTTTCTGGTGCCACTCGGCGGCGTTTTCCGGTTTGGTCAGGAAGTCGAGGAACTTCGCCACGCCGGTGTAGGTCTCTTTGTCTTTGCCCTGCATCACCCACAGGCTGGCCCCGCCAATGATAGCGTTCTGCGGCGCGCCTTTCACATCGGCATCGTAAGGCATCATGCCGACGCCGTAGTTAAATTTGGCGTACTGGCGGATATCGGCCAGCGAGCCGGACGAGGCAGTGGTAATGGCACAATCGCCGTTATAGAACTTTTCAGTGGACTCGTCTTTACGCCCGAAGTAGCTGAAATCGCCCTTCTTGTTCATCTCTTCGAGCAGCGCGATATGCTTCACCTGCTCCGGCTTATTGAACTCAAGAACCGCGTCGGTGCCGTCAAAGCCATTATTTTTCGTCGCCACCGGCAGACCATGCCAGGCGCTGAAGTTCTCGATCTGGATCCAGCCCTGCCAGCCGCTGGCGTAGCCGCACTTCATCCCGGCAGCTTTCAGCTTCGCGGTGTAGGCCGCCAGATCCTGCCAGGTCTTTGGCGGCTGCTCTGGATCTAAACCGGCTTTTTTGAAGGCGTCTTTATTGTAGTACAGCACCGGGGTGGAGCTGTTAAACGGCTGGGAGAGCAGATGGCCGGTTTTCGAATCGGTGTAATACCCGGCGACCGTCGGCACAAACTGCGATTCATCAAACTTGATGCCCGCCTCGCTAAACACCTGGTAGACCGGCTTAATGGCTTTCGACGCCATCATGGTGGCGGTGCCCACTTCATACACCTGCAGGATCGCCGGCGCGTTGCCGGTACGGAAGGCGGCGATACCGGCGCTCAGGCTCTGTTCATAGTTGCCCTTGTATACCGGAACGATTTTGTAATCAGGATTGGCCGCGTTAAAGCGTTGCGCCAGAGAATCCACTTCTTTACCCAGTTCGCCTTCCATTGAGTGCCAGAACGGGATGGTGGTAACCGCCAGGGCCTGACCGGCAAAAGCCAGGCTCAGCGCCAGTCCTAAAGCTGTATGTCGTAACGATATCATCGGTTATCTCTCTTGTTGTGCCGGATGCGCGATTTCACGCGTTTTATGCTCGCGGGGTAACATGACATGTTCGAATTACAGAAAAATAACTTTTTTATTACAAAAAAAAGATAGTAACGGGTCAGAGAGATGACAAGCCGATGAAAGGACGGGGGAAGTAAAGTGGGAGCTGAGACACGGATAATAGTTGTGCGATCGGCTCCCGGGGTCGGCGCAAGCGCCTCGCCCGGGCTACAAACCGGCGAACTGAACGACGCCGGGTTGCGATGAATTAACCGCCGAGATAGGCGCTACGCACCGCCTCGTTGGCCAGCAGCGCGTCGCCGGTATCCTCCAGCACCACGTGACCGTTCTCCAGCACGTAGCCGCGGTCGGCCAGCTTCAGCGCCTGGTTGGCGTTCTGCTCGACGAGGAAGATAGTCATCCCCTGCTCGCGCAGTTGCTCAATGGTATCGAAGATCTGCTGAATAATGATCGGCGCCAGCCCTAATGACGGTTCATCCAGCAGCAGCAGACGCGGCTGGCTCATCAGAGCGCGACCGATCGCCAGCATCTGCTGTTCGCCGCCGGACATGGTGCCGGCGCGCTGGATACGGCGCTCGTGCAGACGCGGAAACAGCTCATACACCCATTTGATGCGGGTCTGGAACTGATCGCGGTCGGCAAAAAAACCGCCCATCGCCAGGTTCTCTTCCACCGTCATACGCGAAAAGACGCGCCGCCCTTCCGGGACGATCGCCACCGCCTCACGCATGATCTTCGCCGTCTGCCAGTCGGTAATATCCTTACCGTCAAAGACAATGCGCCCGCTGGAGGCGCGCGGATCGCCGCACAGCGTGCCGAGCAGGGTGGTTTTCCCCGCGCCGTTGGCGCCGATAAGCGTCACAATCTCGCCCTGTTTGATATGCAGGCTGACGTTGTGCAGCGCCTGAATCTTGCCGTAGTGGGCGCTGACGTTGTCAAAAGTTAACATCGCGTTTTCCATCTTATGCCTCACCAAGGTATGCGCGGATCACGTCCGGGTTATTACGAATCTCTTCCGGCGTCCCGTTGGCCAGCGGTGTCCCCTGGTTCACGACGTAGATACGATCGGAAATGCCCATCACCAGCTTCATATCGTGTTCGATAAGCAGGATGGTGGTGTTGTGATGGTTACGCAGCTCGGCGATAAGCTCGTCCAGCTCTTTGGTCTCTTTCGGGTTCAGCCCCGCCGCGGGTTCATCGAGCATCAGAATTTCCGGCTGGGTCACCATGCAGCGGGCAATCTCCAGCCGGCGCTGGTCGCCATAGGCCAGGTTGCTGGCCTGGCGGTTAGCGTGCTCCAGCAGGCCGATACGCTCCAGCCAGGTGGCCGCGCGATCCAGCGCTTCGCTCTGCGCCCGACGGAAGGCCGGCGTTTTCAGCAGACCGGAGAAGAGTCCGGTTTTCAGCTGCTGATGTTGCGCCACCAGCAGGTTTTCAATCACCGTCATTTCGCGGAACAGACGCACGTGCTGGAAGGTCCGCACCACGCCCATCCGGGCAATCTGCTGGCCCGGCAGCCCTTCCAGATGCTGGTCGCGCAGCAGAATGGTGCCGCCGGTAGGCTTGTAGAAACCGGTCAGGCAGTTAAAGACCGTGGTCTTCCCGGCGCCGTTGGGGCCGATCAGCGAGACGATCTCGCGCTCTCTGAGCTCCAGCGACACATTGTTGACGGCCAGCAGACCGCCGAAACGCATCATCAGGCCGCTGACGGATAATAATGGCTGACTCATGCCTGCTCTCCTTTCGCCTGACCGTTTTTCAGCTTCAACTGCACGCGCGTCATTGGCAGAAGCCCCTGCGGACGCCAGATCATCATCAGCACCATCAGGCCGCCGAGCATTAACATGCTGTATTCGTTAAAGTCACGCATCAGCTCACGCGACACCACCAGCAGAATAGCCGCCAGGATCACCGCGAACTGCGAGCCCATCCCGCCCAGCACGACGATCGCCAGTACGAAGGCGGACTCGGCGAAGGTAAAGGATTCCGGACTGACGAAACCCTGGCGCGCGGCGAACAGCGTCCCGGCAAAGCCGGCAAACGCGGCGCTGATGGTAAAGGCGGTCAGCTTAATGCGCGTCGGGCTCAGGCCCAGCGAACGACAGGCGATTTCATCTTCACGCAGCGCTTCCCACGCCCGCCCCAGCGGCATCCGCAGCAGGCGGTTGATAACGAACAGGCTCAGCACCACCAGCAGCAGCGCCACCAGGTAGAGGAAAATCACCCGGTCGGAGGGATCGTATTTGACGCCGAAGAAGTTGCTGAAGGTATCCCAGCCGCCTTCGCGGGCGCTACGGCTAAATTCGAGGCCAAAGAAGGTCGGTTTCGGGATCTGGCTGATGCCGTTCGGCCCGCCGGTGATTTCGGTATTGTTGAGCAGCAGAATACGCACGATCTCGCCGAAGCCTAAGGTCACGATCGCCAGGTAGTCGCCGCGCAGACGCAGTACCGGGAAACCGAGCAGGAAGCCAGCCGCCGCGGAGACCAGGCCGGCCAGCGGCAGACAGGTCCAGAAACCAAGACCGTAATAGTGGTTCAGCAGCGCGAAAGTGTAGGCGCCGATGGCGTAGAACCCGCCGTAGCCCAGCACCAGCAGGCCGGAAAGCCCGACCACCACGTTCAGCCCGAGACCGAGGATGATATAGATCATCGTCAGGGTGGCGATATCCACCGTGCCGCGCGACACCATAAACGGCCAGGCCACGGCAATGACCAGCAGGGCGATCAGGAACAGCTTCTGCTTCACCGTTGAGCCGTCAATCGCCGGCATAATAAACTTCGGCCCGGAGACGTTCTTAACCGCTTTCTGGAACAGCGGCCGCAGCAGCTGGAAGAAAAAGACCACCGCGGTGCCGATGAAGATCCACTGCCAGCGAATATCGGCGGCGGTATCCACCACCAGCTTAGTGCCGTTCAGCTCCAGCTGCACGCCCATAAAGACGCCCGCCAGAATGAAGAACATCGCAGCAGAGAGCAGCGCCATTGCAATTTGCATCGGTTTCATACTTTTTCCACCTCCGGGCGGCCCAGAATGCCGGTCGGCATTACTAACAGCACCAGAATCAGCAGCGCGAAGGAAACCACGTCCTTATATTCAGTGCTGAGATAGGCAGAAGAGAGCGCTTCGGCAATCCCCAGGATCAGGCCGCCGATCATCGCGCCCGGAATACTGCCGATACCGCCGAGCACGGCGGCGGTGAAGGCCTTCATCCCGGCCATAAAGCCGATGTAGGGGTTAATCACGCCGTAGAACTGCCCCAGCAGCACGCCGGCCACCGCCGCCATCGCTGCGCCGATGACAAAGGTCAGGGCGATAACGCGGTCGGTGTTAATCCCGAGCAGGCTGGCCATTTTCAGGTCTTCGGCACAGGCACGGCAGGCGCGTCCCATCCGCGAGTAGCGAATGAACAGCGTCAGGGCCAGCATGGCGATAAAAGTTACCACCCAGATCACCAGCTGCATGGTGGTGATCGTCGCGGAGAAGCTGTCGCTGTGGCCGACGACCCACTGGCCGTTAAACAAGCTCGGCAGCGCCACGTCGCGGGAGCCCTGGGTCAGGCTGACGTAGTTCTGCAGGAAGATAGACATCCCGATAGCGGAGATCAGCGCAATCAGACGTTTGGAGTTACGCACCGGCCGATAGGCCACGCGCTCAATGCTCCAGCCGTAGGCGCTGGCAATCACAATGGCGCCCACGAAGCCGGCGGCGACCAGCAGCCAGCTGGTGTCGATGCCCATCATCATCAGCGCGGCGATGATCATGAAGGAGACATAGCTGCCAATCATATAGACCTCGCCGTGGGCGAAGTTGATCATGCCGATAATGCCGTACACCATCGTATAGCCGATGGCGATCAGCGCATAGGTACTGCCCAGCGTGACGCCGTTAAACATCTGCTGCAGAAAATAGAGAAACTGCTCGGACATAAGGTAACCTTTTTCAAACCGCCCGCGGTTCGCGGGCGGAGGGATAACTCATCTTCAGCGCTTATTTCGCCGCGCTCGAAGAGCCGTCGGCGTGCCACTGGAAGACACCAAACTCAAATCCCTTCAGATCGCCTTTTTCATCCCAGGTCAGCGGCCCAATCACGGTTTTCGCCCCGTGCGCTTTCAAATCTTTGATTAAATCCAGCGGCTGCTGGCTGCCGGTTCTGTCCATCGCCTGCGCCAGCGACTGAACCGCGGCGTAAGTGATCCAGACATACGGCCCGCTCGGATCTTTCTTCTCCGCTTTCAGCGCGTTGACGATGGCGCTGTTGGCAGGGTCCTGATCGTAGCGTTTTGGCATTGTCACCAGCATCCCTTCCGCCGCGGCGCCCGCGATATTGGACAGCGAGGCGTTGCCGACCCCTTCCGGCCCCATAAACACGGTTTTCAGCCCAACGGAGCGCGCCTGGCGCAGCATCTGACCCATTTCCGGGTAGTAACCGCCGTAGTAGACGAAGTCGATGTTCTCTTTCTTCAGGCGCGCCAGCAGGGCGGAAAAATCTTTTTCACCCGCGGTGATGCCGTCAAAGAAGACGATGTTGGCCCCGGCTTTTTTCAGGTTGTCCTGCACCGAACGCGCCAGCCCTTCGCCGTACTGCTGCTTGTCATGAATGATGGCGATACGCTGCGGTTTCACTTTCTCGACGATATATTTCGCCGCGGTCGGCCCCTGCGAGGAGTCGAGGCCGGCGGTACGCATGATGTACTGATAGCCGCGCTGGGTCAGCTCCGGGTTGGTCGCTCCCGGGGAGATCATCAGGATGCCTTCATCCTCATAGATATCGGAAGCCGGCTGGGTGGAAGAGGAGCACAGGTGGCCGATAACGTACTGAATACCGTCGTTGACGATTTTGTTGGCTACCGCGACCGCTTGCTTCGGATCGCAGGCGTCGTCGTATTCGACGGCCACCAGCTTGTCGCCCTTAATGCCGCCGCTGGCGTTGATGTCTTTAATCGCCTGACGCGCGCCATTGAACTCCATGTCGCCCCACTGGGCCACTGGGCCCGACATCGCGCCGACCACGGCGACCTTAATATCCTTGGCCATCGCCGCGTGCGACATCGCTAATGCGACAATGCCCGCGACGATGGTTTTCGCGTTCCTTTTCATGCTGCAGAACCCCGTTCGTGATGTGGTGTAAATGTTTTGTATTTTTATGGTTAAAAAGCATTCTGTGCTTTTATTAAACAACGCCATTTTTACCATTGAGTTTAATGGTTTAGCGCAGCTTTTCACTAAAAAACAGATTAAAATCTCTATTTTTCAGTCGATTAAGCAAAGATAATATTCTGTATTTTGCTGAAGATAAACAAAAAAAAGTCCATGCGGCAGCATAAAATAACGATACATAAGGCGGAATAAAACGCTGCACATTAGGTTAAAATTCTGCTTATTTTTCGATCCATGACGGATTGCGCTACCCCAACAACGCCAGGAAAACGAATCCCCTGATGTATGCGCAAAAAACAGCGCTCCGCCAGACAGCAATTTTGGGTACACTGGCGCCTCTGTTTTGCACTGGACTTGCCGCCCATGAAACTGACCATTATCCGTTTACAGCACTTCAGCGATCAGGATCGCATTGATCTGGGAAAAATCTGGCCGTCGCAGGATCTGTCGACGCTGACCCTTGATGAAAACCATCGTCTCTACGCCGCCCGCTTTAACGAGCGCCTGCTGGGCGCCGTGCGCGTTACCCTGCGCGGCGTTGAAGGTGAGCTCAGCGATCTGTGCGTGCGTGAAGTGACCCGCCGCCGCGGCGTCGGGCAATATTTAGTGGAAGAGACGTTGCGTGATAACCCGGCCATCAAAAGCTGGCGCGTCGCCGACCAAGGGGTGGAGGACCGCGGCGTGATGGCGGCCTTTATGCAGGCGCTCGGCTTTAGCGCCCAGCAGACCGGTTGGGAAAAGCATTAAGAAAAGCGTTCGTCAGGTAACACAGCGCTTGTTTGTTGCCTCCCGGCAACGGAATAAAGCCCAGCCGCGGGTGAACGGCTGGGCTTGTTTATTTCATACTGCGACGATAATGCCATGGTGCCCCGAACGTGAAACTGCGGATTGTCCTGTCAGATATCCGCCAGGACAAAGGCTCGCGTGATATTTCAGAATTTAATCTGCAAGCACAGTTTCTCCTGGCGTTTCACGTGCGGTAAGATTCGCTGACGCGTAAAATTGCGCAGAAAGTATTCAGCGCAACGCGATCATCAGCAGTCAACATGGAATAAACATATGGAAATGTATATCGGGCTGGCTATTGTCGCCGTGATCCTTATCTGGGCGATCTTCACCTATAACCGTTTTATCTCTCTACGCCGTTTCAAAGATGAAGCCTGGAGTGGCATTGCCGTCCAGCTCAAGCGCCGTCACGATCTGGCGCCCAATCTGTTCAGTCTGGTCAAACGCTATGCGCAGCACGAAAAAGAGCTGCTGGAAGAGATCGGCCGCCAGCGCAGCGTCCTGATCGGCAATCCCCGACAGGTGGCCGACAGCGAGCAGCAATATGCCGGAACGTTGAGTCGTATCTTCGCCCTGGCGGAAGCCTATCCGGAACTCAAAGCCAGCGAAAATTTCCTCTCGCTGCAGCAATCCCTTGGCGAAATAGAAGAACAGCTGCAAATGGCCCGCCGTTACTTCAACGCCACGGTCCGTGAGTTTAATATTCTGGTGGAGTCTTTCCCCAGCCTGCTGCTGGCCCGCCTGTTTAGCTTCAGGGCGGAACTGTTCTTTGAACTGGAGTCCCCTGAAGAAGCCAAATTGCCGCGGATGGAGTGACCTATGTCCACCTGGTCCATGCGGATACTGCGCAGTATTGGCCTGTTGCTGCTGCTGTTGAGCATCTCTGGCTTAGCCGTCAGCGACGATAACGCTATCACCGAGGCGTCGCCACTCCCGGCCAATGTCCGCCGGGTTCCCGCGTATGAACATATTCTCTTTTTCGATTCCCTGGCGCGTTTTCAGCCAAACGGCAGCATGGAGATGCGGGAAAATATCACCGTGCTGTCCCTCGGAAAGGAGATTCGTCGAGGCATTTTCCGCACGCTACCTCTCTCCTGGCACCGGCAGGACGGCAAAATTTTTAGCGTTGATTACGTCATCAAATCGGTCTCACGCAATGGACTCCCTGAACCCTACAGCCTCGATCGCACGACAAAAGCGCTGACCGTGCGCATTGGCAGCGCCGATCGCACCCTGAAGCCAGGTATTTATAACTATGAAATTCGCTATCAGGTTAGCAACCATTTCAGCCGCTTCCATGACTGGGATGAGCTGTACTGGAACGTGACGGGCAACGACTGGAGCTGGCCAATCGGGAAAGCCCGTTTCCAGCTTGTACTGCCTGACGCCGCCGGGCAGCTGAATGCGGATGGCAGAGATGCAAGGTTGCGCACCATTGATGTTTACACTGGTCGTCAGGGGGCGAAAGACCACCATGCGATCATCCTGCCTGATGGCAGCATACAAACTTCCCGCCCCCTTGCCACCGGCGAAGGGCTAACCGTGGTCTATACCTGGCCTCGAGATATTCTGGCAGGCGCCGCCGCGCCCGAAGCGGTCTGGCCGTTGGTCCATTTACTGGTGCCGACGCTGGCCACCAGTATTATCTGGCTTCCCCTGCTACTGCTTGTTGGCTACTACTGGCTGTGGTGGCGCAAAAACGTCATCGCGGCGGGGTTAAAAATGCCGCCGGTGACGCCGCTATTTTCGCTGCCCGCCGCGATGTCGCCAGGCTATCTGCGCTTTATTACGCAACGTAAGTATGATGATGTGGCATTCAGTAGCGATTTGCTGGGACTGGTTGCCAAACGAGCAATCAGATTAACGAGTAAAAAAAGCCAAACCAAAGGCGCGTGGTCTTCATCCCCTGTTGATGAGCAGTGGCTTTCCCGTCAGCCAGACGAAAAACATAAGCCGCTGAACCCCAATGAAAAGCAGTTGATGAGCCTGCTTTTCAGCGCTAAACGTAAGAACATCAATCTCAGTACGCCGCATCAAACGTTGATGCAAAACGCGCGCAGATGGCTGGAAAAATGTTGTGAAGAGCAGAAATCGCAGCTGTGCCGGACATGGGGTAAACCGCTGCGTCATTGTATTTATATTGCTCTGCTGATCCCGATCGTTTGCGGCATCGGATTTAGCCCGGCGGCGGCGGCGCTCACCGTTCCCTGTCTGCTGTTTGTATCGGTCGGCGGGGTGATGACGTATTTGTGCCTGAGGTTTTTACGCAATCCGATGAAAACCCTGCGTAGTTTGGGACCAGTGATGATCCTGATGGCGCTGGTATTTAGCCCTTTCGCCACCGTGGCGGGCGGTGTTTTCCTGCTTGGCATGCTACCCCTCACCCAACTTCCTGCCGGCTATCCTGGCGCCTTGTTAACCGCCATCGCACTGTGCGCGTTCGTCGCCTGGAAAACACCTCGCTATACGCAGAAGGGGTTAAACGATCTGGCCGTCGCCAAGGGCTTGAAGCTGTATATTAAAACCGCCGAAGAGAAGCGTTATCAGACACTTTATCCACCTGACCAGATGGTCGCTCACTTTGAAAGCCTGCTGCCGGTCGCTCTGGCGCTCGGCGTAGGAAAGACCCTGGCGAACACTTTTTCCCGATATTTAAGCAGCACCGGCGCGATGTCGGAAGTGTTAGCGCAGGCAGACTGGCAGGATATGCATCATTTCTACCAGAGCTGTCATTCCGCCGCCGGCGAGAAGCCGGTGCAGCGTTCAGAGGGTGACTCGTCAGGGTCGGGCTATAGCGGTTCCGGCTCTTCCGGTGGCGGATCGTCAGGCGGCGGTTCCGGTGGTGGTGGCGGCGGTGGCTGGTAAGAGAAGGCCGGATAGCATTTATCCGGCCAACACATCTGGGGCGTGAAAGGCGCCCCACCCATTTAACCCAGCATTTCGCGTGGCAAAAAGGCGTCAAGACCCGACATCCCCGGGAGCTTACATCAGTAAGTGACCGGGGTTGAGGGCCGCAGACAACGCA
>NZ_JBEAFX010000035.1:0-110970 GCF_040062325.1 Klebsiella sp. GG_Kp175 | reverse complement strand
ATGTCACTTTGAGTGCCCACACAGATTGTCTGATAAATTGTTAAAGAGCAGTTGCAACGCGGCTTTCAGCTCACCGTTGCGAGGTCCCGTATAATACGTTTTCCTCATTCAGAGTCAAGCCCTTATTTTGCTTTTCTCTGTCGGTTTTCAGCGCTGAACTTCATCGCCGAAACCCTGCTGACCCGGCGGCTCGCTTGCCGTTGTTCCGTGTCAGTGGAGGCGCATTATAGGGAGTTCTGAGACGTTGACAAGCCCTGTTTTCAAAAAATTATTCAACCGTCTCTTTTTTGTGCAAAACGCCGTTAAAGCGGTAATTTTTCCAGCGTCGAGAAGCCATAGCGATGCAAAACGGGTAAAAGTTGTTCCGTTTCTGCCGTCAACGCCATGCAGAATGCTTTATTCTCGTCGCTGGACTTCGCATCCGGCGCTTCATGCTCTAACAGCCAGGCGGTGCGACGGGCAATCGCCGCGCCGGAATCAATCAGCCGCGTGCCTTCCGGCAGAACGCACTGCAGCTCCTCCTGTAAAAGAGGAAAATGGGTGCAGCCCAGCACCACCGTATCCGGCGGCTCCTGCATCCGCAGCCACGGGCGCAGGATACGGCGCAGCTCTTCTAACGGCACAGGCTCGCCGTGCAGCTTCGCTTCCGCCAGCTCCACCAGCTCCGCCGACCCCAGCATCTCAATCCGACATTCATTGGCAAAGCGGTCGATCAGCTCACGGGTATAAGGACGCTTTACGGTACCGCGCGTCGCCAGCAGACCAACAATGCCGTTCGCCGTTAAGCGGGCGGCGGGCTTGATCGCCGGCACCACGCCAACAACGGGGAAGGCGAACTTTTCACGCAGGGCAGGCAGGGAGACGGTACTGGCGGTATTGCAGGCGATCACCGCCAGCGCCAGGGGATAACGCTGCTGGACAGCAGTGACGATTTCCACAACGCGCTCAACGATAAACTCCTCGCTCTTCTCGCCATAGGGGAAGGCAACATTATCGAAAGCATAGATGTAATGCAGATTCGGCAGCAGCTGCCGAATCTCATTATAAACCGACAACCCACCGACGCCGGAATCAAACACCAGCACGGTGGGACGTGGATCAGAAGGTGTAGCTGCCAGACAAGGTGTATTCCCGTCCTGCAGATTGGTAGCCATAAACTGTCTCGTAATCTTTATCGAACAGGTTGGCTATTTTACCACGAACTGTCAGGTGTGAGGTGACGGGATACGATAAACCGACATCCCAGAGGCTCAACCCACCCATATTGACGGTACGCGAATTGTCGTAATCATAATCGTAGCGCTTGCCGATGTAGTGATACGTCACATCCCAACCCAGATCGTAGACCTGGCCGTTCAGCTCGTATTTCACCTGCTGCTTCGCCCGGCGATAGAGGATCTTGTTAGTTTCATCATCGCGAGGGTCAACATACTGCAGCGTCAGATGGTGCTCCACCGGCCCTGTGGTGACATTTCCCGTCCACTCCAGCCCCTTGATCGTCGCCGACTTGACGTTGTAATAGGCGTTGTTGTCGTAATCGATGAGGTTTTGAATCTCATAGCGATACGCGGAGAGACGCCAGTCGACCGGCCCCGTTAACCCTTCAAGGCCCGCTTCCCATTGCTTCGACTCCTCTGGCTTCAGGTTCGGGTTAGAGGCGATGCCAAAGCGTTCTGCGCCGTACTGCTGCCCGAGGGAGGGGGCGAGGAATCCTGTGCCGTACGAGAGCGTTGTCCGATAACCGTCGATAAATTCCCAGCCTGCCGCCGTCTGCCAGGTACCGTGCCAGCCAAACTGCTCGTCATGATCCTCACGGCCGGAAGCTTCCAGCGTCACGCTGTCAATCTGCTGCTGGCCCGTCAGATAAAGACCGGTGGTATCGCGCTTATACACGTCGGTATTGGTCGTTCCGCTGGATTTCAGCTTCTCCTGTTTCCAGTCTACGCCGCCGCTCACCGCGCCATGGCCCACCACAACATTATTTCCCCACTGGATATAGCGCTGTTCCATATCATCCAGGGTGGTGCCCGCGGCATAGCGGCCAGCGTCGCTGCTGTAGTTGTAATCTTTAATACGCTGATAGTTCGCAATCAGCTGGGAGGAGTAAATTCCGGAGTGGTAGTGCAGACCGGTATCCCAGGATTGGGTATAGGACTGATCTTCATCGTTTCCACCTGCGTAGCCCCAGTTACCCTGGTCATAGTCAGCATTGGCGGAATAACCATAGCCGCGGAAGAATCCCGAGAAGTTATCATCGAACTGATGCTGTACCCCGCCCCACAGCATTTTATTGCGGTAGCCGTCGCGATCGCTGTCGCCGCTATAAGAGGAGTTCGGCTGGACGTTAAACCCTTTGGTGGTCTGATAGGCGCCGGCAGCGGTAACCAGCGTATCGCCAAACCGCTTGTTGAAGGCGCCATCATAGGACTGATAGCCGTTCGTTCCCGCGCCGGCGTTGATCTGCGAACGCTCTGCGTCGGTCATGGTGATAATGTTCACCACCCCGCCGATCGCTCCGGAGCCGTACACCGCGGAGCGCGGGCCGCGGATATATTCCACCCGCTGGACTAAAGAGATAGGGATCTGACTGATATCCACGCCGTTGGAGATCCCCGGACGCGCCATCGGCACACCATCGATCAGCACCAGCACGTGGCGAGCCTCCGTCCCCCGAACATACAGCGAAGCGCTCTGCCCCATGCCGCCATTGCGGGCAATATCGACCCCGGGAAGACGACGCATGACATCGTTTAAATCTTTGGACTGCCAGCGATCGATGTCATCACGCGTCACTATATCGGTCGGCGCCAGCACGGTATTGACCGGCTGTTGAAAACGGTTTGCTGTCACCACCAACGTATCTGAATTGCTATCCTGCGCCCAGCCGGAAAATGCCGTGACGGATAAGGCCGTCATCAGCGAAGCTTTTTTAATCATTGTAAAAGCATCCGAAACAGAAAAAGGATGCCGCAGGTTTTATCAGTTGCTCGCGACGATAAAACCCAGTGCGACGTATTCCGGCAGGTCTTCGGGCTTGGAGGCTGTTTCAAGAAATAATGACTTCCCACGGCTAACCGCAGTGTCTGCACCGAGTGCGCTCATTTCTCACCTTCCTTACCGCTGCGCGTCAGCCCCAGATTTCCACTGGGTTCCCTTTTAACTCACAGGACCGGTAGGCGAATGCTACAATCAGAATCATATAGATGTCCAGACTGCTAATTATATTTCCCGCGGCATTCGAGGCTGGACATCCCCGGCGCTTTCCCTACAATCCCCGCGTACTTATTTTATTCAGGATACATCATGACCCCCGAACACCTTCCTACCGAGCAATACGAAGCGCAGCTGGCAGAAAAAGTCGTCCGTTTGCAAACCATGATGGCGCCTTTTGCCGCGCCGGTTCCGGAAGTGTTTCGTTCGCCGGTCAGCCACTACCGTATGCGCGCCGAGTTCCGTCTGTGGCACGATGGCGACGACCTGTACCATATTATTTTCGATCAGCAGACCCGGTCGCGGATTCGCGTTGACAGCTTTCCGGCCGCCAGCGCGCTGATCAATCAGCTGATGACCGCCATGCTGGAGGGCGTGCGCAACAATCCCGTCCTGCGCCATAAGCTGTTCCAGATTGACTATCTGACCACCCTCAGCAATCAGGCGGTCGTCTCGCTGCTGTATCATAAAAAGCTGGACGATGCCTGGCGTGAGCAAGCGGAGGCGCTGCGTGACGCCCTGCGAGCCCAGGGGCTCAATGTGCATCTGATTGGTCGGGCGACCAAAACTAAAATCGAGCTCGATCAGGATTATATAGATGAACGTCTGCCGGTTGGCGGTCGGGAGATGATCTACCGTCAGGTGGAAAACAGCTTTACCCAACCGAACGCGGCAATGAACATTCAAATGCTGGAGTGGGCGCTGGATGTCACCAAAGGAGCGACCGGCGACCTGCTGGAATTGTACTGCGGCAACGGTAACTTCTCGCTGGCGCTGGCGCGTAATTTCGATCGCGTCCTGGCCACCGAAATCGCCAAACCGTCGGTGGCGGCGGCGCAGTACAACATCGCCGCCAACCATATCGACAACGTGCAGATTATCCGCATGGCGGCGGAAGAGTTTACTCAGGCGATGAACGGCGTGCGTGAGTTTAACCGGCTGCAGGGTATCGATCTGCAAAGCTATCAGTGCGAGACCATTTTCGTCGATCCGCCGCGTAGCGGGCTGGACAGTGAAACGGAAAAAATGGTGCAGGCCTATCCGCGCATTCTGTACATTTCGTGCAACCCGGAAACGCTGTGCCGCAATCTGGAAACGCTAAGCCAGACGCATAATGTTACCCGGCTGGCGCTGTTCGACCAGTTCCCGTATACCCATCACATGGAATGCGGCGTGCTGTTGACCCGGAAATAGGCCAAAAAAAACCGGCAACGTCATATTGCCGGTTTTTTATCACTGGCGGCTTATTCGGCTGCCGTATTTTTGCGGTTACGCATCTTGTAGCCGATCCAGAAGACCATCGCGACGGACAGAACGGCCGGGAAGAAGTTAGAGCCGATATCCGGGTACTCCGCACGCACGACGGTGCTGTACAACAGCACCCCGAGAATAAAAAAAGCGGCGGCCAGGCCCGGTAGCCCAACGGGCATACTGCGATTCTGATAGCGCTGATGCAGACAGTAGACCGTCAGCAGCAGGGATAAGATGGGGAAGACGGAAAACGGAACTATCGAACTGAACAGCGCCGCAAAGGCGCCATTAATAGATAACCCGGCAATCAGCGCCAGCAGCAGCGTACCTTTATCTTGAACTGAGTGTTTCATTGCTCGTCCTTCACGTTATTCGGAATGATGTGACATTTTTTCTTGTTCACGGCGATACCAGTAATACGCGCCTTTCGAGATCATTCTGAGCTGCAGTACCAACCGTTCTTCCAGCTGTCGGCGCTGTTCAGGGCCGACATCCAGCGCTTCCGCGCCAGCGCTAAAAACGATGGTGACCATAGCTTCAGCCTGCGCTTCGGTAAAGGCACGCGGCATATGGTTTTCGAGTTCTAAATAGTCGGCGAGTTCCGCAATAAAGTGCTGGATCTCGCGTGCGACGGCGGCGCGAAACGCCGCAGAAGTTCCCGAGCGCTCGCGCAGCAGCAGGCGGAAGGCGTTCGGGTTGTTACCGATAAACTCCATAAAGGTCGAGACCGAGGTGCGGATCACGCTGCCGCCTTTGGCAATCCGCTGGCGCGCCTGGCGCATCAGCTGGCGCAGCATCAGTCCGCTCTCATCGACCATCGTCAGGCCTAACTCATCGACATCGCGAAAATGACGATAAAAGGACGTCGGCGCGATCCCTGCTTCCCGCGCCACTTCACGCAAACTCAGGCTGGCGAAACTCCGCTCAGCGCTAAGTTGGCTGAATGCCGCTTCCACCAGCGAACGGCGGGTTTTTTCTTTTTGTTGTGCTCTTACGCCCATCACGATGTATGAATCCTTCCAATAGCCCTGCTGGCACTATACCAGAGATTAAAACTAATCGGTTTGCCCTGGATTGTGAATGATTGTTTACGAGCCGTTTCTGCTTTTATGCCGCAAAAAAGCACAACGATAATTGGGTTAAAGCGCAGCGAATGTTATCATCGTGTTTATTTTATGTATAAAACAGGTGAGTAATGCCATGTCACACTCTTGGGATTATGATGCAATAGTGATTGGTTCCGGTCCTGGCGGCGAAGGCGCCGCCATGGGACTGGTAAAACAGGGAGCACGCGTTGCCGTCATCGAGCGCTACCATAACGTCGGCGGCGGTTGCACCCACTGGGGCACCATCCCGTCGAAAGCCCTCCGCCATGCCGTCAGCCGTATTATCGAGTTTAACCAAAACCCCCTCTACAGCGACCACTCCCGCCTTCTTCGCTCTTCTTTCGCCGACATCCTTAACCATGCCGACAGCGTCATCAACCAGCAGACTCATATGCGCCAGGGATTCTATGAGCGCAACCACTGTGAAATTCTGCAGGGCAATGCCCACTTCGTTGATGAGCATACTCTGGCGCTGGAGTGTCATGACGGCACGGTTGAGACGGTGACCGCGGAGAAATTCGTTATCGCCTGCGGATCTCGCCCCTACCATCCGGCGGATGTCGATTTCCACCACCCGCGCATCTATGACAGCGATTCGATTCTCAGCCTGCAGCATGAGCCGCGCCATGTGATCATTTACGGCGCCGGGGTAATCGGTTGTGAATATGCGTCGATCTTCCGCGGCATGGAGGTGAAGGTCGATCTGATCAACACCCGCGATCGTCTGCTGGCCTTCCTCGATCAGGAGATGTCAGATTCGCTCTCTTATCACTTTTGGAACAGCGGCGTGGTCATTCGCCACAACGAGGAGTATGAGAAAATTGAGGGGGTGGATGACGGGGTGATCATGCACCTGAAGTCCGGCAAAAAACTGAAAGCCGATTGCCTGCTGTACGCCAACGGCCGCACCGGCAATACCGACACTCTGGCGCTGGAA
Organism: Klebsiella sp. GG_Kp175; assembly: GCF_040062325.1. Taxonomy (NCBI): domain Bacteria; kingdom Pseudomonadati; phylum Pseudomonadota; class Gammaproteobacteria; order Enterobacterales; family Enterobacteriaceae; genus Klebsiella; species Klebsiella sp. GG_Kp175. The sequence goes on along the minus strand of NZ_JBEAFX010000035.1, from coordinate 104,466 downwards.
AATATCGGTCTGCAGACCGACAGCCGCGGTCAGCTGAAGGTCAACAGCATGTATCAGACCGCCCTTCCGCACATCTATGCGGTTGGGGATGTCATCGGCTATCCGAGCCTCGCCTCCGCGGCGTACGATCAGGGACGCATTGCCGCCCAGGCGCTGGTGAAAGGCGAAGCCTCAGCGCATCTGATTGAAGATATCCCGACCGGGATCTACACCATTCCGGAAATCAGCTCCGTCGGGAAAACCGAGCAGCAGCTGACGGCGATGAAAGTGCCGTATGAGGTGGGTCGCGCTCAGTTTAAACACCTGGCGCGGGCGCAAATCGTTGGCATGAGCGTGGGAACCCTGAAGATCCTGTTCCATCGGGAAACCAAGGAGATCCTCGGCATTCACTGCTTTGGCGAACGCGCAGCCGAAATCATTCACATCGGCCAGGCGATCATGGAGCAGAAAGGTGGTGGTAACACCATTGAGTACTTCGTCAACACCACCTTTAACTACCCGACCATGGCGGAAGCGTACCGGGTTGCCGCGCTGAACGGCTTAAACCGCCTGTTTTAACGCCTTGTCGAAATGGCCATCCATCGTGCCGCGGATGGCCTCCGCCAGATGTTCGTAGCGGCTGCGCAGCGGTGAGCCCGGACGGTAAACCAGACCGATGGTGCGTCTTGGCTCTGGCTTAATGCACGGCAGGTAGACCACGCCATCGCGTTTTCTTTCCTGAGGCACCGCCAGCGCAGGCAGCAGGGTAATACCGCTGCCTGCCGCTACCATATTTCGCAGCGTTTCCAGGCTGGTCGCGCGGAAGTGGGTATCCTCATCCGCCCCCGCTTCAAAGCAGAAGCCCATCGCCTGATCGCGCAGGCAGTGCCCATCCTCCAGCATCAGCAGCTTTTCACCGGCCAGATCCGACATCGGCACCCGATCGCGGTTTGCCCACGGATGATCTTCATAGATAGCCAGCATCATCGGCTCATCGAACAGCGGCACCTCGATAAAGGCCTCGCTCTCTTTGACCAGCGCCAGGATGGCGCAGTCGAGCTTACCGCTGTCGAGCTGAGCCAGCAGCTGATGGGTCTGCGCTTCGTGCAGATACATTTCCAGCTTCGGGAAGGTCTGATGCAGCATCGGAATGATGTGCGGCAGCAGGTACGGGCCAATTGTCGGGATCAGGCCGATATGCAGCGGCCCGGACATGGTTTCCCCTTGTTGGCTTGCCATCTCCTTGAGCACTTTTACTTCGCGTAACACGGTACGCGCCTGATCCACCAGCAACAGCCCCGCCTGGGTAAACAGAACCTTACGGCTGGTGCGCTCCAGCAGCATGACGCCAAGCTCATCCTCCAGCTTGCGGATCTGTCCGCTGAGCGTCGGTTGGCTCACATGGCATGAGTCAGCCGCCCGCCGGAAGTGGCGGTGTTCGGCGAGCGCTACCAGGTATTCAAGATCGCGAATATTCATTATTCATCCTCCATCGCCACGATAGTCCATGGCGATAGATAGCATAGCAACGAACGATTATCCCTATCAAGTTTTCTGTTCAATAATACACCCATAAAGACGGTGAACCTGTGAAAACCACTGGCCCGTCACACTGTTTCTCTACCCGAACAACTAAAGCCAACGTGAACTTTTGCGGACCTTGCGTCCGCTTTTTTTTTGCATAAAAAACCCGGCGTCGCTGGGCTCGGCCGGGTCAGGGGGGGCAGATATCTAAGGATTAGCTCAGACGGGCCTTCGCCTCGCCGATAGCCTGCGCCACCTGCTGCGGCGAGACGCCGCCTTTTGCCGCGCGTTTATCCAGGCAGGACTGCAGCGACAGGATCGGATAAACATCGTCCGCAATCACCGGGCTGAATTTCTGCAGATCGGCCAGGGCCAGCGCTTCCAGCGGTTTCCCTTGCGCAATGGCTTCCACCACCGCTTCACCGACAATATGGTGCGCCTCGCGGAACGGTACGCCTTTCGCCACCAGATAATCCGCCAGCTCCGTGGCGTTGGCATAGCCCTGCTGCGCCGCTTCCGCACAGCGCGGACGTTTTACCTGGATGCCATCCAGCACCAGGGTCGCCATATGCAGGCAGTCGAGCCAGGTATCCAGGGCGTCGAAAAGCCCCTCTTTATCTTCCTGCATATCTTTGTTGTAGGCCAGCGGCAGCCCTTTCAGGGTCATCATCATGCCGGTCAGCGCGCCCTGCACGCGACCGCATTTGCCACGGATAAGCTCCAGGGCGTCCGGGTTTTTCTTTTGCGGCATCAGCGAGGAGCCTGAGGTTACGCGGTCGGAAAGCTCGACGAAATTCGCCTCGCCGGAGTTGAAGAAAATCAGATCTTCCGCAAAGCGCGACAGATGCACCATGCCGATAGAGGCATCGGAAAGCAGCTCCAGAACATGGTCACGGTCGGACACGCTGTCGAGGCTGTTGCGGGTGGCGGAGGCAAAGCCCAGCCACCCGGCCAGCTGCTCGCGGTCGATCTCATACGCCGTTCCCGCCAGCGCGCCGCAGCCCAGCGGGCTAACGTCGAGGCGCTTCAGTGCGTCCTGCAGGCGGCTTTCGTCGCGCGCCAGCATTTCGACATAGGCCAGACACCAGTGCGCGAACGTCACCGGTTGGGCGCGCTGCAGGTGGGTGTACCCCGGCATCACCGCGTCCTGGTTCTGCTGGGCCGTCTCCACCAGCGCGCTCTGCAGCTGGCGGTTCGCCGACAGCAATTCGACAACGGTATCTTTGCACCACAGTTTAAGATCGGTAGCGACCTGGTCATTACGGCTGCGGCCGGTATGCAGTTTCTTGCCCAACTGGCCCACTTTGTCGATCAGTTTGCCTTCCACCCAGCTGTGAATATCTTCGGCATCGCTGGCGAGGATTTGCTGCGGATTGGCGCGCACCTCTTCCAGTAGCACGTTCAGCGCTTCTTCCAGTTGCTGCTGTTCAGCGGCACTCAGAACGCCGACCGTTACCAGCGCTTTCGACCAGGCGACAGAGCCAACGATATCCTGCTCCGCCAGACGATAGTCGAAGCGCAACGAGTCATTGAACTGTTTAAACCGTTGATCTGCTGCCTGTGTAAAACGCCCGCCCCAAAGTGCCATAACATGCTTCCTTTATTCGTTAGTTCCGCCGGTGGCGTTGTGCCTCCCCGGCCTACGGTCTTGTAAGCCCGGCAGACAACGCGCCGCCGGGCATGAAATCTTAAGCCAGAATACGTGTGCCGATAGGCGTGCCGTTAAACAACGCCGGCAGCTGCTCGGCGTGACGCCAGGAGGCGATGTCCACCGGACGGCCCAGAGCGCGCGCGGCGTCGAGGGCCGCATTCACTTTGACCATCATGCCGTCGGTGATAATCCCCTGCTCGATCAGTTGCTCCGCTTTCTCGGCGGTCATCTCGGCAATGCGCTGCCCTTTACCGTCGAGGATACCGCTGACGTCAGACAGCAGAATCAGATCCGCCCCCAGGGTAGCCGCCAGCGCCGTCGCCGCCTGGTCAGCATTGACGTTCATCAGCTGGCCCTCATCGGTCACGCCGATAGAGCTCACCACCGGCAGGTAACCGCCCGCCAGCAGGGTGTTGATCAGCGTCGGAGAGCCCGGCTGCGCCAGCCCGACATGGCCCAGCTCAGCATCCAGCTGCGTCACCTTCACGCTATCGCCATCGCCGAGGAACAGGCCGACAGAGGCCAGACCGTGCTTTTTCGCCCACGCCAGCAGCGTCTTGTTAGCGGTTCCCGCCAGCGCGCCGGTGATGATGTCGATTTGCTCAGCCGGCGTCACCCGCAGACCATTTTTCTTCTGCACCGGCAGATTGAGCTGCTTCATCAGCTCATCCACCACGCAGCCGCCGCCGTGGACGATAATCAGCGGACGCTGGTGCGCTTCACGGTAATTGACCAGCGCGGTAAACAGACGCTCCAGCGCTTCTTCGCTATCGAGTAATACGCCGCCGAGTTTGATAATTAATGGGTTCATCATCACACCTTAAATAAGAGACTGCGTCTCAGCGAAGCCGAAACGAATATTCGCGCACTGCACCGCCTGCGCTGCGGCGCCTTTCAGCAGATTATCTTCTGCCGCGACGACGATGAGATGATCGTCCTGCACGGCAAAACCGATATCACAGAATGGCAGACCTTCGACGCTTTTCACTGCGGGCACGCCTTTATCATATAAACGTACCAGCGGTTTATCGGCGTAAGCCTGCTGGTAAACCGCCGCGATCTGCGCATGGCCAACGCCCGGCTTCAGGCGGCAGGTAATGGTTTCCAGAATACCGCGTTTAAAATTACCCAGGTGCGGGGTAAAAATCACTTTCGCTCCGAGGTGGCTGGCAATCTCCGGCTGATGACGATGGTTAAATATGCCGTACGGCTGCAGGCTGACTTCACAGAAGCTGTTGCCGATCGCGGCTTTGCGTCCCGCGCCGCTCACCCCGCTGGTGGCGTTGATCACTGGCCACTGGTTGAGATCCAGCAGACCGGCATCGATCAGCGGCTTCAGCGACAGCTGCGCCGCCGTTGGGTAGCAGCCAGGCACCGCGATTAACTGCGCTTCTTTAAGCGCATCCGCGCTCCACTCCGCCAGACCATACACCGCCTGTTTGAGCAGGTCGGGATGCTGATGAGTGAAACCATAATATTTTTCGTAGAACGCCCCATCGTTAACGCGGAAGGCACCGGAGAGATCGAACACCACGCAGCCGGCGGCAAGGAACTGCGGCGCCAGATCGTGACTCACTTCGTGCGCGGTGGCGAGAAACACCACGTCCACGCCAGCGCTGAATTCGCTGATATCGGACATCGGCTGCAGCGGCATATCGACAATGCCTTTGAGCTGCGGATGCAGGTCGGAAATTAATTTTCCCGCATCATTGCTTTGCGCGGAGACCGTCAAAGCGGTTATGTTCATATGCGGATGACGATTGATATAGGTCACCAGCTCTGCGCCGGCATAACCACTGGCACCCACAATCAGCGTATTTAACATTGGAAGCGCATCTCCTTACATTCGATGGGTTTTCTTACGCTCAACGATATTGTATTTTTATTCACAATAAATGCATGAATATTGATACTATCACGACCCAAGGTGTGTCAACAATGAAAAACAATTTACCGCCCTTTATCGAGATCTACCGCGCGTTGATCGCCACACCGTCCATCAGCGCGACCGAAGAGGCTCTCGATCAAAGCAATGAGTCTTTAATCAATTTGCTGGCCGGCTGGTTCCGCGATCTCGGCTTCAACGTCGAGGTACAGCCAGTGCCGGATACGCGCCATAAATTCAATCTGCTGGCCAGCACCGGACACGGCGCCGGCGGCCTGCTGCTCGCCGGGCATACCGATACCGTGCCGTTCGATGATGGCCGCTGGACGCGCGACCCGTTCACCCTCACCGAACACGATAACAAGCTCTACGGCCTCGGCACGGCCGATATGAAAGGCTTTTTCGCCTTTATTCTCGACGCCCTGCGCGATGTCGACGTCACCACGCTGAAAAAACCGCTGTATATTCTGGCCACCGCCGACGAAGAGACCAGCATGGCTGGCGCGCGCTATTTTGCCGAAACCACCCAGCTGCGCCCGGACTGCGCCATCATCGGCGAGCCCACCTCCCTGCAGCCAATCCGCGCCCATAAAGGACATATGTCCAACGCGATCCGTATTCAGGGCCAGTCCGGCCACTCCAGCGATCCGGCGCGCGGGGTCAACGCGATCGAGCTGATGCACGACGCCATCGGCCGGATTATGCAGCTGCGCGATCTGCTAAAAGAGCGCTACCACTTCGAGGCGTTCACGGTCCCTTACCCGACCCTCAACCTCGGCGCCATCCATGGCGGCGATGCCTCAAACCGTATCTGCGCCTGCTGTGAACTGCATATGGACATCCGCCCGCTGCCGGGGATGACCCTCAACGACCTTAATGGTCTGCTGGGCGAGGCGCTGGCCCCGGTCAGCGAACGCTGGCCAGGCCGCCTGACGGTCTCGGAGCTGCATCCGCCGATCCCCGGCTATGAGTGCCCACCGGACCATAAGCTGGTGCAGGTGGTTGAGAAACTGCTTGGCGCCCAGACCGACGTGGTGAACTACTGTACCGAAGCGCCGTTTATCCAGACGCTGTGCCCAACGCTGGTTCTCGGCCCGGGCTCGATCAACCAGGCCCATCAGCCTGACGAGTTTCTGGAGACGCGCTTTATCAAGCCGACGCGGGAGCTAATTAGCCAGGTGGTCCACCACTTCTGCTGGCACTAAAATCGCCCTCTTTTTCCGCCCCGTTCTCCCGGGGCGGAACGGTGACGATCGTCACATTTCCATAAGCGATGCTTATCCAGCGCCCCCTGAGTTAAATTTCGCAAATTACGGGTATTTACTCGTTTGCTGAAGCGATTTCGCAGTAATTGACGTGGGGGTATTTACGTGGCTTTATAAAAGACGGGTTGCTTATCCGTTGCTCACGTTCCAGCGCAGCGGATATAACAAAATAAAATGAGATGGGGTGTCTGGGGTAACATGAACGAACAATATTCCGCATTGCGTAGTAATGTCAGTATGCTCGGCAAGGTGCTGGGCGATACCATCAAGGATGCACTGGGAGAAAATATTCTTGATCGTGTCGAAACTATCCGTAAGTTGTCCAAATCTTCACGCGCCGGCAACGAAGCTAACCGCCAGGAGCTGCTGACCACGCTGCAGAATTTGTCTAACGACGAACTGCTGCCGGTAGCCCGTGCCTTCAGCCAGTTCCTGAATCTGGCTAACACCGCTGAGCAGTACCACAGCATTTCGCCGAATGGCGAAGCGGCCAGCAATCCGGAAGTCATTGCGCGTACCCTGAGAAAGCTCAAAGACCAACCCAATCTCAACGAAGAGACCATCAAAAAAGCGGTGGAATCTCTTTCCCTGGAGCTGGTGTTAACCGCCCACCCGACCGAGATCACCCGCCGGACGCTGATCCATAAAATGGTGGAAGTGAACAACTGCCTCAAGCAGCTGGATAACAAAGATATCGCGGACTACGAGCACCACCAGCTGATGCGCCGTCTGCGCCAGCTGATCGCCCAGTCCTGGCATACCGATGAAATCCGTAAGCACCGCCCTTCCCCGGTCGATGAAGCCAAATGGGGCTTCGCGGTGGTGGAAAACAGCCTGTGGGAAGGGGTGCCTAACTACCTGCGCGAGCTGAACGAACAGCTGGAAGCCAACCTTGGCTATCAGCTGCCGGTGGACTTTGTCCCGGTGCGTTTCACTTCGTGGATGGGCGGCGACCGCGACGGCAACCCGAACGTGACCGCCGACATCACCCGCCACGTGCTGCTGCTCAGCCGCTGGAAAGCGACCGATCTGTTCCTTAAAGATGTGCAGGTGCTGATCTCCGAGCTGTCGATGGTGGAGTGTACCGACGAATTGCGCGCCCTGGCCGGCGCCGAGGGCGCTCAGGAACCGTACCGTTACCTGATGAAAAAACTGCGCGCTCAGCTGATGGAAACCCAGGCCTGGCTGGAAGCGCGTCTGAAAGGCCAGAAGCTGCCGAAACCGGCGGGACTGATCACGCAGAACGAGCAGCTGTGGGAGCCGCTGTACGCCTGTTATAAATCGCTGCAGGCCTGCGGCATGGGCATTATCGCCAACGGCGAGCTGCTCGACACCCTACGCCGCGTGAAGTCTTTCGGCGTACCGCTGGTGCGTATTGATATTCGTCAGGAAAGCACTCGCCATACCGAAGCGCTGGGCGAAATGACCCGTTACCTCGGGATCGGCGATTACGAAAGCTGGTCAGAAGCCGACAAACAGGCTTTCCTGATCCGCGAACTGAATTCCAAACGTCCGCTGCTGCCGCGCCAGTGGGAGCCCAGCGAAGAGACCCGCGAAGTTCTCGACACCTGCAGAGTGATCGCCGAGGCGCCGCGCGGATCGATCGCCGCCTACGTGATCTCGATGGCCAAAACGCCGTCCGACGTGCTGGCGGTTCACCTGCTGCTGAAAGAGGCCGGGATTGGATTCGCCCTGCCGGTGGCTCCGCTGTTCGAAACGCTGGACGACCTGAACAACGCCAACGACGTCATGACCCAGTTGCTGAATATCGACTGGTACCGCGGCTTTATCCAGGGCAAACAGATGGTCATGATCGGCTACTCTGATTCCGCGAAAGACGCAGGGGTGATGGCCGCCTCCTGGGCGCAGTACCAGGCGCAGGATGCGTTGATCAAAACCTGTGAGAAAGCCGGGATCGAACTGACGCTGTTCCACGGTCGCGGTGGCTCCATTGGCCGCGGCGGCGCGCCGGCCCACGCCGCGCTCCTCTCACAGCCGCCGGGAAGCCTGAAAGGCGGCCTGCGCGTTACCGAGCAGGGTGAGATGATCCGCTTTAAGTACGGCCTGCCGGAAGTCACCATCAGCAGCCTGTCGCTCTATACCAGCGCGATCCTCGAAGCCAACCTGCTGCCGCCGCCGGAACCCAAACCGCAGTGGCGCGACATCATGGCCGAGCTGTCCGACGTGTCGTGCAAGATGTATCGCGGCTATGTGCGTGAAAACAAAGATTTCGTGCCTTACTTCCGCTCCGCCACTCCGGAGCAGGAGCTGGGCAAACTGCCGCTGGGTTCGCGTCCGGCAAAACGTCGCCCGACCGGCGGCGTCGAGTCGCTGCGCGCCATTCCGTGGATCTTCGCCTGGACCCAGAACCGCCTGATGCTTCCGGCCTGGCTGGGCGCTGGCGCTGCGCTGCAGAAGGTAGTCGAAGGCGGAAAACAGAGTGAACTGGAAGCGATGTGTCGCGACTGGCCGTTCTTCTCCACCCGCCTCGGCATGCTGGAGATGGTTTACTCGAAGGCCGACCTGTGGCTGGCGGAGTATTACGATCAGCGCCTGGTGAAACCGGAGCTGTGGGCGCTGGGTACCGAGCTGCGCAAGCTGCTGGCTGCCGATATCAACGTCGTGCTGGCCATCGCCAACGACTCCCATCTGATGGCTGACCTGCCGTGGATCGCCGAGTCTATCCAGCTGCGTAATATCTATACCGACCCGCTGAACGTCCTGCAGGCAGAACTGCTGCACCGTTCACGCCAGGCTGAAGAAGAGGGCAAAGACCCGGATCCGCGCGTTGAACAAGCGCTGATGGTCACCATCGCCGGCGTCGCCGCCGGTATGCGTAACACCGGCTAATCGATGTCTTCCCCCGGCCACCCGGCCGGGGGATTTTTCACCCGTTTTAGTGGTGCAACATCTCATCAACGATCTGTTCTTTATGCAGCGCATACGGATAATAGGTCGGCCAGTTATCCATCTCTTTCAACAACGCTTCCTGTGATTCATTACCCATGAAAATATGGAAATGCTGCGATTTACGCGGACCAATGATATGGTCGCTGAACTGGACATATTTTGGCGCGTTGGCATCGCCCTGCTGGCACTCGAACAGATAACGTACGCCCTTCTTACCGGAGGCGTAATGCAGAATTTTGTAGCCTGAATAGCGGTATTTGCAGCTGTTGACGGCCTCGCCGACGTGGAACTCAATCACGTCATCTTCAATGCCAATCTGTTCCACATCGGTGGCGTAGCCCTTCTTATAATAGGCGCGATACTCCTCCACGCTCTTGCCGCCGGGCTTTTTCGCCTTCTGCTCCAGCACCGGATCGAGATCGCCGTTGAGCAGATATGGGTTCACCGACTGCCAGACGCCCTCCCAGTCGCTCAGCGCGCGGTCCTGCACATCTTTATCCGCAAAAATGCCTTCGCTGGCCTGACGCTCCACTTCGGTTAGCGCCGGCCCATGGCTATGGTTGCCGTGGGCGAACGCCTGGGCGCTGGCTAGCGCCATGCCGAGTCCCAAGGCCAGCAGGGGGATCTTTCTGGTCATTACTCTCTCCTGAGTTTGTTATCAATGGCGACAAATTGTTACGATATAACATATCTCAAGTGAGAAGCAATAGCGACAGGCTGGCGCTTTTACCGCTGGAATAATGTCCGGTATGATGAAAAGGGTGATGCGCGGGGCGGAACAATGATGGACAACGATATCAATCAACTTATTGATGCATTGCTAAAAAAGCAGACCAGCCTCGGCCGGGTTTATTTCGCCGGCGAGACGCGCTCGCCTGCTGAACCGGTGGTGCAGGTTGATTTTCCCCGTCTGAATATCCTCCTTGATGGGCAATTGCGCGACCAGGCGCTCGGCGATAACGCCCCGCCCCTGGAGACCCATGACGTGCTCTATATTCCTGGCGATAGCTGGAACTGCCCACAGTGGCAGGCGCCCTGCCTGCTGTTAAGCATCCTGTTCGCTAAGCAGCAGCTGGAGTGCTCGCTGCAGCACTGGAATGGCAAGACGATCGCCGTTGTTGAAAAACTACAGGCGCTGCGTCGCGGGCCGCGCGTCGGTTCCTTTCTGCTGCAGGCGCTCAACGAGATCCGGATGCAGCCGCAGGAGCAGCAAACCGCCCGCAGCATCGTCATCAGCCTGCTCAGCCACTGCCATGATCTTCTCGGCAGCCAGGCGCAAACCTCCTCGCGCAGCCAGGCGCTGTTCGAGGCAATCCGTCAGTACATCGAGGTCCATTACCCGGAGCCGCTGAGCCGGGAATCGGTCGCCCAGGCGTTCTATCTCTCTCCTAACTATCTTTCTCATCTGTTCCAGAAATGTGGGCCAATGGGCTTCAATGAATATCTGAACCACATTCGTCTCGAACAGGCCCGTATGCTGCTGAAGGGCCACGATATGAAAGTGAAAGACATCGCCCACGCCTGCGGCTTCGCCGACAGTAACTACTTCTGCCGCCTGTTCCGCAAAACCACGGAACGCTCGCCGTCTGAATACCGCCGCCAGTACCATAGCCAGCTGACGGAAAAATCATCCCCGGCAAAAAACTAGATTTTTGTGTGTTAAACCTGACTTTTGTGCGCGCTATAGTTTCCTCTCATCCCAGGCTGCGTCGATAAATGTGATCTAAATCATCCTTAATCGCGATGCGTACATTTATCCAGTTTTTGGCAAATTTGTCATCTGGCGATCCTTCAAACGAAAGCCGTATGCTTACCTCAACGACAGCACCGAATTAAGCATTGAGGAAAACACTATGGAACTCTATCTGGATACCGCCAACGTCGCCGAAGTGGAACGCCTGGCCCGCATCTACCCGCTGGCCGGGGTGACCACCAACCCGAGCATTATCGCCGCCGGAAAAACACCGGTCTGGGATGTACTGCCGCGCTTGCAAAAAGCCGTTGGCCCGGAAGGGATTCTGTTCGCGCAGACCATGAGCCGCGATGCGCAGGGCATGGTGGCAGAAGCCAAACGCCTGAGCAACGCCGTACCGGACATCGTGGTCAAAATCCCGGTCACCGCCGAAGGCCTCGCCGCGATCAAGCAGCTGAAGAAGGAAGGCATCCCAACCCTTGGCACCGCCGTCTACAGCGCCTCACAGGGTCTGCTGGCCGCGCTGGCCGGCGCAAAGTACGTCGCGCCTTACGTTAACCGCGTCGACGCTCAGGGCGGGGACGGCATCCGCATGGTGCAGGAGCTGCAATCCCTGCTGGAAATGCATGCGCCCGAAAGCAAAGTGCTGGCGGCGAGCTTCAAAACGCCCCGTCAGGCGCTGGATTGCCTGCTGGCTGGCTGCGAAGCCATCACCCTTCCACTAGATGTAGCGCAACAAATGCTCGGCACCCCTGCGGTAGAGTCAGCCATAGAGAAGTTTGAACAGGACTGGAATAACGCCTTTGGCACGCTGAACCTGTAACCGGACCCGCGCGCCGCCTGCGGGCGGCATCACGGTCATCGAGGAGGAATCGTAATGGATCGCATTATTCAATCACCAGGCAAATACATTCAGGGCGCAGGCGCCATCAAGCGCCTTGGCGACTATCTGAAACCGCTGGCCGAACGCTGGCTGGTCGTTGGCGATAAATTCGTGCTGGGATTCGCGGAAGAGATGCTACGCAAAAGCCTGGCCGATGCCGGCCTGGCGGCGGAAATCGCGCCGTTTGGCGGTGAATGTTCGCATAATGAAATCAATCGCCTGCGCGATATCGCCGGCAGTGCGAAATGCACCGCCGTGCTGGGGATCGGCGGTGGTAAAACCCTGGATACCGCGAAAGCGCTGGCCCATTTTATGAAGGTGCCAGTGGCGATCGCCCCCACCATCGCCTCCACCGATGCGCCGTGCAGCGCGCTGTCGGTGATTTACACCGACGAAGGGGAGTTCGACAGCTATCTGATGCTACCGCACAACCCTAACATGGTCATTGTCGATACGCAGATCGTTGCCGGCGCGCCGGCTCGCCTGCTGGCAGCCGGAATTGGCGATGCGCTGGCCACCTGGTTCGAAGCCCGCGCCTGCTCACGCAGCGGCGCCACCACCATGGCGGGCGGGAAATGCACCCAGGCGGCGCTGGCGCTGGCCGAGCTGTGCTACAACACCTTACTCGAAGAGGGTGAAAAAGCGATGCTGGCCGCCGAACAGCACGTGGTCACTCCGGCGCTGGAGCGGGTGGTGGAAGCCAACACCTATCTGAGCGGCGTCGGTTTTGAAAGCGGTGGCCTGGCGGCAGCCCACGCAATTCATAACGGCATGACGGCCATCCCTGACGCTCATCACTATTATCACGGTGAAAAAGTGGCGTTCGGCACCCTGACGCAGCTGGTGCTGGAAAACGCGCCGGTGGAAGAGATCGAGACCGTCGCCGCGCTGTGTCACAGCGTTGGGCTGCCGATCACCCTGGCGCAGCTGGATATCAAAGGCGACATCCCGACCAAAATGCGCCTGGTGGCGGAAGCCGCCTGCGCTGAAGGCGAAACCATTCACAATATGCCGGGCGGCGTTAACTCCGACCAGGTCTACGCCGCGCTGCTGGTCGCCGACCAATATGGCCAGCGCTTCCTGCAGGAATGGGAATAATCCAGAGCAAAACAAAACACCCGGCGTCAGCCGGGTGTTTTTTATGTTTATCTGCCGGACGTGTCGCCCACTGGCGGCGGAAACGGCAAGCACTCAGGCCGGACGCACGCCCAGCGTATGGCAGATGGCGTAGCTCATTTCGGCGCGGTTCAGGGTGTAGAAGTGGAAATCTTTTACCCCTTCCCGACTTAAAATCTTGACCATGTCCATAGCGATGTTAGCCCCCACCAGCTGACGGGTTTCGGCATCGTTATCGAGACCTTCGAACATTTTCGACATCCACACCGGGATACGAACGTTGGTCATATCCGCAAACTTTTTCGCCTGTTTAAAGTTGGATACCGGCAGGATACCCGGAATAATTTCCACGTCGATGCCCGCTGAGACGCAGCGATCGCGAAAACGCAGGTAGCTTTCCACATCGAAGAAGAACTGGGTGATCGCGCGGTTGGCGCCTGCCTCGACTTTGCGTTTCAGGTTGAGTAAATCCGCCTGCGCGCTTTTCGCTTCCGGATGCACTTCCGGATACGCGGCAACAGAGATATCGAAATCCCCCACCTCTTTCAGCAGGCTGACCAGATCGGCGGCATACATCTCCGGTTTACCGCTGCCCGGCGGCAGGTCGCCGCGCAACGCGACGATATGGCGGATGCCGTTGTTCCAGTAATCCTGGGCGATAGTGCGCAGCTCATCGCGAGTCGCATCGATACAGGTCAGGTGCGGCGCCGCTTCCAGACCGGTTCGCTCTTTAATGCCCTTGATGATGCTGTGGGTGCGATCGCGCTCGCCGGAGTTCGCGCCATAGGTCACCGAGACAAACTTCGGTTTCAGACTGCTCAGGCGATCGATGGATTTCCACAGGGTTTGCTCCATTTCACTGGTGCGCGGCGGAAAGAATTCAAAGGACACATTAATCTGGCCCTGGACTTCCGCCAGGCTCTGATTCAGGGCTTCCCGCTGATTGGCGTGAAAAAAGCTCATACCTTACCTCATCAATCGCATGTAATGGCTGTTGTATTGCGAACTTCTATACGTTTAGACGTCCAGATGTAAAAATGACGGAAAAGCGCGCGGGCGTCAATAGAAAAATCTGCGTAAAGAGTGAGGAAAAGGCGGCCAATATGAAAAAAATTCATCTTCCGGCCAGAATGGATGCCGCGCAGGAAGAATTCGATCCGATGAAATTTGAAGCAGTTCAAAAAACCAGCATCTCCCCATGTTGGCCATAGCGATTGTTATTGCAGCCGCTGATCGCTTGGTTCAGAGTAAGTAGAACGTTCTACTAGAACGTTCTACTTACGCAATAATGCTTATAAAATCTATTCGGGGATATCACCATGAGTCTGTGGTCAGGGTTCATAAAATCATTATCAAAACTGTCGATGATCGGCCGCGCCTTGATGCTGCCGATTTCGCTCCTCCCGGCCGCCGGCTTACTGTTGGCCTTCGGGGATAAATTCCATATGCCCTTGATGATGAACGCCGGCGGTATCATTTTTGATAACCTGCCAATGCTGTTCGCAATTGGTTCAGCCGTGGGGCTGGCATCAGAATCGGGTATCGCTGCGCTGTCGGCAGCCGTCTCCGTCTTCATCACTAATATCACCATTAGCACTGTGCTCGGCATTACGCCGGAGATGGCCTCTCAGGGCGGAAAATATGCCATGGTCGTCGGCATCCCGACGCTGCAGATGGGGGTTTTTGGCGGTCTCATCTGCGGTATTCTCGCGGCGTGGTGCTATAACCGCTTCCATGCGATGCAGTTGCCTGAGTTCCTTGGCTTCTTCTCGGGTAAGCGTTTCGTGGCGATCGCCACGGCATTTCTCTCATTTATCCTCGGCCTGCTGTTGCCTTATGTCTGGCAACATATCCAGGCTGGTATTGACTCACTGTCGATGGTGGTAAACGGCGACAACCAGGCTGCATCGACCTTTATTTTCGGCCTTGTTGAACGGGCGCTGATCCCACTGGGACTGCACCACATATGGTATCCCTCTTTCTGGTACTCTTTCGGCGATTACACCACTCAGGCAGGCCAGGTGATCCACGGCGACCAGACCATCTGGTTTAAAATGCTGGAAGAAGGGGTGAAATCTTTTAGCTCTGATAGCTACCAAAACGCTGGGAAGTTTATGCAGGGGGAATTCCCGCTTATGCTGTTCGCGCTTCCAGCTGCCTGTCTGGCGATGTATCACGAAGCGCATACTAAGAATAAAAAAATCGCGGCCGGTATTCTCTTCTCTGCCGCGCTGACCTGCTTCCTGACCGGCATTACCGAACCCGTAGAATTTACCTTTATCTTCGTGGCGCCGATCCTGTACGTCTTCAACGCCATCATGGCGGGGCTCTCGTACATGACAATGTATCTGCTGCATGCGCATATCGCTAAATCCTTCTCGGCGGGGCTAATTGACTATATCTCCTTCGGTATTCTGCCGTCGCTGAACGGCTATCAAACCCACTTCCTCAACGCGGTTATCGTTGGCGTGCCGATGGGGCTGATTTATTATTTCACCTTCCGGTTCGTTATCCGTCGCTTTGATGTGAAAACACCAGGCCGTACCGATATCACTGTCACCGCCGATGATAAAACCGACGCGGAGCTGGCAACGGAGATCGTCAATCTTCTCGGTGGTTCACAAAATATCGATTCCGTCGGGGCTTGTATCACCCGCTTGCGCCTGGAAGTGGCTGAGCGCGATGCGGTTGATAAAGATGGCCTCAACGGCATCGGCGCACGCGGGGTGGTCTTCGTCGGCGATAACGGCATCCAGATTATTTTTGGCGCCAGGGCGCAATTTATCGCGCAAACCATGTCGGGGATGATTGGCAAATAACAAGAAGGTGTTATGGTGTGGAAGTAGGCTTACCGTGGGTAAGCCTATGTCTGCGATCTGACGGTAATACACGCGTTGTCATGGAGCGATTTTGAAGAAAGTCAGCATTATAGATGTGGCGAAACTGGCCGGCGTCTCCGTTTCGACGGTGTCGCTGGTATTACGCCAGAAAGGGAAGATCTCCGACGCCACCATCGAAAAAGTCAACGCGGCCATCCAGGAACTTGGCTATGTACATAACGTCGCCGCCGCTAACCTTCGCGCCAATACCACCAATTTGATCGGCCTGATCCTGCGCGACTTCAACGACAGTTTTTCCATTAAAGTGATGGCGAATATCGTCCAGGAGCTGGAGAAGCAAGGCTATATGGTGATCCTCGGCCAGCCGCGCGACGATCATGACTATCTGGCCCGCTGCCTGCTGTCGTTTAAACAGCAGGGCGTCGCCGGCGTGATATATCTTGATGCCGATACCACCAGCAATGCGCTGCCTGCGGCGTTACAAGCATGTCCTCTGCCGCTGGTCGCCGTCTCGCAAACGCCGCTCTCCGGCCATCATGACCAGGTGGTCCGCGATAATCGCCAGGCCGCCAGCATCGCCGCCCGCTATTTGATTGAACGCGGCCATCGCTACATCGCCTATATTGGCGGACAGGATAATGACCTGATTCGTCAGCAGCGGCTGCTTGGCTTATACAGTACGCTGGAGAAAAACGGCATGACCGTACGGGAGGAATTTGCTCCTGCCTGCAGCGACAATACGCAGGCTGCCAGTATCGCTACCCGCCAGTTGCTGGAAAAAAATAATGCCATTACCGCCCTGCTGTGCCACTCACCGGATGCAATGATTGGCTGCCTCAGCGGCATTCATCAGGTTGGACGCACGGTGGGAAAAGATGTCTTTCTCACTCAGCAGGTGGCGCTGGTGGGTTTTGAAGACATGATGCACGTTAATTTGACCTCGCCATCCTTCACTTATGTCTCTTCCGCCAGCGAAGAGACAGGACGTCAGGTAGCCTCGCTCATTATCCGCAAAATCAAAGAACCTGCCCTGCCGACCCAGCGCATTACCCTTTCCGGACAGCTGGTGGCTCGAGAGTCAGCCTGAGGCTAGCCAGTCGTCAGGTGCTCATCCAGCAGTGAGAGCCATTGCTGCACGGATTCTGCCTGGTGAGGCGCATAGATCACCCCAAGGCTTAACGGCATGCTGTCGCCTTCAGCGACAGGACAGAACACCACCCCCTGACGCTGGATTGCGGAAAAGGACGCCGGCAGGAGGATCATGCCTTCCCCACGCGCAATTCGCGCCAGCAGCACATCATGTTCGGCAGGCTCTTCCACATAAGCGGGGGTATAGCCAGCCCGGTCGAAAATGCGTCGCGTGTAGTCAAAGAAATCGGGGTTACGCTCACGTTTAAACCAGAACAACGGCCGGTGATTGAGCGCGCTTAGCGTTAACGCTGGTGTGGCGGCTTCCGGCCAGGAGGCTGGCACTGCCGCGATGAGCGGCTCCTGATACGGCAATGGGTGCAAGTGCAGCCCTTCAGTATTGAGCGGCAGCGCAACCAGCGCCGCATCGAGTTTGCCTTTGCGCACCTGCTGAGCCAGCGCCGGTGAAGCGTGGCGGGTGATATGCAACGCGCGGGTATGTTCGCTCAGCGCAGATTCAACAGCGGCGAAAATGCCTTGTTCGAAGGCGGTAGTCATGCCCAGACGCAGAGACGGCGGCGAGTGAACGGAGAGCTCACTCAATGCCGCCAGCGTGCGTTCCTGGAGCGCCAGCATGGGCCGAATCATCGCCAGCACCTCTCTGCCCGCGTCGGTAAGGATCAGGCCTTTGCTATGGCGCTGAAACAGCGTCACCCCCAGCTGCGCTTCCAGATGGCGCATATGGCGACTCAGCGGCGGCTGCGAGATAAATAACCGCTGCGCCGCCCGGCTGATGTTATTTTCCTCCGCCACCACCGCAAAGGCGCGCAGCAGGCGGATATCGAGAGAATGCAATCGCGAAGTTGTCATACTGAAAAGGTATCACGAAAAGGGTATTACTCAAGTCCGGCAAACTTCCCTACCCTTCCTCTCAACGCATCATCACAGAGAGGAAAAAACGATGTCCAGCGAACGTTATATCACCGGTCAGGAAATGCTTCAGCGCGTGGACGGTCACGGCGGGGAAGCCGTCGTCGACAGCCTGCGGGATATCGCCCCCGACTTCGCCCGCTATCTGATTGAGTTCCCCTTCGGCGATATTTACGCCCGGCCAGGGCTTGATTTGCGCAGCCGGGAAATCGCCACCATCGCCGCGCTCACCGCGCTGGGTAACGCCGAGCCGCAGCTGAAAGTGCATATTGCCGCGGGATTAAATGTTGGTCTGACGCAAGAGGAAATTACGGAAGTGATCATGCAGATGGCGGTCTACGCCGGATTCCCGGCGGCGCTAAACGGCCTGTTTGCCGCTAAAGCGGTTTTTGCGGCGCACTAACAAAAAAGACCAGGCCTGGCCTGGTCTTTTTCTCGGGATTACAGCAGCTGCGCCAGACGGTTAATATCCGACTGGATCGCCCCGGCGGTCACGTCACGCCCGGCGCCGGGCCCGCGGATCACCAACGGATTATCACGATACCAGCGGCTTTCGATAGCAAACACGTTATCGCACGGCAGCAGCGCCGCCAGCGGGTGCTCTTCGCGTACCGCTTCCACGCCGACGCGAGCTTTGCCGTTGGCATCAAAGCGCGCCACGTAGCGGAGCACCAGCCCCATCTCGCGGGCCGCCTCCAGGCGCTGCAGCATCTGCTCGTTCAGCTCTTCGCCATTCTCAAAGAAGTGATCAACCGAACCCTCTTCACAGTGCGCCGGGACCAGTGATTCCACGCGCACCTGATCCGGTTCGATGTCATAGCCCGCTTCCCGCGCGAGGATCACCAGCTTGCGCATCACATCTTTACCGGACAGATCGACGCGCGGATCCGGCTCGGTCAGCCCCTGCTGCCACGCCTGATCCACCAGGTCGGTGAACGGCACGGTGCCATCGAACTGCAGGAACAGCCAGGAGAGCGTTCCCGAGAAGATACCGCTCAGGCCGAGGATGGTATCGCCGCTGTCGATCAGGTCGCGCACCGTATGGTTCACCGGCAAGCCGGCGCCCACGGTGGCGTTATACAGCCAGTGGCGCCCCGTCTTCTCAAACGCGTCGTGGATCTGGCGATACTTATCGCTGCTGCTGGCCCCCGCCAGCTTGTTGGCGCTGATCACGTGGAAGCCATGGCTGGCGAAATCAAGATACTGGTCGGCCAGCTGTTCGCTGGCGGTGACGTCCAGCACCACTAAATCATCGTACGGGTGCGCGCGCATCCACAGGAACAGCGACTCTTCATCCTGCTCCACCGCTTCATCGTTGAAGAAAGCTAGCGCCCGGCTGGCGTCCAGCCCGTCATAGTTCAGCAGACTGCGTTTACTGTCGACCACGCCGGCGAGAACAAACTCAAAGCCGGTGCGCGCCGAGAGCGTGGTTTGTTCACGGGCGAACAGCTCCAGCCAGCGGGAACCGATGTTTCCTTTGCCGAACAGCATCAGGCCAATACGCTTTTCGGCACGAAACAAGGACTGGTGCAGCCCCTGGATCAGGCTTTCCGTCGGCCCGGCGCGCAGTACGGCCACCAGGCTGATTCCTTCTTCCGACTGCCAGGTGAACTCCACTGGCTGCCCTTTCAGCTGCTGCCAGAAACGGTGGCAGTGCAGGGGGTTACGGGTGACGCCAGCGCCCACCATCGCCACCAGCGCCAGCTTCTGACGCAGACGCAGCTCGCCCGGCAGACCCGCTTCATCGAGCAGCTTCAGCGCGCTGTCGGCCACCTCGGAGGTATAGCAAAACTGCAGCAGCTTGCGGTCGGCATGGACGCCAACGGCTAACGGGCGTAGCTGGGCGCGTTTGAGCAGGGCGTCCAGCTCTTTATGCGCCAGTTTGAAATCGTGACCGGCCGGCACCTGGAACTCCACCAGGCAGACGTCGTCATGGCTGGTGACAATCCGGGCGCCAGTACCGGAGGCCAGCACGCGCTCAATGCGCGTGGAACCCTGTTCCGGCGTATAGCTGCAGCGTAACTGCAGATCGATATCGCTGGCGGAAACCGGCTGTAGCGTGCGAGCATGGAGCACCGGCGCGGCCAGGCGCGCCAACTCGCTGGCTTCGTCCAGACGCAGCAGCGGCAGCAGACAGGCGTCTTTCACCTTGCGCGGATCCGCGCTGTACACCCCGGCGACGTCGCTCCAGATAGTGACGCGGGAAGCGCCCGCCAGCGCACCGATCTGGGTGGCGGAGTAGTCAGACCCGTTACGGCCCAGCAGGACGGTTTCACCGGCCTGGTTGCGGGAGATAAAGCCGGTCACCACCAGACGTTTGTTAGGATGCTGCGCCATCAGCTGCTGCAGCAGTGGATAGGATAATCCTTCATCCACCTGCGGCTGCGCGGCGCGTTCCGCGCGCAGGAACGCGCGCGCGTCCAGCCAGGCGGCTTCCATTCCCAGCTGGTTGAGAACCGCCGCCATCAGGCGCGCGGACCACACTTCCCCATGGCCGACCACTTCCGCATAGACCGCTTCGGAAACCCCGCCGTCCAGCAGACCAGCCAGACGCTCAAGGTCGTGGATAAAGGAGGCAATCAGCGTATCCGCCGCCGCAGGCTCCACCAGACCGCCAATCAGTTCGGTGTGATAGCGGCGAAGCGACTGCTGAACCTGATGCGCAGCAAGGCGATCGCTCTGGCTAAGCTTAAGCCAGCTGATCAGCTGGTTGGTGGTGCTGCCAGCGGCGGAGACGACCATCATGTCCCCCGCCTGCGAATACTCCTTCATGATCCCCGCGACGCGCAGGTAACATTTCGCATCCGCTAAACTACTCCCACCAAATTTGTGCAGCTGACGACCCTTCGCCCCTGCCTGCGCAATCACACTCATCTTTATTCCTCGTTTGCTGCCCGGAAGCCATTTTCCAGGTCGGCAATTAAATCTTCACCATCTTCAATACCGGTCGAAATACGCAGGAGCGTTTCTGAAATTCCGGCGGCGGCACGCGCTTCAGGCGCCATGCCGGCATGCGTCATCGTTGCCGCATGGGAAATCAGGCTTTCAACACCCCCCAGCGATTCCGCCAGTGTAAACAGCGACAGCCCGCTCAGGAAACGGCGCAGCGTCTGCTCGTCACCGTCCAGCTCGAAGCTTAACATTGCGCCAAAACCTTTTTGCTGACGCGCCGCAATTTCATGCCCCTGGTTTTCCGGCAGCGACGGATGATACAGCTTTTTCACCAGTGGCTGGGTTTTCAGATACTCGACAATCGCCAGGGCATTACGCTGCGCCACTTCCATGCGTGGAGAAAGCGTCCGCAGCCCGCGCAGCAGCAGATAGCTGTCGAAGGCGCTGCCGGTGACGCCAATATTATTCGCCCACCATGCCAGTTCGGTGACAGTCGCCGGATCGTTGGCAATCACCACCCCGGCCACCACATCAGAGTGACCATTAAGGTATTTAGTACAGGAGTGCAACACCAGATCGGCGCCCAGCGCCAGCGGGTTTTGCAGCGCCGGACTCAGGAAGGTGTTATCGACCACGCTGATCGCCCCGGCTTCGCGCGCCAGACCACAGATTTTCGCAATATCCACTACCCTCAGCAATGGATTACTTGGGCTTTCGACCAGCACCAGCTTCGGTTTTTCCGCCAACGCCGCCCGCAGCGCCTGCTCATCGTTTTGATCGACGAACTGAACGCGATAGCAGCCGCGCTTCGCCAGGCTATCGAACAGACGGTAGCTGCCGCCGTAGCAGTCATGCGGCGCCACCAGCAGATCGCCAGGCTTAAGGAACACCGTCGTCACCAGCAGGATCGCCGACATACCGGTATTGGTCAGCACCGCGCCAGCGCCGCCCTCCAGCTCCGCTAAGGCACGCTGCACCACATCACGCGTCGGGTTGCCGCGGCGGGAGTAGTCGTGAGCGCGAGGTTCATTAAAGTCGGTGAAGTTATAGGTACTGGAGAGGTGGATCGGCGGGACAACGCAACCGTACTGCTCGTCGTCATTTAAACCGCTACGCACTGCGATGGTGGCCTGTTTACGCGTCATGTTGGGAAGTTCCTGGGCTGAATCGGTGAAAAGTCAGGCTCCAGAGTAATCATTGTCACAATAGACGTCAATACATCTGGACATCTAAACTTCTTTGCGTATAGATTGAGCAAAGTGCAAATAGCCGTTAAAATTATATGCATTAGCGCACGTCGGCGGCGGCTTATCTCATGTCAGAAAGCCTGCGCTTACGGTAAACTACGCGCAATTATAGCCCGGGCGGAATATTCTGGCCCTTCACTAATAAACAGAGGATTAAGGTATCTCATGGCTGAATGGAGCGGCGAATATATCAGCCCATACGCTGAGCACGGTAAGAAGAGTGAGCAAGTAAAGAAAATTACGGTTTCCATTCCTCTGAAGGTGTTAAAAATCCTCACCGATGAACGTACGCGTCGTCAGGTGAATAACCTGCGTCACGCGACCAACAGCGAGCTGCTGTGCGAAGCGTTCCTGCATGCCTTTACCGGACAACCGTTGCCTAACGATGAAGACCTGCGTAAAGAGCGCAGCGATGAGATCCCGGAAGCGGCGAAAGCGATTATGCGTGAACTGGGTATCGACCCGGATACGTGGGAATACTGAGACAATAAAAAGGGCGGAAGCACTCTTCCGCCCTTTTTCTTTCTCGCCCAGGCAGGCGAGAGACACAAAAAAGCCGCCCTGAGGCGGCTTCTTCTGGCAACTTACTTGCTGCCCGGGATGCTGAAGCGCTTGTTGAAGCGGTCAACACGGCCACCGGTAGCAACATCACGCTGTTTGCCGGTGAAGAACGGGTGGCATTTGCCGCACACGTCGAGGTTCAGGTCATGACCTACAGTGGAGCGGATTTTCATGACATTACCGCAAGAACAGGTAGCAGTAATTTCGTCGTAATTTGGGTGAATACCTTTTTTCATGGGAGAACCTCAGTTAAGGCCGCGTCGCTCTTCCAGCCCTAACGCCAGACACCACGCGATATTAGTAATTTCCCGTCGCCCTCTACGCTGCTGACAGCGTGAAGCACACGGTAATGGTCAATCTTCAATGCGATATAAAGCGCATCAAAGGCGGCGAATCATACAGAATTTGACCAGCATATGCAAACTGATCCGCGCCGCCTTATCGTAATGTGTATACTATCCCGCCAGATTTCAAGTCAGGAAGATGACATGCCCGTCGCCCACGTTGCCCTACCCGTTCCGCTACCGCGCACCTTTGACTATCTGCTGCCTGACGGCATGGCGGTCAAAGCGGGCTGTCGGGTGCGGGTGCCGTTCGGCAAACAGGAGCGGATCGGCATTGTCGCGGCGGTCAGCGAGCGCAGCGAGCTGCCGCTGGACGAGCTAAAACCGGTCGCGGAAGCGCTGGACGACGAACCGGTCTTCTCCGGTACCGTCTGGCGGTTGCTGATGTGGGCGGCTGAGTACTACCATCACCCGATCGGCGATGTGCTGTTCCATGCGTTGCCCATTCTGCTGCGCCAGGGTAAACCCGCCAGCGCTACGCCGCTGTGGTACTGGTTCGCCACCGAGCAGGGGCAGGCCGTCGATCTTAACGGTCTGAAACGCTCGCCGAAGCAGCAGCAGGCGCTGGCGGCGCTGCGCCAGGGCAAAATCTGGCGTCATCAGGTCGGCGAACTGGAATTTAATGAAGCGGCGCTGCAGGCGCTGCGCGGCAAAGGGCTGGCGGAGCTGGCCTGCGAAGCGCCCACCCTCACCGACTGGCGCAGCGCGTATTCGGTGGCTGGCGAACGCCTGCGTCTTAATACCGAGCAGGCCACCGCCGTCGGCGCGATCCACAGCGCCGCCGATCGCTTCTCCGCCTGGCTGCTGGCGGGTATTACCGGCTCCGGGAAAACGGAAGTGTATTTGAGCGTGCTGGAGAATGTGCTGGCGCAGGGGCGCCAGGCGCTGGTGATGGTGCCAGAGATCGGCCTGACGCCGCAAACCATCGCCCGTTTTCGCCAGCGCTTTAACGCGCCGGTGGAAGTCCTGCACTCCGGGCTCAATGACAGCGAACGTCTCTCGGCCTGGCTGAAGGCGAAAAACGGCGAAGCGGCCATTGTGATCGGCACCCGCTCCTCGCTGTTTACCCCGTTTAAAGACCTCGGCGTCATCGTCATCGACGAAGAGCATGACAGCTCCTACAAGCAGCAGGAGGGCTGGCGCTACCATGCCCGCGACCTGGCGGTATGGCGCGCCCACAGCGAACAGATCCCGATAATTCTCGGCTCGGCGACGCCGGCGCTGGAGACCCTGCATAACGTCCGCCAGGGCAAATACCGCCAGTTAACCTTAAGCAAACGCGCGGGCAATGCGCGCCCTGCCCAGCAGCACGTGCTCGATCTCAAAGGGCAACCGCTGCAGGCGGGTCTGTCTCCCGCGCTGATTGGCCGTATGCGTCAGCATCTGCAGGCGGATAACCAGGTGATCCTGTTTCTTAACCGCCGCGGCTTTGCGCCAGCGCTGCTGTGCCACGACTGCGGCTGGATAGCGGAATGTCCGCGCTGCGACAGCTACTATACGTTGCACCAGGCGCAGCACCATCTGCGCTGCCACCATTGCGACAGTCAGCGCCCTATCCCGCGCCAGTGCCCCTCCTGCGGCTCCACGCACCTGGTGCCGGTGGGTATCGGCACCGAACAGCTGGAGCAGGCCCTGGCGCCGCTGTTTCCTGACGTGCCTATTTCGCGTATCGACCGCGATACCACCAGCCGCAAAGGGGCGCTGGAAGAGCATCTCGCCGCCGTCCATCGCGGTGGGGCGCGTATTTTAATTGGCACCCAGATGCTGGCCAAAGGCCACCACTTTCCGGACGTCACCCTCGTCTCCCTGCTGGACGTCGACGGGGCGCTGTTTTCCGCGGATTTCCGCTCCGCCGAGCGTTTCGCTCAGCTCTATACCCAGGTCTCCGGGCGAGCGGGGCGGGCAGGAAAACAGGGCGAAGTGATCCTGCAAACCCACCATCCGGAACACCCTCTGCTGCAGACCCTGCTGTATAAAGGCTACGACGCTTTCGCCGAACAGGCGCTGGCAGAGCGGCAGACAATGCAGCTACCGCCGTGGACCAGCCATGTGCTGATTCGTGCGGAAGACCATAACAACCAGCAGGCGCCGCTGTTTTTACAGCAGCTGCGCAATCTGCTGCAGGCCAGTCCGCTGGCCGACGACAAGCTATGGGTGCTCGGTCCGGTTCCGGCGCTGGCGCCGAAGCGCGGCGGCCGCTGGCGGTGGCAGATATTGCTGCAGCATCCTTCGCGGGTGCGCCTGCAGCATATCGTCAGCGGTACGCTGGCGCTGATCAATACGCTGCCGGAGGCGAAAAAAGTGAAGTGGGTGCTGGATGTCGATCCTATTGAAGGGTAAGCCTTCTCTTGCGAGCCGGATCGAAAAATTCAACAAGCATCACGTTTTTCATGAAAATTCTGTAACTCACTGCCGCGACTATCTGATAAAAAAGATGCAGCAGTTAGCGCGCAAGGGAAATGCCAGCGCCATTCAGCGAGGAGAAACCAGGTGAAGCCCAAAAAACAAGTGGTTGCCGCCACCATGAAAGACGTCGCCTTAAAGGCAAACGTTTCCACGGCAACCGTGTCCCGAGCGTTGATGAACCCTGATAAGGTGTCGCAAGCCACCCGTAACCGGGTCGAGCAGGCGGCGCTGGAAGTCGGCTATTTACCGCAGTCGCTCGGACGCAATATGAAGCGCAACGAATCGCGGACGATCCTCGTGATCGTTCCGGATATCTGCGATCCCTTTTTTAGCGAAGTGATCCGCGGTATTGAAGTCACTGCCGCCGAGCATGGATATCTGGTGTTAATCGGCGATTGCGCCCACCAGAATCAGAAAGAAAAAACCTTTATCGACCTTATCATCACCAAGCAGATTGACGGCATGGTGCTGCTCAGCTCGCGCCTGCCGTTTGACGCCAGCGTGGAAGAGCAGCGCAATTTGCCACCGATGGTCATGTCGAACGAGTTCGCGCCGGAGCTGGAGCTGCCCACCGTCCACATCGATAACCTGACGGCGGCCTTTAACGCGGTAAACTACCTTCACGAGCTGGGACACCAGCGTATCGGCTGCATCGCTGGCCCGGAAGATATGCCGCTGTGCCATTATCGCCTGCAGGGTTACGTGCAGGCGCTGCGCCGCAGCGGTATCACCGTTGATCCGCACTATATCGCTCGCGGCAACTTTACCTTCGAAGCTGGCGCCAATGCGCTGGAGCAGCTGCTGTCGCAGCCGGTACCGCCCACGGCGGTCTTTTGCCATAGCGATGTGATGGCGCTGGGCGCCTTATCGCTGGCGAAACGCCGCGGTCTGAAAGTGCCGGACGACCTGTCGATTGTCGGCTTCGATAACATCGCGTTGTCTGAATTTTGCGATCCGCCATTGACCACCGTGTCACAGCCGCGTTTTGATATCGGCCGTGAAGGAATGCTGCTATTACTTGAGCAAATGCAGGGTCATAACGTGAACAGCGGCTCGCGCCTGCTCGATTGCGAACTGATAGTTCGCGGCAGTACGCAAAAAATCAGACGATAACCATCAGGCTTTCGGGCCTGCTCTTCTGGTCAAAGGCCCGCCGCTTAAGTAACATGGCGGGCTGACGAACGAATATAAGACAGCGAAACGATAGTGGCACAACGAGATTATGTACGCCGCAGCCAACCGGCTTCTTCGCGGCGCAAAAAGAGCACTACCCGAAGCTCAAGGAATAAGCAAAGCAGCCTTCCGGCAATTTCACCGGCTATGGTGGCGATCGCGGCGGCTGTGCTGGTGGCCTTTATCGGTGGACTCTATTTCATTACGCACCATAAGAAAGAAGAAGCGGAAGCGATGCAAAATCGCCAGGCCGCCGGCAACGGCTTGCCGCCAAAACCGGAAGAGCGTTGGCGCTATATTAAAGAGCTGGAAAGTCGACAGCCGGGCGTTCGCGCGCCGACCGAACCGACCGCCGGCGGCGAAGTGATGAAACCGGAGCAGCTGACTGACGAACAGCGCCAGCTGCTGGCCCAGATGCAGGCCGATATGCGTCAACAGCCGACTCAGCTGACCGAAGTGCCGTGGAACGAACAAACGCCGGCCCAGCGCCAGCAGACGCTACAGCGCCAGCGTTTAGCGCAGCAACAGCAGCAGGCGCAACAGCAACAGTGGGCGCAAACTCAGCCGCAGACCGTGCAGCAGCCGCCGCGCGTTCAGCAGCCGAAGCCGGTCCAGCAGCAACAGCCGAAGCAGACCGCGTCAAACCAGCAGCCGTACCAGGATCTGCTGCAGACGCCAGCGCATACCAATACCACGCAGCCGCGTACCCAGGCCGCGGCGCCGGTAACTCGGGTGGAAGAAGCGCCGAAAACCACCGCCGAGAAGAAAGACGATCGTAGCTGGATGATCCAGTGCGGCTCCTTTAAAGGCGCCGAGCAGGCCGAAACCGTCCGCGCTCAGCTGGCTTTCGAAGGGTTTGCTTCGCACATCACCACCAACAACGGCTGGAACCGCGTGGTCATTGGCCCGCTGAAAGGCAAAGAAAGCGCCAACGAGATGATCACCCGCCTGAAGATGGCTGGACACGCGAACTGCATTCGTCTCGCCGCCAGGGGTTGAAACCCTCAAAAACCCCCCCATCTATAATTGCATTCGGCCCCGCGGACAGCGCGGGGCCCCTGTTCCGCTTTTGCAACCAAGGGGTCTGCTCGTGACTACAATTGTAAGTGTTCGCCGTAACGGCCATGTTGTTATTGCCGGTGATGGCCAGGCCACGCTGGGCAACACCGTAATGAAGGGCAACGTGAAAAAAGTGCGTCGTCTGTACAACGACAAAGTGATTGCCGGTTTCGCTGGTGGCACCGCCGACGCCTTCACGCTGTTCGAACTGTTTGAACGTAAACTGGAAATGCACCAGGGCCATCTGGTGAAGGCCGCCGTTGAGCTGGCTAAAGACTGGCGAACCGATCGGATGTTGCGCAAGCTGGAAGCGCTGCTGGCCGTCGCGGACGAAAACGCGTCGCTTATCATCACCGGTAACGGTGACGTGGTACAGCCGGAAAACGATTTGATTGCTATCGGCTCCGGCGGTCCTTACGCCCAGGCCGCGGCCCGCGCGCTGCTGGAAAACACCGATATGGGCGCGCGCGATATCGCCGAGAAAGCGTTGGATATTGCAGGTGATATCTGCATCTATACCAACCATTTCCACACCATCGAAGAATTACCTTCTAAAGCGTAAGGATCTCCCATGTCTGAAATGACCCCACGCGAAATTGTCAGCGAACTGGACAAACACATTATCGGCCAGGACGCCGCCAAGCGTTCTGTTGCTATCGCCCTGCGTAACCGCTGGCGCCGGATGCAGCTTAACGAAGAGCTGCGTCATGAAGTCACGCCGAAAAACATTCTGATGATCGGCCCAACCGGCGTCGGTAAAACCGAAATCGCTCGTCGTCTGGCGAAACTGGCCAACGCGCCGTTTATTAAAGTTGAAGCGACGAAGTTCACCGAAGTGGGCTATGTCGGTAAAGAAGTGGATTCTATCATCCGCGATCTGACCGATGCGGCGATCAAAATGGTTCGTATGCAGTCCATTGAAAAGAACCGTTACCGCGCGGAAGAGCTGGCTGAAGAGCGCGTACTTGACGTGCTGATCCCACCGGCGAAGAACAACTGGGGCCAGACTGAGCCGTCGCAGGAACCGTCTGCGGCGCGCCAGGCGTTCCGTAAGAAACTGCGTGAAGGCCAGCTGGACGATAAAGAGATTGAAATCGATCTCGCCGCGGCGCCGATGGGCGTTGAAATCATGTCCCCTCCGGGCATGGAAGAGATGACCAGCCAGCTGCAGTCCATGTTCCAGAACCTCGGCGGCCAGAAGCAGAAACCGCGTAAGCTGAAAATCAAAGACGCAATGAAGCTGCTGATTGAAGAAGAAGCGGCCAAACTGGTCAATCCGGAAGAGCTGAAGCAGGAGGCCATCGACGCTGTAGAGCAGCACGGTATCGTCTTTATCGACGAAATCGACAAAATCTGTAAGCGCGGCGGCAACACCTCCGGCCCGGACGTCTCCCGTGAAGGCGTACAGCGCGACCTGTTGCCGCTGGTGGAAGGCTGCACCGTCTCCACTAAGCACGGGATGGTCAAGACCGACCACATCCTGTTCATCGCCTCGGGCGCGTTCCAGGTGGCCAGCCCGTCCGATCTGATCCCGGAACTGCAGGGGCGTCTGCCGATCCGCGTTGAGTTGAAGGCGCTGACCACCCACGACTTTGAGCGCATCCTGACTGAACCGAACGCCTCCATCACCGTGCAGTACAAGGCGCTGATGGCGACCGAAGGGGTGAATATCGAATTTACCGAAGACGGTATCAAGCGTATCGCTCAGGCCGCATGGCAGGTAAACGAAACCACCGAGAACATCGGCGCGCGCCGTCTGCACACCGTGCTGGAGCGCCTGGTGGAAGATATCTCCTATGATGCCAGCGAGATGAACGGCCAGACCGTCACTATCGATGCCGAATATGTGAGTAAGCACCTGGATGTTCTGGTGGCAGATGAAGATCTGAGCCGTTTTATCCTATAATCCGGTGCAATGCATTTTCATCACTGTTGATGGGGGCTATCGCCCCCATTTTTATTGGCTAGAATAACTATGACTGATATCAGCCGTTCTCAGGCGTGGCTGGAAAGCCTGCGTCCTAAAACGTTACCGCTGGCATTTGCCGCGATTATTGTTGGCACCGTCCTTGCCTGGGAGCAGGGACATTTTGATCCCTGGGTCGCCCTGCTGGCGCTGATCACCGCCGGCTTGCTGCAAATTCTTTCCAACCTCGCCAATGACTACGGCGACGCGGTCAAGGGGAGCGATAAACCGGACCGCATCGGGCCGCTGCGCGGGATGCAGAAAGGGGTGATTACCCCCCAGCAGATGAAGCGCGCCCTGATTGTCACCGTCGCGCTGATCTGTCTGTTTGGTCTGGCGCTGCTGTGCGTCGCCTGGCAGAGCGTCGGCGATTTCATCGGCTTCCTCGCGCTGGGTGGCTTGTCGATCGTGGCCGCCATCACCTACACGGTGGGCACCCGCCCGTATGGTTATATCGGCCTTGGTGATATTTCGGTACTCGTTTTCTTCGGCTGGCTGAGCGTCCTCGGCAGCTGGTATCTGCAAGCGCATAATGTGGAAGCGGCCATCTTTCTGCCGGCAACGGCCTGCGGTCTGCTGGCGACCGCCGTGCTGAATATCAATAACCTGCGTGATATCGACAGCGACCGGCAGAACGGGAAGAACACCCTCGCCGTGCGCCTGGGGCCGGTGAATGCCCGCCGCTATCATGCCTGCCTGCTGCTCGGCGCCCTGCTGTGTCTGGCGCTGTTTAACCTGCTGGCGCTGCATTCAGCCTGGGGCTGGCTGTTTATTCTCGCTACGCCGCTGCTGGTCAAACAGGCGCGTTACGTCCTGCGCGAATCCGATCCGCTGGCGATGCGGCCGATGCTCGAAAAGACGGTCAAAGGGGCTTTACTGACCAACCTGCTGTTTGTTATCGGGATTATTGCCAGTAAGCTGGCGGCTTAACTGACAAATATCAATTAACAATTGATGATTTTGCCAACAATGCGATTCGCGGGATATACTAAAAACTCTCGCAGCAACTGAACGTTAAGCCTATGAAATACGATACTTCCGAGCTTTGTGACATCTACCAGGAAGATGTCAACGTCGTGGAACCGCTGTTCTCTAACTTTGGAGGACGGTCGTCGTTTGGTGGACAGATCATTACGGTAAAATGTTTCGAGGATAACGGGTTGCTCTACGATCTGCTCGAGCAGAATGGCCGTGGTCATATTCTCCTGATCGACGGCGGCGGCTCAGTACGACGCGCGTTAATTGACGCTGACCTGGCGCGTCTGGCCGTACAGAATGAATGGGAAGGGTTGGTGGTCTATGGCGCGGTGCGCCAGGTTGACGACCTTGAGGAACTGGATATCGGCATCCAGGCGCTGGCGGCCATTCCGGTCGGCGCGGCTGGCGAAGGCATCGGCGAAAGCGACGTGCGCGTCAATTTCGGCGGCGTGACCTTCTTCAGCGGCGACCATCTGTATGCCGATAACACCGGGATGATCCTGTCGGAAGACCCGCTGGATATCGAATAAGCCTTGCGCCATAAAAAAGGCCTTCTCCATGAGAAGGCCTTTTGTTTATCCGGCGCGTAACTTAGTACAGTTTCTTCGCGCAATCCAGCCAGTCGTTCTTGAACGGACGCTTCATGTTCTCGATGGCATCGATGATGTCGTGGTGCACCAGCTTCTCGTTCTGGATGCCGACGCAACGGCCGCCATGGCCCTGCAGCAGCAGCTCAATCGCATAGGCGCCCATGCGGGAAGCCAGGATACGGTCGTAAGGAACCGGGGAACCACCGCGCTGAATGTGGCCGAGGACGGTGGCGCGGG
Organism: Klebsiella sp. GG_Kp175; assembly: GCF_040062325.1. Classification (NCBI taxonomy): domain Bacteria; kingdom Pseudomonadati; phylum Pseudomonadota; class Gammaproteobacteria; order Enterobacterales; family Enterobacteriaceae; genus Klebsiella; species Klebsiella sp. GG_Kp175. Next base: position 73,209 of record NZ_JBEAFX010000035.1, on the reverse strand, counting down.
TTTCACGGCCGGTCTCTTTCTCGATGTAGCTTGCCAGCTCGTCAACGTCGCACATGTGCTCGGTGATCGCCACGATAGCGTGTTTTTTCCCTTTCGCGATGCCGGCTTTGATTTCAGCCACCAGATCGTCGCGGGTATATTCCACTTCCGGCACCATGATGAACTCACAGCCGCCAGCAATCGCCGCCGCCAGAGTCAGATCGCCGCAGTAACGGCCCATCACTTCCACCACGGAGATACGCTGGTGCGAAGAGGAGGTGTCGCGCAGACGGTCAATCGCTTCCACCACGGTGCTCAGAGCGGTGAAGAAGCCGATGGTGTAGTCAGTGCCTTTGATATCGTTGTCGATGGTGCCCGGCAGGCCGATGCACGGGAAGCCCATCTCGGTCAGGCGCATCGCCCCCATATAGGACCCGTCACCACCGATAACCACCAGCGCGTCCAGGCCGCGCTTCTTCATGTTTTCGATAGCCACAGCGCGGATGTGTTCTTCGCGGAATTCCGGGAAGCGAGCGGAGCCCAGGAAGGTGCCGCCGCGGTTGATCATGTCGGAAACGCTGTAACGGTCGAGCTGAACCATACGGTCTTCGTACAAGCCGAGGTAACCGTCATAGATTCCAAAAACTTCCAGACCTTCCGTTAATGCCGCGCGCACAACTCCACGAATTGCTGCGTTCATGCCCGGCGCATCACCGCCACTTGTCAACACACCGATTTTCTTAATCATGACTACCTCTGAACTTAGGAAGCAAAAAATAATTCTGTTGCCTGAAGCGCTCCCTCACCAGGAGTGCACGACGCTAATGACAATAGTATATCAAACGCTTCAAGCTGAATTGATTCAGGTCAGACCAAACGGCGGTAATTTATACAAAAAATGCCGAGCTGACCCACATTTTTACATCGAGTTTACAGACTATAACCTAACGCTCAAAAAAGCCCTGCTGCGCCGCTGGCACCACAGAACTGGGATCCTGATGGATAATGACATCGGATCCCGGGAAACGGCGCAGAATCGCCTGCTCCACCTGGTCTGCAATCACGTGGGCTTGCACCAGCGGGAGGTTATCTTCCATTTCCAAATGAATCTGAATAAAGCGGGTCGGCCCTGACTGCCGCGTTCGTAGATCGTGTGCCCCGCGGATGCCGGGCCATGCGGTCACGATGGTGATAATGTCCTGACGCTCCTCGTCAGGCAAAGCGCGGTCGAGTAACGACTGAACCGCCTCATAGCCCATCCGCAGCGCGCTATATAAAATATAGATGCCAATTCCTAAGGCAAACAACGCATCGGCGCGATGCCAGCCGTACCAGGATAGGCCCAGCGCCACCAGAATGGCGCCGTTCATCATAACATCAGACTGATAATGAAGCATATCCGCCCGCACCGCCTGGCTCTGGGTTTTTCGCACCACCCAGCGCTGGAAAGTCACCAGCGCCAGCGTGCTGACGAGAGCGATCAGCGTCACTACGACCCCGACGCCGGCGGCCTGCAGCGGCTCCGGACGCACCAGGTGCTGAATACCGGTGAGAAACAGGAACAGCGCCGAGCCGGAGATAAACATGCTTTGCGCCAGCGCCGCCAGCGACTCCGCTTTGCCGTGGCCAAAGGTGTGTTCTTCATCAGCTGGTTGCAGCGAATAGCGAACCACCAGCAGGTTGGTCAGCGAGGCGGCAATATCCACCAGCGAATCCACCAGCGCAGCCAGAATACTGACTGAACCGGTATACCACCACGCAAAAATTTTGATCAAAAGTAACGCAGAGGCCATCGCTGTCGCAGCGATAGCGGCGCGGCTGACCAACCGGCCATAAGATTGATTCATATAGGCTCCTTCTCCTGTACTGCGCTTAGTATAACCTGAACTTGTGACGCTCACGGGAAAGGCGAAGAAGTTGATTTGCCGAAAAAAGGGCAAAAAAAACCCCCTCATCATGAGGGGGGAAGACAGGGATGGTGTCTATGGCAAGGAAAACAGGGTTTGTTACTGGGGTTGCAGGGTGTTGCTACTACTCGAAAGCATCATCGCTGAGCCTTTCTGCATCCTTGCAACCTCACGCAACTGATCCATACGTTGCTGGTGCTTAGCATTTAAAACCGCTTGCTGCTCTGGCGTAAGCAGGTGGTACATCTGGTTGCGGACCTTAGCCATCTCGACCTGGCGAGCAACCTGTTCCTGCGCCATCTTTTCTGCCTGAGCGCGCACAGCGTTTTCATCAAAATTTTCTGCGGTGACAAGGCGATGCATTGTCTCCATTTCGCTAACATTAACGGGGAGCCTGTCGTGGCGTGCCCGTTGCATAAGATCCCGTAACTGCTGACGTTGCTGCTCGGTTAAACTTATGCCGTCAAACATATGGCTCTGGCTACCGCGCTGTCCCCCTTCGTCTCCGGGGAGCCAGTTAACGCTGGTAACGACTTCAGCGGCCTGGCTAATTGCACTTAGCGCCAGCGTTGAGGCCATGACGGCAGCGATAACATTGCGCATCACATACTCCCAAAACGTTTGTGTCGCGATTCAACGAGAGACAGTCTACGATTCAGGCTGCAAACATGCGTCAGGGGGTGTAAAACAACGTAAAGTCATGGATTAGCGGGCCTTGATGACGTAATTTCTGCCTCGGAGGTATTTAAACAATGAATAAAATCCTGTTAGTTGATGATGACCGGGAGCTCACCTCCCTGTTAAAAGAGCTGCTCGATATGGAAGGTTTTAACGTGCTGGTGGCCCATGATGGGGAACAGGCGCTGGCCCTTCTGGACGACAGCATTGATTTATTGCTGCTCGACGTAATGATGCCGAAGAAAAACGGTATCGATACGCTTAAAGAGCTGCGTCAGACACACCAGACACCGGTTATCATGCTAACAGCGCGCGGGAGCGAGCTGGATCGCGTTCTCGGCCTCGAGCTGGGCGCAGATGACTATTTGCCTAAGCCGTTCAACGATCGTGAACTGGTGGCGCGTATACGCGCGATTCTGCGCCGTTCCCACTGGAGCGAACAGCAGCAGACGACCGAAGCCGGTTCGCCGACCCTGGAAGTGGATGCCTTAAGCCTCAATCCGGGCCGTCAGGAAGCCAATTTCGATGGCCAGACGCTGGAGCTCACCGGCACCGAGTTCACCCTGCTCTATCTGTTAGCGCAGCATCTCGGCCAGGTGGTGTCACGCGAACATTTAAGCCAGGAAGTGTTAGGCAAGCGCCTGACGCCGTTCGACCGCGCTATCGATATGCATATTTCCAACCTGCGGCGTAAGCTGCCGGAGCGCAAAGATGGCCATCCGTGGTTTAAAACGCTGCGTGGCCGCGGGTATCTGATGGTTTCCGCTTCATGATTGGAAGTTTGACTGCACGCATCTTCGCCATCTTCTGGCTCACGCTGGCGCTGGTGTTGATGCTGGTGCTGATGTTGCCTAAACTGGACTCCCGGCAGATGACCGAGCTGCTGGAAAGCGAGCAGCGTCAAGGCATCATGATCGAGCAGCACGTTGAGGCCGAGCTGGCCAACGATCCGCCGAACGACCTGATGTGGTGGCGTCGTCTGTTTCGCGCCATCGATAAATGGGCGCCTCCTGGGCAACGCCTGCTGCTGGTGACCAGCGAAGGCCGCGTGATCGGCGCAGAACGCAACGAGATGCAGATCATTCGCAACTTTATCGGCCAGGCCGATAACGCCGATCATCCGCAGAAAAAACGCTATGGCCGCCTGGAAATGGTGGGCCCGTTCTCCGTCAGGGATGGGGAGGATAACTATCAGCTGTATCTGATCCGTCCCGCCAGCACCTCACAATCCGACTTTATCAACCTGCTGTTTGACCGGCCGCTGCTGCTGCTGATCGTCACAATGCTGGTTAGCGCCCCGCTGCTGCTGTGGCTGGCGTGGAGCCTGGCGAAACCAGCGCGTAAGCTGAAAAATGCCGCCGACGAGGTCGCCCAGGGCAACCTGCGGCAGCATCCGGAGCTGGAAGCTGGACCGCAGGAGTTTTTAGCCGCCGGCGCCAGCTTTAACCAGATGGTGACGGCCCTGGAGCGGATGATGACCAGCCAGCAACGGCTACTGTCCGATATCTCGCACGAGCTGCGCACGCCGCTTACGCGCCTGCAGCTGGGCACCGCCCTGCTGCGCCGCCGCAGCGGTGAGAGCAAAGAGCTGGAGCGAATCGAAACTGAAGCGCACCGGCTGGACAGCATGATCAACGACCTGCTGGTGATGTCGCGCAATCAGGCGAAAAACGCCCTGGTGAGCGAGACGGTCAAAGCCAATCAGCTGTGGAGCGAAGTGCTGGACAACGCGGCGTTTGAAGCCGAGCAGATGGGTAAATCCTTCACCGTTGAGTATCCTCCGGGCCCGTGGCCGCTGTACGGTAACCCCAATGCGCTGGAAAGCGCGCTGGAGAACATCGTCCGCAACGCCCTGCGCTACTCGCACACGAAGATTTCCGTCAGCTTCTCGGTGGATAAAGACGGGATTACGGTTAACGTCGATGACGACGGCCCGGGAGTCAGTCCGGAGGATCGCGAGCAGATTTTCCGGCCATTCTACCGGACCGACGAGGCGCGCGACCGCGAGTCCGGCGGCACCGGCCTGGGGCTGGCGATTGTCGAAACCGCTATTCAGCAGCACCGTGGCTGGGTGAAGGCCGACGACAGCCCGCTGGGCGGTCTGCGCTTAACCCTCTGGCTGCCGCTGTATAAGCGCACCTGATGCTATCCCGGCTTGCGCTACGCTAAGCCGGGAGCATCCCCGGAAATACTCAATATGGGGGAATTATTTCCCCCATAATCTCCGCGAACTATCCTCGATCTTACCGCTTAAACGGCGCTTCTGCATGGTTCTGCTCCAGCTCACCGACAGGCCCGCGGCCGACAATAAGCGGTGGTACTGATCGTCATCAAACGGCATATGCCAGGCAATCGCCCCGGCCTCATGGACGCTGACCTCACTCAGGCGAGAGACCAGCTCGAGCGGCGCATCGCTGGAGGCTTTCCCCCCGGCGATCACCCGATACAACCAGCCGGTCTTCCCGCTGTTTTGCATCAGCTGAGCCATGTCATTGATCGAAAAATGAAAGTTGAGCTTGAAGCACGGAGAGCGCGGCTGGGTGACCTGGATCAGCGCCTCGCCCCAGCGAAAGATATCGCCAATGTAGACGTTTTGTTCGGTGAGCCCGGTGGTGGAGAGGTTTTCGCCGAACGCCGGGGCGCAGAACCGATCGGCCTGCTGGGGGAATTCACGGATCCAGTCGGCATAGTGTTCGCGCGGATAGTGACACAGCGCGCGGTCCGGCCCGCCGTGTATTTTCTTCTCCGCCTGCTCATCCCCTTCGAGACCGAGATCGCCGAGCTGCAACTCGCCGTCAACCTGGATTTTGCCGATCGCGCTGGGACGACTGCCCGTGTAGTCCCTGATTTTGCCGACAAAGACATTCACCGGATAATGCATCTCTGCTCTCCTTGCTACCGATATAAAAAAAGCGAGCCATCAGACTCGCTTCTCTCTTAGCACATTGCAACCTTATTTTTTGGCGGCAAAACGCGCTGCAGCTTCGTCCCAGTTCACCACATCCCAGAAGGCTTTGATGTAGTCCGGGCGACGGTTCTGGAATTTCAGGTAGTAAGCGTGTTCCCACACGTCCAGACCCAGGATCGGGAAGCCAGAAGCGCCGGAAATGGCTTCGCCCATCAGCGGAGAATCCTGGTTAGCGGTGGAGACAACGGCCAGTTTGTCACCTTTCAGGACCAGCCACGCCCAGCCGGAACCGAAACGGGTAGCAGCGGCTTTTTCAAATTCCGCTTTGAAGTTGTCCACAGAGCCGAAATCGCGCTCGATAGCCGCTTTCAGGTCGCCCTGCAGGGTGGTACCGGTTTTCAGGCCTTTCCAGAACAGGCTGTGGTTCGCGTGGCCGCCGGCGTTGTTACGCAGTACGGTTTTTTTGTCAGCCGGCAGCTGATCCAGCTTGGTGATCAGCTCTTCAGCGGACAGGTTAGCGAACTCCGGCAGGCTTTCCAGCGCGGCGTTGGCATTGTTCACGTAGGTCTGATGGTGTTTGGTGTGATGGATCTCCATCGTCTGCTTGTCGAAGTGCGGTTCCAGAGCATCGTAAGCGTACGGCAGGGATGGCAGGGTATAGCTCATAATCATCTCCATTATTGTCGAGCGGCTCAAGTGTTAACGCCGCGTAAGCAGTTTGTCCATTATAGTTAATTAAATGGTATTGAAAATGCTTATCAATGCCGTATTTTTCATATGGATATAACCAGAAGAAATACCCGCCGTTTTGTGATGTAGAACAACTAATTAAGCCCATGGTTGCCAGAGTTCGCCATCCTGTGGCAACGTCCTGAAGGCGGCCAAAGCGGCTAATTTTTACACTCATCGCATCGGAAGCCGCCGTCTCCGATAAAAAAAGATGAGGATAAAATCAATGAACCACGCGATTACGATGGGTATTTTTTGGCATTTGATAGGGGCCGCCAGTGCCGCCTGTTTCTATGCCCCGTTCAAGAAAGTAAAACACTGGTCGTGGGAAACCATGTGGTCGGTCGGGGGGATCGTCTCCTGGCTGATCCTGCCCTGGGCCATCAGCGCCACGCTGTTACCCGATTTCTGGGCCTACTACCGTTCCTTTAACGCCTCCACGCTGCTGCCGGTCTTTCTGTTCGGCGCCATGTGGGGTATCGGTAATATCAACTATGGCCTGACCATGCGCTATCTCGGTATGTCGATGGGGATTGGCATCGCCATTGGCATCACGCTGATTGTCGGTACGCTGATGACGCCGATTATTAACGGTCAGTTTTCGGTGCTGATGCACACCCAGGGCGGTCAAATGACGCTGCTCGGCGTGCTGGTGGCGGTGGTTGGCGTTGGCATCGTCACCCGCGCGGGCCAGCTGAAAGAGCGCAAAATGGGCATCAAAGCCGAAGAGTTCAATCTGAAGAGAGGGCTTCTGCTGGCAGTGATGTGCGGTATCTTCTCGGCAGGGATGTCGTTCGCGATGAACGCCGCCAAACCGATGCATGATGCCGCCGCGGCGCTCGGCGTCGACCCGTTATATGCGGCGCTGCCAAGCTACGTGGTGATTATGGGCGGCGGGGCGCTGGTTAACCTTGGCTTCTGCTTTATTCGTTTGGCAAAAGTGAAGAGCCTGTCCGTCAAAGCCGATTTCTCGCTGGCCAAACCCCTCATCATCAGCAACCTGCTGCTTTCCGCCCTCGGCGGCCTGATGTGGTATCTCCAGTTCTTCTTCTATGCCTGGGGCCACGCCAGCATTCCGGCGCAGTATGACTATATGAGCTGGATGCTGCACATGAGCTTCTACGTACTGTGCGGCGGTCTGGTGGGTCTGGTGCTGAAAGAGTGGAACAACGCCGGTCGTCGTCCGGTGAGCGTCCTGAGCCTCGGCTGCGTGGTGATCATCATCGCCGCCAACATCGTCGGTCTGGGAATGGCCCGTTAAGCACCGGAGCATTTGCCTGACAAAGACGCGCTTCAGGCGGCGGCGCGACTGCGCTGCCGCCACTGCCCCGGCGACATGCCGATTTCCCGGCTGAACACCACCGAAAAGTAGTTACTGTCCTCAAAGCCGCACTGCATGGCGATATCGCCGATTAAGCGCTCGGTATGCTGCAACAGATACTGCGCATGGCAGATCCGCAGCTGGCGTAAATAGTGATTGATGGTCATCCCGGTTTGCTGGCGAAACTGCTGACGTAGCGCCCGCTCGCTGCCACCCTCCTGCTCGCAGAAACGCTCCAGGACAAAGGGGCGGCTCAGGCTGGCCGCCAGCGCGGCCAGCAGTTTGTCCAACAGCGCTTCGCGCTGCGTCGCCGCCAGATTATCCGTCGCGTAGCGATGCCGCTGGAGGGTCAGCGCCAGCTGAGCAAACAACAGCTCGGCCATCGCATTCCCCTGCGCATCGTGCCGGGAACACTCATGCTCAAGCTGACTAATCACCTGACGCGCCTGCGCCATACCGGTGCTGCCCATGCGCCAGTGGGGCTTCCACGGGGTGCCGAAGAGGCCAGGGATCGCCCCCGCCCAGTCGAAATTGAGCTGCAGCCGCTCCGGGCAATAGATGATGTTCTGCAGAACCAGATCGTTAACGGAAGCATAGGAGTGTTTATCTTCGGCGCGAATATAGAACAGATCGCCGCGGGTAATGCGCCAGGGACGGTCGTTGAGAACATGCAGCCCGTTGCCCCGCCACACCAGCACCAGCTCGCAGAACTCATGGGTGTGTTCAGCGAAGACGTTTTGCGGATAGCGGTCAGCCACCGCCACCGCCTGCGTGGCGGAAGGGAAAAATTCCTCTTTACGTAGAATCAAACCGGCCACGGCTCACACTCCTAACGCGGATAACGGCGCATTATTCGCGTTTTTGCTCCGCAATACGTTGACTCCTCTCGCGTTACTGAAGAATAGCGTCGCGCCCCTGGCGGATATCGCGCGGCGACCAGGAAAACTCGCGGCGAAAAAGCGTCGAAAAGTGGTTACTGTCGCCGAAGCCGCAGCGATAGGCGATATCCGTCACGCTTTCATCGCTGTGGCGCAGCAGGTGCCGGGCTTTCATCAGGCGCACCCGATTAAGATAGCGCTGCGGCGTCAGGCCGGTCTGCTGCTTCAGCTGGCGGTGCAGGGTACGCAGCGACAGCGAAAACTGCGCCGCCACCTCCTCCCAGCAGATCTCCTGGGCAAAATGATCTTCCAGCCAGGCCAGCAGCTGATTCAGCCGCGCATCATTGTTGGTAGCCTCTTCCGCAAGGCTGCTTTTACGCAACAGCACCAGCAGCTGCATAAACAGGATCTCACGGCTGGCGACGGCATGGGTATCCGTTTCGCTCCCCATGGCCTCCATCTGCGCCACGATATGCCGAACCTGCTGCAGGACCGTCTGGTTCACCCGCCAGTGCGATGGGTAGTTCCCCTCCTGCTCCTGGGGCAGCAGCTGGCTGACCCCGGCGAGAAACCGAAACGCATCCGGCGCGCGATAAAGCACGTTGGTCAGACACAGATTGTCCGTGTGCTCGTAAAGATGCCGGTCGTGATCGCGAATAAAGCAGACCGAGCCGCCGCCGATGGTATAGGGCTGGCCATTGAAGACGTGAATGCCCGTACCCTGCTCCACGATGACAATTTCATGAAAATCATGGTGATGTTCAGGAAAGGCCGACTGAGGGAGGCGGGGTTCAATAGCCACCGTCGAGATCCCGGCCTTAAAGAAATCCGTACTGTGCAATATGGTCATGATGCCACCCTCGTAATGAGAAAAATTATCAGTCACCGGCTGATAGTAATGAAGGGTTGGCTATCCGGCCTTCAATTTTTGACCGCGAAATTCGTAAATCCTGCCGCTTTTTCAAGAATCAGCCGGAAAGATGCGGAACTGCGGACCCCATCACATCCTCCTCACCACCGCCCAAAACCGCAATTTGTGATTTTCCTCACGGTCACCTTTGCTTTCTTGCCAGCGGCCAGTTTCGGCTGTCCGTAGCGAGAAGGTGTGAGTCAGCGCCCTTTTTTAGACTGCGGACAATGATTTTAAGAAGGGTCTTTCCATGAGTATTCGTCATTGTGTCGCCGTCGATTTAGGCGCCTCCAGCGGGCGGGTCATGCTCGCCAGCTATCAGTCCGGGCCGCGCGCCCTGACGCTGCGTGAAATTCATCGCTTCACCAACAGCCTGCAGAAGGTGGATGGCTTCGACTGCTGGGATCTCGATAGCCTCGAAGGCGAGATCCGCCGCGGGCTGGAGAAAGTGTGTGAGCAGGGCATCCTGATCGACAGCATCGGCATCGATACCTGGGGCGTGGATTATGTCCTGCTGGATAAGCAGGGTCAGCGCGTCGGGCTGCCGGTCTCCTATCGTGACGATCGCACCCAGGGCCTGCTACGTCACGCTGAAGAACAGCTGGGCCGGGCGGAGATCTATCGCCGCAGTGGCATTCAGTTTCTGCCGTTTAACACCCTTTATCAACTGCGCGCCCTGGTGGAACAGCAGCCGGAGCTGGTCAGTCAGGCCGCCCATGCCCTGCTGATCCCCGACTATTTCAGCTTCCGCCTGACCGGCAATCTGAACTGGGAATATACCAACGCCACCACCACCCAGCTGGTCAACATCCACAGCGATAACTGGGATGAGACGCTGCTGAACTGGACCGGCGCGCCGCGCGAGTGGTTTGGCACCCCGACGCATCCCGGCAATGTGACAGGCCACTGGATCTGCCCGCAAGGCAACCGTATTCCGGTGGTCGCCGTCGCCAGTCACGACACCGCCAGCGCGGTGATCGCCTCCCCGCTGGCCGACGGCCACGCCGCCTATCTCTCCTCCGGCACCTGGTCGCTGATGGGGTTTGAAAGCCTGACCCCTTACACCTGCGACGCGGCGCTGCAGGCCAATATCACCAACGAAGGCGGAGCCGAAGGCCGCTATCGGGTGCTGAAAAATATCATGGGCCTGTGGCTGCTGCAGCGGGTGCTGAAAGAACAAAACGTCAGCGACCTGCAGGGGCTGATCGCCCGCACTGCCGCACTGCCGGCGTGTCGCTTCATCATTGACTGCAATGACGACCGCTTTATCAACCCGGCCAGTATGAGCGCCGAGATCCAGGCCGCCTGCCGCGGATCCGGCCAGCCGGTTCCTCACAGCGACGCCGAACTGGCGCGCTGCATTTTCGACAGCCTGGCGCTGCTCTACGCCCGGGTGCTTAACGAGCTGGCGGCGCTGCGCGGCCAGCCCTTCAGCCAGCTGCATATCGTCGGCGGCGGCTGCCAGAACGAACTGCTCAACCAGCTGTGCGCCGACGCCTGCGGGATCGCCGTCGTGGCCGGCCCGACAGAGGCCTCCACCCTCGGCAATATCGGCATCCAGTTAATGACCCTCGACGAGCTGGCCAGCGTCGATGAGTTTCGTCAGGTGGTGCGCGGCAATGCGTCCCTCACCGCCTTTACCCCCAATCCTGATAGTGAAATTGCCCGTTTCGTGGCGCAGTTTCAGCCACAACAGACCAAGGAGCTTTGCGCATGACCACTCAACTTGAACAAGCCTGGGAAATTGCTAAGCAGCGCTACGCCGCCGTCGGCGTGGATGTCGAGGAGGCCCTGCGCCAGCTGGACCGTCTGCCCGTTTCCATGCACTGCTGGCAGGGTGACGACGTCGCCGGGTTCGAAAATCCGGCGGGAAGCCTGACCGGCGGCATCCAGGCCACCGGCAATTACCCGGGCAAAGCGCGCAATGCTCTGGAGCTACGCGCCGACCTTGAGCAGGCGCTGAGCCTGATTCCGGGGCCAAAACGTCTCAACCTGCACGCTATTTATCTGGAAGCCGACGCGCCGGTGGCGCGCAATGAGATAAAGCCGGAGCACTTTAAAAACTGGGTCGAGTGGGCGAAAGCCAACAAACTGGGGCTGGATTTCAACCCCTCCTGCTTCTCGCATCCGCTGAGCGCCGACGGCTTTACCCTGTCGCATGCCAACGATGAGATCCGCCAGTTCTGGATCGACCACTGCAAAGCCAGCCGCCGCGTATCCGCTTATTTTGGCGAACAGCTGGGCACCCCGTCGGTGATGAATATCTGGGTGCCGGACGGCATGAAGGACATTACCGTTGACCGCTTCGCGCCGCGCCAGCGGCTGCTGAACGCGCTGGATGAAGTCATCAGCGAAAAATTCGACCCGGCGCACCACATTGACGCCGTCGAGAGCAAGCTGTTCGGTATCGGCGCCGAAAGCTACACCGTCGGCTCCAACGAGTTCTATATGGGCTATGCCACCAGCCGCCAGACGGCGCTGTGCCTGGATGCCGGCCACTTCCACCCGACGGAGGTCATCTCCGACAAGATCTCCGCCGCCATGCTCTACATCCCGCGCCTGCTGCTGCACGTCAGCCGCCCGGTGCGCTGGGACAGCGACCACGTGGTACTGCTGGATGATGAGACTCAGGCCATCGCCAGCGAAATCATTCGCCATAACCTGTTTGACCGCGTGCACATCGGCCTCGACTTCTTCGATGCCTCCATCAACCGCATCGCGGCCTGGGTGATTGGTACCCGCAATATGAAAAAAGCGTTGCTGCGCGCCCTGCTGGAACCGACCAACCAGCTGCGCCAGCTGGAGAACGACGGCGATTACACCGCCCGCCTGGCGCTGCTCGAAGAGCAAAAATCCCTGCCGTGGCAGGCCATCTGGGAGATGTACTGCCAGCGTCACGACACGCCGGCGGGCAGCCAGTGGCTGGACAACGTGCGGGCTTATGAAAATGCGGTTCTGAGCCAGCGCGGGTAATGCACGGGCTTCCTCGGGTCGCGGCTGACGCCTTACCCGGGCTACGAACTGCGCGATGTTGCCAGAGCGCACCGAACCGTTCCCTCTCCCCTGTGGGGAGAGGGTTAGGGTGAGGGGCTACCCCCACCGGATTAACAGGAAAGACAAGACTATGCAGACCATTATCGACGCCTGGTTCGTCCAGGGCATGATCAAAGCCACCTCCGACGCCTGGCTGAAAGGCTGGGACGAGCGCAACGGCGGCAACCTGACGCTGCGTCTGGATGAGGCGGATATCGAACCTTACGCGGCGGATTTCCACGCTAAACCCCGCTATATCGCCCTCAGCCAGCCGATGCCAACCCTGGCCAACCAGCCGTTTATCGTCACCGGTTCCGGCAAATTCTTCCGTAATGTCCAGCTCGACCCGGCCGCTAACCTTGGCGTGGTGAAAGTCGACAGCGACGGCGCGGGATACCATATCCTGTGGGGTCTGACGGAGGATGCGGTGCCGACCTCCGAGCTGCCGGCACACTTCCTGTCGCACAGCGAGCGCATCAAACTGACCGACGGCAAGGACCGGGTGATCATGCACTGTCATGCCACCAATCTGATCGCCCTGACCTACGTCCTGGAGAACCACAGCGATCTGTTCACCCGCAAGCTGTGGGAAGGTAGCACCGAATGTCTGGTGGTCTTCCCGGATGGCGTCGGCATTCTGCCGTGGATGGTGCCAGGCACCGATGAAATCGGCCAGGCGACTGCGGAAACCATGCAAAAACACTCGCTGGTGCTGTGGCCGTTCCACGGCGTCTTCGGCAGCGGCCCAACCCTGGATGAGACCTTCGGCCTGATCGACACTGCCGAGAAGTCCGCCGAAGTGCTGGTGAAAGTCCTGTCCATGGGCGGGATGAAGCAGACCATCACTCGCGAAGAGCTTATCGCTCTTGGCAAACGCTTCAACGTCCAGCCGCTGCAGTCCGCGTTAGATCTTTATCCATAACAACATCGCGCCCCGCTCACCGAGACGGGGCGAAGCCTCACCTGCAAACCCTACAAAACTGACTCATGTGGAGTAAAAGCAATGAAAACAAAGACAAGCTTGATCCTCACCGTTGCCGCCCTGGCGTTGTCCGGTTCCGCCTTAGCAGAAGTTAAAATCGCCCTCGTGGCGAAATCGCTGGGAAATGGCTTCTTCGAAGCCGCCAACGTTGGCGCCCAACAGGCCGCCAAAGAGTTAGGTGATGTCAAAGTGATCTACACCGGCCCGACCACCACCACCGCCGAAGCGCAGATCGATGTGCTGAACGGGTTGATCGCCCAGGGGGTGGATGCGATCGCCATTTCCGCCAACGATCCGGACGCGGTGGTGCCGGTGCTGAAAAAAGCGATGCAGCGCGGCATCAAAGTGGTTTCCTGGGACTCCGGCGTGGCGCCGGCAGGCCGCCAGATCCATCTTAATCCTTCCAATAACGCCTTAATTGGCGAGACCAACGTCAAGCTCGCCGCCGATGCGCTGAAGGCGCTGAACGTGGAGAAGGGGGATGTGGCGGTGTTAAGCGCCACCCCGACCTCCACTAACCAGAATATCTGGATTGAGGAGATGAAAAAGGTGCTGCCGCAGTATCCGTCCGTCAATCTGGTGACCGTCGCCTACGGTGACGATCTGTCGGATAAAAGCTACCGCGAAGCGGTGGGCCTGCTGAAATCATATCCGGACCTGAAAGTCATTGTTTCGCCGTCATCGGTGGGGATTGTTGCCGCCGCGCAGGCGGTGAAGGACCAGGGAAAAATTGGCAAAGTCTATGTCACCGGGCTGGGGCTGCCGTCGGAAATGGCCGGCGCGATCAAGTCTGGCGCCAGCAAAAGCTTCGCCATCTGGAACCCGATTGACCTCGGTTACGCCGCCACCTATCTGGCCGACGATTTAGTCAAAGGCACGGCGACCAAAACCGAAGCCAGTATGGGCAAGCTGGGCAAAGTGAAGCTGGACGCCGAAGGGAATGGCGCGATGGCCGAGCCGTTTGTCTACGATGCGAGCAACATCGATAAGTTCTCGAAAATTTTCTAACCCTTGTTCCCTCACCCCGGCCCTCTCCCAGAGGGAGAGGGGGAATGGCTGGCCCTCTGCGCGATGCGGCCTGCGGGCGCCGGACCGTTCCCTCTCCCCTTTGGGGAGAGGGTTAGGGTGAGGGGCGATTTTACGGAGAACTATCATGTCAGCATCAACGCCACTGCTGTCGCTGAAGGGGATCACCAAGATTTTTCCCGGTGTGCGCGCCCTTGAAAACGTGCAGCTCGATCTCTGGCCCGGCAAAGTGACCGCCCTCATCGGCGAAAACGGCGCGGGGAAATCCACGCTGGTCAAAGTGATGACCGGTATTTATCAGCCCGAAGAGGGGGAGATCCTCTATAAAGCGATTCCCATTCATCTGCCGACGCCGGAGTCGGCGCACAAGATGGGGATCACCGCCATCCACCAGGAAACCATACTGTTTGACGAACTTTCGGTCAGCGAAAACATTTTCGTCGGCCAGTATCTGTATAAGGGACTGCTCAAAACGCTCGACTGGCCGGCGATGCACCGCCGGGCTGGTGAGATCCTCGCCCGGCTGGAAGTCCAGATCGACCCGCGGGCAACGTTAAAAACGCTCAGCATCGCCCAGCGGCACATGGTGGCGATTGCCCGGGCGCTGGCTTTCGACGCCCAGGCGGTGATCCTCGATGAGCCGACCGCCGCGCTTTCCCAGCATGAAATCCTGGAGTTTTATCACATCGTTGAGCGTCTGAAGCAGGACGGCAAAGCGATCCTGTTTATCTCGCATAAGTTCGATGAAATTTTCGAGCTGGCCGACTATTACACCATCCTGCGCGATGGGGTGTACGTCAGCTCCGGGATAATGAGCGATATTACCGAAGAGCGGATGGTGTCGATGATGGTGGGCCGGGCGATCAGCCAAACCTACCCGAAAGTCGACTGTACCCCAGGGGAAACGGTGCTGGAGGTCAACGATCTTTGTCATCCTACCGAGTTTGCCGATATCAGCTTCAGCCTGCGCAAGGGAGAAATTCTCGGCTTTTACGGCCTGGTGGGCGCCGGACGCACCGAGCTGATGCAGGCGCTCTCCGGCGTAACGCATCCCTCCTCCGGCGAGATCCGACTGAACGGCAGCCCCATGCGCTTTCGCCAACCCGCCGACGCTATCCGCGCGGGCATCGTCTGCGTACCGGAAGAGCGACAGAAACAGGGGGCGATCATCGCCCTGCCTATCGCCCAGAACATCAGTCTGCCGCAGCTGAGCAAGCTCAATCCTAACGGCGTCCTGAACGACGCCCGGGAATGGCGGCTGGCGGACGAGTACGCCTCGCGCCTGCAGGTTAAAGCCTCCAGCTGGCGGCAGCCGGTGGAGACCCTCTCTGGCGGCAACCAGCAGAAAGTGGTGATCGGCAAATGGCTGGCGACCCAGCCCGAGGTGATCATCCTCGATGAGCCGACCAAAGGCATCGATATCGGCTCAAAAGCCGCTGTGCATCAGTTTATGTCCGAGCTGGTCAGCCAGGGGCTGGCGGTGATTATGGTCTCGTCAGAGCTGCCGGAAGTCATGGGCATGGCCGACCGGATTATCGTGATGCATGAAGGGCTGATGGTCGCCGAGTACCGGGCCGGGGAAGCGACGGCGGAAACCATCGTTAGCGCCGCCAGCGGCATCGGCCAGGAGGCAGCATGATGGGACACGCATGGCTGAAGCATCGCGAAGCGCTGCTGGCGCTGGTCATCATTTTGATGATCGGCGCCATTGGCAGCCGGGCGCCGTCGTTCGTTTCACCGGGTAATCTGGTGGAGATGTTTAACGATACTGCCATCCTTATCATTCTCGCCCTCGGACAGATGATGGTGCTGCTCACCAAAGGCATCGATTTGTCGATGGCCGCCAACCTGGCGCTGACCGGGATGATCGTCGCCCTGCTCAATGCCCATAATCCGGGTATTCCGGTGGTAGCGCTGCTGGCGCTGGCAACCCTGCTGGGCCTGCTGATGGGGATGATTAACGGCCTGCTGGTCTGGCGCCTCGGCATTCCCGCCATCGTGGTGACCCTGGGCACCATGAGCATTTATCGCGGCATTATCTTCCTGCTGACCGACGGCGGCTGGGTTAACTCACATCAGATGAGCGCTGATTTTCTCAGTCTGCCGCGCAGCACCCTCCTGGGATTGCCGCTGCTGAGCTGGTGCGCCATCGCCGCGCTGCTGCTGGTGGGTTACTTCCTGCGCTACAGCCGCACCGGCCGGGCCTTGTATACCGCGGGCGGCAACGCGACGGCGGCGTATTACACCGGCATTAACGCCGGGAAAATGCAGTTCGTCAGCTTCTGCCTCTCCGGCGCGCTGGCTGGCTTCTGCGGCTATCTGTGGATCTCGCGCTTCGCCGTCGCCTATGTCGATGTGGCGAACGGCTTTGAGCTGCAGGTGGTCGCCGCCTGCGTGATCGGCGGTATCAGCACCATGGGCGGAAGCGGACGGGTACTGGGCTGCCTGTGCGGCGCGCTGTTCCTCGGGGTCATCAATAATGCCCTGCCGGTGATCGGCATCTCGCCGTTCTGGCAAATGGCGATTTCCGGGGCGGTGATCGTCATGGCGGTGTTGCTTAACGAGCGCGGCAATCGCGGTCACGGGCGGTTAATCCTGCGTAACGCGGCGTTAGCCCGACAGAAACAGGCGGTAAAATCATGAGCAAGATGATGGTATCTGAAGAGATGAAAAACGCCCCGGCCGCGCCGTCGCCGCTGCGCCGCCTGCTGTGCTGGGAAGGGTTTTTACTGGCGGTCACCCTGGCGGTATTTATCGGCAACGCGGTGGCTTCCCCGTACTTCCTCAATATCTGGAACCTCTCGGACGCGACCTTTACCTTTACCGAGAAGGCGATCGTCGTCCTGCCGATGGCGATGCTGATTATCGCCCGGGAAATCGATCTGTCGGTGGCCTCGACGATGGCGCTCAGCTCAACGGGGATGGGCTTCTGCGCGGCAGCGGGGATGGGCACCCCGCTGCTGGTGGTCATCGGCCTGGGCGTAGGTCTGCTGTGCGGCCTGTTCAACGGCTTGCTGGTGACTCGCTTTAACTTGTCGTCCATTGTGATCACCATCGGCACCATGAGCCTGTATCGCGGCATCACCTATATCCTGCTGGGCGATCAGGCGCTCAACCACTACCCGGAGAGCTTTGCCTGGTTCGGCCAGGGGTACGTGTGGGGGGCGCTCTCTTTTGAGTTTGCGCTGTTTATCCTCCTCGCGGCTGCCTTCACCTTCCTGCTGCATAAAACCAACTTTGGCCGCCGAACCTACGCCATCGGCAATAACCCGACCGGCGCCTGGTACTCCGGGATCAACGTGAAGCGACATAACCTCGCGCTGTTCGCGCTGGTCGGGCTGATGGCCGGGCTGGCGGCGGTCCTGTTGACCTCACGGCTCGGCAGTACCCGCCCCACTTTGGCGATGGGCTGGGAGCTGGCGGTTGTCACCATGGCGGTGCTCGGCGGCGTCAATATTCTTGGCGGTTCCGGCAGCATGCCCGGGGTGATCATCGCCGCCTTTCTGATGGGGCTGGTGACCTTCGGCCTGAGCCTGCTGAACGTCCCCGGCATCGTGATGTCGGTGATTATCGGCGCGATGCTGATCGTGGTGATCTCCCTGCCGATTATGGCCCGGCGGATGCTGCAGCGAAGACGATGTTAATTTCCCCCTCGCCCTGGCCCTCTCCCCAAGGGAGAAGGGCGGGATGAGGGGAAACGGATTTCCCAAAATCAACATTAAGGAGAATTATCATGAGTTTTATGTTGGCACTACCTAAAATCAGCCTCCACGGCGCAGGCGCTATCGGTGATATGGTCAAGCTGGTAGCGGGCAAACAGTGGGGCAAGGCGCTGATCGTCACCGACGGTCAACTGGTGAAGCTGGGCCTGCTGGACAGTCTGTTTTCCGCGCTGGATGAACAGCAGATGGCTTATCAGCTGTTTGACGACGTGTTCCCCAACCCCACCGAAGCGCTGGTGCAGCAAGGCTATGCGGCGTACCAGGCGGCCCGCTGCGATTACCTGATCGCCTTCGGCGGCGGCAGCCCGATTGATACCGCCAAAGCGATAAAAATCCTCACCGCCAACCCAGGCCCCTCCACCGCCTACTCCGGCGTCGGCAAAGTGAAAAACGCTGGCGTGCCGCTGGTGGCCATCAACACCACCGCCGGCACGGCGGCGGAGATGACCAGCAACGCCGTGATTATCGATAGCGAGCGTCAGGTAAAAGAGGTGATTATCGACCCGAACCTGATCCCGGATATCGCCGTCGACGACGCCAGCGTGATGCTCGACATCCCACCAGCCGTTACCGCCGCCACCGGCATGGACGCCCTGACCCACGCCATCGAGGCCTTTGTCTCCGTTGGCGCCCATCCCCTCACCGACGCCAACGCCCTCGAGGCCATCCGCCTGATCAACCTGTGGCTGCCAAAAGCGGTAGAGGAGGGACACGATCTGCAGGCCCGCGAGCAGATGGCGTTTGGCCAGTATCTGGCGGGCATGGCGTTCAACAGCGCCGGCCTCGGGCTGGTACACGCCCTGGCCCATCAGCCTGGCGCCACCCACAACCTGCCACACGGAGTGTGCAACGCCATCCTGCTGCCGATCATCGAAAACTTTAACCGCCCGAACGCGGTGGCGCGCTTCGCCCGCGTGGCGCAGGCGATGGGTGTCGATACCCACGGCATGAGCGATGAAGCCGCCAGCATGGAGGCCATCAACGCCATTCGCGCGCTGAGCAAACGCGTAGGGATCCCCCAGGGCTTCAGCCAGCTTGGCGTCAGCAAAGCCGATATCGAAGGCTGGCTGGACAAAGCGCTGGCCGACCCGTGCGCGCCGTGTAACCCGCGCCCCGCCAGCCGCGATGAGGTACGCGAGCTCTATCTGGAGGCATTATGATCCGCAAAGCCTTTGTGATGCAGGTGAACCCTGACGCGCACGAGGAGTATGCACGTCGCCACAACCCCATCTGGCCGGAGCTGGAGGCGGTGCTGAAAACGCACGGCGCGCACCACTACGCCATTTATCTCGATAAAGAGCGCAACCTGCTGTTCGCCACGGTGGAGATTGAGTCGGAAGCCCGCTGGGAGGCGGTCGCCAGCACGGAAGTGTGCCAGCGCTGGTGGAAATACATGCGCGAGGTGATGCCCAGCAACCCGGACAACAGCCCGCTGAGCGCGGAGCTCAAAGAAGTGTTTTATCTGGCGTGAAACCCCGCGACGCCGGAGAGTACCTTCCCCGGCCTCCCCCCATGCGGGCTGGAGGCCGGTTCAACGGCGATAATGCAAAACAGGGGACACGATCCTTTACGCTCCCCTGTTTCTCTCGTCCATCATCCGGGGAAAAGTGCGTATTTGTCTTTATCCGCATCGGTAATTTCTCTTAATACCCGGCAAGGTACGCCAGCGGCAACCACATTCGCCGGTATAGAGCGATTTACCACACTGCCCGCGCCTATGACTGAATTCTGGCCAATCGTTACCCCGGGATTAATAATCACCCCCGTGCCTAACCAGACCCCATCTTCAATCACTACCGGTAATGAAAACTGTTGATGCGTATGGCGCAGCGCGGGGTGGATGGGATGCCCGGCGGTGGAGATAGTGACATTTGGCGCAAACATGACGTTATTGCCGATGATAATGTCCGCATCGTCGACCAGCGTGAGGTTAAAATTGGCATAAAAATTATCACCAATCGTCGTATGGATCCCATAGGCAATATTGATCGGCGGCTCTATCCAGCATTGTTCGCCGACTTTCGCGAACATGCGCTGAATAATATCGTTGCGCAATTCCTGATTAAACGGATGCGAATGATTATATTCATAGGCCCGCGCTTTACCCATCAGCCGCTGCTCCGGCAAGCCATATCCTGCATCCAGGTAAAGCTCACCGCTGTTCATACGTTTTTTCATATCCATCATGACATCTTCCTTCTCTGTCAGGCACCACCCTGTGCCACGGAATGTTGATAATTAAACGGTCATCGCATTATCGCGCAGCGGCTCACTTTTCGCCTTGCCCGCTAACGTAAACGCGGATATTAAGGTGACCGTCAGGGCTATTCCGCCGAGGATCATATAGGTCTCCTGGAAGCCGATCCGATCATACATATTGCCGGCGAAGGCGGAGAGGAAGATCGCCGCCACCTGTTTGGCGAACTGGAAGCCCACCAGATAAATGGTCGCCGACAGCCGGACATCAAACACGCCGGTGATGTATTTAAAGGCGCCCACCAGCAGGAACGGCACTTCCAGCGCATGGAGCATCTTCAGCGCCACCACTTCCGCGGCGGTGGTGGCGAAGGAAGAGCCAATCATTCTGGCCGCCATCACCATCCCGGCGATCAGCAGGATATTCTTCGCTCCGATGCGGTTAATAATCCACGGCGAGCTGAACATAATGATGGCGTTACATATTTCTCCCGCGGTGGTGGCGAAACCAAAGGCACGGGTGCCTGCTTCCGGGGTCGCAAAGAACGATTTGAAGAAGGTGGCGAACTGCTGATCGAAAACGTCATACACGCAGGCTACGCCGATAACATACAGAATAAACATCCACATCTTCCGCTGACGGAACATGCGCACCGCCGTTTTTAAATCGATCGCCGGGCGATTGGCGCCGAGCGAGTCCATTACCTGCGCGGACTGACTGGCCTGCGGTTTGGCGATAGCCACCAGCACCACCAGCAGCAGCGCGGCGGCCGACCCCATCCAGAACACCCATTCGGGATTAATGCTGAACAGCATGCCGGCGGTGGTGGCGCACAGCGCCCATCCCAGACAACCAAAGGTGCGCGCCTTGCCGTATTCAAACCCGCTGTTGCGGCTTACCCGTTCGATATAGGCCTCCATCGCGCCGGCGCCTGCGGAGAATACAAAGCCGATATAGGCGCCGCCGCTCAGCGCCCCGAGCCAGATGTTGGTTTTCAGCAGCGGCGCGAAAACATAGAGGAAGAAGGGAGCAATCAGCACCAGCAGAACGGTCACGATCCACATCAGATGTTTTTTCAGCCCCAGCTTGTCAGAGATCACCCCGAGAACCGGCTGGAAACAGATGGCGAACAGCGACAGGCTGGAGAAAACGAGGCCGGTTTCAGTTTTATTCAGGCCGATAACATCCGACAGCCAGATCGGCAGAAACGGAAAGCAGGTGGCCATGATGAAGAAGTAGAGAAAGAAGAACAGCCCGAAAATCCAGAAGTTGGGGTTGTTTTTGTGGGTACAGACGGTCGGGTTCATTATATTTTCCTCAAGAAGGGCCGCGACGCGGCCCGATACCATCACACGCGTTGCAGGCCAATCAGAATGGCGCTTTCCGGGTCGAGGATGGGCAGCGCCAGCCCCGCCTGCTGTAGCCACTCACCGCTCACCGTCTGCGGCGTCGTCATCCATGCCGGCAGCTTCCGCATGGTGTGGCCGCCCTCGCCGGTGATCTGAATGTTCGGATGATCGAGGAGCGTCACCTGATAGCGGGCGCTCGCCTCCAACCCCGCCAGGCGCAGCGGCGCCATCAGGGTGTAGTCCGGCATCGCCAGCTGGCTGACGAGGAAAATCGCCTGCGCTTTATCCGGGCTGACGACGCCATGAGCAAGGGTGGTGGCGTCCGGCATATCCATCCGCCACTGCACGCCGTGATGGATCACGTCGCGCCACTGCTTATGCAGAGCCGCGTATTTCCTATACCCGGCGCGCTCTTCTTCATCGGCGCTCACCGGATCCAGCTCAAGCCCCATATGACCGAACAGCGCCGTCAGGCCGCGGAAGGCGATACTGTGCTGGCGGAAGGTGGCATGACAGTGGCGATTACCGATATGCGCGCCCATCACCTCCGGCGGGAAGAAGTAGCTCATGCCGCGCTGGATGGTGTTGCGCTCAAGGGCGTCATTGTTGTCAGAAGCCCAGAAGCGATGGCTGCGCTTGAGGACTTCATAATCGATACGACCGCCGCCGGAGGAGCAGGATTCAAATTCAATATGCGGGAAGCGGGCCACCAGCGTATCCAGCAGGCGGTAGAACTGGCGAGTCTGCGCATCGGCGGCGGCTTTGCCGTTATGGCCCGGCTGCACCAGCTCGCGGTTCATATCCCATTTCACGTAGTCCACCGCGTGTTCGCCCAGCAGCCAGCTCATCCGCTCCAGCAGATAATCAAAGGCTTCCGGAATATTCAGGTTCAGGACAAACTGATGACGCCCGGGAAGCGGCGTATAGCCCGGAAGCGCCAGCACCCAATCAGGGTGTGCCCGATACAGATCGGAATCCGGGTTAATCATCTCAGGCTCCACCCAGATACCGAACTCCATCCCCAGCGATTTCACGTGGTTGATAACCGGCGTCAGGCCGTGGGGGTATTTTTTCTCATCGAGATACCAGTCGCCGAGCGCCGCCCAGTCGTCGTTGCGTCCTTTAAACCAGCCGTCGTCAATGATAAAACGCTCCACGCCCAGGGCCGCCGCTTCATCCGCCATGCGCATGATGTAGTCCGGATCGTGGTCGAAATAGATCCCCTCCCAGGTGTTGAGATGCACCGGGCGCGGCTTGTTGCCCGGGAAGCGAATAATCCGTTCGCGCAGATAACGATGGAACTGCTGGCTCATGCCGTTCAGCCCGTTCGCCGAGTAGCTGGCATACAGGTAAGGCGTCCACAAGGTTTCCCCTTCTGCCAGCGCCATTTCGCCCGGCAGATAGAGCGCCTCGGCCTGCAGATAGCGGCGGCCATCGGTTTTCACCTCCGCCCGCAGGCGATGATTACCGCTCCAGGCCAGATGCACGCCCCAGACTTCACCCTGCATCTCGCTAAAGGCGTGGCTGCCGGTGATCAGGGCCGGGAAATGTTCGTGAGAGGTGCGCCCGCGGCGGTTCTCCAGCACAAAGCTGTCGTGCTCCAGGGTCAGGCGGTGAGGCTGAAACTCGCGGATCCAGCGGCCATGGAAAGCCATTACCTCACGAGCGCGTTCGGCGACCGGCAGCGTGACCGCCAGGCGATCCACCTGCCATGGGCTGATGCGCAGATTGGTCACGCCATGGCGCACGCTCAACACACCGCTGGCATCCAATGCGATCTCGCTGTACAAACGCAGGCCGGCATGCGGGTCTTCGCTGACCAGGGTTAGCGTCTGGCCCTCGTGCCGCACTTCGCTGGTGGCGAAAATCGGCGAGGCATCCAGCCCCTGGCGATGGCCTTCAATGCCCGGCGCGCCAAACAGACCATGGCCCAGTTCCGCCATTAAAGTGACCGGGGAATCGACATCGAGGCGGCCATTGGCGACCGGTCGCGTCAGGCTGTCGGCATCCTGCGGCGAAAAGTGGCTTAAATGCGGCCCCCAGTAGATAATTTCGGCGAAAGGGCGGGCTTTGATCACCACGTCAACCGTTGCGCTTTGCAGGCGTATAATCGAATCTGACATTAGACATCTCCATATCAAGGAATGTCTTACTGTTGATCCGAAACGTTTCGGACGCCAACCAAAACGTTTCGGATCCGTGATCGAGTTCAGGAAATTAATCTGTGGAGAGAATTATCAGGCGGTTTCGCCGGGAATGAATTCGGGCTGCCAGAGCACCTGAAGCGAGGTCAGATCTTCGCCGGCAATTAAGCGGCGGACCATCGTGGCTATCTGGCGGCCCACCCCCTGTCGGGTGGATTGAACCACCGCGCCCACCGGGGTGTCGATGATGCTATCCTGCGGCAAACCGTCGTAGACCACCAGTGAGACGCGATCGGCGCCGGTAAGACGTCCGAGCTGAGCCAGGGCCATCGCCGCGCCGTCGCCATGGGTATTGCAGTCGGTGACAATCGCCGTTGGCGGTTCAGGCAAGCGCAGCAGCTCCATCGTTGTCTGAAACCCGCCGCGGCGGGTGGGCGGCACGCTGCGCAGCCAGGTTTCCGCCAGGCCCGCTTCGCGCAGCGCTTCCAGGTAACCGTTGCGGCGTTGGGTAATAAACGCCTGATTATTATTTTCGCTCAGCAGCGCGATGCGCCGGTGCCCCTGGCTAATCAGATGACGGGTGGCGCGATACGTGCCCGCCTGGTTATCGAAATCAAACCAGGCGTAGGGCTGCGGCAGGCGGCTACGGCCCAGCGCGAGAAAAGGAAAGCCGGAAGAGAGCAGCTGAATCAGGCGCGGGTCGTCGTCCAGGGTATGCGCGACGATCAGCGCATCGACGCGACGGCTCTGCACCATGCGCATATAGCCGTGTTTATCGGCCTGTTCATCATCGGCGATCAGCAGTAAATCAATCTCATAGCGCGCCAGCTCGTGGCTGATTTCTCCCACCATTTCGAGAAAGACGTTGTTATTCAGCGGCGCGGGGCGCACGGGGAAAACGAGGCCAACGGCGTCGATTTTGCCCATTTTCAGGCGACGCGCGAACGTGTTTGGCCGATATCCGCGACGCTGCGCTTCAGCCTCCACGCGAGCACGGGTCTCCTGCGACACATCATCATAGCCGTTTAACGCGCGGCTGACGGTCGTTACCGAGATCCCAAGTTCTTTAGCAATGGCTTTCAGCGACATAGGTATGCCTGTCTTCGCGGAAGAATGCGGCTAGTGTCCCGCAATACGGCTATGGCGTCCAGCGAGAGCGCGACGCCCGCCGGTGCGATGTCAGTTTTGCTCAGCGATCAGCAGGGCCTGCGTATCCGGCTCCAGGGCCTGAAACACATGCTCCTGATCCGCCGGATAGCAGATATAGTCGCCCTCGCCGAGCTCTTCCGGCGCCGACGTCAGCCCTACCCGCGCCCGCCCCTGGGTCACGATAATATGTTCCACCGAGCCTGGCGGATGCGGATGCGAAATGCGGTCGGCGCCGGGCTGGGTGAGCAGCAAATAAATGTCCCGACGCGCGCCGGGTGGACAGGCGGCCAGCAAAATAGCCTGATAGTTCGCCTGCTCCGCCACTACTTTTGTCCCCTCGCCGCGGCGGATCACCTGCGTTTTGTTCACCTGCGGCTCAAGCAGCCTGGCAAATGGAATATCCAGCGCTACGCAGAGCGACCACAGCGTTTCCAGACTCGGATTACCGTTGCCGGACTCCAGTTGCGATAGCGTGGATTTTGCGATACCCGCCCGACGCGCGACTTCCGCCAGCGAAAGCCCGGTCCGCGCCCGCTCCCGCACCAGACTTTTGGCGATAACGCTGATTGGCTGTGTCATACCCGCCCCTTGTTTTTTATATCGAACGATTTGTTCGCCTTGAAAAACGATCATTATGTGTTCATTATAATGGAAATTCGTTCGATATGGCTAAGTGATATGAAACAAACTCTCTCCAGTCTCAGCGGAGACACGATAAAAGCGATTGTTTTAGTTTGCCTCGCCGTCGGGGTGGTAGGCATGTCCTATGGGTCGCTGGCGGTGGCTTACGGCTTCCCCTTATGGGTGCCGCTCGTACTTTCGGTGTCCGTGCTGGCGGGCGCCTCTGAATTTATGTTTATCGGTATTGTCGCCAGCGGCGGTAGCCCGCTGGCCGCCGCCGCCGCTGGCCTGTTAGTCAACGCGCGCCATATCCCTTTCGGGGTGACTGTGCGAGAACTGGTTGGTCGGCGCGCCTTAAGCTTTATCGGATGCCACATAATGAACGACGAGAGCGTGGTCTTTGGCTTGTCGCAGCCCACCCCCGCGCAGCGCAAAGCGGCCTACTGGCTGTGCGGCGCCGGCGTAGCGCTGATCTGGCCTTTGGGTACGCTCACCGGCGTCGCCGTCGGCAAACTGCTGCCGGCGCCGGAAACCATCGGGCTTGACGCGGTCTTCCCGGCAATCCTGCTAGCGCTGGTGATCCCGGCCTTTAAAAACCGTACCACGCTGATCCGCGCCGTCAGCGGCGCCGCGCTGGCGCTTGCTGCCGTGCCGTTTGCGCCTACCGGGCTGCCGGTGCTGCTCTCGTTGTTTGGTTTACTGTCGAGGAAAAAATAATGGGCAATATGACGCTGTTTATCGCCGGTATCGCCATCCTGTCGCTGGGAACCTATCTGATGCGTCTTGGCGGAGCGAAGCTTGGTAATCGGCTGGCATTTTCCGAGCGCTCGCAGGCGCTGCTTTCCGATGCGGCGACGGTGCTGCTTTTTTCCGTCGCCCTGGCCACCACTTTCTATGAAGGCCCGCATTTCGCCGGCATGGCGCGCGTTCTGGGCGTGGCTGTCGCTGTGTTTCTCGCCTGGCGCAAGGTGCCGCTGATCGGCGTGATTATCGCCGCGGCGGTGGTGACGGCGCTGCTGCGGCTGGCGGGTATGTCCTAGGACGGGTAGGCGTAATTCGCCAAACCGGTGCGTTGTCCGCTAATTGTGCCTTCGAGCCAGTGAATAACCGCCGTTATCTCCAGCGGGCGCTGCTGGTCTATCGTCAAAAGGGGCCCTAAAGACATGGGCTGCGCGCGCCCGGCCAGCTGGGCCAGCTCCGGCAGATACTCTTCGCCGGGGTGGCCCGGCGGCCGCGTCGCCAGCCGCGAGGCATAGCGCGCGACCGCCAGCTCGGGGGAGATATGGTTCCAGATCTCAATCACCTGCTCCACGCCCGCCTGCCGCAGCAATTTTTGCAAGGTCTCCCGGGGCTGAAAGCCGAACCAGGCGTCGATCAACCAGACCATACTGGCAGGCGACGCGGCGACAATCGACCAGATCACCTCATACGCCGCACAGCCCAGCTGGCGATTCATTGGCCGGTCGACCGGAGCCAGACGCGCCATAAACGGCTCTTTGATGCCGTCGATCGTCAATACCGGCAGGCTGAAGGTCTCCGCCAGCAAACGGGTGATGGTACTCTTCCCCGAGGCCGGAATGCCGTTGATTAAAATAGCCGTTTTGCAGACTGGGGTCAGATGTCTGTTCATAGTAATGCGACAACCTCCTCCCGGCTGCGGGCCATCCGCAGTTTGGCCATCGTGTCATTGTTATCCAGCAGCGCGACGATGGAGCGGATCCCCTCCTCGATATGCGCATTGCTGTCCCGGGCGCCAAACATAATGACAATGTCGGCTTTTTCACTGTCCGCAAAAGGAATCGGCTTTTCCAGCAGCACCAGGCTAAAGCAGTTGCGTCTGACGCCGCACTCGGGTCGGGCATGGGGGATAGCAATACCTTCATCGAAGACGTAATAGGCGCCATAGTTCAGGGTATTGTCGATCACCGCCTGGCTATATTCCGTCGAAATAAAGCCTTTTGCCTCCAGCGGGCGGGCAGCCAGCTTTATTACCCGCTGCCAGTCGGACTCCACAACGCCAACCTGAATGGCATCGGCCTCAATAAGCAGTTCTTTTATGGTCATTCTGTATTCCTAAATATTGCGGCGAATAATATTGCGTAAATTATCAATCTGCAGAAACAGCGTATCGATATCCTGCCGGTGGGCGGTGCTTTTGGCATATATCGATAGCGCCCGGTTGTAAGTCAGCATCAATGTTTTTTGCACCTCGCTATTGCCAGGCTGGCGCTGTAGTTCGCCCTCCAGCCTGGCAATTTCCTCCGCCAACTGACGGGACTGTTGATCATAATCCTGCAGCGGGGTTTGCTCTTTTTTCCACAACGTTTTCAATGATTCAAACATAGCAAGTTCCCTCCTTGGCGGAAGACAGGGCAATGAAATAGAGAGTAAAGGAGAAAACGTTATTTAAATAACGCCATTTTTTCCATTAAGACATCAGTGACCGCCTGGTTGGCGGGAATTAAGAATTTCCGCACGCTGTCATTCACCTTCCCTTTCTCAAACGTCGTTTTACAGCGGTCAACCCACTGCACGTTCATTTCCGTCCCGACGTTCACTTTATTAATCCCTTCGGTGACGGCCAGCCGCATATCCTCATCGCTGACGCCGGTACCGCCATGCAGCACCAGCGGCACGCCGGTCGCCGCGCTAATCTGTTTCAGCCGTTGGTGCTGTATCTGCGCTTTACCGGTGTAGAGGCCATGCACGGTGCCTACCGAAACGGCCAGCATATCGACCTGGGTCTCTTCCACAAAGCGTTTCGCGTCTTCGACGGTGGTAAAACAGATATCTTCCGCCGCCACCGCTTTTCCATCCTCTGACCCGCCGATCGCCCCCAGTTCGCCTTCTACCGTAATATTGCGCGGGCGGGCCATCTCCACCACAATCCGCGTATTACCGATATTTTCCTCAAGGCTTAAATGTGAGCCGTCGTACATCACCGACGAAAAGCCCGCGTTCATTGCCGTCTCGATGGCCTTAATATCTGAGCAGTGGTCAAGATGCAGACAGGCTGGAATATTTTCACTGTCCGCTAATGAACGCACGGCGTCGACCAGCAAACGATAGCCGAGGTACTCCGCGGTCCCGGTTGAAATTTGGATCATTAACGGGCTGTGGCTGTTTTGCGCGGCTTTGAAAAACGCCGGTAGCATCTCAATACAGTGCAAGTTAAACGAGCCAATCGCTTTAAAATTTCTCGCTTGGGCAATTT
Source organism: Klebsiella sp. GG_Kp175 (assembly GCF_040062325.1). Classification (NCBI taxonomy): domain Bacteria; kingdom Pseudomonadati; phylum Pseudomonadota; class Gammaproteobacteria; order Enterobacterales; family Enterobacteriaceae; genus Klebsiella; species Klebsiella sp. GG_Kp175. The sequence goes on along the minus strand of NZ_JBEAFX010000035.1, from coordinate 44,462 downwards.
TTAAAATCTCATTGAAATTATACAGACTCATGAACATTTTCCCCTTTCGGCTTAGCGGATTTCCCGTTGACAAACCATGCCAGTGCGGCGACAAACACAATAAATAAGGCGACAAAGAGCCAGTTATTCTGGAAGGCGTGGCCTAATACCAGACCCGAGCTGATGACGTCAGAGTCGCTGAAGGTGACGCCCGTAAAGCCATAGCTCTCCAGCATGGGCACCAGAATGGCCGGCAGAAACGTGATAAACAGACCGTGAATAACCCCGCCGATCATCGCCCCGCGGCGTCCGCCCAGCGCGTTGCCAAAAACCCCTGCCGTGCCGCCGGCGAAAAAGTTGGTTAACAGCCCGGGGAGGATCATCGCCAGACCGAACATCGGGAAAACCAGCATGCCGATAATCGAGCCGACGGTCGTCGCCAGAAATCCGACAATCACCGCATTCGGCGCATAAGGAAACAGTACCGGGCAATCAAGAGCCGGCTTCGCATCCGGGACAATACGCATCGCAATACCGCGAAAGGCCGGCACCAGCTCATTGAGCAATAAACGCACGCCGCTATAGAGGACAAAGACCCCGGCGACAAACTGAATGGACTGCATAAAGGCATACATCAGGTAGTTAATCCCGCCGGAGAACTGCGCGATATAATGGGGGCCCGCCGCGATAGCCGGGATGAGATACATCGGCACCATCACCACCGCCATGGCCAGATAGGTATCCTGCAGAAACTTAAAGTTATCAGGCAGCTCGAGATCTTCCGTGGAGCGGGAGCCTTTGCCGACGACCTTTGCGACGGCGGCCTGCACCAGATAACCGATGGTACAGAAGTGCCCCAGGGCCACGTCGTCAGATCCGGTAATGCGCCTGACCACCGGCTGCGCCAGGGCCGGCATTAACACCGCCATCACGCCGCCGAAGATGCCCCCGGTTAAAATCAGCGGTACGCCGGTGAGCCCGGACTTATAGCCAATCACGGCGCCGATCGTCGCCATCCACAGCAGCGCCTGGCCGGTCAGGAAAATATATTTAAGCGGCGTCAGACGGGCGATAATAATATTGACGGCAAAGATCACCAGCAGCGTCAGCGCCACTTCCGAACCTAATTCCCGATTCGCTAACCCGGCGATGGCGGCCACATCGGTAATATAGCCTTTCATGCCAAATCCCTGGGTGAAGATATCGTTCAGAAAGGTTAGCGTGGCGACAATGATGTTGATCCCCGCCATCATAATTAAGAAGCCAAGCAGCGTTTTAAACGTCCCTTCCGCGGTTTTGCCCGGCGATTTCTTTTGCAGGATCAGGCCAAGCATGGCAATAAAAGCAATAAGAATGGATGCCTGGCCAAGTAAATCCTTAACGATAAACGCAACGAAGCTATTCATAATCAGCCACCTTCAGATGACGTTCTTTTAAGAATGCGACGATCTTGGTTTCAATTTCCTCTTTATCCGTAAGCTTATTGAGCACCACGACGCGTTTAATTTCCTCTTCAGTAGCATCGGCGGTTAAGATGTCGGCAAAGGTTTTTTGCGTCAAAATCATATCCGATTTAAAGGCTCCGGCTTCGGATACGGTGGTGTGTTCAATATGAGCGGGAATTTCCAGCTTTTTTAAAACTGCCTTCGCCGTCATTTCAATGGCAAAGCTTGAACCGAGGCCGCAGCCACATACGCATAAAATTTTCAGCATGGAGGGTCTCCTCAAATAATATTGAGTTGCTTGGCAAGTTTATAATGATGTCCTTCAGTATCGACCAGACGTTTTTTCATACTGACTAAATCAATCGGAATAGGTTTATTACTGGAATTAATTATTATAGCTTTATTTTTCATACCTGACTGAATACAGCGAACCACCTCACTGGCCATAATGGTGCCCTGATAAATCTCTTCACAGGTCGGTTCACCGCTGCGTAAGCCATAGCCGACAATCGTTTTACGGATACGGACGCCAATTTGCGGTTCCAGCTGTTTGATCATGGTATCAATCGCTCCCTGAAAGCCGGGAGAGTACTCTTTGGTGTAGCCTTCTGAGCAGAGGATAACGACGCTGTTCTGCGTGCTCAGCTTCCGGGTAATCCGTTCCGCAAGCATGGCCAGCGGCATCTGCGCCTCCGGGATCAGGGCAATATCCGCATTGCATTTAATGGCGGACTGTAACGTTAGTTCTCCACAATAACCTCCTAATATCTCAACCATAAAAACCCGCCCCGGCAGCGCTCTTCCGGTATTTCTTAAACGGGAGACTTCTTTAATAATCTGCTCGCAGGCCGTGGAAAAACCAATCGTATAATCACTGCCATACACATCATTATCGATAGTCATTCCCACGCCAAAGCAATTAATATCAAATTCACTTAGGGTATTGAGAAACTGCAGGCTGCCGTCCCCCCCGGCCATAATAAGCACGTCAATACGCAACGATTTAAGTTTTTTAGCAATCATTTCATATTCGCTGCGCTGCAGTTTGCGACTGGTGCGTCCGGAGGTAATGATCGGCACAGCGGTAATAGAGAAATCAACCAGATCGCGCCACGCGATATCCTGATGATTTTTCTCCAGCAGGCCAGGAATACCGCCATTAAACAGCGTGATGTCGGCATCAGCCTGCCTGGCAATCTGGAATATAAAATTATTCATTCCCGAAACATCCCCGCCGCTAATAACGATGCCAATTTTCATGACGCCTCCTCGCTCATTTGCCTGACGACATTTTTCCCTGACTGCAAGACTTGTATTTGCAATGGAGATCACATAATGCTTATAAATTCCTCCGCACCTAATATTGACAGTGGGTTTGTTTTCTCATTTTTTGTGATTCATATCTCTTTTATAAAATGAGATCGACTTAACAATTATCTTTTTATTTTCTTTAAGATCATTAAGTTGCCGAATGAGATAATGACGCTGGCGGGTCGCCCGTTTTCACCGATAAACTCAGCGAAGATGAAAAAGCAGAAATGTGATAAATAGCGCATTTTTTTGCGTCAGGAAGGTTCGCGGTTCGGGCAATAGCGCTCTTCTGTCGTTCGCGAGTGCGTCTCCTGCTTTTACATCCCATAAAATCTGTGGCGATCTCCATCACATTCTAATCAAAACATGGTTTCATTTTTATCTAATGCCGTAGAAAGTACTCAGTGTCTAACAAAAGCAGTAGTGTCTAGTGTCGAAATAAAATCGACGCTATTTTCTACTCTATCCGGGGCATTGAAGAATGGCGCTGTCGGCAAAAGAAAAATTATTCCAGAAAATAGTCACCCACTACGCACGGAAACCCGCAGGATTCACGGCTCAGGACTGTGCGGACTTTATGCAGGTTAACCGCAGCGTTATCAGCCATTACCTCAACAGGCTATGCGATGACGGTTATCTGCGTAAAGAAAACACCCGTCCGGTGCGCTTCTATGTGCAACAAAACGGCGGGGATAAGACTCAGCCATCTCGCGTAGTGTCGAAAAAGCACGACGCCTTCCAGCCGCTGATTGGCGCGCACGGGAGCCTGGCCGACGCCGTCGCGCTGTGCCGCTCGGCGGTGGACTATCCCGATGACGGTTTGCCTGTCCTGCTCTCCGGGGAGAGCGGCGTCGGCAAAAGCCATCTGGCGACGCTGATTTATCAGTACGCCCTCGAGCGCGGAGTTATCGCAGCGGACAAACCATTCGTTGAGCTTAACTGCGCCGATTACGCCAACAATCCGGAGCTGCTTTCGGCAACCCTTTTCGGCTATACCCGCGGCGCTTTCACCGGCGCTGACCGCGAGAAACGCGGCGCCTTTGATGATGCCGATGGCGGATTTCTGTTTCTCGATGAAGTGCATCGTCTCTCGGCAGAGAACCAGGAAAAGCTGTTTCTGTTTATGGATAAAGGGTATTTCTACCGTCTTGGCGATAACCGTACGCGCCATCCGGCGTCGCTGCGCTTTATCTTCGCCACCACGGAAAATATCGATACCGTCCTGCTTAACACCTTCCGCCGCCGCATCCCGGTGCGCGTCACGCTGCCCAACTATATTTCGCGCCCGCTGACCGAGCGCGTCGCTCAGGTCAGCCACTTTTTGCAGCAGGAAGCGCGCAGCCTGCGTCGGGATATCCATCTTGATAATCAGCTGATGCATCAGCTGGTCACCTCCCCGGTGCGCGGCAATATTGGCGAGTTAAAAAATCAGATCAAAGTGATGTGCGCCAGCGCCTGGAGCGAGAATCGTGAGGCTGACGTCATCACGCTACGCGGCCCGGCGTCCGGCGGCGAAATAATCCGTATTGCCGCCAGCGCGCATGAAGATGCGCTGAATGTCAGCCATCTGCTGCCCAAAGCGATGCGCGATGAGGTGATTTTTCGCGACTTTTGCCACAGCGGTAACGTGCTGTTGCTGAATCGCAAAGTTGAACAGCTGCTGACTACCGTCAGCGGCGCGGTCGCCGCCGAGTCGCTCTACAGCGGCTATATCTGGCAGAACACCGTTCACGCGCTGGAGGAGCTGGAGAGCCTGACCGGCGTCTCCTGTCACCCGGAAATCCGCAAGGCGGTCTGGCTCTGCCTGAGCTATGCGCTGCATGCTCCGGAGGAGGCGCTCGACCCAGACGAACTGCACACCATTTCCGATTATGTTTCCGCTAAGGCACGGCTGCTGGCCGAAGAGTGCCTCGCTTTGCTGAGCAAACATGTCACCCAGCAGCCGCTCCCCCTGCTTCAGCCGCTGTTAAGCTGCGTTTTTCACACCCTCGCCGGTGAAGACGATCCGATTCAGGGCATTATCGTGTCCCACGGTCGCGCCACGGCGTCGAGCATCGCCGGGATCGCCAACCAGTTGACCGGCGGCTACTATTTTAAAGCCTTCGACATGGCGAACGCGACGTCCACCAGAGAGATCATCGACCTGCTGATTGCCCACGTTTCCCGCCTTAAACAAGGCGCGGGGCTGATTATTCTGGTGGATATGGGGTCGCTAAAAGAGATCTACGAAGAGATTAAGCTCCACCTGCACGGCGAACTGTTGGTTATCAACAACGTCAGTACGGCCATGGCGCTCGATATTGCGGCCAAAATTCAGGATAAACTGTCGATGGAGGCGATTATTGAGAGCGCCAAAGGGGCGTACGAGGTGGAAACGCGCTACTACGCGGGCGTGTTACCGGGCAATAAAATTATTATCTCCTGTATCTCCGGCGAAGGGATCTCCCGCAAGCTAAAAGATATTGTCCAGCGCTTCCTGGCCCAGGATGAGATCGACATTATTACGATGGAGTATGACGATCTGAAATGGAAAATCGCCCACGCCGACCCGGCGCTAAACGGTACGCGGCTAATCATCACCACGACCGATCTGGAAGCCGGCTATATTCCTCTGCTTAGCGTGGAACAGTTGATTAAAGAAAAGACGCTGGTGTTAAAACGCGACTACTTCAACGGGCTGCTGATGGAAGGCGGCCTGGAGCCCATGATTGATGAAGTGGTCAAGCTGTTTACCGTCGAAGGCGTCGCCAGCCGCCTCAACTTCCTCAATCCGGTGGTGATTATTGATGAAGTCGAAGCGGTCATTAAACAGTATGAAGCCTTCTACAAAATCCATTTTGAAAGCTATCTGCGCATCAATCTGTTTATGCATATCGCCCTGATGATCGAGCGGGTAATGGTTAACAACGGCGTACGCCACCGCGAAGAGGCGGAGCTGACGCTGGCGCAGCAGGCGTTTGTCGCCGTCCACGACACCTTTTTCCAGGCCCTGAACCGTAAATACAATATCATCCTGCCGCTTACCGAAGTGCTGATGATTTATGAAATCATGGAGCCGTGGATCGCCTTTGACCCCGACCATTAACCCCCGTTGCCAGCGTCGGCTGGCAAACCTGTCGACACTGTATAAATTGCCCATTCAACACTGCAAAAAGCGTCCAAAAAACCGCTTTTATCCTTTAAAAACATACAAATAAAAACATGGCACGATTATTGCTATTTCTTTTTCAGATACCTGAAAAGATGAAGGAATATGCAATGCGAGAGATGTACATCGCAACCCATGGCCGCTACGCAGAAGGGATAGTATCGGCATTAAATCTGCTGATTGGCGACGGCCATGGCGTCACGCCCGTCTGTGCCTACTGCGGTGAAATTGAGTCAACGGCTGAACTGGCCATCCGCTTTGACGCTATCGCCCGGCAGGCGGCCGGTCGCGGCAATGAGCTGGTGCTGTTTACCGATATGCCCGGCGGGAGCGTCAACAATACCGCCGTACAGATGATGGTCAAATATCCCCACGCGCACGTCATCAGCGGCGCCAGCCTGATTATGCTGATGGAGTTTTGCATGTCGGAACACGCCGAAACCGCACAGCGGCTTCAGGATGCCGTCGCCGCCGCCAGCGGGGCGATGCAGTACATGAATCAGCTGCCGGAAATCATCGCGGCGCGCCAGGCTGCGCAGCACAAAACGCAGGACAATATTGATGATTTTTTTGCCGAAGAGGGAAATCCGTGACTATCGCACTCGAAGCGCTTGATGCGCGCTATCTCTCGCCGCAGCCGAGGTTAAATCATGCCTGGCTTAACGCGGCAATCGGCGAAGTGCTGACGCAGCTCGACGCCATGCTGCCGCGCTTTACGGCAACCTTTCCCGCCGCCAGTGCGACACGGGGCCGCTATGAAAGCGTGGAGAAAGTCGACTGGACCGAGGGATTCTGGACCGGCATGCTGTGGCTCGCCTGGGAGGTCACCGGCGATGATAAATATCGGGCGGTGGCGGAAAGCCTGCTCGATAGCTTTGAAGAACGTCTCGATAAGCAGATTAAAGTGGATACCCACGACCTGGGCTTTCTCTATCTCCTCTCCTGCGTTAACGCCTGGAAGCTCACCGGCAACCTGCGCGCCCGCGAACTCGCCCTGCGCGCGGCCGAGCTGCTCTATCGCCGCTTTAACGCCACGGCGGGCGTCATTCAGGCCTGGGGAGATTTAAACGACCCGGCGCGTCAGGGGCGGATGATCATTGACTGCAATCTCAATGTTCCGCTGCTATTTTGGGCCGCCAACGAAACCGGAAATCAGCGGTGGCGCGAGGCCGCCAGCCGTCATCTGGCGCAGGCGGCACGCTATCTGGTGCGCGAAGACGCCTCTACTTTCCATACATTTTATATGGATGTTCATAGCGGCCAGCCGCTGCGCGGCGATACGCACCAGGGATTCAGCGACAGCTCCTGCTGGGCGCGCGGCCAGGCGTGGGGAATTTATGGTTTCGCGCTGGGATACGCCCACACCGGCGATGCCTGGCAGCCCGAGCTCTCCCGCCGCCTGGCGCACTATTTTCTTAACCGCTTACCAGAAGATTTTGTCTGCTACTGGGATCTGATTTTTACCGCCGAAGATAATCAGTACCGGGATACCTCTGCGGCGGCGATCGCGGCCTGCGGTCTGGCGGAACTGCTGAAGCTATTACCGCTCACCGACCCGCTGCGTCCGGCCTACGGCAACGCTATCGAACTGATGATGCGCAATTTACGCGAGCGCTACTTTGCCCACGCGCAGGACGGCCTGCTGCGCGAAGGCGTTTATAACTTTGGCCGCAATATGGGCATTAACGAACCTAACCTCTGGGGCGATTACTTCTATTTCGAAGCCCTGGTTCGCCTTTCCCGCGTCTGGACACCCTACTTTTGCTAACTGGAGCTACACCATGATTTCTTTAGTACGTATTGATGATCGTTTAATCCACGGACAGGTTGCCGTGGTCTGGACCAAGCATCTGGGCGTGAACCGCATCCTGGTCGCCAATGACCAGATCGTGAATAACGAAGTGCAGAAAATGTCGCTGCGCATGGCGGCACCCGATACCGCAAAGTGCGCCATTATGGCGGTGAAGGACGCGGGCGATGTGCTTAACGACCCGCGTTCGGAAGCCATGAAAATTATGGTGATCGTTAACAATGCCGCCGACGCCCGTCGGCTCGTCGAACAGGCGCCGGGGATAAAAACGCTGAACGTCGCTAACTTCGGGCGCATCACCGACAACCTGGCGGCGAAAAAGCGCATTAGCGATACCGTCTACGTGACGCCGGAAGATGTGGCGGATTTCCACGCTATCGCCGACCGCGGCGTTGCCGTTGAATATCAGGTCCTGCCATCTCATCCGGTGAAAAACCTGATTGAGATGCTGGATAACGCCGCCAGCTAAGCGAGGTCGCTATGTTAACTTCCGCAATTCTTGTTGCTGTCATTATGTTTCTGGTGAAAACCGCCGACCATACGCTGGGTCAACCGCTGATTGAACGTCCGCTCATCTGCGGCGCGCTGGTGGGGCTGGTGCTGGGAGACCTGCAACAGGGCATTATTATCGGCGCCACGCTGGAGCTGATTTTCCTTGGCACCATCACCATCGGCGGCTCGGTTCCTGCCGACCTTGCGGTGGGGTCAGTACTGGCAACCGCTTTTACGATTCTGACCCACGCTGAGCCGCCGGTGGCCGTTGCGCTGGCGCTGCCTATCAGCCTGCTGGCGGTCTTTGTTTATCAGGTGCTAAAGCTGGTCTATACCGCCCTGGTTGAAAAATACGATGCGCTACTGGAACAGGGGCGTGACCGTGCGGCGCTGGGTCTGACGCTCGGTATGACCTTCTTTTACGGCGTCCCCTTCGCCCTGATCGCCTTTTTTGGCGTGCTCTTCGGCACCGAGGTCATCCGCAGCCTGGTCGAGAGCATTCCGGGTACGGTCATGCGCGGCATGACGGCGGTTGGCGGCATACTTCCGGCGCTCGGGTTCGCCATTCTGCTGAAGGCGCTGTGGAACCGTAACATCGCCGCCTTCTTCTTTATCGGTTTCGCGATGGCGGCCTATCTGCAATTGCCGATTATGGGGATTGCGATTATTGCAGCCTCGGTAGCGGTCTATCTGTGCTTTAACGAATTCAATCAGCTTAAAGCGAATAAACAAACGGCAACGGCGGCCGCGTCCGCCTCAGTTGACGATAAGGATGGGTTCTTCAATGACTGATATCCAGACACAAAGCGTTAGCGCTTACGCCGATGATAAAAGCGAGAAAAAGCTTTTTCGTCAGCTTTTTATCCGCCAGTTTCCGCTGCTGGGGTCGATGAACTTCACCCGTATGGAGGGATTAAGCTACGGCTGGGCGCTGGCGCCAATGCTGAAGAAAATCTACGCCAACGACCCGCACCGTTATCTTGAGTCGCTTAAGCGAAACAGCCAGTTCTTCAATACCAACCAGCATCTGGCGCCCTTTATTATGGGCCTGACGCTGTCGATGGAAAAAGAGAACGCCGCCAACCCGAACTTTGATACCTCCAGTATTAACGGCATCAAAGTGGCCTTAATGGGGCCATTTGCCGGGGTCGGTGACTCCTTCTTCTACGGCGTGTTGCGTATTATCGCCACCGGAATTGCCATTGGCCTGGCATCACAAGGGAATCCGCTGGGACCGCTGCTGTTCCTGCTGATTTACAATATTCCCAGCTATCTGCTGCGCTATTACGGCGGCGTCATGGGCTACCGTTTAGGCTCGAAGTATATCGCCGAAGCGACGCAGTCCGGGCTGCTGAGCTGTATCACCAAAGCCTCATCAATTATGGGTTTAATGATGGTGGGGGCAATGAGCGCCAGTATGGTGAAATTTACCACTACCTTTAAAACCACCATCGCCGGGCAGCCCTTTGTACTGCAGGAGATCCTCGACAAAATTTGCGTCGGGTTAATTCCTCTGCTTTTAGTTCTGGGCTGCCTGAAGCTGCTCAATAAAAAGGTCAGCCCCAATAAGGTGTTAATTATGCTGATTGTCTTCGGCTTTGCCGCTGCGGGTATTGGCATAATTTAATCCATTCTCTGGCTCCCTTTAATAAAAGGGAGCCGTCCTCTTACTTGTGATGAGTATCGACGCAAATAAAAAATCAGTCAGTGTCGAATTAACGCCCAACACATCAAAACAACGTTATGTATTTTAAGGGTTTTATATTCTGGCACAGCAATTGCTATTTAATAGGTGTCTTTTATTTCTCTCCAGAAATTATGGCACTTAATAAATCCTACAGGAATTAAAATGAAAACATTACGCACGCTATTGATCGGCATCCCGCTGTCCTGTTTTACGCTAAATACGCTTGCTGCGGCAACCTGGGTTGATAATCGCTACGCGCATACTACGGCTTCTGAGAAAAATCAGTATAAAATAGGCCTGGGTCATATATTTGATAATGGCGCCGGTGTTCTGGCCTCCGCCATGTACGACCTCGGACAAGATTTTAATCAAATGAAAAGCTCCTTTCAGGAGTTTGAAGGCTGGTATCCGATCCCGCTTAATGATAAATGGACGCTGACGCCGGGCGGATTAACCGATATTGATAGTAAAGGAACGAAGCTGGCGCCTTATATCAGTCTCGATTATAAAATCAGTAAATCTTTAAGTTTAAGCAGCCGCTACCGCTATAACCATATGACCCATAAAGATCGCGATTACAACGGCTATATGGATTACAACGACAGCCATCAGTTCGACCTGTACCTTAATTACCAGGCGACTGAGAAACTGTGGCTTCAGTTCAACCCGGAATTCTTCGTCAACACAAACGACTTCAATGCCTCTAACGGGCAGAAAACCCACTGGGAGCCAAGCATTGTGGCGCGTTACCGTGTCGATAAACACTGGCTTCCCTATGCGGAAGTGGCCTGGCTCGATCAGGATCAGAATCACGACGATCAGGTGCGATTCCGCCTCGGCATTCGCTATTACTTCGATTAAACCCCGCAAGGGCAGCGAAGCTGCCCTTATCATATCGCCGTCAGGCTTACTGCAAACGCACGATAAACGGTGAGAAAACGGCGCTGCTGCCGGCGTTTTCATGCGCGCCACGCGCGTAAATGCCCATACGTGCGCCGATCCATTTTCCCGCACCGGCGGAAAACGACGGTGTCACCTGCTGCCATTCCCGCTGCGTAAGCCGATAACAAAAGCGGACTATCCCGTCGTAGTCCACCTGGAACCCCAGCGCAATCTCGTTGCAACCGGCGATCGCCTCAAGTTCGATGGATTCTTGATGCGTTTCACCGCAATCGTCTATCCATCCGTGGCACAGCGATAGCTGAAGAGTCGGCGCGCAGTACCTTACGCGCAGTGCGGCAAAGCGTTGGCCGTAAATCGCGACTCCCGCTTCATCGCCATCCTGAGAAAACATCGGATGAACCGCTGTCTGCACGTGAAAACGTTCCGCGGGAAATTTTTGTAGCAGCAATTGAGGTAAATGATACAGGCTGATATCGGAAGCGGTCGGCGCGCAGCGCAAGCGTAGCCCTTGCGCATGCGGCATTAGCCAGCGGCGCTGGGGGTTTGCCTGCCATTGCCATTGAAGGCCGGGCTGGCCACTCGGGAAATCGTCACTGGTCTGCAAACAACATGGAGCAAGGGGCAGCGCGGGTAAGCGATGCAGACTTACGGGCTGCCCCTTACCGTGATCGTCAAGCCGTTGCCCAATTTGCGGCCAGCCGTCAGCCCGCCAGCTCAACGGCTGGAGATGCACTATGCGGCCGTACACGCCTTTATCCTGAAAGTGGAAAAACCAGTTTTCACCGTTCTCCAGTTCAACCCACGCCCCCTGATGAGGGCCATTTATCGGTGAATCTCCCTGATGCAAGACATCGCGACTTTGCCATGGACCAGATAGCGTCGGAGCGCGCATGACCGTTTGCCAGCCTCGCTTGACGCCTCCGGCCGGAGCGAATATCCAGTATTCGCCATTGCGCTTATATAATTTTGGGCCTTCCAGAGTGGGATGGGAGGGCGTTCCGTCAACAACGATCCGTCCATTATCCAACAGCCGGGATGCATCCGCCGCCATTTCAAAAATCTGGAGCTTGTTTTTCACCCCGCTGCGGCTAAAAGCAAAAGCGTGAATCAGCCAGGCTCGTCCGTCATCGTCCCAGAACGGACAAGGATCTATCCAGCCGGGGGAAGCGTTCAGGCAATAGGGTTCGCTCCACTCGCCTAACGGATCCCGGGCGTGGGAAACAAAAATACCCTCGTCGGGCAAACTGTAGAAAACCCAGAACAGACCCCCATGGAAACGAATGGAAGGCGCCCAAATCCCCTTTCCCGGCTGCACGCTGTCGTATTCAGGCGAAGGCAGGCGTTTAATAATATGGTTAACGATTTGCCAGTGGATGAGATCGCGAGAATGAAGAAGCGGTAAGCCGGGCAGTTGATGGAAACTGGAAGCCACCATCCAGAAATCATCGCCTGTGCGAATGACATCGGGATCGGCGTAATCGGCATGAATCACGGGGTTTTGATAGAACAGCGGCATAGTGGGGGACCTTTTATTGTCGACTGTTCATTGTGTTGCAATAAGCGGACCACCGAATAAAAAGACTTAATTAACAATGAAATAAAAATAACTTCAGACACAAAAAAAGCGCCCTGAGGCGCTCTTTCGACAGTAGCGTTACGCTTATTTGTTCAGTTCCGCAGTCATATGCACGCGGTTGCCGGTAAAGGCTTCGGTAATTTTGTATGACGACGCGCCTGCTGCCTGGGCCTGTGCGGCGATTTTCGCTTCCGCGCCGTCCATCGTTGCAGCGGTAGCGGTGACGGTTTCAGCGGCGAAGGAAGCAAAAGAGGCGGCCATAGCGATTACTGCGACAAAAGTTTTGATGCTTTTCATGATATAAACCCTTGCATTTAGTTGTTTAGATAAGGCGTTGTGCCTTGATGTGTTAAATAGTAGCCCGCACATCACCAAACAAAAAGCGGAAGGATTTGCTGTCATTATTCAAATTTACTGATTAACTTTTAACCCGAGATCAAACGCTGCGGGTGGGTGTAGATCGTCGCCCTGCCCGGCTTGCAAAAGCCCACCAGCGTCAGGTTGCAGCGCTCGGCGACCTCCACCGCTAAGGTGGTGGCTGCTGATACCGCGAACAGGATCTCGACCCCGCACATCGCGGCTTTCTGCACCATTTCATAGCTGGCGCGGCTGGAGACCAGCGCGGCGCCCTGCTGCCAGCCCTCACCGATTTCCGCCCGCCGGCCCAGCAGTTTATCCAGCGCCACATGCCGGCCGACGTCTTCAAAACCTCCCGCCAGTTCGCCCGTCGACCGGACCCAGGCGGCCGCGTGGGTACAGCCGGTGAGTCGGCCGACCGGTTGAAAGTCGTTAAGATGCGCCAGGGCCTGGTCGAGATTGGCGATATCGAACGTCTGAGTGAACGGCAGCGGTTGAACCGGCTTACCAATATCATTGAGCTGCTCGACGCCGCAGACCCCGCAGCCGGTGCGCCCGGCCAGCGCGCGACGCCGGGCTTTGAGCCCCATAAAACGCCGGCTGGAGAGTTCAATCTGCACCTCAAGGCCGTTGCATACCGACACCACGTCCATGCCGAAAATCTCCCGCCGATGCTCAATAATCCCTTCGGATAAGGAGAAGCCGACGGCGAACTGCTCCAGGTCTTTCGGCGTGGCCATCATCACCACGTGGGAGATACCGTTGTAGACCAGCGCGACCGGTACCTCTTCCGCTAACTCATCTGGCTGAGGATGTTGCAGATCCTCGCGCTTCCAGAGGGAGACCTGGCGATATCCTGTGACATTCGTCACATTTTCGATTTGTTCGAGAGGCTTCTTGTTCACTTTGCTTTAACCGTATTGGAACAGGCATACACACAATGTGGTATTCTGTTTTTATCCCTTCAGGAATGAGGGAAATATGCCCTAATTCTGAACCTTTGCGGCTCTCACCGCAAAGCAAATAACTACATGTGACAATGTCGAAACAAGGAGCGAACCATGCAGGTCAGCAGAAGGCAGTTCTTTAAGATCTGCGCTGGCGGTATGGCGGGAACCACGGCAGCAGCGCTGGGCTTTGCCCCGGCGACTGCGCTCGCGGAGACACGGCAGTACAAATTGCTGCGCTCGCGCGAAACCCGTAACACCTGCACATACTGTTCTGTCGGCTGTGGGCTGTTGATGTATAGCCTCGGCGACGGCGCGAAAAACGCCAAAGCATCCATTTTCCATATCGAAGGCGATCCGGATCATCCGGTCAACCGTGGTGCGCTCTGTCCGAAAGGGGCTGGTCTGGTGGACTTTATCCATTCTGAAAGCCGCCTGAAATTCCCGGAATATCGCGCGCCAGGCTCCGATAAATGGCAGCAAATCAGCTGGGACGAAGCGTTCGATCGCATCGCCAAGCTGATGAAAGAGGACCGCGACGCCAACTTTATCGCGCAAAACGACGCTGGCACCACCGTCAACCGCTGGTTGACCACCGGGATGCTGTGCGCCTCCGCCTCCAGTAACGAAACCGGCTATTTAACGCAAAAATTCACCCGCGCCCTCGGGATGCTGGCGGTGGATAACCAGGCGCGTGTCTGACACGGACCAACGGTAGCAAGTCTTGCTCCAACATTTGGTCGCGGTGCGATGACCAACCACTGGGTGGATATTAAGAACGCCAACCTGATCGTGGTGATGGGCGGTAACGCCGCTGAAGCGCATCCGGTGGGATTCCGCTGGGCGATGGAAGCCAAAATCCATAACGGTGCCAAACTCATCGTTATCGATCCGCGCTTCACGCGTACAGCGTCGGTGGCTGATTTCTATACCCCGATTCGTTCCGGTACCGACATTACCTTCCTGTCGGGCGTGATCCTGTATCTGCTGAATAACGAAAAATTCAACCGCGAATACACCGAAGCCTACACCAACGCCAGCCTGATCGTGCGTGAGGACTACAGCTTCGACGACGGGCTGTTCAGCGGCTATAACGCAGAAAAACGCCAGTACGACAAAACCAGCTGGAACTATGAGCTGGACGAAAACGGCTTCGCCAAACGCGATACTACGCTGCAGCATCCGCGCTGCGTCTGGAACCTGCTGAAGCAGCACGTTTCCCGTTATACCCCGGATGTGGTCGAAAACATCTGTGGTACGCCGAAGGCCGACTTCCTCAAAGTCTGTGAATACATTGCTGAAACCAGCGCGCCGGATAAGACCGCGTCGTTCCTGTACGCTCTCGGCTGGACCCAGCACTCCATCGGCGCGCAGAACATCCGCACCATGGCGATGATCCAGCTGCTGCTGGGCAACATGGGGATGGCGGGCGGCGGCGTCAACGCCCTGCGCGGCCACTCCAATATCCAGGGTCTGACCGACCTCGGCCTGCTCTCCACCAGCCTGCCAGGCTACATGTCGCTGCCGAACGAAAAACAGGCCGACCTGCAGACCTACCTGACGGCTAACACGCCGAAGCCGCTGCTGAAAGACCAGGTCAACTACTGGGGCAACTATCCGAAGTTCTTCGTCTCCATGATGAAAGCCTTTTTCGGCGATAAAGCGACAGCAGAAAACAGCTGGGGCTTTGACTGGCTGCCGAAGTGGGATAAGAGCTACGACGTTCTGCAGTACTTCGAGATGATGAATCAGGGCAAAGTGAATGGCTATATTTGCCAGGGCTTTAACCCGGTCGCCTCGTTCCCGAACAAAAACAAGGTCGTCGCTTCCCTGTCGAAGCTGAAGTTCCTCGTGACCATCGACCCGCTCAATACCGAAACGTCCACCTTCTGGCAAAACCACGGTGAGTCGAACGATGTTGACCCGTCGAAAATCCAGACCGAAGTGTTCCGTCTGCCGTCTACCTGCTTCGCCGAAGAGAATGGGTCTATCGTCAACTCCGGCCGCTGGTTGCAGTGGCACTGGAAAGGCGCGGACGCCCCGGGGATCGCTGTCACCGATGGTGAAATCCTCGCCGGTATCTTTACGCGCCTGCGTAAGATGTATGCCGAAGAGGGTGGCCCGGCGCCAGAGCCAGTGCTCAACATGACGTGGAACTACTCCACGCCACACGAGCCGGCGTCAGAAGAAGTGGCGATGGAGAGCAACGGTAAAGCGCTGGCGGATATTACCGACCCGGCGACCGGCGCGGTGATCGTCAAGAAAGGCCAGCAGCTGAGCTCCTTCGCACAGCTACGCGACGACGGCACGACTTCCAGCGGCTGCTGGATCTTCGCCGGAAGCTGGACGCCGGAAGGTAACCAGATGGCGCGCCGGGATAACGCCGATCCGTCAGGCCTCGGCAATACGCTGGGCTGGGCATGGGCATGGCCACTCAACCGCCGCATCCTGTATAACCGCGCCTCCGCGGACCCGCAGGGTAAACCGTGGGATCCGAAGCGTCAGTTGCTGAAGTGGGACGGCGCGAAATGGGGCGGCGTGGATATTCCGGACTACAGCGCCGCTGCGCCTGGCAGCGACGTCGGTCCGTTTATCATGCAGCCGGAAGGGATGGGCCGTCTGTTCGCTATCGATAAGATGGCGGAAGGACCGTTCCCGGAACACTACGAGCCGTTTGAAACGCCGCTCGGGACTAACCCGCTGCACCCGAACGTGGTCTCTAACCCGGCCGCTCGCGTCTTCAAAGGCGATCTCGAGCAGATGGGCAAAGCGGAGAAATTCCCGTACGTCGGCACCACTTATCGCCTGACTGAGCACTTCCACTACTGGACCAAGCACGCGCTGCTTAACGCCATCGCGCAGCCGGAGCAGTTTGTGGAGATCGGTGAAAAACTGGCGAATAAACTCGGCATCAGCCATGGCGATACCGTCAAGGTCTCCTCCAACCGCGGCTACATTAAGGCCAAGGCGGTGGTGACCAAACGTATTCGCACGCTAAAAGTTGACGGTAAGGATATCGATACCATCGGCATTCCTATTCACTGGGGCTATGAGGGCGTGGCGAAAAAAGGCTTTATTGCCAATACCCTGACGCCGTTCGTCGGTGATGCGAATACGCAGACGCCGGAGTTCAAAGCTTTCCTCGTGAACGTGGAAAAGGTGTAACGGAGACGACTTATGGCTTATCAATCGCAAGATATTATTCGTCGTTCCGCGACTAACGGTTTCACCCCCGCGCCTCAGGCGCGGGACCACCAGCAGGAGGTGGCGAAGCTTATCGACGTCACCACCTGTATCGGCTGCAAAGCCTGTCAGGTGGCCTGCTCCGAATGGAACGATATTCGTGATGAAGTCGGTCACAACGTTGGGGTGTATGACAACCCGGCGGACCTGACCGCCAAGTCATGGACGGTGATGCGCTTCTCGGAAGTGGAGCAAAACGACAAGCTTGAATGGCTCATCCGCAAGGATGGTTGCATGCATTGCGCCGATCCGGGCTGCCTGAAGGCCTGCCCGTCAGAAGGCGCGATCATTCAGTACGCCAACGGCATCGTCGATTTCCAGTCCGAGCAGTGCATCGGCTGCGGTTACTGTATCGCCGGCTGTCCGTTCGATGTACCGCGTCTGAACCCGGAAGACAACCGCGTCTACAAATGTACCCTGTGCGTAGACCGCGTCACCGTCGGCCAGGAACCGGCCTGCGTGAAAACCTGCCCGACCGGCGCCATCCACTTTGGCTCCAAAGAGGATATGAAAACGCTGGCCGGCGAGCGCGTAGCTGAACTGAAAACCCGCGGTTACGACAATGCGGGCCTGTACGATCCGGCCGGCGTCGGCGGTACCCACGTCATGTACGTGCTGCACCATGCCGATAAGCCGAATCTGTACCACGGCCTGCCGGAAAACCCGGAGATCAGCCAGACCGTCAAGTTCTGGAAAGGCATCTGGAAACCGCTGGCGGCCGTCGGCTTCGCCGCGACCTTCGCAGCCAGTATCTTCCACTACGTCGGCGTCGGTCCGAACCGCGCGGAAGAGGAAGAGGACAACCTGCATGAAGAGAAAGACGAGGTGCGCAAATGAAAAGACGTGACACCATCGTGCGCTACACGGCGCCGGAACGCATCAACCACTGGGTCACCGCCTTCTGCTTCATCCTGGCGGCGGTAAGCGGGTTAGGCTTTTTCTTCCCGTCCTTTAACTGGCTGATGCATATCCTCGGCACGCCGCAGCTGGCGCGAATTCTCCACCCGTTCGTCGGGGTGGTGATGTTCGCGTCGTTCATCATCATGTTTTTCCGTTACTGGCACCACAACCTAATCAATCGGGATGATATCTTTTGGGCGAAGAATATTCGTAAGATCGTCGTCAACGAGGAGGTGGGCGATACCGGACGCTATAACTTCGGCCAGAAATGCGTATTCTGGGCGGCGATTATCTTCCTGGTACTGCTGCTGGTGAGCGGTGTGATCATCTGGCGTCCGTATTTTGCGCCGGCTTTCTCAATCCCGGTGATCCGATTTGCGCTGATGCTGCATTCATTTGCCGCAGTGGCGTTAATTGTGGTTATCATGGTGCATATCTACGCCGCCCTCTGGGTGAAAGGCACCATTACCGCGATGGTGGAAGGCTGGGTCACCAGTACGTGGGCGAAGAAACATCACCCGCGCTGGTACCGAGAGGTCCGCCAGAAACAGGAAAAGTCATCTGAATGAGTATTCGCATAATCCCGCAAGACGAGCTGGGTTCGAGCGAGAAACGCACGGCGGAAGCAATTCCGCCGCTACTGTTCCCCAGGCTGAAAAATCTGTATAACCGCCGCGCTGAACGTCTGCGCGAGCTGGCCGCCAATAACCCGCTGGGCGATTACCTGCGCTTTGCCGCGCTGATCGCCCATGCCCAGGAAGTGGTGCTGTACGACCATCCGCTGCAGATGGATCTCACCGCCCGTATTAAAGCGGCCAGCGAACAGGGCAAGCCGCCGCTGGATATCCACGTCCTGCCGCGCGACAAACACTGGCACAAGCTGCTGCACTCGCTGATTGCCGAGCTGAAGCCGGAGATGAGCGGCCCAGCACTGGCGGTCATTGAGAATCTGGAAAAAGCCTCTGAGCAGGAGCTGGAGCAGATGGCCAGCGCGCTGTTTGCTTCCGACTTCGCCTCGGTCAGCAGCGATAAAGCGCCGTTCATCTGGGCCGCACTGTCGCTCTACTGGGCGCAGATGGCCAGCCTGATTCCGGGGAAAGCGCGCGCTGAATACGGCGAACAGCGCCAGTTCTGCCCGGTGTGCGGCTCGATGCCGGTCTCCAGCATCGTGCAGATCGGCACCACCCAGGGGCTGCGCTATCTGCACTGCAATCTGTGCGAAACCGAGTGGCACGTGGTACGCGTCAAATGTAGCAACTGCGAACAGAGCCGCGATCTGCACTACTGGTCGCTGGACAACGAGCAGGCTGCGGTGAAAGCCGAAAGCTGTGGCGACTGCGGAACTTACCTGAAGATTATGTATCAGGAGAAGGATCCGAAAGTCGAAGCCGTCGCCGACGATTTGGCATCCCTGGTGCTTGACGCCCGCATGGAGCAGGAAGGCTTCGCCAGAAGCTCAATTAACCCGTTCATGTTCCCCGGCGAAGGGGAATAAGTTCTGCGCTCCTATAACGGGCGACTCAGGTCGCTCGTTATCATTCATACGGTGTGAACACGCCGGAAATGCTCTCCTTAGCCCGTTTCTGCTTCTCCAGATATTGTTCAACTTTTAGGGTGCTGTTCAGAAGGACAAGGTATTACGGCGCACCGGATAACGAGCAAATTACACCTGATAAAAACGAAGAAAAAGCAGATCTTTGCTGAGAAATACGCTTCTGCGAGCCGCTTTCCACAATGCGATCGCGGCTTTATTCGGTATATCTTTTTCGCAATAACCAGGCTATAACACTGGATATTAACCCAGTAAAAGGGACTTGCCATGACGTTGGAAAAAGGGATTGCTTCGCTGGTTGAGGAGTTTATTGCTGCGGGGCGGCCATCATCGCGAGAACAGAGTATTGATGACCGGAGAAACGGCTATCTCGCCAGCGCCGTTCTCGCAGGGGAAACAGAAATGCGGGTGCAGGTTGAAGACATCGCGCTCGATGGCATGACCTTGCGCGTCGTCTCGCCGCCAAAAAGCAACGGCTTACTACCCACCATTGTGTATTATCACGGCGGCTGTTTTGTCAGCGGCGGCTTTGCCACCCACGACAATCAGCTCCGCCAGCTAGCCTGGTTCAGCGGTTGCCGGGTGATCGCCGTGCAGTACCGCCTGGCGCCGGAGCATACCTTTCCGGCGGCGCACGATGACGCAGAACAAGGTGTCATGATCATCCACCGGCACGCGGAGCAGCTTGGCGTTGACGCCTCACGCATCACACTGGCTGGCGACAGCGCCGGCGGGCACCTCGCTCTGGTAACGGCCCTGCGCCTGAAAGCGAATGCGGCGTGGCAACCCGCGCAACTGATTCTGATTTATCCCATGCTCGACCCCACCGCCAGCATGGCGAGCTACGTCAGCAACGGCGCTGACTATGTGATTACCCGGGACACGTTGTTGAGCGGCTATGAAATGTACCTCGCCTCGACGCCAGCGAACCATCCGGATGCCAGTCCACTCTGGCGCGACGATTTTCACGGTCTGCCGCCGGTGCATATTCTGACGGCGGAGTTCGATCCTTTACGCGACGAGGGCGAAGCGCTGCATCGAAGGCTGATGGCGCAAGGGGTGGAGAGTTCCTGTCAGCGCTATCTGGGGGTGATCCACGGCTTCTTTCAGCTGGGTGGGATCAGCCGCGCCGCGCGAGATGCCATGCGGGATATCGCCTGGCGCTTAGCATCGCCAGGACGATAACCGCCCGCGGCTTACTCTTCCTCGTTGCCGCCCTCTTCGTAAGAGCCAAAGGGCTTCGCCGGCAGCACGATGTAGATCCCCTCGAAAACGGCGCCCTGTTTATCGTCGCCAAAAAGCTCCACCTGCATTTGCACGCGGGCTTTACGCCCACGCGCCAGACGGTCGAGATCGCCGCTCAGCGAACCGAGGTCGGCGATGGCGCTGGGGCGGCCGCTAATGGGCTGACTGTAGCGGATATGCGCATCCGCCAGAATGATGGTGCCCCCCAGGTGCCGCTCGCGCAGCATCAGCCAGATAAGCCCCCATCCGGTTAAGGTAGCGAGCGAGAACAAACTGCCGGCAAACAGCGTGTGGTGCGGATTCTGATTTCCCGCTTCCGGCATGGTGGTAATAAATTTCTGCCCGGTGTACTGCTGGATGCGCACGCCCATTTTTTCACTCAGCGGGATATGCTGATACCACGCCTGCTGTAGTTGCGCGCACCAGTCGCCACGGTGGAGAATGTCGTCCAGCGATGCGACCGGCTTAATCATCAGGAAATGACGGATCGGCGTGGTGGTCGGGGTGGTGATCTCCCCCTGATTGATAAAGCCGAGCTTGGCGAAAAACTCCACCGCATCTTCGCGAGCGCTACAGGTGACCCGCTTAACCCCTTCCTGACGCGCGACGGACTCCAGGGTCATCGCCATCAGCGTACCCAGCCCTTTATCCTGCACCGAGGGATGAACGGCCATAAAGCGAATGGAGGCTTCATTCTCTGCATTGATATATAGCCGGCCGACAGCCACCAGGTTGCCCTCTTCATCCACCACCATCTGATGATGCGCCATCGCATCCCAGGCGTCACGTTCCGAACCCTTAGGCTGATGCAGCGGCTTACGCAGCATCTCCCAGCGGAACTGATAGTAGCTCTCTAACTCTTCTGCTGTTTGCGGTACACGAAGGTGATACATAGTCGTACTCTCTTTTGTTACCCGCAGCCTGCCCGGAAGCTGGGTCATACTTGCAACCAAAAGGTCACGGGACCATCATTGACCAAAGAAACCTGCATATCCGCAGCGAATCTTCCGGTCTGGGTGTTCATTTCCTGCTGGCGACAGCGGGCGACGAAATACTCATACAGCGCCTCAGCGCGGTCAGGAGCGGCGCCTTTCGAGAAGCTTGGCCGCATTCCCCGCTCGGTATCCGCCGCCAGCGTAAATTGCGAAACCACCAGCACGCTGCCGCCCGCCTGCTGAACGTTCAGGTTCATTTTCCCCTCCGCATCGCTGAAGATGCGGTAGCCCAGCACGCGCTCGCAGAGGCGATTCGCTTTTTGTTCATCATCGTCTTTTTCGACTCCCAGCAGCACCAGAAGCCCCGGGCCAATTTCGCCCGTCACTTCGTCCGCCACGGTAACGCTTGCACGGGATACGCGTTGAATTAATGCAATCATGGTTGTTCTGTTTCTTCTGTTTTAAGTTTGCGGTATTCACCGAGAGTGACAGTAATTTCAGCGCCAAGCAAGACGATACACCAGGTCCAGTACACCCAGACGAACAAAATCGGCACCACCGAAATCACGCCATAAATGAGCTGATAGGACGGAAAGGTGGTGATATAGAGGGCAAACGCTTTTTTACCTGCCTCAAACAGCAGCGCCGCCACCAGCGCCCCGATCACCGCGTCGCGGTTACGTACCTGGGTGGTGGGTACAATACTGTAGAGCAGCCAGAATGCCGCCCAGGAGAGGATCAGCGGGAAAAGGCGGAGCAGATTATCAATTACGCCGTCCAGGTCGCTTGCCCAGCGCAGCGACAGCAGATAGGAACTGATCGCCAGGCTGGCACCCGCCAGCAGCGGACCAAGGGTCAGGATCATCCAGTAAACGGCAAAGGAGTAAACTTTGGGGCGACTGCGCGTGCTGCGCCAGATGGTGTTTAGCGCGCTGTCGATCGAGTACATCAGCAGCAGCGAGGTGACGATCAGGCCAAAGGCGCCTACGGCGGTCATGCGGCTGGAATTGGCGACGAACTGCTCGATATATCCCTGGATCACATCCCCGGTCGCCGGAATGAAATTGGCGAAGATAAAATGGCGGATCTGCACGCTGACTTCGGAGAACATGGGGAAGGCCGCAAACAGCGCGAACACGACGGCAATCAGCGGCACCAGGGACAGTAATGACACATAGGCGAGGTTCCCCGCCAGGGTCGTCATATGGTCTTCATCAATACGCCGCCACAGCAGCTTTAGCCACGCCAGCAGCGGCCGGGTATGGTGGAGTAATTTTTGATGAACGGTTCTTAGCATAGCTGTTTCGCGAAATAGTCAGGGATGGTCTTCTTCCCGGTCACCAGAATGCTGGTGATCCCCAACCGGTTAGCCCCTGCTATATTATCGACGTTATCATCAAAAAAGACCGTATCTGCGGCGGAAAAGCCCTCTTCGTCCAGTACTCGCTGATAAATTTGCGCTTCAGGCTTACGCATTCCCATCTCCTGTGACAGATAGATGCGATCGGCGGCAGCGCGCACTTCCGGGTATTCATCCGGCCAGAACGTGGTGTGAAGACGATTGGTATTGGAGAGCACCACCACGCGATGGCCCTGGGCACGCAGTTTTTGCATGATCGCAATCACTTCCGGACGCAGCGCGACAAACACCGCCTGCCAGCCGTGAGCAAACTGCTCATAGCTGAGGGACATATTCATTTCATGACACATGGCGGCGGCAAAGTCTTCATCGCTGAGCTCGCCGCGCTCATGCTGATGGAAAGCCTCTCCCATGGTGAAATGCTGCTTCAGCGTCGCCAGCGGGATGCGGGTTAAATCGCTCCAGGCCCCCAATACCCGGTTGAAGTCAATGTCGACAATCACATTACCTAAATCAAAGATATAGAGCATTTTCGTCTCCTTCCGCGCCGTGGAAAATTAACTTTAGCGGGAAAGATGAGGTTTGACTATGCATAAACCTGAAACAACAAGCCACTCGCGAACAAAGCCGCATAATGCGGCTTTGAATAAGCAGAATCAGGCTGGCGGTTATTCTGTCGCAGCGCGCAGCGTTTTCCTGCCACCGCGAATGCGTTTAACCAGCATGACCGAAACGAACGCGCCACAGAGCGCAAAGCACGCCATGATGCCAAAGACTATCTTGTAGCCTGTCAGACCAGGGTTGAGATCGAGAATGTAGCCATACAGGCTGTAGCAGAACATGGCCGGTGCGTAGCCAATGAAACTCCCCAGCGCCATGGCGGCGCCGGTCCGGTTCTCCGCGATGTTGGCTTCACCGATCGGGGCAAAGAAGACCGCTCGCTGGGTAAACACAATTGCGCCAAATCCCAGGGTGCAGATCATGCCGAGGTAGACTGGCATGCTTTCGTGGGGCAGCAATATTAACGCCACCAGGGCTACGGTGCTGGCACAAAAGGTATAGAAGAGATATTTGCTTGGCGACTTGAGGATTTTATCGGCTATCAGGCCGCCAATCGGCCCACCCACCATTTTCAAACAATACTGGTTAATGATGCCGTAGGCGCCCACCAGCGCCACCGGCAACAGGTAGATATTTTTCAGGAAGGGAATAAAGAAAGTGAGCCCACAGTAAACCGCATAAACAAAGAAGACGTTGAATGCGATAAGCCAGATGGTTTTATCTTTTAAGACCGAAGAGATGCTACTTTTCTCTGTGGCGCTGTCGACGGTAGCTTTCTCAGGCGCATCCTCATCCTTTTCTTTCAGCATAAAAAACAGCATGATCCCGACAACAATCACGATCAGAGCGTAGAACCAGATCCCGGCTTTAAACCCCAGCAAACCGCTGCCAAACCAGGTGAAAATAGCCAGGGCAGAGAAAGCAATAATCGTGTCGACAATCCCCCGCCCGGTCTCAAAGAAACCAAACAAACGCCCCTGCTGTTCGCTGTTGCCCAACCGGCTTACCGACTTTAATAGCACCGGCCAGTTCATCATGTCGCAGGTAACGCCAAAGAGAGCCCAAACAAAGAGAATTCCCCAGTAGCCTGGCATAGTCGTCAGATAGATCCCCAACAAGCCTGTCGCAATCAGCGATAGCGACATGGTGTAGCGGCGAGGCAGTTTATCGGCAAAGTAAATTGACAGGAAAAAACCAATCGTGGTCACCACGGAGTTCACCGACATGGCATTGCCTATCTGGCCATTAGTCAGATGGAAATAGTCCTGCATCGGAATATAAAAAGCATCTTTCAGAGAAGGCAGTTTATAAATGGTGCCACCGCACAGGGTTAATAAACTGAATATAGCCCATTTCTTTTTTGTGAGCATAAGTTCCCCTAATGATTGAACATCATTTGGTTTAAGGAAAATAACAGACCATCATCATTTATTAAAAATGATGTCCCGGCATAACGAATTATTAGTAAATTTAGTGTGTCAGCGCCGTAAGCGCTTCGTCTTTTATTCTCTGCAACGTCTCTTTGACATAATGGAGCTGCGCTATCGCATCCTCTTTTTCTTTTAGCAGTCGCGCTTCAAGCTGATCGGCGTCTGGCAGTGGGGTTTCGCTCATTTGTCGCCAGGGGATCCACGGGTTGTCCCCCTCCGAGGCAAAACGGAACGGGGGGGCATAGTAATCCACTTCTTCTTCCAGACCGTATGCCATGACCTGCGGATGATCATCACCAAGACAAATTAATTCCGTCAGCAGCGCCTTAAACGGCATATCGCCCTGGCCTGAATTACAGGCCCGATGCCCAAGCCCACCGTTCTCAGTAATAATACAAGCGTCTTTGATATGAACCTGCGTAATGTAAGGTGACATCAACGCTAACGCCTCAAGCGGTCGCTCATTAGCGTTGATCATATTGGCGAAGTCAAAAAGGAGCGATAGCGATGGCATCTCGCTTTGTTTAATTAAATTCACCAGTTCAGCGCTTTTGAGATCTTCATGTTGCTCAAGGGTGAAGGTCAGGCCGGTATGGCTATAAGCCTTTTTAATGTATTGAATATCTGATGAAATTTTTTCCATTACGTCATGTAAATGGCCTTCATAACGCGGATAAAAACGAACGGAGGTCGCTCCTGTTTTTAAAGCGATAGTCGCGGCCTGATCGATGGTCTGTTTATCGGAGGCGCTGGTTTCGATGTGAATATCCAGCTGCAACGCTTTCGCTTTGTCAGCAAACCCGGCTAACTGGGCATCATTCATATTGCTCAGCGAATAACGCTCACCATCAAGAACGTGTATTTTCACCCCCTTTAAATGCAGACTATCTGCAATGGTCAGTAAATCATTAGGTAAAATACGTTCAAGCCGCATATTCAAATGATAGGCATAAGCATGAAGGTAGAGTGGTATATTATCAATACGGGAAAGGATCTTCCCGGCGTTATCTTTAGTGACCATAAATTACCTACAAATTAATAAACAGATCCACAGCCTCAAATCGCCAGTATTCGAGATCTATTTGCACAATATTGCCGGCACTATCGGCACGGTGTTTTTCTATCAGAATAGCCGGCAGACCTGCAGAGCCACCGATGAATTTGCTCACATCGCCCGACATTCTGACGGGTCTAAAAGCCAGTTTTTTTATCACCACAGGCTTATGATATTCACGCTCCCAGACGGAGGAAAAAGACTGGTTCTTCAACCGGTCAATAAAATCTGGCGCGACGTTAGGGTTGATAAAAGTCTCGTGGTAGAAAACTTTATGCCCTTCCAGCGCTCCCCAGCCGGTGACCAGATATAAATCATCAGACGGAGTGACATCCAGCAGGGGTTTAGCGGCGTCGGGATAGTCTCGGGTTCGCTGTTTTTCAATAAAGCCCCACGAGGGTTCTCTTCCCTGCTCAATGGCGGCCCGCTGAAAGCTCGCGGGGAGCTCAGGACTGTAGTTAAAACGCGGCTGCGCGACAAACCATCCTTTCCGGTCTTTACGAAAGATCCTCGATTCCGCTTCCAGGCTGAGCAGCGCCTGACGCAGCGTCATGCGTTTGATCCCCAGCAGTTCGCCAAGCTCTCTCTCTGAAGGCAGTTTTCCACCCGCAGCCGTCAGCCCTTGCTTAAGCCACAGATCCAGTTTCTCTTTTGCATTTTCGACAGTAGAAAGATTTTCAGTCATTGTTTAATCCATTTGGTTTAAACCAGATAACTCATCTTACTCTTCTGCAAAAAAAGAAAGCAATTCCTCGGACAAACTTTAGGTATAAATGTGACCAGGGTCTCCTGGAGGCCCCGGGTTAGCGCAGCGATTGTCAGATCTCACCCATAAAAAAACCCCGCCGGAGAGGCGGGGTTTAGCGAACAGCAAGAAGAATGAATTACTCTTCTTTTGCACCGCGCATTGCGCGTTTACGGTCGTTCTCGGTCAGGTGACGTTTACGGATACGGATAGAGGTCGGAGTGACTTCTACCAGTTCGTCGTCATCGATGAACTCCAGAGCCTGCTCCAGGGTCATCTTAACCGGCGGAACCAAAACCGTGGCTTCGTCAGTACCGGACGCACGCATGTTGGTCAGTTTCTTACCGGTCAGGCAGTTTACCGTCAGGTCGTTAGAACGGCTGTGAATACCGATGATCTGGCCTTCGTAAACTTCCGCACCGTGACCGAGGAACAACTTACCGCGATCCTGCAGGCCGAACAGCGCGAACGCTACCGCTTTACCCTGACCGTTGGAGATCAGCACGCCGTTGTTACGCTGGCCCACTTCGCCCGGACGAACGTCGTCGTAGTGGCTGAAGGTGGAGTACAGCAGACCGGTACCGGAGGTCATGGTCATGAACTCTGAACGGAAGCCGATCAGACCGCGGCTTGGGATCACGTAGTCGAGACGTACGCGGCCTTTTCCGTCCGGATTCATGTTTTTCAGGTCGCCTTTACGCTCGCCCAGCGCCTGCATAACAGAACCCTGGTGCTGCTCTTCGACGTCCAGCGTCACGTTCTCGAACGGCTCTTGTTTACGGCCATCGATTTCACGGAAGATAACTTTCGGACGGGAAACCGCCATCTCGAAACCTTCGCGACGCATGTTTTCAATCAGAACGGACAGATGCAGTTCACCACGGCCGGAAACGCGGAACGCATCAGCGTCTTCGGTTTCTTCAACGCGCAGCGCCACGTTGTGCACCAGCTCTTTGTTCAGGCGGTCCAGAATCTGGCGAGAGGTAACGAACTTACCTTCTTTACCGCAGAACGGAGAGGTGTTGACGTTGAAGAACATGGAAACGGTCGGCTCATCAACGGACAGGGCCGGCAGCGCTTCGACATTCTGCGGGTCGCAGATGGTGTCGGAGATGTTCAGCTCGCCCAGACCGGTGATCGCGATGATGTCGCCAGCTTCAGCTACGTCGCTCTCGATACGCTCAAGCCCCAGGTGAGTCAGCACTTTACCGACTTTACCGTTACGAGTTTTGCCTTCGCTATCGATGATAGTGACCTGCTGGTTCGGCTTCACTTTACCGCGTTTGATGCGGCCGATGCCGATGACGCCAACGTAGTTGTTGTAGTCCAGCTGGGAGATCTGCATCTGCAGCGGACCGTCAAGGTCAACGTCCGGCGCCGGCACGCGATCGACAATCGCCTGGTACAGCGGGGTCATGTCGTCAGCCATGTCTTCGTGGTCCAGACCCGCGATACCGTTCAGCGCGGACGCGTAAACGATCGGGAAGTCCAGCTGTTCGTCGGTCGCGTCGAGGTTAACGAACAGGTCGAACACCTGATCGACAACCCAGTCCGGACGCGCGCCCGGGCGGTCAACTTTGTTGATGACCACGATCGGCTTCAGACCGTGGGCAAAAGCTTTTTTGGTCACGAAGCGCGTTTGCGGCATCGGGCCATCAAAGGCATCTACCACCAGCAGCACAGAGTCAACCATGGACATAACACGCTCAACTTCACCTCCGAAGTCGGCGTGCCCAGGGGTATCAACGATGTTGATACGGTAATCATTCCATTTGATTGCGGTGTTTTTCGCGAGGATGGTAATCCCACGCTCTTTCTCCAAATCGTTGGAGTCCATCACACGTTCTTGTGCTTCAGTACGTGCGTCGAACGTACCGGATTGCTGTAGCAGCTTGTCAACCAGGGTAGTTTTACCATGGTCAACGTGCGCGATGATGGCGATATTACGCAGATTTTCGATCACAACTTTGCCTCAGGCATTAGAAATAGCGCGTTATTGTACACGTATTAAGCGAAGGACTGAACAGGATCACAAACATCCTCCGCAAACAAGTATTGCAGAGTTTCTTTGTGACCGCTTTCACGGAGCGATAAAAGGGCACCGTAACAAAAATTGCACCAAAATGGTGCTCAATGTTCACACTGAGGCACTATTTTGGTGCATTATCTCCATCATGGTGCAGTCCTTTTGCACTATGGTGCGCATGATACAGCGTTTTATGGGGCATTTAAAAGTTGGCACAGATTTCGCTTTATATTTTTTAAGGCAACAACGCCACTTTTAAGCAGTATGAAGTTTTCGTTACCACGACGACAATGACCAATCCGGGAGAGTTTAAGTATGTCCGCTGAACACGTTTTGACGATGCTGAACGAGCACGAAGTGAAGTTTGTCGATCTGCGCTTCACCGATACCAAAGGTAAAGAACAGCACGTCACGATTCCGTCTCATCAGGTAAATGCCGAATTCTTCGAAGAAGGCAAAATGTTTGATGGCTCCTCGATTGGTGGCTGGAAAGGTATCAACGAATCTGACATGGTCCTGATGCCGGACGCTTCCACCGCGGTCATTGACCCGTTCTACGAAGAACCGACCCTGATCATCCGCTGCGATATCCTCGAGCCAGGCACCCTGCAGGGCTATGACCGTGACCCGCGCTCCATCGCGAAACGCGCTGAAGAGTACCTGCGCGCTACCGGCATCGCTGACACCGTCCTGTTCGGGCCAGAACCAGAATTCTTCCTGTTCGACGACATCCGTTTCGGCGCCTCTATCTCCGGCTCCCATGTCGCGATCGATGATATCGAAGGTGCGTGGAACTCCTCCACCAAATACGAAGGCGGTAACAAAGGTCACCGTCCGGGCGTGAAAGGGGGTTACTTCCCGGTTCCGCCAGTAGACTCTTCTCAGGATATCCGCTCCACCATGTGTATGATCATGGAAGAGATGGGCCTGGTTGTTGAAGCTCACCACCACGAAGTGGCTACCGCAGGTCAGAACGAAGTGGCAACCCGCTTCAACACCATGACCAAAAAAGCGGACGAAATTCAGATTTACAAATACGTTGTTCACAACGTCGCTCACCGCTTTGGTAAAACCGCGACCTTTATGCCGAAACCAATGTTCGGCGACAACGGCTCCGGCATGCACTGCCATATGTCTCTGGCGAAAAACGGGACTAACCTGTTCTCCGGCGACAAATACGCAGGTCTGTCTGAGCAGGCGCTGTTCTACATCGGCGGCGTAATCAAACACGCTAAAGCCATCAACGCCCTGGCGAACCCGACCACCAACTCCTACAAGCGTCTGGTTCCGGGTTACGAAGCGCCGGTTATGCTGGCTTACTCTGCCCGTAACCGCTCTGCCTCCATCCGTATTCCGGTGGTGACCTCTCCGAAAGCGCGTCGTATCGAAGTGCGCTTCCCGGACCCGGCTGCTAACCCGTACCTGTGCTTTGCGGCGCTGCTGATGGCTGGCCTCGATGGTATCAAGAACAAAATCCATCCGGGCGAAGCAATGGACAAAAACCTGTACGACCTGCCGCCGGAAGAAGCGAAAGAGATCCCGCAGGTTGCCGGTTCTCTGGAAGAAGCCCTGCAGGCCCTGGATGCTGACCGCGAGTTCCTGACGGCTGGCGGCGTATTCACCAATGACGCTATCGATGCTTACATCGCCCTGCGTCTGGAAGAGAACGACCGCGTACGCATGACTCCGCATCCGGTTGAGTTCGAACTGTACTACAGCGTCTAATTTTGCTGTAAATCCAGGGTATGTCGTGTTGTGGCGCGGGATGCCCGGGATATTTTGTTGCCGTGGAAACTTTCAGCCCATCTCAGGATGGGCTTTTTTCTCCACCAACACGCTGATCTCGCGAGCTTTTTACCGATAAAAAGCTATACTGCACTAAATTGGTGCACTCTTTTTCAGGAGACTGTCGAATGGCAACAGGCACACTGCCCGATGCTGGGCAGATCCTCAACTCTCTTATCAACAGTATCTTACTGGTCGATGATGACCTGGCGGTGCACTTTGCCAACCCTGCGGCGCAGCAGCTGCTGGCGCAGAGTTCGCGCAAGCTGTTTGGCACCCCGTTACCTGAGCTGTTGAGCTATTTCTCATTAAATATTGGGCTGATGCAGGAGAGTCTGCAGGCGGGCCAGGGTTTTACCGATAACGAAGTGACGCTGGTTATCGATGGCCGCTCGCATATCCTGTCGCTGACCGCCCAGCGGCTGCCGGAAGGCTTTATTCTGCTGGAAATGGCGCCAATGGATAACCAGCGCCGCCTGAGCCAGGAGCAACTGCAGCACGCGCAGCAGGTCGCCGCCCGCGATCTGGTCCGCGGCCTGGCACATGAGATTAAAAACCCGTTAGGCGGCCTGCGCGGCGCGGCACAGCTGCTCAGCAAAGCCCTGCCCGACCCGGCGCTAACGGAATATACCAAAGTGATCATCGAGCAGGCCGACCGGCTGAGAAATCTGGTCGATCGCCTGCTCGGCCCACAGCATCCGGGCATGCACGTTACCGAAAGCATCCACAAGGTCGCCGAACGGGTAGTGAAACTGGTCTCGATGGAGTTGCCGGACAACGTGAAATTGATCCGTGATTACGACCCCAGCCTGCCGGAGCTCCCCCACGACCCGGATCAAATTGAACAGGTGTTGCTGAACATCGTCCGTAATGCGCTGCAGGCGCTGGGGCCGGAAGGGGGCGAAATTGTTCTCCGCACCCGGACCGCTTTCCAGCTGACGCTGCACGGGGTGCGTTATCGCCTCGCCGCCCGTATTGACGTCGAAGATAATGGCCCGGGTATTCCGCCCCAGCTCCAGGATACGTTGTTTTATCCGATGGTCAGCGGCCGCGAAGGCGGTACTGGCCTGGGCTTATCTATCGCCCGCAGCCTTATCGATCAGCACTCCGGCAAAATTGAATTCACCAGCTGGCCGGGTCATACCGAATTTTCGGTATACCTGCCTATTCGGAAGTAGAGGTGTTTATGCAACGAGGGATAGCCTGGATCGTTGATGACGATAGCTCCATCCGCTGGGTGCTTGAACGCGCGCTCACCGGAGCCGGCTTGAGCTGCACAACGTTCGAAAGCGGCAATGAGGTGCTAGATGCCCTCACCACCAAAACCCCGGATGTACTGCTGTCAGATATCCGTATGCCGGGAATGGATGGTCTGGCGCTGCTCAAACAGATTAAGCAGCGTCATCCGATGCTTCCGGTCATCATAATGACCGCGCATTCCGATCTGGACGCCGCGGTCAGCGCTTATCAGCAGGGCGCGTTTGATTATCTGCCCAAACCTTTTGATATCGATGAAGCTGTCGCCCTCGTCGACCGGGCGATTAGCCACTATCAGGAGCAGCAGCAGCCGCGAAATGCGCCGATAAGCAGCCCCACCGCCGATATCATTGGCGAGGCGCCGGCCATGCAGGATGTCTTTCGCATTATTGGCCGTCTGTCGCGCTCATCCATCAGCGTGCTGATCAATGGCGAATCCGGTACCGGTAAAGAGCTTGTCGCTCATGCCCTGCATCGCCATAGCCCGCGCTCAAAAGCGCCGTTTATCGCGCTGAATATGGCGGCGATCCCCAAGGACCTGATTGAGTCCGAGCTGTTCGGCCATGAAAAAGGGGCCTTTACCGGCGCCAATACCGTCCGTCAGGGTCGCTTTGAACAGGCTGACGGCGGCACGCTGTTCCTGGATGAAATTGGCGATATGCCGCTGGATGTCCAGACTCGTCTGCTGCGCGTTCTGGCGGATGGCCAGTTTTATCGCGTGGGCGGCTACGCGCCGGTGAAGGTCGATGTGCGGATCATCGCCGCCACCCATCAGAATCTGGAGCAGCGGGTGCAGGAGGGGAAATTCCGTGAAGATTTATTCCACCGCCTGAACGTGATCCGGGTGCATTTGCCGCCGCTGCGCGAGCGTCGGGAAGATATTCCACGTCTGGCCCGCCATTTTCTGCAGATTGCCGCCCGCGAGCTAGGTGTTGAAGCCAAACAGCTGCATCCGGAAACGGAGACAGCGCTGACCCGCCTGGCGTGGCCGGGCAACGTTCGCCAGCTGGAAAACACCTGTCGCTGGCTCACCGTCATGGCCGCCGGCCAGGAGGTGCTGACGCAGGATCTGCCGAGCGAACTGTTTGAGACCACCATTCCTGATAGCCCGACGCAGATGCAGCCAGACAGCTGGGCGACGCTGTTGGGTCAGTGGGCCGATCGGGCGCT
This sequence comes from Klebsiella sp. GG_Kp175, assembly GCF_040062325.1. NCBI lineage: Bacteria > Pseudomonadati > Pseudomonadota > Gammaproteobacteria > Enterobacterales > Enterobacteriaceae > Klebsiella > Klebsiella sp. GG_Kp175. The sequence continues at coordinate 11,544 of NZ_JBEAFX010000035.1, read as the reverse complement.
GCGTTCCGGTCATCAAAACTTGCTTTCAGAAGCGCAACCCGAAATGGAACGCACGCTGCTGACGACCGCCCTGCGTCATACTCAGGGACATAAACAGGAGGCTGCGCGCCTGCTGGGATGGGGTCGTAATACCCTGACGCGTAAGCTAAAAGAGTTGGGTATGGAGTAGGGTTAAACGGCGTGATGAAAAATAGCCGATCAGCGCAAAGTGCTGCTATTTTGTACTTTACTGTTCCGATGAGTTGAGTATGATCGTGCCCGGCATTAGGGGAGAGCATCATGTTTGAATCACTGGTGAGTATGATATCGAGCGGCGCCGCTGCGAGTCACACACCACAAACGGCAGTCGCTGCCGTTCTGTGCGCTGCGCTGGTCGGGCTGTTCAGCTAATTGTTCCCCCTCTCCTGCGGGAGAGGGGGAAAACATTAAATCACCCTTGAGAACTGCTGCATCCGAGCCTTTTGCCGCAGATAGGCATCAAAGCACATACAGATGTTGCGGATCAGCAGGCGGCCTTTCGCCGTTACCTGGATAGCCTTACTCTCCACCACCACCAGCCCGTCATGCGCCAGCGGCGCCAGCAGTTTCAGGTCCTCAGCAAAATAAGACTGAAAATCCACGGCCCACTGCGCTTCGACTGCATCAATATCCAGACGGAAGTTACAGATCAACGCCTTAATTACGTCGCGACGCAGACAGTCGTCCCGGGTTAACGCGATCCCGCGCCACAGGGCGTTCCCTTGCTCTGCCACCTGCTGGTAGTACTGCTTTAGCTCTTTTTGGTTCTGGGCGTAGCTGTCGCCAATCATGCTGATCGCGGACACGCCCATCCCCAGCAAATCGGTATCGCCCTGAGTGGTGTAGCCCTGGAAATTGCGATGCAGTACGCCGTGACGTTGCGCGACCGCTAATTCATCATCAGGACGCGCGAAGTGGTCCATGCCGATGAACTGATAGCCTGCCGCCGTCAGCGAGCCGATGGTCTCCTGGAGGATCTCCAGCTTCTGTTCAGCGGAGGGCAGATCGGCATCTTTAATTTTGCGCTGTGCGGCAAAGAGCGTGGGCAGATGCGCGTAGTTAAACACGCTCAGGCGGTCAGGATTGAGCTCGGCGACCTTTTGCAGGGTAAAGGCAAAGCTCTCCGGCGTTTGTTTCGGCAGGCCGTAGATGAGGTCGATATTTGTCGAAGTAAATCCAATCTCCCGCGCATGACGGAGCAAATCAAAGATGAACGCTTCGTCCTGTTCGCGGTTAACCAGACGCTGAACCTCTTTATTAAAGTCCTGCACGCCCATACTCAGGCGGTTGAATCCCTCAGCGCGTAAATGATCGAGGACATCCAGCTCGATTTCACGCGGATCGACCTCGATGGAGATCTCGGCTTCGGCGCTGAAATGAAAATGGGTACGCAACAGATCCATCAGGCGACTGATTTGCGCCTTGTTGAGATAGGTCGGCGTGCCGCCTCCCCAATGCAGTTGCTTAACCTGACGGTTGGCAAACAGCGGCGCACGGTGGATGATCTCCTGTTCAAGGAGATCGAGATACTGATCGGCCTTATGCTGCTGGCGGGTGACGATCTTATTGCAGCCGCAGAAATAACACAGCTTATGGCAAAACGGGATATGCACGTACAGCGACAGGGGACGCTGTGGGTAACGGGCCACAGCGGCATCGAATTCCGCCGCGCCGAATTGTGGTGAAAACTCTAGCGCGGTGGGATACGAGGTATAGCGCGGCCCGGAATAGTTATATTTCTGGATCAGGGCCAGATCCCAGTCGATTATCTGCTCAGACATGCTCACTCCTTCCGATGGTGCCGCCGACGGGTACGCCGTCCCGGCCCCACCGCACCGCGGGTCATGAGCCGGTTGCGCAGCCATTTCAGACGCCGCGACAACCGTCGTAGTTTAACGAATAACCACAGCAGATAACATATAACCAGAAGGGTTATAAGCAGTACCGGGAATCCGATGGGATGCAAATGTTAGTTTCCACCCTTCAGCAGACGCATCATATCTTCCTGACGCTCTTCCTCTTCTTCATCTTCGTCATCGTAAGAGAGGCCGAGCTGCTGCATCAGCTCATCAATGCGATCCAGTTTGGCATCCACCCAGCTCTGCTCTTCAGCATTCAGGGTACCGCCCTCTTCCAGACGTTCCAGCAGCGCGTCCAGGCGCTCATCATTCTCCAGCAACTCCAGCTCAGCCTGCGGTGAAAGCATAGGTTTCTCGCTCTTTGGTTTATGCTGCTTGGGAGCTGGAGCGCTGCTTTCGCTCACGCCCAGCGGGATGGGTTTTTTGCTGCCCACGCGTGGATCTTGCGCCTGGCGCTGTTTTTTACCTGCTGAAGCCGCATCGCCGCCGTTCGCGCGACTTCCTGCCGCGTGGCCACGATGTTTCTTCTGCCGTTTGCGATCGCGAGCTTCCTGATTTAACTCTTCACGCGACTTGCGGCCGGATTTGCCACGGGTGGCGGATGTCGGTTTTTTCATGGTGTGTAATCTTCAGACAGTATTATTCAGTATAGAATTGAGGCGGAATCTAGCAGAAAGCAAGCAAAGAAAAAAGGCGACAGATTACTCTGTCGCCTTTTTCCTCACTGACCACCCTTAACGGGCTCTTCTTTCCCTGTTCGCTAACGACTTACCCTGTCTTTCCCTTAGCGTCCAACGGTCCCTGTCTCTTCCTTTTCCCTTTGAAACGTTTCCAAAACGCGCGTCATCCTGACAATCCTGTGGTCTTCGCCTCCTAGCGCTTCCTGACCCCTCGTCCTGAGTCCTCATCCTTTTCAGCATCCCCGCCGTTGTGTATTACTTTACCCTGTTGACAAAAATCGACAACCAGTCTGGCCGTTAAAATTCCACTTTTCAGATTTCTCTATTCTTGTAATCTATTTATTTTCAGTAGGTTATATTTTATTAGTCTTATTTTTCTCAGGCATGTCCTATACGAAGAATAGCCAATGTCTCACAAAGTGCATGGTTTTTACTTACAGAACCGGCGTGCGGTAAAAACAGCCTTTTTCTGCTGTTCAGGTATAATCCCTGCCATAGCCTGTTTTAACGGAGACGACCGTCTTGACCAACTGGAATTATCAACTGACGCACTTTGTCACTAGCGCGCCAGATATCCGCCATCTTCCTGCCGATACCGGTATTGAAGTGGCATTCGCCGGCCGCTCCAATGCGGGAAAATCCAGCGCGCTGAATACGCTGACCAACCAGAAAAGCCTGGCGCGGACCTCCAAAACTCCCGGACGTACACAGCTGATTAACCTGTTCGAAGTCGCCGAAGGCAAACGCCTGGTCGACCTTCCCGGCTACGGTTATGCGCAAGTCCCGGAAGAGATGAAGATCAAGTGGCAGCGCGCGCTGGGAGAATACCTGGAAAAACGCCTGTGCCTGAAGGGCCTGGTGGTCCTGATGGACATTCGCCACCCGCTTAAGGATCTCGATCAGCAGATGATCCAATGGGCGGTAGAAAGCGATATTCAGGTGCTGGTGCTGCTGACCAAAGCCGATAAGCTCGCCAGCGGCGCGCGTAAAGCGCAAGTGAATATGGTGCGTGAAGCAGTCCTGGCCTTCAATGGCGATGTTCAGGTTGAACCCTTCTCTTCGCTGAAAAAATCTGGCGTGGATAAGCTGCGACAGAAGCTGGATAGCTGGTTTAACGAAATCCCGCCGCAGGAAGCAGAGAGCGCCGTAGACGAGTAATCGACACCAACAGCCGGATAAGAGCGTGCCGCGCCTTGTCCGGGTTCCTCTCCAGCGTCAAGCACAAGCGCGTCCTTCTTTTTGCCACTTTTCTTTCGCGCAATAAAAAACGCCCCGGTCATAAATGACCGGGGCGGCTAAAATATTCAGCCAAATCCGATTACGTGAAGTAAAAGGTCTGAAAGATAGAACATCTTACCTCTGTACCCTACGCGAATAACTTTACTCTTCTTTCGCTCACGGATAAAGCATTTTTTGTAGTTTTTTTTCACTATTTACATAGCAAATTCAAATGATCCTCACAAAACTCTATAAGTTATGTTGCTTACTTACAGAAAATCGCGTTGTGCTTTGTATACTTAGTGCGCTTGATCCCAGTTTTCTCCGCTGCCCACTTCCACCAGCAACGGTACCGCCAGCGTAGTGCTGTTCTCCATCAGTTCGTGGATCTTTTTCGATACGGCATCGAGCTCGTCCTTATGCACTTCAAAGACCAGTTCATCGTGAACCTGCATGATCATTCGCACGCGAGGTTTCTCACTCCGCAGCCATTCATCAACGGCAATCATCGCCCGCTTGATGATATCCGCAGCCGTCCCCTGCATCGGGGCGTTAATCGCCGCACGTTCCGCACCGGCACGACGAGCGCCATTGCTGGACTTGATATCCGGCAAATAGAGTCGACGGCCATCCAGCGTTTCAACATACCCTTGCTCCTTCGCCTGTGCGCGGGTGCGCTCCATATACTCCAGGACGCCCGGATAACGCTCGAAATAAAGATCCATGTACTTCTGCGCTTCTTTACGCGGGATGTTCAGCTGGCGGGCCAGGCCAAAGGCGCTCATGCCATAGATCAGACCGAAGTTGATAGCTTTCGCACTGCGCCGCTGTTCGCTGCTGACGCTGTCCAGCGGTAAGCCAAACACTTCAGCCGCCGTCGCCCGGTGAATATCCTTCCCTTCCGCGAAGGCGGTCAGCAGGCCTTTATCCCGCGACAGGTGCGCCATAATGCGCAGCTCGATTTGCGAGTAGTCCGCCGAGACAATAACGTAATCTTCTGGCGCGATAAACGCCTGGCGAATACGGCGCCCTTCTTCGTTACGCACCGGAATGTTTTGCAGGTTTGGATCGGTAGACGACAAACGGCCGGTGGCGGTAACCGCCTGATGATAGGAGGTATGTACGCGGCCCGTTTTGGGATTAATCATCAGCGGCAGCTTATCGGTATAGGTCGACTTCAGCTTCGCCAACCCACGGTACTCCAGAATCACTTTCGGCAACGGATAATCGAGCGCCAGCTCTTCCAGTACCTCTTCAGAGGTGGACGGCGCACCGCCCGGCGTCTTCTTCAGCGGCTTGATACCCTGTTTTTCAAACAGGATCGTTTGCAGCTGTTTGGTGGAGGAGAGATTAAACGCTTCCCCGGCGATCTCATGCGCCCGCTGCTCCACCTCAACCAGGCGCTGGGCTATTTCCTGCGAGTGCGCATGCAGCACGGCGGGGTCGATTTTAACGCCGTTGCGCTCAACGCGTGACAGCACCGGCACCAGCGGCATTTCAATGTGCTGGAAGATATTCAGCGGACCTTCATGCTGCTGCAGCTTCGGCCACATTTTCAGATGCAACTGAAGCGTGACGTCGGCGTCTTCCGCCGCGTAGCGACCCGCCTCTTCCAGCGCAATCTGGTTAAAGGTGAGCTGATTCTTACCCTTGCCAGCGATCTCTTCGAAGGTAATCGTTTTATGCTTCAGCCAGCGGTCGGAAAGACTGTCCATATCATGGCGGCCCGCCACGCTGTCGAGAATGTAAGATTCCAGCATGGTATCGAACGCAATCCCGCGCAGCTCAATGTCGTAATTAGCCAAAATGCCGCGATCGTATTTGAGATTTTGCCCAACCTTGAGCAGCTTCTCATCCTCCAGCAGCGGTTTAAGCAGCGCCAGCACGCGCTCACGCGGGATCTGATCCGGCGCATCAAGGTAATCATGCGCTACCGGGACATAGGCGGCCACGCCCGGCTCAACAGCGAATGAAAGGCCGACCATGTTGGCGGAGATGTTATCCAGGCTGTCGGTTTCCGTATCAAAGGCAAAGAGCGGCGCTTGCTTCAGCTTATCGATCCAGGTGAGCAGCGTAGCCTCATCAAGGATGGTGACATAGTGCTCTGCTGAAAGTGCAGTAGCGGCCTCAACCTCTGCTTCCGCTTCTGCCGCTGCTGCAGGCACTGCAGGTTTCGCAGCCGGTTTGCCCCCCTTCGCCTGCAGCCATTTTCCGGCTTCAACGTCGGTGGTCCAGCGCTTAAACTCATACTGTCTGAACAGCGCCAGCAGATCGTCTGCCGCCGGCGGCTGCACCTCCAGCTCTTCGCACTTGAGCTCCAGCTCGACGTCGGTTTTGATGGTCGCCAGCTGATAAGAGAGATAAGCCACCTCCTTGTTCTGCTCCAGCTTCGCCGCCATCGTTTTCGCGCCGCGGAAGCTCAGTTCAGCGATCTTCTCCGGTTCCGCATACAGCGTATCGAGGCCGCCGAGGCCTTGCAGCAGCGCCTGGGCGGTCTTTTCGCCCACGCCCGGCACGCCAGGAATGTTATCTGAGGAGTCGCCCATCAGCGCCAGGAAATCAATAATCAGCTCTGGCGGGACGCCGTACTTGGTAACCACCTCATCCGGCCCGAGGATAGTGTTGGTCATGGTATTGATCAGGGTGATCCCCGGCGTCACCAGCTGGGCCATGTCTTTATCGCCGGTACTGATCAGCACCGGACGTCCTGCCCTTTCCGCTTCCCGCGCCAGGGTGCCAATCACATCGTCAGCTTCGACGCCAGGGACCGCCATCAGCGGCAGCCCCATCGCTTTCACCATCTTATGCAACGGCTCAATCTGCGCGCGCAGATCGTCCGGCATCGGCGGGCGGTGAGATTTGTAATGTTCGAACAATTCATCACGGAAGGTTTTCCCTTTCGCATCAAAGACCACGACGGCATGAGTCGGTTGATACTGCAGAATCAAACTGCGCAGCATATTCAGTACGCCGTACATAGCCCCGGTGGGCTCCCCTGCGCTGTTAGTCAGCGGCGGAAACGCATGATACGCCCGATAAAGATAGGAGGAGCCGTCAACGAGGATGAGAGGGTTTTCTGGGATCTGAACCATAATTTCCGTGCCTGTTTATCAGATTATGGATAAAGGATGCCACAGACGGGCATGAAATCCTGAATTTTTCCCGCATTTCGCGGAAAAGATTCAACGATCGTCGCGATCGCGCGACAACTTAGCTTGTGGATAACTTTGTGCATAGTTTTACAACGTCAGCTTATCCGCCCCTGAAAATAAATGAATAAATAGTATTAGCCATTATTTATCAATAACTTAAAAGAAGATCAACGATCCTGGCATGAATTTGATGACCTAATCTTCCATGTGGATAGAAGATCCTTGTTTTTTTCTGTTCTGGTAAGACCCGTCATTTGCCGCGTTTTCTGGTAAAATCAGCCTCTTGCGCAGCTTAAAGGCGCTCTTTGTCAGCCTAACTTTCTGAATAAACTAACTATGTCGAGATTACTCGCTGCGATAACACTTCCGCTGAGTATCGCCTTAACCATCTTAGTCACCGTTATCTGCTCTGTACCGATCATCGTCGCCGGGCTGATTAAACTGCTGGTCCCCATTCCAGCGGTATGGCGCTCTATATCCGTTTTTTGCAATTTTATGATGTACTGCTGGTGCGAGGGGCTGGCGCTGCTGTTGCATCTCAATCCCTGGCTAAAATGGGACGTCCAGGGTCTGGAAGGCCTGAACAAAAAGAACTGGTATCTGCTGATCAGCAACCACCACAGCTGGGCAGATATCGTGGTGCTATGCGTGCTGTTCCGCAAGCATATTCCGATGAATAAGTACTTCCTTAAACAACAGCTGGCGTGGGTACCGTTCATCGGCCTCGCCTGCTGGGCGCTGGATATGCCTTTTATGCGCCGCTATTCGCGCAGCTATCTTATTCGTCACCCGGAACGCCGCGGTAAAGATGTCGAAACCACCCGCCGTTCATGTGAGAAATTCCGCTCGCACCCAACGACAATCGTCAATTTTGTGGAAGGCTCGCGTTTTACCGACGCAAAAAAGCGCGAGACGCGCTCTCCTTACCACAACCTGTTACCACCGAAAGCGGCGGGTATTGCCATGGCGCTCAATGTTCTCGGCTCGCAGTTCGATAAACTGCTGAACGTTACGCTGTGCTACCCGGAAAATCATGCAAGGCCGTTTTACGACATGCTAAGTGGCCGACTGACGCGCATTGTGGTTCGTATCAATCTGGTACCGATTGGCGAAGAGCTACACGGCGATTACGTCAACGATAAGAACTTTAAGCGTGGTTTCCAGCGCTGGCTGAATGGGCTATGGGAAGAGAAAGACCGTCAGTTAACTGACATCATGCGGGACAAAGCAAGGAAGTCACGGCAAAGTAGATAAAAAAACGCCGGTCAGTGACCGGCGTTTTTTTTATTTCTTCTCAACCAGCTGCTTCACGGTATCCGCATACTGAGCGACGAAGACATCCATATTGCTGGTGTCCATCCCCTGCGGGTTCAGCTGGTACTTACCATTGACGTACATAGCCGGTACCCCCTGCAGCTGCAGATCGGCTGCCGCTTTCTCCTGCTGAGCAACCAGAGATTTCACCACGAAGCTGTTCCATGCGGCATCGTAGTCTTCCCCTTTCACGCCAGCGTCGACGAACACTTTACGAATGTCAGCCAGGCTCTGTACGGTCTGGTTTTTCTGCACCGCTTCGAACATCGGCGCCGTAATTTTATCTTCAACGCCCAGCGCGATGGCCACAGCCCATGCCTGCGTCAGCTCCTTGCCCAGCGGCCCCAGGAACTCGACATGGTATTTGGTCATTTTGGTGCCTTCTGGCAGTTTCTGGCGCACGCTGTCAGAGACATGCAGCACTTCTTCAAACTGATAGCAGTGCGGGCAGTAGAATGAGAAGAATTCGAGCACCTGCGGCTCGCCAGCAACCGGCTTATCAAGGGTGATGTACTGCTTGCCGTCGGTGATCTGGGCAGCGGATGCACTAAAAGCCAGAATCATACCAGCCAGCGCCAGCCAAACTTTTTTCATGATTTACTCTCTCCTGGATATATCACATTAATACATTGGCGTTAACTGAAGCGGGGGTTCCTGTAGAACCTTCACCTGCTCGAGAAAAGTAGACGTCTGCCCTCGCCAGTAATCCTCCCCGGTTAACCAGGGAAAATTAACCGGGAAAGCCGGATCGTCCCAGCGTCTGAGCAACCACGCCAGATAATAAACCAGTCGCATGGCGCGTAAAGGTTCAATAAGCGCGATTTCATCGCTGTTAAAGGGGCTGAATTCCTCATAGGCCTCGACGATGGTCTCCAGCTGCATACGCTGTTCAGCCTTATCGCCGTTGAGCAGCATCCACAGATCCTGAATCGCCGGGCCGGTTCGCGCATCGTCTAAATCGACAAACAGCGGCCCATCGCGCCAGAGGATATTGCCTGCATGACAGTCACCATGCAGGCGCAAAGTAGTCCCGCCACCGTACCATTGCGTCATGACGGCAGCGATGAGTTTATCGGTCGCCTTCAGGAAATCGGCCTTCAGGCCTGAGGGGATAAGCGTCGACTGTTCAAATACCTGGCGTGGTTCCAGCAGATATTCCTGCACGCCAATCTCCGGACGCGCAGAAAAGCGCTGTTTGCGCCCGGTCTGGTGCAGGCGCCCCAGATAACGGCCAACCCACTCCATCTGATCAAGGTTATCCGCCTCGAACTGTCGGCCGCCAAGGCTTGGGAAAACGGCAAAATAAAACCCCTGGTGCTGATGAAGCGTACTGTCGTTAAATAACAGCGGCGCCGCAACGGGCACTTCATCTTCTACAAGCTGAAGCGCAAACTGGTGTTCTTCAAGGATTTGTGCTGCCGACCAGCGCTCAGGACGATAGAACTTCACCACATAACGATGACGCTCTTCGTCCTGGAACTGATAAACGCGGTTCTCATAGCTGTTCAGCGGGGTAAGACCGGAGTCCACCCGCATACCCAGATCGAATAACCCATCGATAATGGTATCCGGGCGAAGCGTCTGAAAAGTAAAAGCCTTATCGTGCATCCTGACATCCGATAATCGTACGAATAGTTCAGGATATCATCTCATTGCGCTTTACGCGGCAGCGCTTACAACCTTTTACTCTTTTATTACGCCGCGGGCGCGCAGCAGCGCGGTTTTAAAGTCTTCTTCATAATCCTTCTGAATACCCGGGATGACAGCATCTTTTGAAGAATCACGCATCTTCAGGTGATAGATCAGAATATCGTCGGAAAGATCGCTCAGTTCGCCATCATAGCCAGCCTCTTTCGCCAGTTTCTGCAAAAATTGCATCAGGTTCAGTTCTGGCTCTTTCTGCCAGGCGGGCTGGAGGAGTTCAATTACTTCATTCAGACGTTTACATTTCATGGTCATGCTCCTTACTCTTGATAGGGACAAGTTAACAGGGTCAATCCCACAATGAAAGAGGCGATATTCATATGCAAAGCGAGGCGATAACCGGCGTCGTGCTGGCGGGCGGCAGGGCCACGCGAATGGGCGGCATTGATAAAGGATTACAGTTGCTCAATGGACGTCCTCTCTGGCGACACGTCGCGGAAGCATTAGCTCCGCAGGTAGATGAGTTAGTCATTAGCGCCAATCGTCATCTTGAACAGTGGCGTGCCAGCGGATATCCGGTCTTTCGAGACATACAGGAGGGTTATCAGGGGCCGCTGGCCGGAATGCTTGCTGTGATGCAGCAGGTCGCGAGCCCATGGTTTGTTTTTTGCCCCTGCGACACGCCGTTCATTCCGTCCTTTTTGGTGGAGCGCTTTATCCAGCAGAGAGGGGACGCACCGGTCGTTTGGGCCCATGACGGCGAACGGGATCATCCTGCCGTTGCATTAGTTCATCGTCAAATCATTCCGGAACTGGAGGCTTATCTGGCACATGGAGAGCGCAGGGTGATGGTTTTTATGCGACAAATGGGTGGGCGCCCGGTGAATTTCAGCGATGTGAAAACTGCTTTCACTAATGTAAATACGCTCGAAGATTTGCAGCAGATGCAGGAGCCATCATGATCCCATTACTGGCGATCGCCGCATGGAGCGGTACCGGAAAAACAACATTATTAAAGCGTCTTATCCCTGAGCTTTGCGCTCTAGGATTACGCCCGGGACTGATAAAGCACACCCATCATGATATGGACGTGGATAAGCCGGGCAAAGATAGCTATGAACTGCGTAAGGCGGGCGCTGCGCAAACTATTGTCGCCAGCGAACAGCGGTGGGCATTGATGACCGAGACGCCCGAGAAGCCGGAATTAGATCTCACATGGCTGGTTAGTCGAATGGATGCCAGCAGACTGGATCTGGTTTTGGTCGAGGGTTTCAAGCATGAAGCAGTGCCTAAGATCCTGCTTTTTCGGCAAAACAGCGGCCATTGTGTGGAAGAGTTAACGACTGATGAGCATACGATCGCCGTGGCCAGCGATGTATCGATCGCGACCTCACTTCCGCTGCTGGATTTAAATAATATTCCGCAGATTGCGTCATTTATTGTCGGCTGGTTAGCGAGGCAGTAGCAGGTATTCAGGCGATTTTTTTCCCAAAGGCGGTGCTGCGCCCCCTGGCCGGGCGACCGGGGCGTAGCCCCATGTCGGATCAGTAGCCCCGGTAAGCGCAGCGCCGCCGGGGGGGCATGCCGGCACCCTTCCCGGATGGCACAAACGCAAAAAAGCTCAGCCTTCCGACTGAGCTTTCTGCTTTATTTGATGCC
>NZ_JBEAFX010000034.1:0-117648 GCF_040062325.1 Klebsiella sp. GG_Kp175 | reverse complement strand
TCCATGTCACTTTGAGTGCCCACACAGATTGTCTGATAAATTGTTAAAGAGCAGTTGCGACGCGCTTTAGCGCTCTGTCGCGAGGTCCCGTATAATACGTTTTCCTCATTCAGAGTCAAGCGCTTATTTTGCTTTTCTCTGTCGGCTTCAACGTTATCTTTCGCCGTTGAATCCTGCTGCCCCGGCGGCTTGCTTGCCGTTGTTCCGTGTCAGTGGAGGCGCATTATAGGGGGTAATTCTGAAGTGACAAGGATAAATTCAAAAAAAGAATTCAATCGCTCACTTTTCAACCAAATCAGGTGTTGAGCTTTAATTCTTGCCTGGTTTTTAAACAAAAACGAGCCCGCTGGGCCCGTTTTTGTCGTTTTGTGACTTACTGCACTGCCACGATACGGTCGTCTTTCACTACCAGCTCGACGGTTTTACCCGGAATCAGCTCACCGGAAAGTATCTGCTGGGCCAACGGGTTCTCAATCTGCTGCTGAATAGCGCGTTTCAGTGGCCGCGCGCCGTATACCGGATCGTATCCGTTGGCGCTGAGCAACTTCAACGCCTCATCGGACATCCGCACTTCATATCCGCGCTCTTCCAGACGTTTATACAGACGCTGCAGCTGGATCTGGGCAATAGAAGCAATGTGTTTCTCACCCAGCGGATGGAAGACCACCACTTCATCGATACGGTTGATGAACTCCGGACGGAAGTTCTGGCTGACAACCCCCAGCACCAGGTCCTTCATATGTCCGTAATCCAGCTCGCCGAACCGTTCCTGAATCAAATCGGAACCGAGGTTCGAGGTCATGATGACCACCGTGTTACGGAAGTCGACCGTTCTCCCCTGGCCATCGGTGAGGCGCCCGTCGTCGAGTACCTGCAGCAGAATGTTGAACACATCCGGGTGCGCTTTTTCCACTTCATCCAGCAGGATGACGGAATAAGGACGACGGCGCACCGCCTCGGTCAGGTAACCGCCCTCTTCATAACCGACGTATCCCGGAGGCGCACCGACCAGACGCGAGACGGAGTGTTTCTCCATAAACTCGGACATATCGATACGCACCATTGCGTCGTCGCTGTCGAACATAAAGTTAGCCAGCGTTTTACACAGCTCGGTTTTACCGACCCCGGTCGGACCGAGGAACAGGAATGAACCAATCGGCCGGTTAGGATCGGACAGCCCGGCACGGCTACGGCGAATAGCGTTAGATACTGCTTCAACCGCCTCATCCTGACCAATCACCCGATGATGCAGTTCCTGCTCCATACGCAGCAGTTTGTCACGCTCGCTTTCCATCATGCGGGAGACCGGGATACCGGTCCAGCGGGCCAGCACTTCGGCGATTTCAGCATCCGTCACTTTATTACGCAGCAGACGCATGGTTTTTCCTTCGGACTGAGTGGCTGCCGCCAGCTGTTTCTCCAGTTCCGGAATTTTGCCGTACTGCAGCTCGGACATCCGCGCCAGGTCACCGACGCGACGCGCCTGTTCGATGGCGATTTTCGCCTGCTCCAGCTCGGCTTTGATGGTCTGGGTGCCGGAGAGGGACGCTTTTTCCGCTTTCCACTCTTCTTCCAGCACCGAGTACTGCCGTTCTTTATCCGCCAGCTCCTCGTTGAGCATATCAAGACGCTTCAGACTCGCCTCATCAGACTCTTTCTTCAGCGCCTGCTGCTCCAGTTTCAACTGGATGATACGGCGATCGAGACGGTCCAGCTCTTCCGGCTTCGAGTCGATCTGCATACGGATGCTGGACGCCGCTTCATCGATAAGGTCGATGGCTTTATCCGGCAGCTGCCGGTCGGCAATGTAGCGATGCGACAAGGTCGCCGCCGCCACGATAGCCGGGTCGGTGATCTGCACATGGTGGTGCAGTTCATAACGTTCTTTCAGACCGCGCAGAATAGCGATGGTATCTTCTACCGACGGCTCGGCGACGAACACCTTCTGGAAGCGGCGCTCCAGCGCAGCGTCTTTTTCAATGTACTGACGGTATTCGTCAAGCGTCGTCGCCCCGACGCAGTGCAGTTCACCACGCGCCAGCGCCGGCTTCAGCATGTTGCCCGCGTCCATCGCGCCGTCGGCTTTACCAGCGCCAACCATGGTATGCAGTTCGTCGATAAACAGAATGACGTTGCCTTCCTGTTTCGACAGGTCGGTCAGCACGCCTTTCAGACGCTCTTCAAACTCACCGCGGTATTTCGCCCCGGCCACCAGCGCGCCCATATCCAGCGCCAGCACCCGGCGGCCTTTCAGCCCTTCCGGCACTTCGCCGTTGACGATACGCTGCGCCAGGCCTTCGACGATAGCGGTTTTACCCACCCCGGGTTCACCAATCAGCACCGGATTGTTTTTAGTACGGCGCTGCAGTACCTGAATGGTACGGCGGATCTCTTCATCACGGCCGATAACCGGGTCCAGCTTGCCCTGTTCGGCACGCTCGGTGAGATCGACGGTAAATTTCTTCAATGCCTGACGTTGGTCTTCGGCACCCTGATCGTTCACGCTTTCACCTCCGCGCATTTGTTCAATCGCCTGAGTCACGTTGGCGGTTGTTGCTCCGGCGGATTTTAAAAGGTCGGTCAGCGTACCGCGTGATTCAAGCGCCGCCAGAACAAACAGTTCTGACGATATAAAGTTGTCCTTTTTCTTTTGCGCCAGCTTGTCGCAAAGGTTCAGGATCCGCACTAAATCCTGAGAAGGTTGCACATCGCCGCCGGTGCCTTCCACCTGCGGTAAACGACTCAGAGCCTGTTCGATGTCAGTGCGCAGTTTCCCGGCATTCACGCCCGCCGAGGTTAATAAAGGACGTACCGATCCCCCTTCCTGATTCAGCAAGGCGCTCATTAAATGAAGAGGTTCGATGAATTGGTTGTCGTGCCCGAGTGCAAGCGACTGGGCATCGGCAAGAGCAAGCTGGAATTTATTGGTAAGACGATCCAGACGCATAACTCCTCCCATAACAGGTCAAATTTGCTACTGGAGATTAAATGAGGTCATCCCTCAATTATTCAAGGTTAAAGACCTGAACTATGCGAAAAATAAGTTTGCCTTCTGGATCGTCTTGATTCTCTAGGTTATATCAGCCAAATGAAACTTGCCATACGACCGGTGGTCTTGTCGCGCCGGTAAGAGAAAAAATCATCCTTTTCGCTTAGCGTGCAGCGATCGCCGCCGAAAATCTGCTCAACGCCGACGTTTGCCAGGCGCTGCCGAGCCAGCTGGTAGATATCAGCAAAATATTTTTCGCCTGCCGGACGAAAAGCCTGATGCGCATTCTCATCCTTAGCCATAAAAGCGTCGCGAACTTCTGGGCCCACCTCAAACGCCTGCGGACCGATGGCGGGTCCCAGCCACGCCATAATGTTTTCGGCTTTATCGGCGAAACGGGCGACCGTCTCTTCCAGAACCCCTTCACATAAGCCGCGCCATCCCGCATGCGCCGCGGCGACTTCGGTACCGGCGCGGTTACAGAACAGGACCGGCAGGCAGTCAGCGGTCATCACCGCGCAGACAGTCCCTGGCGTACGGCTATAAGAGGCATCCGCGCGTTTCGACGGATAGGGTCCGCCGTCCAGCGTGAGCACATCGGTACCATGAACCTGCTCCAGCCAAACCGGGTAAGACGGTAAGCCGCCGGCGGCAAACATCCTCCGCCGGTTTTCTTCGACATGCTGCAGATTGTCGCCGCAATGGGCGCCCAGGTTGAGCGAGTCATAGGGCGGCAGACTCACGCCGCCGATGCGGGTAGAACTACAGGCCGCCACGCTGCCGGGCATTGGCCACTGCGGTACAATCAGTTTAGTCATAACCAGTCAATATCGTCCTTATGGGCTTCAAAATCGGCGCGCATCGCCTCGATGAGCTCGACCATATCTTGTGGGATGGGCGCGTGCCACTCCATTTCAATGCCGGTAATCGGGTGGTACAGACGTAGCATGGTGGCGTGCAGCGCCTGGCGGTCGAATTTACGCAGCGCGGTGATGAACTCCTCCGACGCGCCCTTCGGCGGACGCGGGCGGCCGCCATACACCTGGTCGCCTACCAGCGGATGGGTGATATGCGACATATGCACGCGGATCTGATGCGTACGACCGGTTTCCAGACGCAGGCGCAGGCGGGTATGGATGCGGAAATGTTCCATAATGCGGTAGTGGGTCACCGCCGGTTTGCCCATCGGGTGCACCGCCATATGGGTACGCTTGGTCGGATGACGGCTGATCGGTTCTTCAACCGTACCGCCGGCGGTCATATGACCGATCGCCACCGCTTCGTATTCACGGGTGATCTCGCGCAACTGCAGCGACTCCACCAGCCGGGTTTGCGCTGGAATGGTTTTCGCCACCACCATCAGACCGGTGGTGTCTTTATCCAGACGGTGGACGATACCCGCACGCGGCACATCGGCAATAGGCGGATAGTAGTGCAGCAGCGCATTCAGCACAGTACCGTCAGGGTTGCCCGCGCCAGGATGTACAACCAGATCGCGCGGTTTGTTGATCACGATGATGTCATCATCTTCGTAAACGATATTGAGCGGAATATCCTGCGGCTGGAAGCGCGCCTCTTCTTCGATTTCCACATCGATAGCGATGCGTTCTCCCCCCAGCACTTTTTCTTTCGGTTTATCGCCAATGGTGCCATTGACTAATACGCGTTGGTCGAGGATCCATTCTTTTATCCGCGATCGCGAATAATCAGGGAACAATTCGGCCAAAGCCTGATCTAAGCGTTGACCGAGTTGATTTTCGGTCACCGTTGCGGTGAGTTGTACTCGTTGTGCCATATACAGCTTCTTCGTTTAACGTTGGGTTTTACGGCTTTGCCGTTTAATATAGTGTGCTATTGTAGCTGGTCTTAATCGGGAGCAGGAACAGAGATTCTCCCGCATAAACATTTTGAGGAAGTCAAAACGTCATGACGCGCATGAAATACCTGGTGGCAGCCGCCACACTGAGCCTGGCTTTGGTGGGTTGCTCCGGCTCTAAGGAAGAGGTGCCTGATAATCCGCCGAATGAAATCTACGCGACCGCCCAGCAAAAACTGCAGGACGGTAACTGGAAACAGGCGATAACGCAACTGGAAGCGTTGGATAACCGTTATCCATTCGGCCCTTATTCCCAACAGGTACAGCTGGATCTGATTTATGCGTATTACAAAAACGCCGATCTGCCGCTGGCTCAAGCGGCCATCGATCGCTTCATGCGCTTGAATCCCACCCATCCGAACATCGACTACGTCATCTATATGCGCGGCCTGACCAACATGGCTCTGGATGACAGCGCCCTGCAGGGCTTCTTCGGCGTCGATCGTTCCGACCGCGATCCGCAGCACGCGCGCGATGCCTTCAATGACTTCTCCAAACTGGTACGTGGCTACCCGAACAGCCAGTATGCCACGGACGCCTATAAGCGCATGGTATTCCTGAAAGATCGCCTGGCGAAGTATGAGCTGTCGGTGGTGGATTACTACACCGACCGCGGCGCATGGGTTGCCGTCGTTAACCGCGTGGAAGGTATGATGCGTAACTATCCGGATACCCAGGCCACCCGCGATGCCCTGCCGAAGATGGAAAATGCCTATCGTCAAATGCAGATGAATGCTCAGGCGGACAAAGTCGCGAAGATTATCGCCGCGAACAGTAAGAACACCTGAGCCTGACTCATGGATCGCAAACGGCAGCCACTGGCTGCCGTTTTTTTATTCGTTATCCTGGTTAGCTGAAGCGGTTTAGCGTCGAGTTAACTCATCAAATATGGCCTGCTTTGGCAGGTTCGACAAGTAAAATCTCACTTCTTCCTGCCCTGTCTCACAAAATGAATTCGTTGACAAAAAGTGACAATAAAACGTGATTTAGATCACACATTTTGACATTAGGAAAGGTATGCTGGATTCACCAAGACGGGAAAGACAAGAGGTAAAATTTATGACAATGAACATTACCAGTAAACAAATGGAAATTACTCCGGCAATCCGCCAGCATGTCGCAGACCGTCTCGCCAAACTGGATAAGTGGCAAACTCATTTAATTAACCCGCACATCATTCTGTCTAAGGAGCCGCAGGGTTTTATCGCCGATGCAACCATCAACACGCCAAACGGCCATCTGGTTGCCAGTGCGCGTCATGAAGATATGTACGCCGCCATTAACGAATTGATCAACAAGCTGGAACGGCAGCTCAATAAAGTGCAACACAAAGGGGAAGCCCGCCGCGCCGCGACGTCGGTGAAAGAGGCAGGCTTTGTGGAAGAAGAAGAGTAATCCTTAACTTAAGTTGTGTCATGCCACGCGCCTTCGGGCGCGTTTTTTATTGACAGAGTGAAAACAGTACAGGTACTGTAATCCCCACTACTTAAAGGAATTCATCATGAAACTCGTCCCGTTCTTCTTCGCATTCTTTTTTACCTTCCCCTGACCGGGAGGCAATTCGTCGTATAAGAAAGAATGCGAAGACGAACAATAAGGCCTCCCACCCGGGAGGCCTTTTTTATTGGATAACAACAAAGGCAACATCTATGACCGAGGAAAACCCATTACTGGCGCTGCGCGACAAGATAAGCGCGCTGGATGAGAAACTGCTTGCTCTGCTGGCGGAGCGTCGCGGGCTGGCTGTTGAGGTTGGTAAAGCCAAACTGGCCTCCCATCGCCCGGTGCGTGATATTGACCGCGAACGCGATCTGCTGGAGCGTCTGATGACCCTCGGCAAGCGCCATAATCTGGACGCTCATTACATCACCCGCCTGTTCCAGCTGATTATCGAAGACTCTGTACTGACCCAGCAAACCCTGCTGCAGCAGCATTTGAATAAAATTAACCCGCATTCGGCTCGCGTGGCGTTCCTCGGTCCCAAAGGCTCTTATTCGCATCTGGCGGCGCGTCAGTACGCCGCTCGCCACTTTGAGCAGTTTATTGAAAGCGGCTGCGCGAAGTTCGCCGATATTTTTAATCAGGTGGAAACCGGCCAGGCCGATTACGCCGTAGTGCCGATTGAAAACACCAGCTCCGGCGGGATCAACGATGTCTACGATCTGCTGCAGCACACCAGCCTGTCGATCGTAGGCGAGCTGACGATCCCTATCGATCATTGCGTACTGGTCAGCACCTCGACGGATGCCGATAAAATTCAGACCGTCTACAGCCATCCGCAACCGTTCCAGCAGTGTAGCCAGTATCTGAGTCGCTACCCGCACTGGAAGATTGAATATACCGAGAGCACCTCAGCGGCGATGGAAAAAGTCGCGCAGGCGAACGCCCCGACCGTCGCGGCGCTGGGCAGCGAAGCGGGCGGCGCTCTGTACGGCCTGCAGGTGCTGGAGCACTGCCAGGCCAACCAGACGCAGAATATTACGCGCTTCCTCGTTCTGGCGCGCAAATCGGTAAACGTCTCCGATCAGGTTCCGGCGAAGACCACGCTGTTAATGGCGACCGGTCAGCAGGCGGGTGCCCTGGTGGAAGCCTTACTGGTGCTGCGCAATCACAATCTGATCATGACCAAACTGGAATCTCGCCCCATCCATGGCAATCCGTGGGAAGAGATGTTTTATCTCGATATTCAGGCAAACCTGGACTCGCTGCCCATGCGCAAGGCGCTGAAGGAGCTGGCGGAGATCACCCGCTCCATGAAGGTTCTCGGTTGCTACCCCAGCGAAAACGTCGTGCCGGTGGATCCGGTTTAACGTTCGCGGAACGGTAATTTCTTCATCCCTGCCACCGCCACCGGCAGGGTGAAGATGGCGCCGGACAGCGGATACTGCGCCAGCTCATCGTCCTCCATGTTTTCCCGGGTGGTGGTGATATAGAGCGTTTGCATATCCGCCCCGCCAAAGCAGACCATCGTCGGGCAACGTACCGGCATCGGGTAGGACTCCAGCTCCTCACCCTGCGGAGAGAAACGGGCGATCCGCCAGCCGTCAAACATTGCGCTCCAGTAACACCCCTCCACGTCAATCGCCGCCCCGTCCGGTATCCCTTCGCCAGGCTGAAAACGGCGAAAGACTTCGCGCCGGCCAGGCTCACCCTGCTCATCCAGCGGCGTACGGTAGATCACGGCGTTCGGCGTATCGGAGGTATACATCCAGCGCCGGTCGGCGCTAAACGCCAGACCGTTGGCGCCATGGATGTTACACTGGATCACCGTCGGCTTCAGGTCGTTATCGACCCGCATCAGCAGCGCGCCGTTATAATCCCCCGGGCCCCAGAAGGTGCCGGCATAAAAGCGCCCATCGCGATCGGTCCCACCATCGTTAAACCGCGCCAGTTCCGGATTGCTCGGGTTATCGCAGACTTTACGCCGTAGCAGACCGTGGGCGTCGGTCAGCCAGATACCGCTGCGCAATGCAACGATAAACCCACCCTTCTCGCGCAAGGAAAAACAGCCGACCTCCTCCGGAAATTGCAGCACCTGGTGTTCGCCGCTGCGGGTATCGTAGCGGTGAATTTCACATTCCATAATATCAGCCCAGTAGAGGGCCTGCTCTGCCTCGCTCCAGGTCGGGCATTCCGGCAGGTATCCGGTGTAGTCAAACAGCGGTTGTGGTTCAGCCATCGTTGTCATCCCTATAAAAAAAGCCAGCGGTCGCTGGCTTTATTGTATACACCTTTTTCGCTTTACTGCCGATTATCGTTCGCCTGACGCAGCAGCGTGCGGCTCTCGCTCTGGAAACGCTGCGCGTAATCGCCAAACCAGTGTTCGACTTTACGGAAGCTATCGATAAACGCCTGCTTATCGCCCTGCTCCAGCAGACCGATCGCCTCGCCAAACCGCTGGTAGTAGCGCTTAATCAGCGCCAGGTTGTTTTCCGAAGACATAATAATGTCGGCGTAGAGCTGCGGATCCTGGGCAAACAGACGGCCCACCATCGCCAGCTCCAGCCGGTAAATGGGTGACGAGAGCGCCAGCAACTGCTCAAGGCGCACATTCTCTTCCGCCAGATGCAGCCCATAGGCGAAGGTGGCAAAGTGGCGCAACGCCTGAATAAAGGCCATGTTCTGATCGTGCTCCACCGCGCTGATGCGATGCAGGCGCGCGCCCCAGACCTGAATTTGCTCGAGGAACCACTGATAGGCCTCTGGCTGGCGGCCATCGCAGTAGACCACCACCTGCTTGGCAAGGCTGCCGCTGTCCGGACCAAACATCGGGTGCAGGCCGAGTACCGGGCCCTGATGCGCCGCCAGCATCGCCTGCAGCGGCTCTGCTTTAACCGAGGCAAGGTCGACCAGAATGCAATCCGCCGGCAGCGGCGGCAGCCTGGCGATCGTCTCCACGGTGGTGTGAATCGGCACGCTGACAATGACCATGCCGGCATCGGCGACGATATCCGTCGCCCGCGCCCAGTCCTCTTTTTCCAGAATGCGCACCTGGTAGCCGGACAGCGTTAACATCTTCTCAAACAGACGCCCCATCTGCCCGCCGCCGCCGACGATCACTACCGGCCGCAGATTCGGGTAAAGGGTTTTGAAGCCTTTGTCGTTTTCGCTGGAATAGGATTCGCGCATCACGCGACGCAGAATGTCCTCGATCAGATCCGGTGGAACGCCGAGCGCAGCCGCCTCTTCACGCCGGGAGGCGAGCATCGCCGCCTCGCGTTCCGGGACGTAAATCGGCAGGCCATACTGGCTCTTCACCTCGCCGACTTCGGCCACCAGTTCCAGGCGCTTAGCCAGCAGGCTAAGCAACGCTTTATCTACTTCATCAATTTGATCGCGTAACGCGGTCAGTTCAGCAACCATACTTTCCTCTTACACCAAACGGGCCGCCAGGTGGCCGCGGAGATCCTTATCCAGTTCACGCAGTAGCGCATCGGTGGTTTCCCAGCTGATGCAGGCATCCGTTACCGAAACGCCGTATTTCATCGCCTCACGCGGCTGTTCAGAGGACTGATTGCCCTCGTGGATATTACTCTCGATCATCAGGCCGATAATGGAGCGATTGCCATCTTTAATCTGCGCGACAACGGATTCAGCCACGGCCGGCTGGCGGCGGAAATCTTTATTGGAGTTCCCATGACTGCAATCTACCATCAGCGACGGCTTCAGTCCCGCCTGCGCCATCTCTTTTTCGCATTTCGCCACATCGTCCGGACCGTAGTTTGGCGCCTTACCGCCGCGGAGGATCACATGGCCGTTCGGGTTACCCTGCGTTTGCAGCAGGCAGACCTGCCCGGCCTGGTTGATACCGACGAAACGGTGCGGCATCGCCGCGGCGCGCATGGCGTTGATGGCCGTGGCCAGGCTGCCGTCGGTGCCATTTTTAAAGCCTACCGGCATGGAAAGACCAGAGGCCATTTCGCGGTGCGTCTGAGATTCCGTGGTTCGCGCGCCGATGGCGGACCAGCTGAACAGATCCCCAAGGTACTGCGGGCTGTTGGGATCCAGCGCTTCCGTCGCCAGCGGCAGTCCCATATTCACGAGCTCGACCAGCAGACGACGCGCAATCTTCAGGCCGCCTTCAACATCAAACGAACCATCCATATGCGGATCGTTAATCAGCCCCTTCCAGCCGACGGTAGTACGGGGTTTTTCAAAATAGACGCGCATCACCAGGTAGAGGCTATCGCTGACCTCTTCGGCAAGGGCTTTAAACCGACGAGCATATTCGATCGCAGCTTCCGGATCGTGAATGGAGCAAGGACCGCAGACCACCAGCAGGCGCGGATCGCGGCCGGCGATGATATCGGAGATGGTTTCACGGGCGTGCGCGATCTGCGCTTCCTGTTCAACGCTCAGGGGGAATTCCGCCTTCAGTTGCTCCGGGGTCATTAACACATGTTCGTCGGTAATATGTACGTTATTCAGCGCGTCTTTTTGCATGATTGCGATCCTGTGTAGCTCGTTTGCGATAGGGGTTGCCTCAGCGGGCATGACGTAACGATACCATACAAAGTAAAGAATTCAATCCATATTCCGTAAATTTTACTTTACACCAATAAATTAATTGGCACTTACCACGGCATTAAACGTACAAAAATATTTACACATAGCGAAATCGCGCCAAAATGGCTCATCAGAGCCATCGGCATTACGAAAAATCCTGGTGAGATTTGTCCCAAAGCAAAGGGCGCATCTAATGACGGGTTTTGCTATCAGTGATATTCTTCGCCGGGCATCGGCAGCGGCTTTTCCCGCGCCAGGGCGAATTTGACGGAAGCGTTAATGACAGTATTACACCGTCTTTTATTGACTGTATTTTTTCTCATCGCGGTATCTCCTGTTTTTGCTGCCGGACCTTCAGAACATGTTCGCGCGATTGTTTCCGGGATCGTGACCTATACCCGTTGGCCGTCATTAACAGGGGCGCCGAAGCTGTGCATTTTTGCCTCATCACGCTTCACCCATAGCCTGGCTCATGAAGATCCGGATGCATTGCCCTATCAACCGGTGATAGTACGTAATAGTGAAGAAGCGTTAAAAACAACCTGCGATGGTTTTTATTTTGGCAGCGAATCGCCGACCCAACAGTCGGAATTAACTCGCCGCTATGGCTCGAGGCCGCTGTTACTCATCGCAGAACAAAATACGGATTGCTCAATTGGTAGCGCGTTTTGCCTGATCATCAACGACGACAGGGTCCGCTTCTCCGTTAATCTGGACGTTCTGACGCACAGCGGGGTTCGGGTTAACCCGGACGTCCTGATGCTTGCCCGGAAGAAACCACATGAATAAGGACTTTTCACAGACATCGCGCCCGACGTTCAAACGCGCGTTGCGTCGCATTAGCGTGATAAGCGTGGTGATTTCCATGACGCTGGTCTGGCTGCTGCTGAGCACGGCCTCTATTTTCACGCTCAAGCAGTACGCGCAGAAAAACCTTGAGCTCACTGCCGCGACCATGGGCCGCAGTCTCGAAGCCGCCCTGGTGTTTGGCGACAGCGCGGCAGCAGAGGAGACCCTCGCTTCGCTGGGGAAGCAAGGGCAGATTTCCCAGGCAATCGTGCTCAACGGCCAGAAGCAGCCCTTCGCCGCATGGCGCCACGAACCGCTGGCCAACAAAGAACAAGTGAGCGGCCTTATCAGTAAATGGCTGTTTCCGGAGCCCACGGTGCAGCCCATCTGGCACCAGGGCAAACAAATCGGCGAGCTGCGACTAACCGCGCTTGATGAACTAATTAGCCACTTTCTGGGCATCTCGATTCTGGTACTGACAGGCAGCATTCTGCTCGCCTCGTTTATCGGCCTGCTACTGACCCACTCCCTGCACCGGGGGATCGTCGCCGCCCTGCAGAGCATCACCGAGGTCGTGCATGATATTCGCGAAAACCGCCACTTCTCCCGGCGGGTGCCGGAGGAGCGTATCGAGGAGTTCCATCTGTTTGCCCAGGACTTTAACAGTCTGCTGGGGGAGATGGAGGACTGGCAGCGCCAGCTGCAGGCCAAAAATGCTCAGCTGTTGCGCAGCTCGTTACACGATCCGTTGACCGGCCTGGCTAACCGCGCCGCCTTTCGCAACGCGCTTGCCGAGCTGATGAAAAATGAAGTGGATCACCAGACCTCAGCGTTACTGTTTCTCGATGGCGATAACTTCAAATTGATCAATGACAACTGGGGACATGCGGCGGGCGATAAAGTGCTGATGGAAGTCGCCAGCCGCCTGATGACTTTCGCCGGTAAACGCCATCTGGCGTGGCGTCTCGGCGGCGATGAGTTTGCCGTTCTGCTGCGCGAGGTGCGCTCGGAAGCAGAAGTCCAGGCCCTGTGCCAGGCGCTGTCGGAACAATTTCTTCCGCCATTCAATCTGCACAATGGCCATAGCGCCACGCTCTCGCTGAGTGTCGGTTATGCCCTGGCGTGGGAGCACGCCACTGCGGAATCACTGCAAGAACTTGCCGATCAGAATATGTATCGGATGAAAAACCAACGTATCCAGCAGACGCTGAAATAATAAAGGACGCATTATGATCACGAAATATTTCGCCCCCGCCCTGATGGCGGCGGCGCTTTTGACAGGTTGCCAGGCTCCTCAGGGAAAATTTACCCCCGAGCAGGTGGCGGCGATGAAATCTTACGGCTTCACTGAAAGCAACGGCGATTGGTCCCTGGGCTTATCCGATAGCATCCTGTTTGACAAGAATGACTACCGACTACGTCCCGACAGCCGCCAGCAGATCACCCAAATGGCCTCGCGGCTGGCGACAACCGGGATAACGCATAGCCGCCTTGAAGGCCACACCGATAATTATGGTGAGGATAGCTATAACGAAGCCCTGTCGCTTAAGCGGGCCAACAGCGTAGCCGATGCCTGGGCGGAAGGCGCCCATATCCCGCGCAGTAATTTAGTCACCCGCGGCCTTGGCAAAAAATACCCGATCGCCAGCAACGACACCGCGGCCGGGCGCGCTGAAAACCGCAGGGTCACGGTGGTCATCAGCACGCCGTAAACGTCCGCTTAATCGCTGGACTTCGCCATCCTCATTGCCGTTGCCGCGCGCCAGCGCAGGTAGTCAACGGCAATGAACAACACCAGGCTGATGCCCATCAATGGCATGGCCAGACCCAGGGCTAACGCTATCCCCAGCACCAGCCCACGGGCAGGCCAGGCGAGCGACAGCCACGCCCGCAGCAGCGAATGCGCCGGATCCCAGACGGCCTGAGGCGGACGGCGCATCCACCACAGCCGGTACCCCACGGCGATGGTTACGCACAGCGTACAGCCAAACCCCACCAGCAGCAGTTGATTCGCCAGACCGAAGAGGATCCCCATATGGAAATCGACGCCCCAGCGGGTAAGTTTCGCCATCAGAGGAAAGTCGGCAAAATGGGTGCGATCCACCACCTCCATCGTGGCGCCATCGATCGCTACCGCATCCACCTGCGTCGGCCAGCGGCGGTCGATCTCATTCACCGTCCAGGCGCGTCCGTCTGATACCGGGGGACGGATCTCCAGCCGGCTGGCGTTCAGCCCCGCCTGACGGGCCACCGCCAGTGCCCGGTCAAACTGCGCGGGCTGATGCTGGGTCATGGCCATCGCCTCCCTGTGATGCCCGGCATGGGGATCGTGTGCCATCGGTGCCTCACCGTGCAGCAGGGTATTGACCTGCGGCGTCCACCAGCCGAAAGCCGCCCGCATTTTATCAACATTGCCGCCGGCCCATTGCGACCAGGTCAGGCCGGTGGCGGAGAAGAGCAGCATGCCCAGCAGTAAACTCCAGCCCAGCGTCACGTGCAGCCGACGATGATTCTGCAGGGCGTTACTGATCCGCCGTTTTGGACGCGTCATCGCCCACAGGGCAATGCCCCCCAGCGCGGCCACCCACATCCATGAGGCAGCCAGTTCGCTGTAGAGCCGCCCGCTGTCGCCCAACAGCAGCGAACGATGCGCATAGTCAATCCACTGACGCAGCGGCAGGATGCCGCTGGTGCCGTAGACCGTCATATCGCCCTTCACCCGCAGCGCGATCGGATCGACAAAAATGGCCCGGGATTCCGACTCCCCGAGACGCGGATCGGCAAACATAATGCGGGTGGTCTCGCCCACCGCGGGGGCCGGACGCACCGCCAGCAGCCGCAGATTACCCTGGGTCGCTTCCTCGGCCAGCGCAATCTGGGCGCTGAGCGGTTGCGGGGTGCCTTCGGGAAGGCCATACAGCGCATCGTGATAGAGCCAGTTTTCCAGTTGCGGCGTCGCCACATAAAGCGTACCGGTCAGGGCTGCGACAAAGATAAACGGTCCGATAAACAGCCCGATATAGAAATGGAGGCGACGCAGCAGGTTCAGCCATGCCGCGCGCGAGGTGCAGGTTGTCATACTTTTCCTTTTTTAAAGCAAAAGAGGTCGTTGCGCGGTGCGCAGATTGATTTTTATGAAAGGGAAAAAGCAGACAGCCGCGGCGGGGCGCGGGTTTCGGGGTAGAGCCAGGGAAAGTAGCGCCAGTGTTTTAATACCGGGCGAGAAGCCGGCAGGCGAATGCGCCGCAGGAGCATGGCGACGAACAGCGCCAGCGCGAAAATCAGCCCTGGGACATGGGCTAACAGCACGCAATAGCCACAGGCTTCGGCATGGTCCAGCGGCAGTTCGTGTCCGGTAGGCGTAGCACCGTCTGTGCTGTGCATCATCGCCATATCGTGGCCGGGCATCTGCGCCATACTCGCTGGCGAGCTGTCCACCATCATGGCGTGGTGCATGCCGGGCATGGCGCTCATAGGGTCTTTTTGCAGGGAGACGGAGATCAGGGGGGCCACCACGATCAGCAGGATCGCCAACAGCGCCAGCCAGGCGGCTCGCCGTTTAGGTGTCGTTTGCTGAAAACTGTTACTGACCACCGCCCCTCCGAATAGAGGGCGTATTGTAAATGATTTACATCACGATGGTTACAACAAAGATAAAAAAAGGGCCGGCCCTGAGGCCAGCCCTTTTTGTCAGGATGTCGCGAAAGCGAATCTTAGTTAAGACGCTCTTTGATACGAGCAGACTTACCAGTGCGCTCACGCAGGTAGTACAGTTTAGCTTTACGTACAGCACCACGACGTTTAACAGCAATGCTGTCAACTACCGGAGAGTGAGTCTGGAAGACACGCTCAACGCCTTCGCCGTTGGAAATTTTGCGAACAGTGAATGCAGAGTGCAGACCGCGGTTACGAATAGCGATAACCACGCCCTCGAATGCCTGCAGACGTTTTTTGGAACCTTCAACAACCCATACTTTCACTTCCACGGTATCACCCGGACGGAAGGAAGGTACGTCCTGCTTCATCTGTTCTTGTTCAAGTTGCTTAATAATGTTGCTCATAATTTAATCTCTTATCCTGGGTAAACTGATATTGGGGGCTCACGCCTGCCCATCATGTTTATGCTGCTGTTGCGCGTGTTCAGTTTTGAACTCCGCCAGCAGCTTTGCTTGCTCTTCAGTCAGAGCCAGGTTTTCCAGAAGTTCAGGTCTTCTAAGCCAGGTGCGGCCCAGCGACTGCTTCAGACGCCAGCGACGTATCTCAGCATGGTTTCCCGACAGCAATACTGGCGGTACTTCCATCTCTTCTAACACTTCAGGACGGGTATAGTGGGGGCAATCCAGCAACCCATCAGCAAAGGAATCTTCCGTTGCCGATGCTTCATGGCCCAGTACTCCCGGAATGAACCGGGAAACGGAGTCAATCAGCGTCATTGCCGGTAACTCACCACCGCTGAGAACGTAATCGCCGATTGACCATTCTTCGTCAATTTCGGTTTGGATTACGCGCTCGTCTATCCCTTCGTAACGACCGCACACCAGAATCAGTTTCTGATTCGTTGCCAGTTCGCTGACGCCCGCTTGATCAAGCTTGCGTCCCTGAGGTGACAGATAAATCACCTTCGCGCCTTCACCTGCCGCGGCTTTTGCTGCATGAATGGCATCCCGTAAGGGTTGCACCATCATTAGCATCCCCGGTCCGCCGCCGTAAGGACGATCGTCCACGGTACGGTGCCGGTCATGCGTGAAGTCGCGAGGACTCCAGCTTTCGATGCTCAGCAGGCCATTTTTTACTGCCCGGCCAGTTACCCCGTAATCGGTAATTGCGCGGAACATTTCAGGAAACAGGCTAATTATGCCAATCCACATAGCGCCGTCTTTTACCGTTTATCCGGAGAATTTAAAAACCAGGATCCCAATCTACTTCGATAGTACGCGTAGTGAGATCGACTTTCTTGATAACCTGCCCATCGAGGAACGGAACCAACCGCTCCTTGATACCAAATGCATCTTTCAGGTTTGCCTTGATGACGAGCACGTCATTAGACCCGGTTTCCATCATATCGATGACTTTACCGAGGCTATAGCCTTCCGTCGTCACTACCTGGCAGCCCATCAGGTCTTTCCAGTAGTAGTCACCCTCTTCCAGCTCCGGCAACTGCGATGAATCCACGATAATTTCGCAATTAGTCAGTAGATTCGCGGCATCACGATCGTCAACGCCTTTCAGCTTGATGATGATGTCCTGATTGTGGTGGCGCCAGCTTTCCAGCTCAACAACCTGCCACTGACCCGCCTTCTGGATTAACCAGGGCTGATAGTCAAAAATGCTTTCGGCGTCTTCGGTGGAGGAAAACACTCTGAGCCAACCACGGATACCGTAGGAAGAACCCATTTTCCCCAATACGATCGGATCAACAGGTGCTTGTGCGGTGTGTTGCTTGCTCATCATGACCACCGTGACAGATTAAGCTGCTTTGTTAGCGGCTTTGATCAGCGCGGCAACGCGATCGGAAACAGTAGCGCCCTGGCCAACCCAGTGAGCGATACGATCCAGATCCAGGCGAGTTTCTTCTTCCGCACCGTTAGCGATCGGGTTGAAGAAACCAACGCGCTCGATGAAGCGACCGTTGCGTGCATTACGGCTGTCGGTGACAACAACCTGGTAGAACGGACGCTTTTTAGCGCCGTGACGTGCTAAACGAATAGTTACCATAACATCCTCTTGTGTGAATAAAACAACCGGGCCCCATCGAGGAACGGAGCCCGGTGTCATATTAAAAGCCCGAAAATTTTACTGATTTCTGGGGAAAATGCAATCAGCAGTTGATAAGTCTGCTGTAAAAGGCAGTCGGCGGTGCAGTCAGTTCGCTGCCGGCGTGCGCGCAGCCACCGGAACGTACACGTCGTACGTGAGGATGGCGCGCACACCTCTGCGCTAAAATGACAAACAAGATAGCCTTATGCCCTTGTTTTTAACGGCCCGGGAAACCTGGAGGCATCATCCCTTTCATCCCGCGCATCATCTTCATCATGCCGCCTTTCGACTTCATCTTCTTCATCATGCGCTGCATGTCGTCGAACTGCTTGAGCAGACGGTTCACATCCTGCACCTGCATCCCACAGCCGGCGGCGATACGGCGCTTACGTGAACCTTTGATGATTTCCGGCTTAGCGCGCTCTTTCAGGGTCATCGAGTTGATGATCGCTTCCATACGCACCAGCACTTTGTCGTCCATCTGCGCTTTGACGTTGTCCGGGATCTGGCCCATACCCGGCAGCTTGCCCATCAGGCTGGCCATGCCGCCCATGTTTTTCATCTGGCGCAGCTGCTCCAGGAAGTCGGTGAGGTCGAAGCCGTCGCCTTTCTTCAGCTTGGAGGCCAGCTTCTCGGCCTGCGCGCGGTCGACTTTACTCTCGATATCTTCGATCAGCGACAGCACGTCGCCCATGCCGAGGATGCGGGAGGCGACGCGGTCCGGATGGAACGGTTCCAGCGCTTCGGTTTTCTCGCCGACGCCGAGGAATTTAATCGGCTTACCGGTAATATGGCGAATCGACAGCGCCGCGCCGCCGCGGGCGTCGCCGTCCACTTTGGTTAGCACCACGCCGGTCAGCGGCAGCGCTTCGTTAAAGGCTTTAGCGGTATTCGCCGCATCCTGGCCGGTCATCGCATCGACGACGAACAGGGTTTCAACCGGATTAATGGCGGCGTGGACGTGCTTAATTTCGTCCATCATCGCTTCGTCAACGTGCAGACGACCGGCGGTATCCACCAGCAGCACGTCGTAGAATTTGAGCTTCGCTTCTTTCAGCGCCGCGTTGACGATATCAACCGGCTTCTGCCCGACGTCGGACGGGAAGAAGTCGACGCCGACCTGCTCGGCCAGGGTCTCCAGCTGTTTGATCGCCGCCGGGCGGTAAACGTCCGCGGAGACCACCAGCACTTTCTTCTTATGCTTCTCGCGCAGGAATTTCCCCAGCTTACCGACGCTGGTGGTTTTACCGGCACCCTGCAGGCCCGCCATCAGCACCACCGCCGGCGGCTGCGCCGCCAGGTCGAGGGTCTGGTTCTCTTCGCCCATCGCCGCCACCAGCTCGTTGCGGACGATTTTGACGAACTCCTGACCCGGGGTCAGGCTTTTATTGACTTCATGGCCGACCGCGCTCTCTTTGACGCGGCTGATGAAATCACGTACCACCGGAAGCGCAACGTCCGCTTCCAGCAGCGCCATGCGCACTTCGCGCAGGGTGTCTTTAATATTGTCTTCTGTAAGGCGTCCGCGGCCGCTAATGTTGCGCAGCGTACGCGACAAACGATCGGTTAAATTATCAAACATTGTCTCTCGCCTGAGGTGGAAACGGTCGGTCGCCGCAGCGACACACAAAACGAATGTGGCGGAGTATAACACGACATCAATCTGAATGTGCTGCAACGGTTGGAGCAGAGGCCTGCTGACGTTATACTGCTTCTCTTTCTTATTTAGCCAACAGCCGACACCTATGCCTGTTTTTGCTCTACTCGCCCTTGTCGCCTACTCCGTCAGCCTCGCGCTGATTATCCCCGGCCTGCTGCAAAAAAACAGCAGCTGGCGGCGAATGGCGATTTTATCTGCGACTATCGCGTTGATCTGCCATGCTTTTGCGCTGGAAGCACGGATATTCCCCGGCGGCGAGAGCGGGCAAAACCTCAGCTTACTGAACGTCGGGTCGCTGGTGAGCCTGATGATCTGTACGGTGATGACTATCGTGGCCTCGCGCAATCGCGGCTGGCTGCTGCTGCCTATCGTCTATGCCTTCGCGCTGATCAACCTGGCCTTCGCCACCTTCGTGCCTAACGAATATATCACCCACCTGGAAACCACTCCGGGGATGCTGGTGCATATCGGCCTGTCGCTCTTCTCGTACGCCACGCTGATCATTGCCGCGCTGTATGCGCTACAGCTGGCGTGGATCGACTACCAGTTAAAGAACAAAAAGCTGGCCTTCAGCAGCGAAATGCCACCGCTGATGAGCATTGAGCGCAAAATGTTCCACATTACTCAGGTCGGCGTAGTGCTGCTGACTCTGACGCTGTGCAGCGGCCTGTTCTATATGCACAATCTGTTCAGCAGCGAAAACATTGATAAAGCGGTGCTGTCGATTATTGCGTGGTTCGTCTATATCGTCCTGCTATGGGGCCACTATCATGAAGGGTGGCGAGGACGTCGCGTGGTCTGGTTCAGCGTCGCTGGCGCCGGTCTGCTGACGCTGGCCTATTTTGGTAGCCGCGTGCTGCAACAGTTCGTGAGCTAAGTCTTTTAAGGAATCCTACGTGGAACATATCTCCACCACCACGCTGATCATAACGCTGATCGTCATGGTGATTATCTCTGCCTATTTCTCCGGCTCCGAAACCGGCATGATGACGCTGAACCGCTACCGGCTGCGTCATATGGCGAAACAAGGCAACCGCCCCGCCAAGCGCGTGGAGAAGCTGCTGCGCAAGCCGGACCGCCTGATTAGTCTCGTGCTCATCGGTAATAACCTTGTCAACATTCTCGCCTCGGCGCTGGGCACCATCGTCGGCATGCGCCTGTACGGCGATGCCGGCGTCGCGATCGCCACTGGCGTACTCACCTTTGTGGTGCTGGTATTTGCCGAAGTCCTGCCGAAAACCATCGCCGCCCTCTATCCGGAAAAAGTTGCCTACCCCAGCAGCTTCCTGTTGGCGCCCCTGCAAGTGCTGATGATGCCGCTGGTGTGGCTGCTGAATACCATCACCCGCATACTGATGCGCATGATGGGCATCCGCACCGATACCGTCATCAGCAGCGCCCTGAGCAAAGATGAACTGCGCACGATTGTGAATGAATCCCGTTCACAAATCTCACGACGCAATCAGGACATGCTGCTGTCGGTGCTGGACCTGGAGAAGGTCAGCGTTAACGACATCATGGTGCCGCGCAATGAGATTGTCGGCATCGACATCAATGACGACTGGAAATCTATCGTCCGCCAGCTGACCCACTCCCCACACGGCCGCATTGTGCTCTACCGCGATTCGCTGGACGATGCCATCAGCATGCTGCGCGTCCGCGAAGCCTACCGACTGATGACGGAGAAGAAAGAGTTCACAAAAGAGATCATGCTGCGGGCGGCAGATGAGATCTACTTTGTTCCTGAAGGGACGCCGCTCAGCACCCAGCTGGTGAAATTCCAGCGTAATAAAAAGAAAGTCGGTCTGGTTGTCGATGAATACGGCGATATTCAGGGGCTGGTCACCGTAGAAGATATTCTTGAAGAGATTGTCGGCGACTTCACCACCTCCATGTCACCCACCCTGGCGGAGGAAGTGACCCCGCTCAACGACGGCACCGTGATAATCGACGGCAGCGCCAACGTTCGCGAAATCAACAAAGCGTTCAACTGGCACCTGCCGGAAGATGAAGCGCGCACCATCAACGGTATCATCCTTGAAGCGCTGGAAGAGATCCCGGTCCCGGGCACCCGCGTGCGCATTGAGCAGTATGATATTGATATTCTCGACGTGCAGGACAACATGATCAAACAGGTGAAAGTGATGCCGGTGAAATCATTACGCGAGAGCGTCGCGGAGTAGCGCGAGCGAAGGAATTAACCTCACGGTGGGCTGCGGCCCGCCGTTTTTTTATCTCGCGCCGGGGAGCGATGACATAAAAAACGGCCGCCCGCGGGCAGCCGTTGAGCAAGGCAGCAAACGTTATTTCGCTTTTGCTACCGTCACCATCGCGGCGCGAATGGTGCGGCCGTTCAGGGTGTAACCTTTCTGCATCACGGCCAGCACGTTGCCCGCCGCCACGTCTTCAGACTCGACCATCGCAATGGCCTGGTGGACGTTCGGATCCAGCGGAACGTTGGTGTCGGCGATCACTTCCACGCCGAACTTACGCACTACGTCCAGCATAGATTTGAGGGTCAGTTCGATCCCTTCCACCATCGGCGCCAGCTCCGGGTTAGCCTTGTCAGCCACTTCCAGCGCGCGGTCCAGGCTGTCGATTACCGGCAGCAGTTCATTGACGAATTTTTCCAGCGCGAATTTGTGCGCTTTCTCGATATCCTGCTCGGTACGACGACGCAGGTTATCTTCGTCGGCTTTGGCACGCAGCATCACTTCACGTTCACGTTTCTGCGCTTCAGCCAGCTGGGCTTCCAGATTCGCAATTTTTTCATCGCGCGGATCCACCTGCTCAGCCGAAACTTCAGGCTCTACCGCCTCAACGTCGTCGTGCTGCTCCGTGATAATTTCTTCCGGGGCTTGCCCCTCAGGCGTTTTCTGTTCTTTACTACTCATGAATTTCTCCGCGTTTTTTTCGCATTCATCTCGCTAACTTCGCTTATTATGGGGATCAGTTTCCGGGTTTCAAGGGAAGCGGACAGATTGTCACTATTTCATTTAACGCAAGGACATCCAGATCATGAAGAACCATTTCAAGTGTATCGGCATTGTGGGACATCCTCGTCACCCCACCGCCCTGACCACACATGAAATGCTCTGGCGCTGGCTGTGCAGCAAAGGGTATGAAGTGCTGGTTGAACAGCAGATCGCCCATGAACTCCAGCTCAGCAACGTGAAAACCGGCACGCTGGCGGAGATTGGCCAACAGGCCGACCTCGCGGTGGTCGTGGGCGGCGACGGCAATATGCTCGGCGCGGCGCGGACTCTGGCCCGTTATGACATTAACGTCATCGGCATTAACCGCGGCAACCTCGGCTTTCTCACCGACCTGGACCCGGACAACGCCCTGCAGCAGCTCGCCGACGTGCTGGAAGGCCACTACATCGCCGAGAAACGCTTTCTGCTGGAGGCCCAGGTGTGCCAGCAGGATTGCCAGAAACGCATCAGCACCGCCATCAACGAAGTGGTGCTGCACCCCGGCAAAGTGGCGCATATGATTGAGTTCGAAGTCTATATCGATGAAGTCTTCGCCTTCTCCCAGCGCTCCGATGGCCTGATAATCTCCACCCCGACCGGCTCCACAGCCTATTCGCTGTCGGCCGGCGGCCCGATCCTCACCCCGTCGCTGGACGCCATCACCCTGGTGCCGATGTTCCCGCACACCCTCTCGGCGCGACCGCTGGTGATCAACGGCGACAGCACCATCCGCCTGCGCTTCTCTCACCGCTGCAGCGATCTGGAGATCAGCTGCGACAGTCAGATTGCCCTGCCGATCCAGGATGGCGAAGATGTCCTCATCCGCCGCTGCGATTACCACCTCAATCTGATTCATCCAAAAGACTACAGCTATTTCAATACATTAAGCACCAAGCTCGGCTGGTCGAAAAAATTGTTCTGATTTACATCGCTGCCTCTTTACTGGATAAAAAACCAGTCTATACTGTACGAAAACACAGTATTGGTTTTTCATACAGGAAGGCAGCTATGTTGGCGCAACTCACCATCAGTAATTTTGCTATCGTTCGTGAACTGGAAATTGATTTCCACAGCGGTATGACCGCCATCACCGGGGAAACCGGCGCCGGGAAATCCATTGCCATCGACGCGCTGGGGCTGTGCCTCGGCGGCAGAGCGGAAGCCGACATGGTGCGTCGCGGCGCTACCCGTGCCGACCTGTGCGCGCGCTTCGCGCTGAAAGATACCCCGGCCGCCCAGCGCTGGCTGGAAGAGAACCAGCTGGAGAGCGGGCGTGAGTGTTTACTTCGCCGGGTGATCAGCGCCGACGGCCGCTCGCGCGGCTTCATCAACGGCACCGCCGTCCCGCTCTCGCAGCTGCGCGAGCTGGGCCAGCTGCTGATCCAGATCCATGGCCAGCATGCGCACCAGCTGTTGACCAAACCCGAACACCAGAAAACGCTGCTCGACGGCTATACCGGTGAGTATGCGCTCACTCAGCGTATGGCCGAGCACTATCGCCAGTGGCACCAGAGCTGCCGCGAGCTGGCCCAGCATCAGCAGCAGAGCCAGGAGCGCGCCGCCCGCGCCGATCTGCTGCAGTACCAGCTTAAAGAACTGAATGAATTTAACCCGCTGGCGGGAGAGTTTGAGCAGATTGACGAAGAGTACAAGCGCCTGGCCAACAGCGGGCAGCTGCTCAGCACCTGCCAGCATGCCCTGACGGTTCTGGCGGACGGCGAAGAAGCCAATCTGCAGAGCCAGCTTTATACCGCGAAGCAGCTGGTCAGCGAGCTGGTGGGTATGGACAGCAAGCTTTCCGGCGTGCTGGATATGCTGGAAGAGGCGGCCATTCAGCTCAGCGAGGCCAGCGACGAGCTGCGCCACTACCATGACCGTCTGGACCTTGATCCTAACCGTCTGTTCGAACTTGAGCAGCGGATTTCCCGGCAAATCGCGCTGGCGCGTAAACACCAGGTGATGCCGGAAGAGCTGCCGACGGTTTATCAGGCGATGCTCGAAGAGCAGCGCCTGCTGGACGACAGCGCCGGCTCGCTGGAATCCCTCAGCCAGCAGGTGGTCGAACATCATCAGCTGGCGCTGGAGACCGCGCGTCAGCTGCACGCCCTGCGCCAGGCCAGCGCCGACGAGCTGACCCAGCTTATCACCGAGAGTATGCACTCACTTTCGATGCCGCATGGGGTCTTCGCGATTGAGGTCGCTTTTGATGAACGCCATCTCACCGCCGACGGCGCCGATCATATTGAGTTCCGCGTCACCACTAACCCGGGTCAGCCGCTGCAGCCGATCGCGAAAGTGGCCTCTGGCGGCGAATTGTCGCGTATTGCGCTGGCGATTCAGGTGATCACCGCGCGTAAAATGGAAACCCCGGCGCTCATCTTCGACGAAGTGGACGTCGGCATCAGCGGCCCGACCGCTGCCGTGGTCGGCAAGCTGCTGCGCCAGCTGGGCGAGTCCACGCAGGTGATGTGCGTGACCCACCTGCCGCAGGTCGCAGGCTGCGGCCACCATCATTTCTTTGTCTGTAAAGAGACTGATGGCGAGATGACCGAAACCCATATGCAGCCGCTGGATAAGCGTGCTCGTCTGCAGGAGCTGGCTCGCCTGCTGGGCGGCAGCGAGGTCACGCGCAACACCCTGGCAAACGCGAAAGAGTTGCTTGCGGCGTAAACTTTTTGATTTTCACAGGGTCATAGTGAACAGCAAATTGCCTGCTGACCGCAGCCGGAGGTTTCCATCGGCGCGAAGGTCTATTATTATCGGCATATTACAGATGAGCCACGTACTGCTCGGGCCCAAAAAGGAATCAAATCACTATGCGCTGTAAAACGCTGACTGCTGCCGCAGCGGTTCTTCTTATGTTGACCGCAGGCTGTTCCACTCTGGAACGAGTGGTTTACCGTCCTGACATCAACCAGGGTAACTATCTGGCACCTAACGATGTAGCAAAAATTCGTGTCGGTATGACGCAACAGCAGGTTGCTTATGCTCTCGGAACGCCAATGATGTCGGATCCGTTCGGCACCAACACCTGGTTCTATGTATTCCGTCAGGAGCCGGGCCACGAGAAAGTGACTCAGCAGACCCTGACCCTGACCTTCAACAATGGCGGCGTGTTAACCAACATTGATAACAAGCCCGCGCTGACCAGTCAGTAAGGCCCGGAAAAGCAAAAAGCGCTCAGTGAGCGCTTTTTTTATGGCCGATAGCCGGTCTGTTGCTGCGGGTTACTTCGCGGCGTTTTTCTCCGCCCGCTGGCGACGCAGCTCTTTTGGATCTGCGATCAGCGGACGATAGATTTCCACCCGGTCGCCGTCATGGACTTCGTCGTGCAGCTTAACCGGACGACTGTGGATACCCAGCTTGTTTTTCGCCAGATCGATGTCATCACGCAGCGCCAGCAGACCGCTGGCGATAATCGCCTGCTCGACCGTCGCCCCCTCGTCCAGGGTGACCCGCTGCAGATACTGCTTTTCAGGCAGTGCGTAGGCGACTTCAACACGAATATTAGCCGGCACTGTAAACCTCTTTGGCGCGCGAAGTGAACGCCTGCACCATGTTAGCGGCCAGCTCTTTGAAGATCCGACCAAAAGCCATCTCAATCAGTTTATTGGTAAACTCGAAATCGAGATGGAATTCGATTTTGCACGCCTCCGGGCTCAGCGGAATAAACTTCCAGCCGCC
Organism: Klebsiella sp. GG_Kp175; assembly: GCF_040062325.1. Lineage (NCBI taxonomy): Bacteria > Pseudomonadati > Pseudomonadota > Gammaproteobacteria > Enterobacterales > Enterobacteriaceae > Klebsiella > Klebsiella sp. GG_Kp175. The sequence goes on along the minus strand of NZ_JBEAFX010000034.1, from coordinate 91,912 downwards.
AATCAGCTTCTTGAACGGGCCATCCACCAGGCTCATCAAAATGCTCTGGTTGCTGGTCAGTGTATTGCGTGTGGTGAAGGTCTTACTGATGCCGGCTTTGGACACATCAACCGCCGCCGTCATTTGCGTCGGCCCCAATTCCAGCACGCGGCTACCGGTGCAGCCTGGCAGAAAATCAGGATAGGACTTCACATCGTTTACCAGTTGATACATCTGTTCCGCGCTGAAAGGCACCAGCGCAGTACGGCTAATCTGAGGCATAGCAGGTTCCACATTTAAACACAGTGCAAATAATATCATTTATCTGCTGCTAAAAAAAACGCTGTGCCGCAACTCGTGCTAAGATGCGCAGTACACCTCGCAGGATGCGATCGAGGTAACTGTGTATAAGACGATGACTTCAGGACATTATGACTAAGAAAAAAGCCCACAAACCTGGATCAGCCACCATTGCGCTGAATAAACGCGCCCGTCACGAATACTTTATCGAGGATGAATACGAGGCTGGTCTCGCCCTGCAGGGCTGGGAAGTCAAATCCCTGCGTGCAGGCAAAGCCAACATCGGCGATAGCTATGTCATCCTGAAGGATGGCGAAGCCTTCCTGTTCGGCGCCAACTTTACGCCCATGGCCGTGGCTTCCACCCACTATGTCTGCGACCCGACGCGCACCCGTAAGCTGCTGCTCAACCAGCGCGAACTCGACACGCTGTACGGCCGTATTAACCGCGAAGGTTATACCGTTGTCGCCCTGTCGCTGTACTGGAAGAACGCCTGGTGCAAAGTGAAAATCGGCGTCGCCAAAGGTAAGAAACAGCACGACAAGCGTACCGACCTGAAGGATCGTGAATGGGCGCTGGATAAGGCGCGTATTATGAAGCACGCCGGACGCTAACCCCCTCCCCTGAGGGCCAGCTTTCGCTGGCCCTTACGCTATATCCTTGTTGATGCTGCTTTTTCGTCCACCCCTGCTGAAAGAATCCTGCGTGATGGGGCTGGTAACGACATTCACAAATCTGTTATACTTGACCTACACATTGGGGCTGATTCTGGATTCGACGGGATTTGCGAAACCCAAGGTGCATGCCGAGGGGCGGTTGGCCTCGTAAAAAGCCGCAAAAAATAGTCGCAAACGACGAAAACTACGCTTTAGCAGCTTAATAACCTGCTCTGAGCCCTCTCTCCCTAGCTTCCGCTCTTAAGACGGGGATCAAAGAGAGGTCAAACCCAAAAGAGATCGCGTGGATGCCCTGCCTGGGGTTGAAGCGTTAAATCTAATCAGGCTAGTTTGTTAGTGGCGTGTCTGTCCGCAGCTGGCAAGCGAATGTAAAGACTGACTAAGCATGTAGTGCCGAGGATGTAGGAATTTCGGACGCGGGTTCAACTCCCGCCAGCTCCACCACTTTTTAGTTGTTTGAAGTATACTGAAGTCTACTAAGCCCGCATGGAACCAGCCTTGCGGGCTTTTTTACGTCTACAGAAGTCTACTGAAATTTGCTAGAAGCTACTCCTTATGGCACCCTTTTTGGGACCCAACGCAAAGGGTCCCAAAATCGAGGGTCCTAAAAATGGCAAAAATCGCTAAGAAACTCACTGACACTGAAATCAAAAATACCAAGCCAGCAGAAAAGGAGATCAACCTTTTTGATGGTGACGGCCTGATGCTACGAATCGCTCCCCTATCAAAGGGTGGTAAGAAAAATTGGTATTTCAGGTATGCAGTGCCAGTAAGTAAGAAGCGAACAAAGATGAGCTTAGGAACCTACCCTCATCTCACACTTGCCAAAGCTCGGGCTTTACGTGATGAATACTTGTCATTGCTTACAAGTGGTATCGATCCGCAGATTCACAACAACGATAAAGCCAATGCCCTTAAGAATGCCACTGAGCACACGCTACAGGCGGTTGCTAGGAAATGGTTAGATGAGAAGGTCAAGACTTCTGGTATCTCTACAGACCATGCAGAAGATATCTGGCGGAGCCTTGAACGAAATATCTTCCCCGGCTTAGGCAACGTTCCGATCAAAGAGATCCGTCCCAAGCTCTTAAAACAACACCTTGACCCCATAGAACAACGAGGCGTGCTGGAAACACTACGCCGTATCATTTCACGTCTAAATGAAATTTTCCGTTGGGCTGCGACAGAAGAACTTATTGAGTTTAATCCTGCTGATAACCTCGGTCAGCGTTTCAGTAAGCCCAAGAAGCAAAACATGCCTGCTTTACCACCAGATGATTTACCCCGATTCTTAATTGCTCTATCTAACGCTTCTATACGACTCGAAACACGTCTTCTAATTGAGTGGCAACTCCTTACGTGGGTTCGTCCGGGAGAAGCTGTCCGTGCTCGGTGGAGTGATATAGACGAAGATAATCGATTCTGGAACATCCCCGGTGAGTTTATGAAGATGAAACGCCCTCACAAGATTCCGCTGAGTAAAGAGGCTATGCGTATACTTGAGTTAATCAGACCAATCAGTGGTCATAGAGAGTGGGTTTTCCCAAGCATTAAGGCCCCGCTTAACCACATGCATGAGCAAACAGCTAATGCTGCAATCATCCGTATGGGATTCGGTGGTGAACTGGTAGCCCACGGAATGCGTTCTATAGCAAGAACGGCTGCTGAAGAAAGCGGTAAATTTAGAACAGAGGTGCTTGAATCCGCCTTAGCTCATACTAAGAACAACGAAATCATAGCCGCTTACAATCGTGCTGAGTATCTTGCTGAAAGAACAGAGCTGATGCAGTGGTGGGGAGATTACGTTCAGGCGCAGAAATATAAGGCAATTGCTGCGTGAAAGAGCGACACCTTCCTACGCCCCTGAAAAATTTGCAATAAAATCAATAAGTTGAATCATGGTTTTGATTTTATGGTGCATTAGATGGTGCAAAAAAAGCTCGTGTAAACGGGCTTTTTTGCATCTGAACTTCTTCATTTTGCTATCTTTCCCACTAAAAAAACTGTTTTTTAGCGAGATCTGAACCTTATGTTAATGTAATCCAGTTCTGGATTTGTCTTCGCTTCTAATTTAAGTTTTGCCCAAGATGTCCCATCGACTTTGCAAAAAAACCGTAAGTTAACCAAAGATCAATAGTAAGCATGTTAGAATCTTGCCACACAGTGTATGATTTCTAGCTGGAAAATGGCATTAGGGAGTGTTCAAAATATGAAATTGATAGGTTTTAAAATCTCTAATTATCGCTCCATTTATGGAGACTATAGGATTGATTGCAACGGTTTAATTACAATAGTCGGCCCTAATAATAGCGGTAAAACAAATATACTAAAAGCTATCAAAACCTTTTTTACAGCAAAATACAATGATGATAACTATAGTATTGCGCGAGATATTCCTTATTTATCTACTATAAGTCAGACAAGTATGTCTGCAACATTCTCTATTAGTGAGGATGATGGAGACATATACGTACTTCATAAAGATCTCTTCGAAATGCTGGATCATTCTGCATCTCGAGGAAACCAAACTGTATCATTTACTTCAGTTGATGGGAAATATTTAACACCAAAAGAAATAACACTTTACCTTACCTTTTCAAAAGATAATGGAAACCCATCTTATAACGTATATAAAGGATTGAAAAGAACAGTTGATAGCAATTCGTTCACATCGATTGAAAGAAAATTTGTAGATTTACTTCTTTCAAAATTTGAGTGTATATATGTTCCATCTTCAAAAAGTGTGGACGAACTCATTGAATATCTTGTGATACCTTTTTTAAAGAAAAAGACGTCTGAAGTTATATCCCCACTAATTGATAAAATCACGACTGAATTATCAAGCGCATCGAAAGATATCAATGAAAAACTAGCAAAAAATGGAATGGGAAATATTACAATAGATTTTGCTATTCCTGATGAAAACCCTGAAAAATTACTAACACGATTTGACTTTAAAATAAATGATACTTATAAAACATCAATTAGTGAGAAGGGAATGGGGATTCAATGCCTTTCTGTCTTTTCATCATTCGAATGGATATCTAACGAAAAATATCGTTCAGGATTAAACTGTATTTGGTTAATCGAAGAACCTGAATCATTTCTTCATCCCGCATTATATGACAACTGTAATAAAATCCTTGAGGATTTGTCAGCTTCTAATAATGTCTTTATTACAACGCATGCCCTATCCTTTGTAAATAAAGATCCTGCAAAGATTATTGGGGTTAGCAAAGAGATAGAAGAGATCCAAACTCGTAAAAGGGGTAAAGCGAATGGAATTGAACATATTGCAAAGTCGATTATAAATAATAAATTTAAACATCACCAAGATGCAACTAAAGAAATAAGAAATTCTTTAGGGGTGAAGTTTAGTGATTATTTTGGATTTGGTTTATATAATTTACTTGTTGAGGGCCCATATGATAGGGAATATTTAAAATGGGTCCTAGAAGAAACAAAAAACAGTGAGAAATTTTCGAGTCAGTGGCCTTACTTAAGAAGTTCTAAAATCATCGACTTTGGAGGATGTAGTTTCTTGGGCGGTTTTTTAAACTCAAACTACCAATTCATTTATAATGAAGTCATTTTTGTTTCATTGTTTGATGGCGATGCCGCTGGAATGAAATCTAGAAGAGATGTAAGTAATAGGCTTAGTAGCATATCTGGGTTAAGTTTTTCTTCGAATATTAACTGGGTTTCTATACCGGGCGGCAATGCCATTGAAGGATTATTCCCTGATACATGGATAGCAGAGGCCTATAATCAATATCCATCATGGATACCTGATTATGGTGTCGATGCATCAAACACATTACAACCATTTACTGTAGACAAAGATAAGAAACGGCAGTTCTTTAATTATATGACTAAACATGAAAAATCTGATGAAAAGTGGCTTGATAAATTCATACCAGTTTTAAATAGTATTGAAAATGGTTTGGTCGAGAATGCCAAGAGATTAAATGTATTATTGTAAATAAAAATTAAGCCCGAGTGGTTTCAATCTCGGGCATTTAACCTGCTACTGTTAAAAACATTATTGGTCCATTTTTGTTATTCAAAGCTTTCTTTTAATGGGATTGAAACCTATTTTTTTAAACTCTGATTATCTTTAATATGTGGTTTTTGTTGTTCTTTTTTTAGAATGTTTTTTAACTTCGATTTAAATCTATTTTCATACTCAGTTAAATGGGGTGGATTTTTCTTTATTTCTTCTTGAATAATTTTATCTTTATTTTTAAGGGCTATGATAGGCTCTCTGATTCCTAAGCGTTTTCTCATTTCTTCGATCTTAGTTGCTCTACTATTGATGTTGCCACGACTTTTGAGTCTAAATTTATCTGTGGCTGTGGTAGCTGTTTCTGCATGATCAAGTATCCTACTGATAGAACTGCTATCAGATTTATCATGCCAACGATTGAAGCGACTTTGATTATTAATTTTGTTTGATTTTTTATAGTTTTGTTTTTTAACTCCGTTGAGTATTTGTGTATTTTTCTGTTTTGTATTTCTAAATCTTCTATTTTTTTGTCTATCGTATTCCTTGAAAGATTTAGTATTGATGATGTTGTTGAAGCCGTTTTCTCTGTATTCTCTAATACTTGTTGTGTCTGATTTAATGCTGTACTGACTGATTCTGATAGTATCATCATTGATTCTGTCAGAGGCTCTATCACTGTTGAAATCTGGTTCAACAAATGATCGTCCAGAACTATTTTCGTCATTTGTTTTTCTTGCTGAGAATCTTCTAACGATTTCATCATCTCTATTTTTGTCATATTTCACCTTTGCTTTTATTGTGTTCCAACTGAATTTTTTACCAAGAGATGATCCCTTGAAGAAAATATTTTTTTCATTATTTTTGATACCAAATGACACTCCGGCGACGTTGCCAGTAAAAGCAACGTTAAAAGCCAGCTCTATGCCTACAACCTGCAGTCTGTCTATGAACGTGGACAAATCAGGCTTACCTACTAAAGCCGCCTGTAGTGCGTTCTGTAGCACTAAACGGGCTGGTTTCTCACCTGTCCTCAATGCCAGCTCGATCTCGTTCTTGGTTGGTGCTGATACGTCTGATTTTTGCCCCTGCAAGCCTTTAGTAATGGTTAAGCTGTGCTTTACTTCTAAACGTTCACAAGCTGCTATTGTGTTAAATGCTGAGTGCTGACCATGCCATACAGAACCATCAAGGCCGATCCTGTTTGCTACAATATGGATATGGTCTTTATCTGTATCTTTATGACGCACACAAATATATTGATGTTTTTCAATATCGATATTCATTTCTTTCAAATAGTCTTTTGCTATCTCCTGCCATTTTTCATCTGTTAATTTTTCATCTTTTGGAAGAGATAAAAATGCATGAAATACTGGTCTTTTGATATCTTGTCTAAAGCTGCTTACAGTCTTGAACTCATCAGTTAAATCACTTACGTTATTTTTATCTGCTGACATGTTGCTACAAATAAAACTGTGCTCATCTTTTAATATGTAATCAACTCTATTTTTAAATGATCTTCCCGTTTTAGCCACACTCCCTTTCATATATACCCCAAATCTTTATTAATTTCTATTATCCTTCTACCAACCTGCTTTATATTAAAGTTGAGTTTATCAACCTCATTTTTATCAAAATACTGATTGCCATTTAGTTTCTTTGTTGCTTGGTTTATATTATTGGCAACTGCTGAAAGCTGCATATATGTTTTTTGATTAACTTCTGGCATTTTTCTTTTAACAATAGGTTCAGAGTTTAAAATCTCTTTTCTAATGTAATGACCTCTTTCAAGCCCTGATGCTTCCACTAATGATTTTAAATATTCAAACTCTGCTTTGTTTACCCTGAACTGTATAGATATGTCTCTGCGTTCTTCTTGATTTAGTTCTATACGACCTCTTTTTCTGTCTGTATCCATATTTTATTTCCCACATGTAAACATATAATCTCTTATAGCTTTTATATAGTCTTCATCATTTTCATCAATTAACAATTTTAGAAGATCATCAGCTTTATTTTCTTCTATATACCTATGAGAAACGAAATAACATAATCTTTTTTCATCACTATTTATTTCACTAAAAGGTATATTTTTATCTTGTTCTATGTAGTAAAAAAATCTGGCTAATAACTCAAACTTCATTTTCAAACTTATTTGTTTCTCTAAGTCATCATTATTCATATTCTATTAACCCTCTTATATTTAATCAGCGCTTTTTTATCTATCATTTTTCTAACATCTGATATTGATTGCTTTGCTTCGCTTGAAGAGTCTTTTTTACCCATACAACTACGGATCATGAAGCCGCCAAGCATTATACAAAGAAGCATCATTGCTATTGCTATAATCATATATTAATTCCCTCAACTAAAGTGAATATAAAACTTATCTTCTTCTTTTGATTTTAAAACAACATTATTATAAAAACCTTTAATGTCATTGATACGTTCAGGATCTGGATAGTTCTTTATTTCTTCGCTATTTATTATTTTATTTAATGCGCTTTCTGCTCCTTTTTTACTTATTGTTTTACCTTCATTGCTACCTGAAAAATGATTATTATACTCTTCACAATGAAAACTCTTATAAAAAACAGCGTCAGCATAACCAAAAAAGAAAGCCACTTTTTTATCTTTTTTTCTTTCAATACTAAAATCGTGCGACATATGTATAACTCCTAATATTATTTATAATATCCAAAGTAAATCTTTGGGGTTTGATTTACCGCCTCCCATTTGATAAGGGGAACAGGCGGAAGGTAGAGCTTTTTGTTTTTCAACCCCCCGAACGAAGTGAGAGGGGGCAATCCGAAGGATTGGGTAAATAGCGGATACGCTATTACACCTTGCCTCAGTTTCCGAAAACTAAAAAATAAAAGCTGAACTCAACTTATATTTAAATAAATAACCGATCTAACAAAGTAGTCAATAGCGGCTACATAAATAAATACACTGCACGATAAATAAAATGCAAATAAAAGATAGGGTAAATAATATATTGTCTTTATGACAACTTTGGGGGGAATCGTCAAGGGGTAAATCGTGGGGTCCCGCTTGCGGGTTCCGATTTAGTGCTTGATGATATAGAGGAGGAAATAAAATTTATATGGGTGATGGTTCGACACTTCGAGCCATCACCTTGGAAGACGTATTTTACATTCTCCTTCTGAAAGAAATCCTGTCAGAAAAAGCCAACTTGCTAATAATAAACCCAACAATCGCAATAACAAATAAACTAATATTACCAGCCATTATTCCTGAACTCATACCAATCAAAACTGATAATATTAAGGTGCTGAATACTATTAAAAATACGCACCAACCCGGCGGAGCACCGTATAATACAGTTGCTTGACATCCAGTGCATACGTGAACCCCTTTCTGACTTTCTTTTAGACAGTATGGGCATTGAATGGTATTATTTTCCATTTCCTACTCCTCTAATCTTTCTTAAAAACCGCACCTTGGTAAACAACTCCATCTTTGACTTTTTCGATTTTAAAAGTCCAAGATCCGAGATTTTTGTTTTGCGTTTTGACGATATAGATGGGTTTCTTGCTTTCATCCCAGCTTTTAACGGTAAAAACACCATCGCGAAACTTGATCACATCTTTCTGAATATCAAGCCTGACGCCAAACTGTTGATTAACATAGTTGCCATAGATGCCATCATCGCCACACCCTGCTAACAGGACGGCAAGACCTGCCACTAACATAAATTTCCGCATACCTTTTCCTTCATTGGTAAGACACAGGCCAACGCTTGGCCTGTAAACGTCTTAGAATTCAATTATTTTGATGGTTCGTCATATCGTTTGTACCGATCGAAAATCACACCATGATAGGTTTTAGCTATCATAAACAAATAATCGATCGTTTATATCAATTAAACACCGATCGATCTGGTATCATTTGATTGTCAAAAGCTATCAATATCTAATTATCGATCTTTTATACCGATCTATTCCTGTTAAGGATTTGGATCTCGAACGGACAACAGCGGGAAAATTTCTATGATGGGATATCTGGCGCGAGACTTTTTTTTATATCTTTTATATATGGTTTTCTTTTTACTTTATTAGGCTTCGCCCTATATATTTTTTAGATCTAGTTCAACTTTATATTTTATTGGTGCCATAAAACAATGCACCTTTGCTATAAACAAAAACAGCCTTACTGAGAGTTATATACTGCCTTGTGTTCGCCCCCGAAAAGGGGACTTCATCCAAGGCTTCGCCTCCTGAAATTTTCAACTTATTTTGTTGAAAATATATCAAGATTGGCGAAAACCAAGATGAAAAATATGACTTCACCCAAGTTGATCTGGCTTAAAGCTCTACATCGTTTCCAATGTAGGACACCCTACGACACCCCCAGATTCGTTCATGCAGATTAATGTATTGTTATCCCCTATTCATGCTGTAAACAAAGGTAGGGCTTTCTCATAGCTATTCCATATACAACTTCACTTATCTGTTTAGAACTTCGCTTCGGGTTGGTATTACGTCGCTTCCCCTTCTATACCTACAACCAACAAAACATACGGACATCTCTTATTAGCGACTCGCGCTCAATTGCTCCACATATGTAGACCTGATACAAAGGTTTATAATTTGATTGCTTTCGAGGACATTAAAGATTCTGGAAGTGGTATTTAAAAGACTTGTAAAAAGCTCAGATTTAGATTTGACAAATATGAAAAGATTATTTAATACTTTATTATATTTGTAATCACGTTAATCCTCTAACTGATTACAAGACTTAAAAAAGTCAGCGAAAACTTTTTTAGTCCTTAAAAAGTCAGATTTAAAATCTGGCTTTTTTTGTATCTTTACTTTTTATAGATCTTATATTTTAATAGTCAATAGAAATAAAGAAATATTTCACAGCATCATTATTAATGCTGAAATAAATGAAGGTCAGATATACATCTGACCTTTAGTTTAATATGGGTTTATTATTCATACTTGGCCCTAAACGCTCTACAAACCAAATCACGCTGCTTTATTACGAGACGTGTAAATCATTTGGTCAATCCACTCATCAACTTCACTTTCTACGAACCTTATTGCTCGATCGCCAAGTTTTATTGGTGCAGGGAATTGTCCACGACTGATCAATCGGTAAATCCAAGCTTTACAAAATCCGGTTCTTTCCAGCACTTCAGGCAGACGGATAAATCTTTTTCTTTCTGTCATACATTTCTCCATTGTCGTTTGATGGATGCAGTATCTTCAGATCGCTTATGGCGATCAACTATCAAAAAGCACGAATTGATCAAGAGATGGTTTTTTTTTAGTCAGATTTATGAAGGGTGTTTTGAAAGCAAGCCAGCATAGGCTTTGGAGGACTTTTACAAAAAGTGCTATTTTTTGGGTCTATGTAAATTTTTTTAATAAATAATTACTTATCAATGAGTTAAGTTATTTGTGATTTAATTCCGTACTATCCCCCTTTATAATTCTTGTTTAGCACTTTGAGAAGACTTACTTAGAAGTAAGAACTTGCATACGGGAAATAGCCTCTGGATAAGAAAGGCTATGTTTCGTGAGTTCAACTCCTCAACGTCAGTAGTATCCAAGATTTTAGCTTTGGAATAAGTAAAATCTGTAATGACGCCTTTTTTTAGGACCCTTTATTGAACCCTTAATGAATCAAGATACAAAAATAACAATAAAAATCATATCGTTGAAAAACAAAGCACAGGGACGCCAGCCCACCAAAATTCTCCATCGGTGATTACCAGAGTCATCCGATGAAGTCCTGAGAGCCCGCACGGCGCAAGCCCTGCGGGCTTTTTTGTATCTGCAATTTGTCCCGCGAAGTCCGAAGAGAACTCATTAAATCCGAACCTTTTAGGCCCATTGATAGGCCCAACGAAAAGCTCTGGTATTTTCACGTTACCGATACCCCGCTAGCCCCCCCTCTCAGGATAAGACCACCCACAACATCTCGTACAACCCTTGCACACTCCGGCCGCGTCCGCGGCCGGAGGGATAGATTTACCCCTTGGCAGAATACGCGTCCAGCATGGCTAGGACCGCCCGACGCGCCGCATCGTCTGCGATATTGTCAGTCAGCGCATCAGCCCGCAGAGTGACATAAGCGTCAGCAGCCCTTCGGATGGCAATCCCGACAGAGTGACGATCGTGCGTTGCCAGGGTGGAAGTCAGCAGGCCATCGGGATCAATGCCGAGGGCTTCTATTCGGCGAACGCCACGTTGCGGTAGATTGGCGCGACGGAACAGCATCGGTCCCAGCACTTGTTCCCGGAAGAAAGACAGCATCCCCAGCGCTTCGAAGAGTTCCCCCCTGCCCAGTTTAACCCCGGCATAATGCAGCCAGATCCAGGCCCGGGACTCAAACCACTCCGGCGTCATGTTCGGCCAGTGCGCGCTAAATTTTGCCAGCTGTCGCTCGAGAGCATCGTTATCACGGGTAAATAGCACGGCAGGCTCCTCAACGCGCTGAGTGAGCATGTCCAGGGTGATAAATTTCAGATCGACATGAAGAAGTTGCGGGCCAAACAGGCAGATCAGCAGGCGAGGCTCACCGACGTGTTCCCCGGTGAAAGCATGTAGCAGATGGCCGAGCGTTCCGGCGAACGCCATACGCTGAGCCATGATTTCGTCATAATAGAGAGGGTCGATCACCACCACGAAATCCAGATCGGAGTATTGATCAAACCCGCCATGGATAAACGAGCCGCCGGCGAGAAGGGAGTGGATCCGCGAATCAGACTGTAATTTAAGCTTCAGTTGCTCTGCAAAACTTCTGTGTAAATCGGGTAGCGTATTAAGCATACTTTTTCCTGTTCACAAAAAAGACAAAGCATTACAGAATATCGAGCGATTCATCAGCAGACCAGATATTTCTGCTGGAACCCTACCCTCCATCGCGAAGCGCTAAATGCAAGCAATACTCCCCTCAAACCACCTCGCTCATCCACTCAGCAAACGCCCGCACGGCGGGAGAGAGAAAACGCTGGTGCGGATAGAGCAAAGTGATGGGTACCGGGGGCGGCTGCCAGTCCGTCAGCACTTCCACCAGTCTCCCCTCCCGCAGGTGGTCAGCAACGATATTCTCCGCCAGCTGCGCCAGTCCAAATCCTGCCAGGCACATTTTTATATAGAGCCCCGTTTCATTCACCGCGGCGGTGCCGCTGATGGGTACAGAAAAGGTCTCGCCGTGGCGAACGAAGCGGAACTCATCGGCCCGCCTCGCCTGGCCGGAGAAGTAATGCACCGCCCGGTGCTGAGAGAGCGCCTCCGGTGACGGCGGCACGCCATATTCCCGAAGATAGTCCGGTGACGCGCAGGTGACCCAGCGAAAGCGGCCCAGAGGCCGGGCCACCAGGCTGGAGTTGTTCAGCTCTCCCGTGCGTATCACGCAGTCGACGCCTTCCTGAATGAGATCGACCGGCCGATCGCTGACGCCGATCATCAGGTAGATGTCAGGGTAGCGTCGGTAAAAGTCTTGCAGATGGGGCATGACGATGAAATGCGCGATGCCCGCGGGCATATCAACCCGCAGACGCCCCTGAGGCCGCGCGACAGACTCGCCCAGGCTGGATTCGCTATGTTCGATGAGGGCGAGAATTTCCCGGCACTGCGCCAGATACTGCATCCCTTCCGGAGTCAGGCTCACCCGCCTTGTGGTCCGGTTCAGCAGCCGCACCTTCAGGTATTTCTCAAGGTTTTTAATGGTACTGGTGACAGTGGAGGCTGGCAGGGAAAGGGTTTCCGCGGCACGCACGAAGCTCCCTGCCTCCGCGACGCGCACAAACATCTGCATAGCCTGGATACGATCCACCTTCTTTCTCTCCTGTAGCGAGCAGCTTACCGACAGATGGCATGATTATTCGTTAATTATGAATAATGAAAACAATTTACGCACCTTTTTGCGCTTAATCGCCTGGCGTATCGTTGCACGGTGGATGACGAATGAAGGGTTGAAAATGACCATGACCTCAACAAATATCCATACAATCAACAAATTAAATAACACGTATAAAGGAAAAATCATGTCCGTTCAGGCTGTCGAATTACGTAAGGCCTATCGTTTATTGCAGGTCGGGTCCACCACCATGATTTCCGCAAAATATGATGGCGTCGAAAATGTCATGTCAGCCGCCTGGGTTGGGTTGGCAGGCGAGCGAAAAGTGGTGGCCTATATCGGCACCCAGGCCTTCACTCGTCAGCTGGTGGAAAAGAGCGGCTATTTCGTCGTGCAGATCCCCGTAGTCAGCCAGATGGCAACCGTCCTCTACGCTGGCGGGCGCAGCTATGCCGATGCGCCGGATAAAAACGACACCATCCCCTTCTTTTATCAGCCAGGGTTCGATCTCCCCCTTGTCGCAGGCTGCGCGGGCTGGCTGGTGTGCAAAGTGATGCCTTACCCGGACATCCAGCAACAGCACAATCTGTTTATGGGCGACATCGTCGCCGCCTGGAGCGATGACCGGGTATTCCGCAACGGACACTGGATCTTTGATGATGCACCGGACGAACTACGGACCGTTCACTATGTCGCAGGCGGGCAGTTCTATGCCATCGGCAAAGGCAGCAAATTCGATCATGGACCGGGTAAGGACTGACCCTCCCCGGTCATGAAGATCACTGACGAGATGTCTGCGCGGCAGAGCGGCTGATACTCCGGCGCCAGACGCCGGGCGCCTGGCCATACTGGCGCTTGAAGCTGCGGTTGAAGGACTGCTGGGAGTCAAAGCCGAGGGCGATCGCCACGTTGAGGATCGGCTCGTTGCTGTGGGCTAAGCGTTCAACCGATTTTTGCAGCTTTTGCGCCCGGATATACTCCCCGAGGGGGTGCCCGGTATGTTCTTTGAAGATCCGCTGCAGGTGCCACTTCGAATAGCCGGCTCGCCGGGCAACGGTATCAATATCCAGACGGCTATCAAGATGGTTGTCGATCCAGTCGATCAGATCCTGAATGATGGCGCCAGTGTTCATCATATTTCCCCCTCGCGGCCGGTTAAAAGCATCTTTAGCAGTTGCATTAAAAGGTGGCCTGGTTTTACACAAAATGCAAGTTTTATTGTTGCATTTAAAACCCTGCCAGGATCGCGCCTTTTTTCTCCGGTGAGGATCGCACATAAAGTGCAACAATTATTCTTGCACTTAGTTAAGCGCCTTCCTACAATCGCCGCGATAGTGTATTCGAAATTGTTACAATTTTGTGGCGATGATCGACACAAATGGCCTTAAGCCAGCCCGGACAAAGGAAGTGGCGCAGCCTCTCAGGCTGCGTCTTGCCCGGCGGCTACAATGACTGGAATAAAAATAATGAGCCTGCAAAAAACCTGGGGAAACATTCACCTGACCGCGCTCGGCGCGATGATGCTCTCCTTTCTGCTCGTCGGCTGCGACGACAGCGTCGCGCAAAATGCCGCGCCTCCCGCCCCGACGGTCAGCGCCGCTAAGGTGCTGGTGAAGTCGATCAGTCAGTGGGATAGTTTTAACGGTCGCATTGAAGCGGTGGAGAGCGTTCAGCTCCGCCCTCGCGTCTCGGGATATATTGATAAAGTGAATTACACCGACGGTCAGGAGGTGAAAAAGGGCCAGGTGCTGTTCACCATAGATGACAGAACCTATCGCGCCGCGCTGGAGCAGGCGCAGGCGACGCTGGCGAGAGCCAAAACGCAGGCCAGCCTGGCGCAAAGCGAGGCGAACCGCACCGATAAATTAGTCCATACCAATCTTGTCTCCCGTGAAGAGTGGGAGCAGCGCCGGTCAGCCGCGGTTCAGGCCCAGGCTGATATTCGCGCCGCGCAGGCGGCGGTGGATGCCGCGCAGCTTAACCTCGACTTCACCAAAGTGACTGCCCCTATCGACGGCCGCGCCAGCCGCGCGCTGATCACCAGCGGCAACCTGGTCACGGCGGGCGACACCGCAAGCGTGCTCACCACCCTGGTCTCGCAGAAGACGGTGTACGTCTACTTTGACGTCGACGAGTCCACCTACCTCCACTATCAAAATCTCGCCCGCCGCGGGCAAAGCGCCTCCAGCGATAATCAGGCGCTCCCGGTGGAGATTGGCCTGGTTGGCGAAGAGGGCTATCCCCATCAGGGCAAAGTGGATTTTCTCGATAATCAGTTAACGCCGAGCACCGGCACCATCCGCATGCGCGCCCTGCTGGATAACTCGCAGCGTCTGTTCACACCGGGGCTGTTTGCCCGCGTGCGTCTGCCGGGCAGCGCCGAGTTCAAAGCCACGCTGATCGACGACAAAGCGGTGCTCACCGATCAGGATCGGAAATACGTCTATATCGTTGATAAAGATGGTAAAGCGCAGCGACGTGATATTACCCCGGGGCGTCTGGCAGACGGTTTACGCATCGTTCAGAAGGGGTTGAACCCTGGGGATAGCGTCATCGTCGACGGGTTACAAAAAGTGTTTATGCCGGGTATGCCGGTTAACGCCAAAACCGTTGCCATGACCTCCAGCGCCACCCTTAACTGATCCCTAATCAGAGAATCCAAGACATGGACTTTTCCCGCTTTTTTATCGACAGGCCCATTTTCGCCGCGGTGCTGTCAATTTTAATTTTTATCACCGGGTTAATCGCCATCCCGCTGCTGCCGGTGAGCGAATATCCTGACGTCGTGCCGCCCAGCGTGCAGGTGCGCGCGGAGTATCCCGGCGCCAACCCGAAAGTGATCGCCGAGACCGTGGCGACGCCGCTGGAGGAAGCGATCAACGGCGTTGAAAACATGATGTACATGAAATCGGTCGCCGGCTCCGACGGCGTGCTGGTGACCACCGTGACCTTCCGCCCGGGTACCGACCCGGATCAGGCGCAGGTTCAGGTGCAGAACCGGGTCGCGCAGGCCGAGGCGCGTCTGCCGGAGGATGTGCGCCGTCTGGGGATCACCACCCAGAAACAGTCCCCGACGCTGACCCTGGTGGTACATCTGTTTTCGCCAAACGGTAAGTACGACTCGCTGTATATGCGCAACTACGCCACGCTGAAGGTGAAGGATGAGCTGGCGCGCCTGCCCGGCGTCGGCCAGATCCAGATATTTGGCTCCGGCGAATACGCGATGCGCGTCTGGCTGGATCCCAACAAGGTGGCCGCCCGCGGTCTGACGGCCCCGGATGTGGTGACGGCGATGCAAGAGCAAAACGTCCAGGTCTCCGCCGGTCAGCTTGGCGCCGAGCCGCTGCCGCAGGAGAGCGATTTCCTGATCTCGATTAACGCCCAGGGCCGTCTGCATACCGAAGAAGAGTTTGGCAATATCATTCTGAAAACGGCGCAGGACGGCTCGCTGGTCCGCCTGCGCGACGTGGCGCGCATCGAGATGGGTTCCGGTAGCTATGCGCTGCGCTCCCAGCTCAACAATAAGGATGCGGTCGGGATCGGTATCTTCCAATCCCCTGGGGCTAACGCCATCGATTTGTCGAACGCCGTGCGTGCCAAAATGGCCGAGCTGGCCACCCGCTTCCCGGAAGATATGAAATGGGCGGCGCCGTACGACCCGACGGTTTTCGTCCGCGACTCCATCCGCGCGGTGGTGCAGACGCTGCTGGAAGCGGTCGTGCTGGTGGTGCTGGTGGTGATCCTGTTCCTGCAGACCTGGCGCGCATCGATTATCCCGCTGATCGCGGTGCCGGTATCGGTGGTCGGTACCTTCAGCATTCTCTATCTGCTGGGCTTCTCGCTGAATACCCTGAGTCTGTTCGGGCTGGTACTGGCGATTGGTATCGTGGTGGATGACGCCATCGTGGTGGTGGAAAACGTCGAGCGCAATATCGAAGAGGGGCTTGCGCCGCTTGCCGCGGCGCATCAGGCGATGCGAGAGGTCTCCGGGCCGATTATCGCTATTGCGCTGGTGCTGTGCGCGGTGTTCGTGCCAATGGCGTTTCTCTCAGGCGTTACCGGTCAGTTCTACAAGCAGTTTGCGGTGACCATCGCCATCTCCACGGTGATCTCGGCCATCAACTCGCTGACGCTCTCCCCGGCGCTGGCGGCCCTGCTGTTAAAGCCGCACGGCGCGAAGAAAGACCTCCCTACCCGGCTGATCGATCGTCTGTTTGGCTGGATTTTCCGTCCGTTTAACCGCTTTTTCCTGCGCAGCTCAAACGGCTATCAGGGGCTGGTGAGTAAAACCCTCGGTCGCCGTGGCGCAGTGTTTGTGGTGTACCTGCTGCTGCTCTGCGCCGCAGGGGTGATGTTTAAAGTCGTTCCCGGCGGATTTATTCCCACCCAGGACAAACTGTACCTGATTGGCGGCGTGAAGATGCCGGAAGGTTCGTCGCTGGCGCGTACCGATGCGGTGATCCGCAAAATGAGCGAGATTGGGATGAATACCGAAGGGGTCGATTATGCGGTCGCCTTCCCCGGTCTTAACGCGCTGCAGTTCACCAACACGCCGAATACCGGGACGGTCTTTTTTGGCCTGAAACCGTTCGACCAGCGCAAACACTCGGCGGCGGAAATCAATGCGGAAATCAACGCTAAAATCGCGCAAATCCAGCAGGGCTTTGGCTTCTCCATCCTGCCGCCGCCGATTTTAGGACTGGGTCAGGGCTCCGGCTACTCCCTTTACATCCAGGATCGCGGTGGGCTGGGCTATGGCGCGCTGCAAAGCGCGGTGAATGCGATGTCCGGGACGATTATGCAGACGCCGGGGATGCACTTCCCGATCTCGACCTACCAGGCTAACGTGCCGCAGCTGGACGTGCAGGTCGATCGCGATAAGGCGAAAGCGCAGGGGGTATCGCTGACCGATCTGTTCGGCACGCTGCAGACCTATCTCGGCTCGTCTTATGTCAATGACTTTAACCAGTTCGGGCGTACCTGGCGCGTGATGGCCCAGGCTGACGGACCATACCGCGAGAGCGTGGAAGATATCGCCAATCTGCGCACCCGCAATAATCAGGGCGAAATGGTGCCGATCGGCAGTATGGTGAATATCAGTACCACCTACGGGCCGGATCCGGTGATCCGCTACAACGGTTATCCGGCGGCGGACCTGATTGGCGATGCCGATCCGCGCGTTCTCTCCTCCTCGCAGGCGATGACGCTGCTGGACGCCATGTCTAAACAGGTGCTGCCGAATGGGATGAATATTGAATGGACGGATCTCAGCTTCCAGCAGGCCACCCAGGGCAACACGGCGCTGATCGTCTTCCCGGTGGCGGTGCTGCTGGCGTTCCTCGTGCTGGCGGCGCTGTATGAAAGCTGGACCCTGCCGCTGGCGGTGATCCTTATCGTGCCGATGACGATGCTCTCCGCGCTATTTGGCGTCTGGCTGACCGGGGGCGATAACAACGTCTTCGTGCAGGTGGGGCTGGTGGTCCTGATGGGCCTGGCCTGTAAAAACGCCATTCTGATCGTCGAGTTTGCCCGCGAGCTGGAGATTCAGGGCAAAGGCATCATGGAGGCCGCGCTGGAGGCGTGCCGCCTGCGTCTGCGCCCGATTGTGATGACCTCCATCGCCTTTATCGCCGGGACCATTCCGCTGATCCTCGGCCACGGCGCAGGAGCGGAAGTTCGCGGCGTCACCGGGATCACGGTGTTCTCCGGGATGCTGGGGGTGACGCTGTTCGGTCTGTTCCTGACACCGGTGTTTTACGTGACGCTACGGAAACTGGTGACCCGCAGTAAGCCGGTCCAGGAGGATCTGCGCGCCTAGCCTGCAGCAGATAACAAAAAACCGCCTTCACAATTTGAAGGCGGTTTTTTTTCGTCACCAGAAAATGATTAATGCGCTTTTTTAAAGCGGGCGATCATTTCCGGTACCGGGTCGCAGCCGCTGGTATCGGCGTTTTTGAGCGCCTCCAGCGCGCTGGCCACGGTATGGCGAGCAAGGACGTTCAGCGAAGCCTGCTCCGCTTCGTCAGCGACCGATTTGAAGTACCAGCAGGCGTTGGCGCTGACCACGCAGCGGGCCGGGACCTCAGGACGCGACGCCCACAGTTTTTTATCTTCGATAACGGAAAGGTAGATATCACGCAGAGTGATTTTGTCCGCCGGGCGGCCAAGATGAATAGAGCCGTTGCGGCCAAGCGTGGAGACAATGATGCCGTCACGGGTGAGCGGAACCATTAATTTGCGGATAAAGCTCGGGTTGGCTTCCAGGCCGTAGGCCAGAATCGCACTCGTTGAACGTTCACCCATCTGCTCCGCCATTGCTACGCTGAGAACCATCTGCAAAGCTGTCGGGAAGCGGTAATCTAACATGGTTTTGTCCTGGGTTGCGGTGAATCTTGTTCTTTTTGGCACCGCAGAGGTGAGTAATCAATGAACAACAATATAACAAATACGGGAATTTTTTTGAAGCAATCTGCGGTTAGCCTGCGAAGTAAATTTTCTGATTTCGTCCGCAAAGACGGGCTGAGAAACCGCGCTCTTCCGTACCGGTTTTACTGAACGGCAATCTCCTCACCGTTTCCCAGTGGCTGCCCCCTGCGTTAAAGAAATCCGCTGCCATAACGGCAGCGGATCCTGCAGGGTGTTATGCCGTTAATTCCAGCTCGGTTTCAAAGGTGGTCACCGGCACAAACGGCAGATAGGAGATCCGCAGCCTCTCGGCCACCTTCAGGCGATGCCAGCCAGCCGGCAGGCCACCGGGTTTGAGCACCGTGATGGTCGCCTTTTCACCGAAGTTCCACCGGTCGTCGTAGACGCTCTCCAGCTCGTCGAGCGTCCACTCCCGGCCGCGCAGCGCCAGGCGGATCGCCTGCCGCGGGATGGCTTCGCCGTTGAGGGTCACGGCGATATCTTCCACCATCGACAGACCCAGACCGCGGTAGTAAGGCAGACGGGCCAAAAAGCGCACGCCGATAACTTCCCCGTCGCGGGTGACGTTACTGAAACCTTCGCGGCAGATAATATGCTGATCAAACATGATAATGCTCCTTACTGACCCAGCAGCGCCGGGGGTGGGGTTTCATCTAACAGGCGACAGAACATCAGCTGCTGGCGGCGGACCTGCTCCAGGCTGTCCACCTCCTGCGCGTCTTCCACCCAGCGGTTGCCTTCATACTCGGAGCACACATACCCCTCATAGCCGCCCTTCTGCAGCACGCGGAAGATCTCATCGTAGGGAATTGACCACTCGCTTATCTCGTCGGTCATCTCATAGAATTTGGCATGAATGTTGTGGATCCGCGGCATAAAATCGAGCATCCGCTTCGGCTCGAACGCCGCGTTGTGGCGCAGCGTTTCCGCCATCGCCAGCTGCGGGCCCGGTCCCCATTTTTGCATCACATCCAGGATCACGTATTCGCTGAGCGTCCGCTCCTCATAGGCTTTCTCGATAAAATCCGCTGCCGCCTGTGGGCAACCGTTACGAATAAAGCGCTCTTTCCACACCCGCGGGAAGCGGGCTAAAAACATTCCCATATCCGGCAGGAAGCCCAGCGCCCGGGTATTGGCTTTTTCATAGGCTTCGGCATGACGAATAATCCACGGATGATCGAAATGCAGCGGGGCGTGCACTTCCAGCAGAATGGTGATCCCTTTGTCTTCCGCATACGGCGCCGCCGCCACCAGCACCTCCGGCGCCACGGAAACCAGAGAGCGGATAAAGCGCATGCCCAGCCGGGCGGCAAAATCGATGTCGTTTTGCACGCTGCGCACCTGCTCGTCAAACGGCATCGGCCGGTCTTTATAACGCTTATAGTCGAGCATAAAGTCATGGCACACCGGCACCGTGTCATGGCGCTGCATCAGACGGTGCCAGTCGGCGATCGCCGCCTCCGGCATGCCGCACTCCGGCCAGCCGGCGAAGGTCTGTTCGCCGACGACTTCAATGCCGCGGGCGCCGAACGCCGCGCAGTGACCGATCGCCTGATCGAGGGACATCTTGCCGAGATAGGTCTCATTCTGAAAACTATACAGACTGACGCCGCGTTTTATTTTCTGAGTCATAAAAGTACCAGGTAAGTTGGTTAACAGGATAAGCCGGTCGCTTCGCGGGCGCGGGCCACCGAGGCCGCTGCGGGCAGCGACGGTTTATACTCCAGGCCAATGGCCCCGTTGTAGCCCAGGCGTTGCAGCCGGGCGATCACATTGGGCCACTCGCCGCTGCGCGGATCCGGTTCGTTACGATCCGGCGCCTGCGCTATCTGCACGTGCCCCACCCGATGCATTCTGCCGCCGAGCACCTCCTCCATCTCCTCTTCCATCACCATCGAGTGATAGACGTCAAACAGCAGCTGCAGCCGCGGGCTGTCGACCGCCTCGATAATGTCCAGCGCCAGCCGAGTATTGTTTAAGAACATCCCCGGATGATCGATGCGGGTGTTGAGCGGCTCCAGCAGCAGAGTGACCCCGGCGGCTTCCGCCAGTGTCGCCGCCTGGCGCAGGATGTGGATCGCCTGCGCCTGCTGTTCGGCGATAGCCACCCCTTCGCGGCTGAAGCCGGAGGCCACCACCAGCGGCGGCGACCCCAGCTGGCGCGAGACCGCCAGGCTGTCGCTCACTGCCGCCAGAAACTGCTCATGCTCCGCCGGATCCACCAGGCTGCGCCGGGGCTCCACCACGAAGCTCGACAGCGTCACGCCGGTCTCCTCCAGCGCCTGCGCCAGCGCCGCCAGCGGTTTATCACGCCAGAGATGAAACTCAACATGGCTGAATCCCTGCGCTTTCGCCGCCCGGACCCGATCGCTGAAATCGGGATACTCTTCACGAAACAGCCATTCAATACATGCGGACAAATACATCCGACCCCCTTCTCTACTTGCCAGATCAAAACAAACAAAATTAGAATAAGAATTCTTATTCTGTTTCGGAGCGGCAGTGTGACGCCTTCCCTTCTGGCTTCGCGGTCAACAGCAGGATCTGACGCGGCATAACCAGAATGAGTGCTCTAATTCTAATCTCTGGTTGCTATAAATTGTCAACATTATTTAACAAGCTTTTAACCAAATCTGAAGGTACATCATGCTCAATAACGCTTCGGCGGCCGCGGTTCAGGCGCCTCCCTATACCAGCGAGCGGCAGCGCACGCTGGCCACGCTGGTGGTTTCGATAGCGCTGGTGCTGGAGATCATCGACGTCTCGATCATTAATGTCGCCATCCCGGTGGTACAGCGGGATCTGCTCGCCAGCCCGCGGCAAATTGAATGGGTGGTCACCGGCTACCTGTTCTTTTTCTCCATTCTGCTGCTCACCGGCGGTCGGCTCGGCGATCTGTATGGCTACCGGCGGCTGTTTATCAGCGGACTGCTGGCGTTTGGCGCTGCGTCGGCCGGCTGCGGGCTGGCCGCCAGCCCGGAGATGCTGGTGGCGATGCGTATTGCGCAGGGGGCCAGCGGGGCGATGATGGGCCCGCAAATCCTCTCCCTGATGCAGGTTCTGTATCGCCCGCACGAACGTTTCCGGGTGATGAGTATTTTCGGCCTGCTCGGCGGCGCCGCCGGGATCCTCGGCCCGGTGCTCGGCGGGATCATCATCGAAAGCAATCTGTTCGGCCTCAGCTGGCGGCCGATCTTTTTGATCAACGTGCCGGTGATCGTTATCGCCGTCGCTCTCGCCTGGCGGGCGCTGCCGGCGGTGCGCAGCCCGGAGGCCAAAGGTATCGATCCGCTGGGAACCCTGCTGGCGGTGGTGGGCGGCGGCGCGCTGCTGCTCACCTTGATCGAAGGCCCCGCCCTGCGCTGGCCGCTATGGATGGCGCTGCCGCCGCTGCTGTCGCTCATCACGGTGTCACTCCTCTGGCGTCATCTGCTGGGCCGTGAACGGCGGGGCGGCACGCTGCTGTTGCCCCCCGCGGTGCTGCGCGACCGCTTCTTTCGCGCCGGGATCGTCATCACCCTGCTCTATCAGCTGACCACCGCCTCGCTGCTGCTGGCCACCGCGCTGGTGCTGCAGAGCGGACTGGGCTTCAGCCCGTTCCATACCGCCCTGCTGCACATCCCCTTCGCCCTTGGGGCGATGTTTTCCATCGCCGTCGCCGGCCGCCGGCTATCGCCTCGTCTTGGGCGTAACGTGACGCTGGTCGGGGTGGCCGTGCAGATGAGCGGCCTGCTGCTGATGGGCTACGGGATCGCCACGGCGCCGGGGACGCTGGCGCTGACCGCGCTGGGTCTAGGCTTCGGCCTGTGCGGCTGTGGGATGGGGCTTATCTCCGCCCCGCTGCCGGCCTTTGCCATGGCGGCGATCCCGGTGGCCCACGCCGGCGCGGCGTCGGGATTATTTCGCACCGGCCAGCAGTTTGGCGCCGCCCTCGGCATGGCGACCCTCGGCGGATTCTATCTGGCGCAAAGCGCCTCCGCGCCGGATGCCTGGCGCGGGGCCTTTATCACCCTGCTGACCCTTGGCGCCCTGATCCTGCTGGCGATTGCCGCCCTCAGCCGCCTGCTGCCCGCCTCAGTGCTTCCCCCGGCGGGTAAGCCATGACCTATCGCGTCCGGCAATGGCTGCTATCATGAGGAACCATTTATCAGGACGCACAAAGCTGTAGTACCTATTTTCTGTACACCTGCAACGGGCATGCGCCCGGAGAACAACAAAGGCATGGACTGATATGGATGAAAACATCGATGTACTGATTATTGGCAGCGGCCCGGTGGGCGCCACTTTCGCGCGGCGGATTGCCGATCGCCGCGCCGCGCGGATCCTGATGGTGGAAGCCGGCGAAGCGCTGACGTCCGCGACCGGGGTTAATATCCGCAACCTGGCGCCAGCGCAGCGGGAAACGGCCTACGACCGCGTCCGGGCGTTTCCGCTGGCCGCCCTGCCGGAGAACCTGCCGGCAGACGCCCTGCAGGCACGGCCCGGCACCCACCTTCTCGACCCGGCGGCGCCCCACAGCGGCATGCCGGCCGCCGCGCTCTCCACTAACCTCGGCGGCATGGGCGTCCACTGGACCTGCGCCTGTCCGCGACCGGGCGGCAGCGAAGTCATTCCCTTCCTCGATCCGCGGGAGATGGCCGACGCCTGGGAGTCGGCTGAGCATTATCTGCAGGTGACCCGCGAAGGATTTCCGGCCACCGCCATCGGCCGGCAAATCGTCGATGCCCTTAATCAGCACTTCGCCAGCGACCGTCCGCCGGCGCGGCTGGCGCAGCCTATGCCGCTGGCCTGCGCCGCGACGCCGGAGGGCAAGCCGCGCTGGTCCGGCGTCGACGTGGTGCTTGGCGAGCTGGCGGAGGAAGAGACCCGCCGCCAGCGCGGGGTGGAGATCCGTACCGCCACCCTGTGCACCCGGATCCTCAGTGAAGACGGCGTCGCCTGCGGGGCGGAGCTGCGCGATCTGCGTACTGGCAAGCAGTACGTAGTGACGGCCAAAGCGGTAGTGGTCGCCGCCGATGCGCTGCGTACCCCGCAGCTGCTGTACGCCTCGGGCATCCGCCCGCGGGCGCTGGGGCGCTGGCTCAACGACCAGCCGCAGGTGATCGCCCTGATTGAAGTGGACGCCCCGCCGGCCGCCGCCGCGCCGACCTCCCCGCTGCGCGACGGACGGGACAATGTCTCCGGCGTCACCTGGCTGCCGTTCCATGAGCCTGATTTCCCGTTCCACGGTCAGCTGATGCAGATGGATACTTCGCCGATCGCCTTTACCCAGCCGCCGGGGACTCCGACGAAGCCGGTGGTGGGCCTGGGGCTGTTTCTCGCCAAGGAGCTGCGCGAGGAGGATCGAATCGTCTTCAGTGATGACACCGACGCCGTAGGGCTGCCGAAAATGCAGCTTAACTATCAGTTAACCGACGGCGATCGCCGGCGTTTACAGCAGGCGGTGGCGGTGACCGAACGCGTCGGCGCCGCGCTGGGCCGCGTCGCGCCTGGCGGTGAGGCCATTATCCTGCCGGCGGGCACCTCGCTGCATTACCAGGGAACTTGTCGCCTGGGAGAAGCGAACGACGGCACCAGCGTGGCCGACCGCCGCTCGCGGGTGTGGGGTTTTCACAATCTGTACGTCGGCGGCAACGGCGTGATCCCCACCTCAACCGCCTGCAACCCGACGCTGACCAGCGTCGCGCTGGCGATCCTCGCCGCTGACGATATCGTGGCGCGCCTGCTGTAGCGCCTCTGGCTTACCGGGGCAAAAGCGGCCCCGGCTTCTCGCGAAAGGCGACATCGGTCGCCTTTTTATTGCCGCAAAATCCACATAAACCTCATGGTATTTTTGTTTGTGATGGATCACATACGTAATCACAATTTTTCCCCGCGCCGTTCCTGCTCCTACTCTTAAATCCGCGGCTATTCCCGCCGCCACCTGTATCCCTGACCTGCATACTAAAAAACCGCGCCGCCGCCAACGACAGGCGACCCGCGCGATAAAAGGAGAACGTCGTGAGCCATAGCCTGAATCCGCCCCACGCGCCACAAGCCGGCGCGATCCAGGGCATCATCATCGCCCTGACCGCCTTTCTGCCCATCCTGGCGATCGTTTCCCTGGCGCCGGCGGTCCCGACGCTGATCCAGCACTTTGCCGGGGTGCCTTATGTCGAAACCCTGGTGCCGCTGATGCTGACCGCGCCCGGACTGGTGATCGCCATCGCCGGGCCGTGCACCGGCTGGCTGGCGGATAAATTTGGCCGCCGTAAACTGCTGCTCAGCGCCACGCTGTTGTATGGCATCTGCGGCACTATGCCGCTGTACATCACCTCCCTGACCGGCATCTTTTGCAGCCGCCTCGGCGTCGGGCTGGCGGAGGCGGTGGTGTTGACCATCGCTAACACCATGCTGATCGATTACTTTGACGACAAACAGCGCCGCTTCTGGCTGACGGTGCAGGGAGTGATTGGCCCGGCGCTGGCGGTGCTGGTGCTGGCCAGCTCCGGCTATCTGACCGCCCTGCGCTGGAACGGCGCCTTTATGATCTACTTTGTCGCCATCCTGCTGTTCCTGGCGATGTACTTCTGGATGTTCGAACCGGCTCAGGCGGCCCGTCCGCAGCACGCCGCCCAGGCGGCGCAGCATAATCCGTTTCCGTGGCCGCGAGTGATCGCCCTCAGCGTGCTGACCTTTGTCTGCGCCATCATTTATTACGTGTACACCATCAATGGCGCCAACGCCTTTCATACCTTGCAAAACGCCAGCCCGCAGCGTATTGGCCTGATTATGTCGCTGGTCAGCCTCGCCGTGCCGGTCGGTTCGCTGCTGTTCGGTCTGGTCTCCCGCCGCTATACGCCGGAGCGCGTGCTCGCCATCATGCTCTGCCTGATGGGGATCGGGATGCTGGTGGTGGGTGAATCACGGACGGCGATCGCCATGGGGATCGGCTCCGCCATCCAGCAGCTGGGAGCCGGCATGGCGATTAACGCAATGATTTACTGGGTAGGGTCGCTGATTCCGCCCGCCTACTGCGGCCGGGCGATGGGCGCCTGGTCCGGGGCCTTCTTCGCGGGCATGTTTGTCAGCCCGATCATCGTTGGCGCGATCCGCCTGCGGGCCGGGAACGATGTGCTGAGCGCCTTCCTGACGCTCGGCATCGCGGCGCTGGTGCTGGCCGCCGCGATATTTCTTTATACTTTCTCCCGCCATAGCCAGCGCCTGCGTCAGCACAACCAGGCCAGCGCCTGGCAGTTAGCGAAGTAAAATCCCGCGGCTTAGCCGGCCTCGACGGGGGTAATCAGATAGCTCAGACACATCATGCCCAGATGGCGTTTGAGCTGTTCCCAGTCGCCCTCACCGGCGGCTTCCGCCGCCGATCCCAGGCCGAGGAAGCGCGCCAGCGCGGCATACGAAACCGTAAAGCAGAAGCGGGCGGCCTGCTCTGGCTCCGGGTGGCGGATCTCCGCCGCGGCATCGAGCAGCTGGTCGATAAAGGTCTGCTCGTTTTTCTGGTAAGCGGCTTTCCCAATTCCCGCCACGCGCTCATCATCCGCCCGCGCCATAAACGGCCGCAGGATCCCGGCATGGCGACGCAGATACTCCGCCTGGACATCCATCAGCGCCGGAAGCCGCTGGCGCAGCGGCAGGTTGCGCGCGTGCAGCTGCTGGATCAGCTGCTGCCATTCGGCGTCCAGCTCCTGCATCACCTCCATCATGACGGCGATAAACAGATCTTCTTTGCCGCCGAAGCGGGCATAGATCGAGCCGACAGAAACGCCCGAGCGTTTACTGATTTCAGCAATGGTCAGCAGCTCAAAGGTGCCTTCATGCAGGATTTCACGGCTGGCGGCCATCAGCCGCTCCAGCGCCACCCGGCTCCGGTCCTGTTTCGGCTGGCGCATCGCGGGAAGATCGGTCATCGCAGTTCTCACCTCTTTATCCATAGAAAACCCCCGCAGTGTATTGCAGTTAGCGACCGCGCTGCAAATTGCCCACCCGACTCCCCCGTCGGCGATGTGACAAAAGTGTGATGGCGGTCATTTTCATTCTTTGATAAACAACTAGAATCATAATTCTAGTTCTATTTAATAATAACAACCACCACACAACCCAGGAGTTGCTATGCGTTTCTCTGTTTTCCTCGTCGGCCGTTCCACCGCCCCCGAGCAGGATCGTTTTGTCATGCAGTCGCTGATCGAACATGCGCGCCAGGCTGAAGATCGCGGCTTCGATGCGGTCTTTATGCCAGACCATCACTTCACCGGCTATGCGCCGATGTCCAGCGATCCGTTTGTCTTCGCCGCCTACCTGGCCGGCCAGCTGAAAAAGATCCATTTCGGCATGTCGGTGACTACCGTCCCGCTGCACCACCCGGTGCGCTTCGCCGAGCGCGTTAACCTGCTGGATCAACTCACCGAAGGCCGCCTGCTGGTGGGCATCGGCAGCGGCACCACGCCGGAAGAGATGATCGGCTTTGGCGTGAACTATAAGGACGCCTCCAGCCTGCTGCAGGAGAACCTCGATCTGGTCCAGCGGCTGTGGGAGAAAAATATTGAAGACGATCCGATCATCTTCGAAACCGGCCACTATAAGGGCGCGGTGGTCCAGCGCATCGTTCCTGCCCCCTGGCAAAAACCCTTCAACCGCATTATGCCGGTGGCGCTGCGTGAAACCAGCATGCAGCGCGCCGCCGACAACGGCTGGCCGGCCTTTATTCCCGCGTTTACGCCGCCGATCCCTGCCAGCAACGATCCGTTTGGCCAGCTGACCCACTATTTTACCCGCTACCGCGATGCCCTGCTCAACGCCGGCCATAGCGACGAGGTGGTGAACCACTGCCTCTCGTGGACCACCCACACCTGGCAGTGCGTCCATATCGCCCCCACCGACGAGCAGGCCCGCGAGGAGATGCTGCAGATCATGGGCTGGTACCAGCAGGCCATCGACCGGGAATATGAGTACAACAAGCGGGCGGAAGAGTTTAGCGGCGTTACGCTGCACCGCCATCCGGACTGTTTCAGCGAAGAGTGGATCAAAACCTGGTGCCTGTACGGCAGCCCGGAGACCGTCGCCGAGGAACTGGAACGCCATCAGCGGCTGGGCATCGGCAACGTGCTGCTCGGCTTCACCAACGGCCCGCTGACCGAGGAGCGCCTGCGCCTGAGCCAGCAGTCGATCTCGTTGTTCGCGGACCAGATCCTGCCGCGCTTTCGCTAATCCAACCGGGAGATCCTGCTATGAATAAGCCTGCTTTCTCACGCCCGCCGCTGCTGATCGGCATCGGCGGCACCACCCGCCCGGGCTCCAGCACCGAGCGCGCCCTCGCCGCCGCGCTGGCCCACGCCCGCACGCTCGGCGCGCAGACCCAGCTGTTCGGCGGCGCTGAACTGGCGGCCCTGCCGCCGTTTAACCCGGAAGTCACCACCCGCACGCCGCAGGAGACGGCGTTTGTCGACGCCGTGCGCCAGGCCGACGGCATTCTGCTGGCCTCGCCGGGCTACCACGGCGGGGTGTCTGGTCTGGTGAAGAACGCCATCGACCTGCTGGAAGATTTGCGCGGCGACAGCCGGGTCTATCTTGATGGCCGGGCGGTGGGCTGCATCGTCACCGCCGCCGGCTGGCAGGGTTGCAACACCACCCTCGGCGCCATGCGCGGGATCGTTCATGCCCTGCGCGGCTGGCCGACCCCGCTGGGGGTCACTCTCAACACCGCCGGCGTGTCGCTGTTCGACAGTGAGGGCCGCTGCACTGACGACGCGGTCCAGCGCGCGCTGGCCACCGTAGCCGAACAGGCGCTGGCCTTCGCCCCCGCCGCCCCCTTACGGAGACAAGCCGATGCCTGCGCTCAGTCTGTCGCTTAGCGTTGCCGAAAAAGCGCGGCTCACCGCCGGGATGGGGATGTGGTCCACCCACCCTATCCCCCGCTCCACGCTGGGTTCAGTCACCCTGTCCGATGGCCCGATGGGGATCACCGGCGGCCGGGTGGACGAGCGGGATATTGCCCTGCTCAGCCCCTGCGGACTGGCGCTTGGCGCCAGCTGGGACCGCCAGCTGGTCAGCCGGGTTGGCGGCGTCATCGGCGAGGAGGCGCTGCGCACCGGAACGCAGGCGCTGCTGGCGCCTAACCTGAACCTGTTGCGCAGCCCCCTTGCCGGCCGCGCGTTTGAGCTTTTCGGCGAAGACCCACGGCATATCGCCGAGCTGGGCGCGGCGTGGATCGATGGCGTCCAGCGCCAGGGGGTGGGCTGCATCGTCAAACATATGGTTTGTAACGATTCAGAAACCGATCGGCGGACCATGAACGTGATCGTCGATGAAGCCACCCTGCGCGAAGTCTATTTCTGGCCGTTCGAAGTGGCGGCCAGCCGCGGCGTCTGGGGCATGCTGACCGCCTATAACCGGGTGAACGGGATCTATTGCGCCGAGCAGCATCAGGCCATCAGCCAGTGGCTGAAGCGCGATCTCGGCTGGGACGGGCTGGTGATGTCCGACTGGTTCGGCACCCAGAACGGCCCGGCCAGCTTCCGCGCCGGGCTGGATCTGGAGATGCCGGGCCCGGCCCGCCATATGGGCGAGCGCCTGCTGCCCGCGCTGATGGATACCGACAGCGACGCCCGGCGTCTTGACGATGCCGCCGCCCGGCTGGCGCGGCTGGCCGAACGGGTCAGCCATCCTCTGCCCTGGGATGGCTCTGCCGCCGCCCAGGCGCAGCGGCGTCACACCCTCGAAGAGGCGGCGGCGGCGGGCTTTGTCCTGCTGCACAATCGCCAGCGGCTGCTGCCCCTCGCCGCGCAGTCGGGACAGCGGCTGGCGGTGATTGGCCCCAACGCCACGACGCCCTGCTTCCAGGGCGGGACCTTTGCCAGAGTGGCGCTGATGCCGGGACTGATCTCTCCTCTGGAGGCCATTCGCCAGCGCTTTTCCGCCGCCGGGGTCGAAATAAGCTATGCCCAGGGGGTGGAGAGCGATTACCGCATCCCACCTCTGCATCATTTGCCGCTGCGCACCGCCGCCGGCGAGCGCGGCCTGGACGTTGCCTACGCCACCGCTGACGGGGGCGTGGTTCATCAGGAGGTGCGCGACGCCTCCTCGCTGATCTGGTTCCGCGATATGCCGGGCGTCGGCGACATGCTGCGCCTGACCGAACGCGCCACCGTGACGGTAAGCTGCCAGTTCACCGCGCCGGTGAGCGGCCGCTACGGCTTCTGGATCGGCGGCACCGGGGAGATCGCCCTCCAGCTGAACGGCGAGCGCGTGGCGACCTTCAACGGCGAGGCGCTGGAGGGGGATATCATGGGCAAGCTGATGCAAGCCCCGCATACCCGTCTTGAATTTCCGCTGCAGGCGGGGGAAAACCTGACCTTCCGGGCCGAGATGGCGCTGGGCAGCAGTATCGCCCACGGCATCTGGTTCGGCTGCCAGCCCCCGCAAACCATCGACCTGCTGCAGCAGGCGGTCGACCATGCCCGGGCGGCCGACAGCGTGGTGCTGGTGATAGGCGAAACGGCCGATGCCGGTCTGGAGAGCATCGACCGGGACGCTACCGCGCTGCCGGCGCATCAGGTTGCCCTGATCCGCGCCGTCTGCGCGGCGAACCCACGGACGGTGGTGGTACTGAATGTCGCCCATCCGGTGGATACCGGGTGTCTGGCTGACGCGGCGGCGGTGATGGTCGTCTGGTATCCTGGCCAGGAGTTTGGCCCGGCGCTGGCCTCGGTGCTGGCCGGGGATCGTGAGCCTGGCGGTCGCCTGCCGGTCACCTTCGCCCAGCGCCTGGACGACTATCCGGTACGCAGTCTGACGCCGGACGCCGCGGGGGATCTCTGGTATCACGAGCGCCAGCAGGTAGGCTATCGCTGGTTTAACGCCCGCGAACGCCCCGCCGCCTGGGCCTTCGGCCACGGTCTGGGGTATGCTGATATCACCCTGATCGCCGCTGCACTGACAGGCGACGAGGTGGACGCTCTGCAGCTGCGCTGCCGGTTGGAAAACCGCGCCGCCCGCGCCGGGAAAGCAGTGGTCCAGCTCTACCTGCGGGGGCCGGAGACGGCCTGGTCGGCGCTGGCGGAGTTTGCAGCAGTCAGCGTCCCGGCGCACGACGAGGCCGCCCTGACCCTTGGCCTGCCGCGTCACGCGCTGCAGCGCTGGCAGGTGCCTGCCCAGGAATGGCACCTGGCCAGCGGCCCCTGGCAGCTGGCGGTGGGTTTCGCCAGCGACGATATCCGGGCAACCTTTGACTTCGTGCTAACTCCCGACGGGAAAATCAGCCACCGGGGCTAAGCCCGGACCGATGGCAAAGAGGGTCGGCAACGTGCCGGCCCTCTTTTTTTGTTCCTGCGCCAGCCGGTTCGCGATAAAAAAACCGCCCGGCGGCAGCGTACCGACGGGCGGGATTAAAATCCTCGGGCGGTCTGTGTCAGAAGTTCCAGTACATCGAGGACTGCCAGAGGACCGCCGACTCATGCTTCGGCACCAGCGTCGGGTTATCCTGCCAGGTGATACCGTTGATCCAGTAAATCCCTTTCGTCACGCGCAGGGCGTGCGACAGGGAGATGGCGTTGATGCTCTGCGGCGCCTCCATTCCCGCCTCGCCGACATAATCGCGGAACTTCTTACTGATAAAGGAGCGGGTGTAGCCCAGCGAGGTCATATCCTGCTCTCGGCCGGGAAACAGGCCGATATCAAAGAAGGTCACCTGGAAGTCGCTGGTGTAAGCATTGCGATCGTCCGGGGCATAGTCCGCTTTCACATCGAGATACAGCCCCAGCGGAAGCCCCTTTTTCGGCTGGGTCAGCTGCATGGTGTTGGCGACGTAGAACGCATAGTTACTGCTGCTGTCGCCGGGCTGGTCAAAATACTGGTAGTGCGAGGTGTTATAGATAGCCCCGGCGCGGAACCACAGCGAGCGCTGCGACTCGCCCGCCGCCTGCTTAAAGCCAAACTCGTTTACCAGGATCGGGTTGGCGCCATCGACGTGCCATTTCAGCCCCGAGGGGTTCTGCTCCACGTCGTCGAGGTGTCCGGCAGGCGACATACTGCGGCTGACGGCAAAGTTGTTATAGAATTTCTTATCGCTGTCGCGGACGATGGCGGTGAAGGTCGGCGTCGGCGCATTGAGGCTGATCCCCACCTGCACCGGTATCACGCTGGTCGGCCCCAGCGCGGCTGAGGAGGAGTTGCCCCCCAGCACCATGCCGTAAAACTGACGAATTAACGGATAAAAACCATACTGCAGCTCCAGCTGGCCGTTTAATAAGGGCTGGTTCACCGCCAGCACCGCAATATTATGCAGTTCCGGATAGCTGTCATGATAATTCGAGGTCGCCCACTGGGGAGAAAAAGTAAATTGCGCGTCTTTGCTAAAACCAATTCGACTTAAATCATAGGTGACGTTCAGCGACATATTTTGTGACCAGGTAAAATTCTGCCCGGCATATTGTTGCGGGTCGGCGGACTGGCCTTTCAGATCGTACATCACCATCGGGTTCCAGCTTAACTGGACACCCCAGCCACGGTCGGCCAGCGCGCTGCGAAAGCCGCCAATATCGCCGATGAGCGATTCGCAGGTCGACGGAGGGCTGACGACCTGCGCTGAGCGGGTATTCAGTTTATCCAGTTGCTCACAGGTCCAGGTATCGGCCAGCGCGGTGCTGGAGAATATCGCCAGCGTCAGCGCCGAAAGTGGAAAAACTATTTTCTTACTTACGTCGGTACAGCAGAGACTCATAATAAACCCTCATTTTTATTTTTTGCAGGTAAGATGCGCCATATCGTGAAAAATAAATTGGTCACAATATGTTTATTAACAGGGATTAATTAGGCTGAAAGTTAACGCTAAATAAGGTGTACACTTTTTCTAAATAATGGCCTCCCCTTCCCGCCGGAAGACCGGCGGGCGTGTGGTAATGATGTCGTCAGGTGAAATTAACGAGCCAGCGCGCGGCGGCCCCCCATCCGGGCGCTGGCGATACCCGTCGCGCCGGCGATAGCCAGCGTCAGCAGCGCAAACAGCAGCAGGCTGTCCTGCATGCTGCCGGTCATGCCGTTCAGCAAGGTCATCAGAACCGGGCTGATGAACATGCCGAGGAAAAAGAAGGTGTGCCAGATGCCGATCCCCGTCGCCCGGTGCGGCGCCGGCAAGGCTTTCATCATCCAGGCCAGCATCAGAGGGATCAGCATTCCGTTACCGACCTGCGCGACGAACGCTGCCGCCACGCCGGCCAGCGGATTGTGGGCCACGGCGATAAACAGCAGCCCGAGGCCAAAAATGGCGTAAAAAAGGAAAAACTGCCTGTCGACGCGCTGCCTGGCGTTGCGGCCATACAGCCAGGCGCCCAGCGGCACGCCAATGCCGGCAACGGCGGTAGCGATGCCAATCTGGCTGCTGGAGGTCAGCCCGAGCTGACTGAACACCTGGCTTATCTGCAGCGGTTCGAGAAAATAGAGGATCGCGCTGGCGAGGGTAATCAGGCCGATCGCCGCCATTTTGCGCCGTGGAAAAGCGACAGCCTCCTCGCCAGCGACACTGTCCACGCGACGGCGCGTCGCTGGCTCTGCGGTGAACAGACACAGGCCGATAAAGACCGGGATCGCCAGAGCATACAGGTAGATCGGACCATACCAGCCCAGGGTTCCCAGCAGGCCAGCCCCCAGCACGATCAGCGTCGACAGTATCGACCCTATGCCGCTCTGCACCGCCAGCCATTTGCTACGCGCCTCACCGGTAAAGTAGTCGCCAATCAGCGCATTGGCGGTGGTAAGAATAAAGGCGTCGGCAATACCCATCACCAGCCGCGCCAGCAAAATGGCATACAGATCGTCGAGCATCACCGGCAGCAGGCCAAACCCTGCGTACAGAGCGGTGGCAGCAATCAGCAGGCGGCGACGGCTCAGGCGATCGCCTACCATCCCCGCCAGCGGAGCCAGCAGCGCCATGCTCGCCGCCGGTATGGTGATGATCATCGGCACCAGCAGCTGGGCGTGCGGCTGCGCGGCAAAATGACTGAACAGGAGCGGCATCACCGGCAGCATGGTCAAGGTCCCCATGATCGGCAACAGTGCCGCCAACATCAGTAACATCGCCTGTACGGCCCCCGCCTCGCGCGGGGTTGCTGAAACTTTGTGCATCACCATCTTCCGCTCTCCGTCACTGCTCTTTATTTAGAATATGAATTACAGTTCTATTTTTTATCGGTAAAGAAAGGCGTTTTACGCCCCGGCTTAATGGCTGGAAACGCATCAGCGAACTCAGCACATATACCGTTCTACCCTACCGGATGCAGGTGGCATGGACTGCGATTGCTATCACAATTAATACAATGCATTCACATTAAATTAACATAATCATCGACGCCTTCAGGCGTCGACAATCGCCACCGCGCGAATAAACCCGGCCGAGCCGCGGCGGATCTTGTAGGGAAAACAGCTCACCCAGAAGCCGTGGTCGGGAAGCTGCTCCAGGTTACTCAGCTTCTCCATTTGCCCATAGGCGATCTCCCTGCCGGCTTTATGCCCCTCCCAGATCAGCCCGGCGTCGCCGCTGGCCTGAAAGCGTTGGCGGGTAAAGTGGAAGGGTGCATCCCAGCTCCAGGCGTCGGTGCCAACCACCCGTACCCCCTGCTCCAGCAGCCACAGCGTCGCCGCCCGGCCAATGCCGCAGCCGCGCTGCAGGTAATCCGGCTGGCCGTAGCGGGCGCCGGCCGCGGTATTGATCAACACAATATCCAGCGGCGACAGGCAATAGTCTATTCGCGCCAGCTCGCGCTGCAGATCCTCCGGCTGCAGGATCGCCCCGTCGGCGACATGGCGAAAATCCAGCCGGACGCCGGGGCGCAGGCACCACTCCAGCGGCAGCTCATCGATGCCAAACGCCGGTTCGCCGCCGTTGGTGGTCGAGCTGTAGTGCCAGGGGGCATCCATATGGGTGCCATTGTGCGGCGTCACGGTCAGGCGCTCCGAGGCCCAGGCCTCCTCTCCCGGCATCTGCGCTTTTTCCAGCCCCGGGAACATCGCCGCCATTTCCGGCCATCCCTGCTGATGATCCTGATACTCAATGTTCGGCAGCAGCGGCGGCGGATCGGTCCAGGGATTGTTGTCCAGGGTGACGGAGAGGTCGACCAGCCGACGCCCCTGTAAAAGATTGATCATGGTTTACTCCGTTAACATCACAACGTGTTGATCCAGTACGCCAAACAGCGGCCGGCCATCGGGGGCGTGGGCTTCCATCGTCACCCGCTCCCCTGGGGATAAAAACGGCGTGCGCGGCTCGCCGAAGGCCAGCATCTCTATGGCCCGCACCTCGGCGATACAGCTGGCGCCGCGGCTGGCGTCCGGCCCGGACACCGTGCCGGAACCCACCACCGTCCCGGCGCGCAGACGGCGGGTCTGCGCCGCATGGGCAATCAGTTCGCCAAAATGGAAATGCATCTCGCTACCCGACTGGCAGCCAAACGGCTTGCCATTGCGGGTCACCTGCAGCGTCAGCGCCGCCCGCCCGTGCTGCCAGGCCTGTCCCAGTTCATCCGGGGTAAGGGCCACCGGTGCAAAGGCCGAGGCGGGTTTGGCGTGAATAAAACCAAACCCGGTCTGCATCTCGCGCGGCGCCAGCGCCCGCAGACTGATATCGTTAAGCAAGACGATCAGGCGGATACAGCTCAGCGCCTGTTGCGGCGAGCAGCCCTGCGGCACCTCGTCGACGACTACCGCGAACTCGCCCTCAAAGTCGAGGCCATCCTCGACCCGGCGGCAGACTATCCCGGCGTGGGGGGCAAGAAAGTCGTCCCCGCTGCCCTGATACATCAGCGGCGTCTGGTCGGCGCCGGCAATCGGCGGCAGGTGAAAGGCCCGCTGCATGCGCTCGCCATGGCTCAGGAAGGCCGAACCGTCCAGCCACTGCCACGCCCGGGGCAGCGGCGCCATCAGGCGCCGGGGATCATAGGGCTGCGCCGCCGGATAGCGGCGCGCATTGAGCGCCTGATAGCGCGCCTGCAGCGCAGGCCACACCCGCGCGGCCTGCTCCAGCGCCAGCTGAAGCGTCGGAGCGATGTCCGCCGCATCGGCCATCAGCGTCAAATCGCCCGAGACCACCACCAGGCAGCCGTCGCGTTCACCGTTATCTCGTGTTGCCAGTTTCATGACCTGCCTCCTCCAGCAGACATAGCCAGCCGTCGGCGTCCACGTCGCCAGCCAGCGGACTCAGACGTTGGCCAGCGCAGGCGCCCTGCACGCAGAGGCCGCTGTCCGGCATAAAAATCGCCCCGTGGGCGAAGCAGACCAGCCGGTCGCCCCGGGCGTTGAGAAAAGCGTCCTGCCGCCAGTTCATCGGGGTATCGAGATGCGGACAGCGGTTGCGCCACAGATAGAGCGTTCCCTGATAGCGGCAGGCAATCACCGTCGCCTGCCCGCTGCCCGTGGGGTCAAATCCCCGCGCCTGGCCCTCAGCCAGGCTGTCGGCACGGCACAGGCGAACCATCAGCGGGCGTTATCCGGACCGGGAGCCCACTTCTCGCGATACCCCAGCAGGAAATATTGCGAGTTATCGGCCCCCGGCAGCGCTTCGCGCGGCTGCCAGTGGTCATCGTGCTGATCCATATCGGCGTCGTATTCGATATGACACCCGAGCGGGCTGTTGAAGTACCAGAACCAGTTCGATCCCAGCTGATGGCGCCCCGGTCCCCAGAAGGTCTGATACCCCTTCTGCTGAAAGCGGCTGCCGGCCATCATCAACTCGGTGGGCCCGCCGAGGTGGAAGGTAAAGTGTTCAATGCCGGTCATAAACGGCGGGGCCTGGATCAGAAACAGGGTATGGTGATCCTGGGTGCCGGCGGGTCGCAGGAAGGGGCCGACGTGGGTGAAGCGATCGGTACAGACAAAGCCCAGCCGTTGATAAAAAGCTTCCGCGCGCGCGGCGTCCGGCACAAAATAGACCACATGGGAGAGCGAACGCGGCTCCGCCGCCATGTCGGCGCTGGCCCCGGTCTGATTGACCGGCCGCCCGGCGCGATCCCCCGGGGCGTTGATTTTCTCACCTTCCCGCTGCAGCGGCTGGCGCTGGCTGACGCGAAACCCGAGGGCAAAGCCGGCATCATCGACGCAGCGCAGCACGCCGTCGGCGCCAAGTTTCACCTCGCGATCGCGGCGCAGCGTCTCGGCAATAGCCTCAAGCGTGGCGCTATCCGCCACGCCATAGACGGTTTCCCGCAGCTGGCTGCCGCTGGGCAGCGCCGCGGGCAGCGACGGATCGTCACGTCCCCGCAGCAGCACCCCGGTGCCATCCAGCGCGCTAAAGAAACCGTTCTCCTGCTCGCGTAAACCGTAGTCGATAAGAAACTGTCGACAGCCCGCCAGGTCATCGACGCCAAATACCAGATAATCCGGACCAAGAATATTCATCGCGGTTGTTCCTTATGCGTGTTCAGGCCACCCGGCCGCCGAGGGCTTCCGCCACCCAGTCAGCGATGTAGTGCCCGGCGTTAATTGAGTTGTCGAAGCTGGAGTGCTGCACACCGCCCTCGCGGTCAGTGAAAATTTTCAGCTCGCGGCGCGGGCTGTTCACCAGCTGGTCGTAGGTGCGCTGCGCCCATTTCACCGGGATCTGCGAGTCCTTTTCACCATGGGTGACGAGAAAAGGCACCCGTATGCGGTCAAGAATGCCGTCGAGATGGACGTTCTCCGCGATGCGCATAAAAGCGTCGATATCCTCGCCGCCCCACACCCAGCGCACGTGCTGCCAGTAGTGCGGTACCGGAAAATCCCCTTCGCGTTCGCGGCGGCGCTGCTGCACCTCTCGCCAGTCGTGATTGGCGCCCCATACCACGCCGCAGGCGAAGCGCGGCTCAAACGCCACCGCCCGCGGGCAGTAATAGCCGCCCAGCGAGACCCCTTCCATGCCGATGCGCCCGGCATCCACCTCCGGGTGCTGTTCCAGCCAGTCAACGATGCGGCTGGCCCAGTGCTCGCTGTCATAGCGGGCCTGCATGTCGTGAAGACGTAGCGCTTCGCCGGTTCCCGGCTGGTCGACCACCAGCGAGGAGACGCCGCGCCGCGCCAGCCACTGCGGTAGCCCAACCAGATATTTCATCTCTTTGGTGGAGTCGAGACCGTTGACCTGCACCAGCAGCGGCGCGCGGCCGGTCATCCCTTCGGCGCGGACATAAAGCGCCGACAGGGTTTTGCCCTCGTAGGGGATAGTCACCCGCTGACAGTTAGCATGGGTATGGTGCAGCCCGGCGGCAAAGACATCGAGAAAGCGGCGGTACAGCGCATCGCGGTCCGGCGCGCCATGCGCCTGCAGGCGCTCGCAGGTCAGGTAATAGTTGGCCGCCCGAAGATACTTCTCGCCTGCCGACAACCGCCGTCCCCGCGCTTCATCTTCGCCCGCCAGCGCGCATAATTTATCGGCCATGCGGGACCAGGTTTCCCGGAACGCGCGGGTGCCTTCGGCGTCGGGATGCTCGGACGCGGCCAATAGCGGCGCGCACATCTCTTCGATCTCACCGATGCGGGCGCCCATCTCGATGGAGAGATCCACCGACAGGTTCCAGACATAGTTTTTAGGGAAATAGCGAAACATAGGGTCATCCTTCAACATTCAGTCGCAATCGCTGTAGCGCAGGCACTGTCACATAAAGCACCTGCGGGCGACCAATCATGTCTCAGGATGTCAGGTATCGACGGGAACAATACCAGTGGGTTAGCGTGCGCTGGCGACGATTTTCGCTTTCAGCCAGCCGAAGATAGGATCGTTATCCAGCGAGCGGTGCCAGCCGATAAATTCGCGCATCACCGGCAGCGTCACCGGGACCGGGAAAAGACGCAGCGGCAGCATCGCCGCGTACTGCTCCGCCAGCCGCCGGTGCAGCGTGGCGATCCGCGAGGTGCCGATCAGCAGCTGCGGAACGCAGTGGTAGCTGTGGGTCACCACCTCGATACGGCGGCTGAGCCCCGACTCGGCAAACAGATTGCCCTCCAGCCCCGGCTGCCGCTCGCGGCCAAAGACCACCGACACGTGCCCCAGCTGTTGCCAGGCATCGAGGGTCAGCGCCTCGCCGGTGTGGGGATTGTCCGCCCAGGCCAGGCAGACAAACTCTTCGTCAAACAGCGCTTCTGCGGGATGGTCGGCGGCCATAAAACGCTCCGGCGCCACGATGATATCCAGCTCGCCGCGGTTGAGCATGCCGGTGGACTGGGCGTCCGGCGAGAAAAACTCAAAGGTCATATTCGGCGCCTGCAGGTGCACCGTTTGCAGCGCATCCTTCAGCATCACGTTGATCACGTAATCCGAGGCCATAATGCGGAAATGGCGCTTGCTGGTTGCCGGCTCATCCACCGGCCGGCGGGCAATGGAGGTCTGAATTTTCATCAGCACGTCGCGGACCGGCTCCCGCAGTTCTTCCGCCAGCGGCGTGGGCCGCATCTTTCTGCCCACCTGGGTGAGCAGATCGTCCTCAAAGTAGGTGCGTAACCGGTTGAGCACCCCGCTGGTGGCTGACTGAGTCATATGCAACCTGCCCGCGGCGCGAGTGATGTTCTGTTCGTCAAGTAACACATCCAGTGCCACCAGTAAGTTCAGATCAAGATGTTGGTAACGCATGGGTCCCCCGGCGAGAAATGGCGTGCTTATCCTGTGGCTGAATTTAACTTTTCTGCAACTTTTTGTTTTCAATTTCCACGGCGATATCGTTTTTTGCGATAGCGATCATTCTTTATCGCGATTAGTCAGCGCGCCGCTGGCCTGGTTAACGTCCTCTACTCTGTACCCTGGAGAAAACAGCTACGATGAACATCAATAACGTATTAATCGTTGGCGGCGGCATCGGCGGTCTGTGTACCGCCATCGCCCTCCGCCAGGCCGGCGTCGCCGTCGATGTTGTAGAGATCCAACCGCAGTGGCGGGTCTACGGCGTCGGTATCATTCAGCAGAACAATGTCGTGCGCGAAATGCAGCGGCTTGGGGTGCTGGAACGCTATCTGGACGCCGCCTGGCCGTTTGACAGCGTCTCGGTGCACACCCTGAGCGGCCAGCAGCTAGCCAGCTTTCCCGGCCAGCGGCTGGCCGGTGAACAGTTCCCGGCCAACGTCGGCATCTCCCGCCTGGCCCTGCACAACGTACTCTGTTCCACCGCCCGGGAGCTGGGGGTCCGACTGACCACCGGCGAGAGCATTGACGCCTTCCGTCAGGTTGACGATGCGGTTGAGGTGAGCTTCAGCCGTGGCGGTCAGGGGCGCTACGATCTGCTGGTGGGCGCCGATGGGATCTACTCCCGGGTGCGCGGCATGCTGTACGGCGAGCGCTATCGCCCCCGCTTTACCGGTCAGGGCGTATGGCGCTACAACTTTCCGCGACCGCCGGAGGTGGACCATCTGATGTGCTTTATGGGCGAGAGCTGCAACTGCGGGCTGGTGCCGCTGGGGGACGATCTGATGTATCTGTTTATCACCTCCCACGAAGCGGATAACCCCCGCTACGCCCGCGATCAGCTGGCGGCGGAGATGCGCCGCCGTCTGCCCCCCGGCACGGGGTTGCCGGGCAGCCTGCGCGAGCATATCGTTAACAACGACGAGGTCGTCTATAAGCCGCTGGAAGAGCTGTTCGTCGACGATCCCTGGTATCAGGGACGCGTCGTGCTGGTGGGCGACGCGGTTCACGCTACCACTCCGCATCTCGGTCAGGGGGCGGGCATGGCGATTGAGGATGCCATCGTGCTGCGCGAAGCGCTGCAGCAGACCGACAGCGTCGCGGCCGCGCTGGCGCACTTTGACGCCCGCCGCCGGCCGCGCTGTCAGCAGATCTGGGCCGCCTCGCTGCAGGTCGG
The DNA here is from genome assembly GCF_040062325.1 of Klebsiella sp. GG_Kp175. Lineage (NCBI taxonomy): Bacteria > Pseudomonadati > Pseudomonadota > Gammaproteobacteria > Enterobacterales > Enterobacteriaceae > Klebsiella > Klebsiella sp. GG_Kp175. The sequence goes on along the minus strand of NZ_JBEAFX010000034.1, from coordinate 50,894 downwards.
CGAGAGCGAGATCCACCGCGATCGCCATTTTGACCGCCAGCGGGCGATCGGCGATATGATGACCCTGACGGCGAAGCCGATATAAGCCCTGCCCGGCGCCCTCCGCCGGCCACGCTGGCGGATTATTCCCCTGTTCATTGGCCGGCACTCCCCTTTCACCCGCCGCTAATCCCTTGTCAACGACGATATTCTTCTCGCGCAGTATCATATTTGACACCCCTGCGCTCCCATGGCTAAGGTATATTTCAGCGCTCCCCTTCATCATGGAAAGGAATATACGGATATGAATATTCTCTCGGCAGAGTTTTTCAAATACGCGATCGCGATCATCACGTTGATTATTCAGATTGTCGCCGTGCGTTCAGGTTGGGTATTTCCCAAAGATAAGATATTTACCTCGCGCAAAAATATCAGTGAATTCGCCGCCGCGCTGTACAAAAATAGTAACGACCCCGAGCTGCAACGGATCGCATACGAATATGGTATCGCCGCGCTGACCAAAGATAAAAACCTGACCATGGCGCAAAGAAAGATATTATTGAAATGCAAAAATCCGGTCAGCGATATTGATAACTACAGCAAATGCCAGCATCTGATTTCAGTCAATAATGAAAAACGCATATTCAAATGGAAGAAATGGGGTTACCGCTTCTGGTTATACCGTAAGGCTGTCGAAGTCTTCAGTCTGGTGTTCTATTTTATTGGCGGCTTCTTAACGGCCCTGCCTTTCCTGTATGAAGGTCTCGCCAGCCCGGCGGTGATTGACAGAATCAATCATTTATCCCGTCTGCAAAAATTGAGTATGGCGAGTTATCTGTTTGCCTGCGGGATTTGTCTGGCGCTGATCTGCCTGCACAAACTCTCCACCATCACGATTGCGGAAAAAACCATTAAAGCGAATCGCTAACGACCGCGCCGCCCGGCGAGCTGTCCACACCTGCGGCGCCTAACCCTGTGGATAACCTGGAGGCAGTTGTCCGGCAGCCCCAGCACAAGCGGGCTACCGGCTGCCGTTCGTTTTTTGAACAGGGAAACCGCCACCACGGCGGAGGGAAGCGCCCGCCCCGCTTAATAATTCCACTTCGGCCGCGCCACCGTGTTCTTCTTCAGCAGATCGCGGAACGCTTTCAGGTAGGGCTCATTGCTGCGCCCGCGCTTACAGATAGCCGAGAACGGCGACTGAAAGCCAAACTCGTTGGGCAGCAGCACCCGCAGGCGGTTCTCTTTGATCCACGGCCAGGCGTAATGCTCCGGCAGATAGCCAATATATTTTCCCGAGAGGATCAGCAGCAGCTGGGCGTCGACGGTCTCAACGGTGGCGCTGCCTTTGCTGAAGCCCCGGCGGCGGAGATCGCTGGTGTTCCAGTAGCTGCGGGTCACCAGCGGGCACTGGCTGATCTGCTCTTTATCGAGCTGGCGGCTGAAGAACATCGGGTGCAGATCGCTGCAGTAGAGCCAGTGCTGCTCGCGGTACAGCGGCTCGCTGATGATGTTATGCACCTGCGAGTTGTAGCTGCCGATGGCCAGGTCGATATGGTTGTTCAGCACCCCGTTCAGTTGCTCCGCCGGGGTGCGAATAATCAGTTTGATATGCACATGGGGAAATTTGTCGCTGAAGCTGCGCAAGACCACCGGCAGCGAGAGCGCCGTTTCGGTCTCGATGGAGTCGAGCGTCGAGATGCACAGGGTGCCGCTGTGCTCCCCTTTAAGCAGGGCCGACTGCCGCTCCAGCTCATTGAGTTCGCTCAGCACGCGGATCGCCTGCTGTAAAAACTGCTGACCTTTCTCGGTCAGGGAAAAGCCGCCGCGCCCGCGCTGACAGAGGGTGAAGCCGAGCTGTCCCTCCAGTTGCGACATCGCATTGCTGATGGCGGAGACCGAAATGCCCAGCTCCTGCTGGGCCCGGCTGTAGCTCTCCAGGCGCGCCACCGCCTCGAAAACCTGCAGCTGGCGAATATTGAGGCTGGCGTCATTATGCATCGTATTTAGTTCACCAATAAATGAACTGAGTATTTACGCCAGACGATGTAAAGTCCAGCGCGGGTTGCGCACTATCTCTCCTGTTACGTTTCATCCGTCAGATTCAGGAGCAGACATGGATAACCTCTTTCACCAACCGCAGGGTGGCAATGAGATGCCACGCTTCGCCGGCCGCGCCACGATGATGCGCCTGCCGTTTATCGAAGATTTACAGGGACTTGATGCGGCGTTTGTCGGCATTCCGCTGGATATCGGCACCTCGCAGCGCTCAGGTACGCGCTACGGACCACGCTATATTCGCGCCGAATCGGTGATGATCCGTCCGTACAATATGGCGACCGGCGCCGCGCCGTTCGACTCGCTGTCGGTGGCCGACATCGGCGATGTGCCGATCAATACCTACAGTTTGCTCAAATCGGTGCAAATTATCGAAGATTACTACACCGGTTTGAATAGTTATCCGCTGATCCCCCTCACCCTCGGCGGGGACCATACCATTACCCTGCCGATCCTGCGGGCGCTGACCAAAAAACATGGGCCGGTGGGGCTCATCCATGTCGACGCCCATACCGACACCAATGATGAGATGTTCGGTGAGAAAATCGCCCACGGCACCACCTTCCGCCGCGCCGTTGAGGAGGGACTGCTCGACCTCAAACGGGTGGTGCAGATTGGCCAGCGCGCCCAGGGCTACGCCGCCGGCGACTTCCAGTGGGGCGTTGACCAGGGCTTTCGCCTGGTGCAGGCGGAGCAGTGCTGGCATACCTCGCTGGCGCCGCTAATGGCCGAAGTCCGCCAGCAGATGGGCGACGGGCCGGTGTATCTCAGCTTTGATATCGACAGCCTCGATCCTATCTGGGCTCCGGGAACCGGGACGCCGGAAGTTGGCGGTCTGACCTCCATTCAGGCGCTGGAGATCGTCCGCGGCTGCCGCGGCCTGAACCTGATTGGCGCCGATCTGGTGGAGGTCTCGCCCCCCTACGACGTGAGCGGTAATACCTCCCAGCTGGCGGCCAACCTGCTGTACGAGATGCTCTGCGTCCTGCCCGGCGTGAAGTACGCCTGAGGAAGCCGCCATGGAGCTGAAATGCTTTCGCACCCTCTGGGGAGTCACCACCCCCTGGCCGCAAACGCTGGATGAACTGCAGCGCGTCGGCTGCTGCGGTATCGAAGCCCGCGTCCCGTTGACGGCGGAGGAGCGGCGGCAGCTCGCCGACCGCCTGCAGGCGTCGGGGCTGGAGTATATCGCCATTCTTTTCAGCGGCGGCGGAGTGCTCCCCGCCCAGCATGAAACGCCGGAACAGCATCTGGCGCGCCTGCAGACCCGCTTCGCCGAGGCCAGCAGCCTCAACCCGCGCTTTGTCAATCTGCTGGCGGGCAATGATCGCTGGCCGCTGGCGCAGCAGGTCGATTTTCTCGGCAAGGCGCACGAGCTGGCCGCCGGGTTTGGGTTGACCTGCAGCTTTGAAACCCATCGCGCCACCTCGCTGTACAGCCCGTGGCTCACCCTGGAGATTGTTCAGCAACTCCCCCAGTTGCGCTTTACCGCCGACATCAGCCACTGGGTGGTGGTCAGCGAGCGCTTGCTGGATGACCCCTGCGATGACTTCAGCGCCTTTATCGACCGCGTGCATCACGTGCAGGCCCGGGTGGGCTACGACCAGGGGCCGCAGGTGCCGCACCCGGCGGCGCCGGAGTATCAGCCGGCGCTGGCCTTTGCCGAGCGCTTCTGGGAGCAAATCTGGCATTCACAGCGCCGGCGCGGCTATCAGCAAACTACCCTGACGCCGGAGTTTGGCGCCGACGGCTATCTGCACCACCTGCCGTTCACCAACGTTCCGGTGGCCGATCTCTGGTCGCTCAACGCCTGGATGGCCGCGCGCCAGCAGGCCCACTTTCAGCAGTTTTTAACGCTCACTGAACAGGAACCGCAGCCATGACCGCCGTGAAGCACGCTTTTACTGAACTCCCGACCATCGATATCCGCGATCTGGCCGGCGACGATCTCGCCAGGCGCCAGGCGGTGGCCGACGCCATCGGCCGCGCGGCGCGCGAGGTGGGCTTTTTCTACATCACCGGCCACGGCATCGACCCGGCGCTGATCGCCGGCGTCCGCGCGGCGGCGAAGCAGATCTTCGCCCTGCCGATGGAGGAGAAGATGAACTACTACATCGGCCGCTCCAAAAGCCATAAGGGCTACGTCCCGGAAGGAGAAGAGATCTACGGCGCCGGCAAGCCGGACCATAAAGAGGCGTTCGATATCGGCTTCCAGGCGGCGGACGACCATCCGCTGGTGCTCGCCGGTACGCCGCTGATCGGCGCCAACGAGTGGCCCGATCTGCCGGATTTCCGCGCGCGGGTGCTGGCCTACTACGACGCGGTCTTCGCCCTCGGCCACCGCCTGTTCGACGCTTTCGCCCTCGCGCTCGGCCTGCCGGAAGGGTATTTCAAACCGATGGTGACCTGCCCGCCGGCTAAGCTGCGGCTAATCCATTACCCGTTCGACGCCAGCGTCGAAGATGTTCCCGGAATTGGTGCACACACCGACTATGAGTGCTTCACCCTGCTGCTCGCCGACCAGCCCGGGCTTGAAGTCCTCAATGAAGAAAGCGTGTGGATCGACGCGCCTCCCGTCACGAACGCCGCCGGAGAAGAGGCGTTCGTGATCAATATCGGCGACATGCTGGAAGTGCTCAGCGCTGGCACATTTGTTGCTACAGCCCACCGGGTGCGCAAAGTGCCGCAGGAGCGGTACTCCTTCCCGCTGTTTTTCGCCTGCGATTACCACACGCTGATCCGCCCGCTACCGACCTTTCTGGCCGCCGGCGAAGCCAGCGAATATCAGGAGCTGAGCATCGGAGAGCATATGTGGAGCCAGGCGCTGCAAACCTATCGCTATCTGCGCGAGAAGGTCAATCGCGGCGAGCTCCAGTTGCCGGAGCGCGCGCGCGGCACCAATACCTTTGGCCATTTGAAAAAACAGGCACAGCAAAAAAACCCCCTAACCCCCCGTGAGGATCCATGATGACTAGCACCCTGAAAAAAATCTCGCGCCGTGTCGCGCTTACCCTCGCCGTCAGCGCCTGTTTTTCCCCTGTCACCCAGGCGGCGGAACTGCTGACCGAGGGCGTCTTTAAGGTGGGGATGGAGGTCACCTACCCGCCGTTTGAGTCCTATGACAGCAATAACAACATCGTCGGTCTCGACCCGGATTTCGCCGCGCTGATCGCCCAACACCTGCAGGCCAAACCGCAGCTGATCGACACCAAGTTCACCAGCCTGATCCTCGGCATCGGCAAGAAATATGATGCGGTGATCTCCGGGATGTACGTGACGCCGGAACGCCAGAAACAGGCCGACGCCATCCCTTACGCCCTCTCCGGCGCGTCGATCATCGCCCTGAAGGGCGGCGCGGTGCAGCCGAAAACCGAAGATGAGCTGTGCGGTGTGAAGGTCGGCCTGCAGGCAGGCACCACCTGGGTGACCAGCCTGAAAAAACACTCCGATGAGTGGTGCCTGAAAAACGGCAAACCGGCCATCACCATTCAGGAGTTCCCGACGGCGCCGGAAGCCTCGCAGGCGCTGCTGTCGAAGAACATCGGCGCCCAGCTTGAGATCGCCCCGGCGGCGCAGATCATCGTCGATAAGAGCCGCGGTCGCCTGGGGATAAGCTCTACGCGCCTGGTCTACCCGCTGCCGCTGGGGATCTACGTCGCCAAAGGTAACACCGAGCTGGCGGAGGCGATTAAGGCCACCCTGGCCACGCTGAAAGCCAACGGCCAATATGCCGCGCTGATCAAAAAATACAACTTAGAAAGCATCGATTAAGACAATAAGCACTGCGCAACAGGAGTCGGTATGGCGTTCGATTGGGGATACTTTTTTTCACTGTTTAGCATTGGAGCATTCTGGCAGGCGTGCGTGACCGTGATCGTGGTCAGCACCTTGTCCTGGGGGATCGGCCTGGTGGTCGGTTTTCTGCTAGCCTGCGCGAAGCTCTCGGCGCCGCGCTGGATCAAGATCCCCGTCGAACTCTATATTTGGTTTTTCCGCAGCGTGCCGCTGATGGTGCTGCTGGTGTTTGTCTACAACCTGCCGCAGCTGTTTCCGGTGACCCAGCCGCTGCTCGGGGTGCCGTTTATCGCCGGGCTGGTGTCGATGACCGTCACCGAAGCGGCCTATATGGCGGAGATCCACCGCGGCGGGCTGTTGTCGGTGGCCAAAGGGCAAAGCGAGGCGGGCCATGCGCTGAGCTTCAGCTTTATCGGCATCCAGCGGCTAATTATTATTCCTCAGGCGTTTCGCATCTCGCTGCCGACGCTGATCAATGAATACATCACCATCATTAAGCTGAGTTCGATTCTGTCGGTGGTCTCCTTACCCGAGCTGCTGCTCACCGGCCAGCGCTTGTACGCGCAAAATTTCCTCGTGATGGAGACGCTGCTGGCGGTGGCGGTGTACTACGTCATGGTGGTTACCGTCTTCACCTGGCTGTTCCGGGCGCTGGAAAATAGCCTCGATATTCAGCGCAAGCGTCCGCAAACCCTCAGCGAGGCGGAATGCCAGGCGCTGCGCCAGAGCCTGCCGGCGCTGACGGAGGAGATCAAAACTCCGGCCGTCAACGGCGCGCCGCCGGCGCTGGATCTGCGGGGCATCCGCAAATCCTGGGGCCAGCATGAGGTGCTGAAAGGCATCGACCTACAGGTGGAGAATGGGGAGGTGATCAGCATCATCGGCCCGTCCGGCTCAGGCAAAACGACCCTGATCCGCACCATCAACGCCCTCGAAAGTATTGATGGCGGGGAGATCATTCTCTACGGCGAGGACTACCTGAAAGGCGGAGCCATCGTCGATAAACGCCAGATGCGCGCCGGGGTGCGGCGTATCGGCATGGTCTTCCAGAGCTTCAACCTGTTCCCCCACCGCACGGTGCTCGACAACGTGATGCTGGCTCCGCGCTACCACCAGCTGCTGGATCAGCCGGTCGCCCGCGAGCAGGCCCTGGCGCTGCTCGACCGCGTCGGTCTGCTGGCCCACGCCCACAAATACCCCGGCCAGCTCTCCGGCGGCCAGCAGCAGCGCGTGGCGATCGCCCGGGCGCTGGCGCTGAAGCCGGACATCATGCTGTTTGACGAACCGACCTCAGCGCTGGATCCCGAGCTGGTGGGCGAGGTGCTGAAGGTCATTCAGTCGCTGGCCCGCGAAGGCATGACCATGCTGATTGTCACCCACGAGATGGATTTTGCCCTGTCGATTTCCGACCGCGTGGTGCTGATGGAGAACGGCGTGGTGCAGGCCGACATCGCCCCGCAGGTGATCCGCAGCCCGCTGGAGGCCCCTTCTCTGCAACGAATCCGTGAATTTATGGGAGTACGCTAAATGGCAACTGAGCAACACCTGCGCCAGCAGTTGGCCGCCGCCTACCGGCTGGCGGCGCTGTTCGGCTGGGAGGATACCCTCTACACCCACTTCTCCGTGCGCCTGCCCGGCGACGGCGAGCCGCGCTTTTTAATTAATCCCTTCGGCATGATGTTTGACGAGGTCACCGCCAGCAACCTGATCGTGGTGGATATGCAGGGCAAAGTCGTCGAGGGCGACGCGCCGGCTAACTCGGCGGGCTTCACCATCCACAGCGCGGTGCATATGGCCCGGGAAGACGCCCACTGCGTGATCCACACCCACACCCTGCCGGGGATGGCGGTGGCCGCCTGCGAGGATGGCCTGCTGCAGCTCAACCAGATCAGCACCGAGTTTTACCAGCGCGTCGGCTACCACCCCTATGAAGGGGTGGCCTTTGACCTTGACGAACGGGCGCGCATTCAGCGCTCGCTGGGGAATAATATCGCCATGATCCTGCAGAGCCATGGCCTGCTGTCGGTGGGCCGCACCGTGGCTGACGCCTTTTACATCATGTACTACCTCAACCGCGCCTGCGAGATCCAGATGGCCGCCGCCCAGCTGGCGGCCCTCAGCCCGGTCCACACCATCGCCCCGCATCTCAGCCAGCACGCCTGCGAGCAGCTGATGGGCGTGGAGCATGAACGTCAACAGGTCTGGCAGGCGTGGTTGCGCCGTCTTGACCGTCTCGATACCTCTTACCAAGACTAACGCCTATGTCTGATATCACTATCGTGGTGGATTGTAACGACGCGGATTTCGCCCGCGATATCTGCGCCGCCCTGCAGCAGTTTCCCGACGTCACCGCGCTCCTGCCCCATCACCAGGCGGCGCGCGACGCCCAGTACGCCAGCTGCTGGTTCCCGAACCCGCAGCTGTTGACCCGCTCGCCGGGGCTGAAGCTGATCCAGGCTGCCTCCGCCGGGGTCGATCATCTGCCGCCCGCGCTGTTCGCCAGCGATATCCCGCTGTGCCGGGTGATCGATGAGGACTTTCGTCACGGCATGTTCGAATATGCCCTGTGGAGCGTCCTGTGGTTTCAGCGCCATTTCGACCGGGCGCTGGCCCACCAGCGGACCCAAACCTGGAAGCTCTATCCCCAGCGCGCCGCCGCCGACTTCCATATCGGCATTATGGGCCTCGGCGAAATTGGCGGCTATATCGCCGACCAGCTGGCCCGCCTTGGCTATCGGGTCTCCGGCTGGTCGCGCAGTGAAAAGCAGCTGGCTGGCGTCACCTGCTATCGCGGCGCGGAGGCGCTCGACAGCTTCCTCGGGTCGCTTGACGGACTGATTAACCTCCTGCCGCTCACCGCGCAGACCCGGGGTATCCTCGCCGCGCCGCTGTTCAGCCGGCTTCCCGCCGGAGCGGTATTAATCAACTGCGGGCGCGGAGAGCATATGGTCAATGAGGATGTGCTGGCGGCGCTGGAGAGCGGCCAGCTCGCCGGCGCGGTGCTCGACGTCTTCCCGCAGGAGCCACTGCCGGCTGACGATCCGCTGTGGCGCCATCCGCAGGTGGTGATCACCCCGCATATGGCCTCTGCTGCCCCTGCCGAGGTGATCGCCCGCCAGCTGCTGGAGAACATTCAGCGCCAGCGTCGCGGGCTGCCGCTCAAAAACCTGGTCAATAAGCACGCCGGTTACTGATCCCCACCGATACCGTCGCTGCTACGCTTAATGGGTGATTCACAACCAGAAGGCAGGAACATGAAGATTGATTTATCGGGGAAAGTCGCGCTGGTCACCGCCTCCACGGCGGGTATTGGCTTTGCTATCGCCAAAGGCCTGGCGGAGAGCGGCGCAGAGATCATCATTAACGGGCGCAGCGAGCAGAGCGTGAACGCCGCCATCGCTCGTCTGCAAAATGAGGTGTCGGGCGCGAAGGTGCGACCCGCCATCGCCGACCTCAGCGGTGCCGACGGCGCAGCCCAGCTGCTGCGGGCGGTGACCAGCGTCGATATCCTGGTCAATAACGCCGGGATCTATGGCCCGCAGGATTTCTACGCCACCGACGACGCGACATGGGACAACTACTGGCAGACCAACGTCATGTCCGGCGTACGCCTGTCGCGGGGGCTGCTGCCGGCGATGGTCAGCAAAGGCTGGGGACGGGTGGTGTTTATCTCCTCGGAATCGGCGCGCAATATCCCGGCGGATATGATCCACTATGGCGTCACCAAGACCGCCCAACTGTCGCTGGCCCGCGGCCTGGCGAAATATGTCGCCGGCAGTGGAGTGACCGTTAACAGCGTTCTGCCGGGGCCGACGATTTCCGACGGCTTTGCCGAAATGCTGAAAGACGAAGTGGCGAGAACCGGCCAGTCGCTGGAGGAACTGGCGAAAGCGTTCGTCATGACCCACCGTCCGAGTTCGGTGATCCAGCGGGCGGCCTCGGTGGAAGAGGTCGCCAATATGGTGGTCTACGTCTGCTCGCCGCAGGCGTCGGCCACCTCCGGCGCCGCGCTGCGCGTCGACGGCGGCGTGGTGGATGATATTCTCTGACGCCTCTCATTCAGGGGAGTCCCCCTCCCCTGTCGCCTTTCCCGGCGCTAAAAAGCGCAAAATGTTAAAAAACAGCCGCAAAGTCGCACAAAGTGAACAGGAACATGTATTCCCAAAACTTATGATATTTGTTTTAACTATAAGTTGTGGTGTTAATGTCTCTGTTACGAAGCTTGCTTTTCTTTCTCGGCGCGGCGGTCGCAGCCGCTCTCGCGGTACTCTGCCTGTGGGTGGATATTCGGGTATTTGGCAACGACATCCCGGAGGTGTCGCTGACTGAAGTGGTGCAGGAGAGCGTGCTGGCCGTCATCGTACTGGTTCACTTCCTGCTGGCGCGCAACTACCCCCACTTACGCTACAGCAATATCCTCATCGGCGGCTTCTTCCTCGCCATGCTGATCCGTGAGCTGGATGGCCTGTTTGATTTACTTTCCCATGGCAGCTGGGTGTGGTTTGCCCTGCTGGCCACCGCGGGGTCGCTGCTGGCGCCGCTGCGCCATCTGCGTCAGACCCTGTCGCAGCTGGCGGCTTATACCCGCACGCCCTATTACGGCATGATGATCAGCGGCCTGCTGGCGATTCTGGTCTTCTCGCGGCTGTTCGGCATGCACGGCCTGTGGTACGCCGTACTGAATGAGAACTTCGCCCGGGTGGTGAAAAATACGGTGGAGGAAGGCAGCGAGTCGTTTGGCTATATGCTGTGCCTGACCGCCACCCTCGGCTACGCCTGCTACTTCCGCGGTCTGGCGCGACAGGCGCTGTCGCCGCAGGGCTGACTGCGGCCGATAACCACCGCCGGACGCGCCCGCCGGCGGTGACGCGCCGCCGCGTTAACCGCGAATTTTCCATTTCCGTTTGAGAACCTCTTTGTCCTGGCTATCCAGCCACTGGTTCACTTTCTCCAGCAGCGCCGGATTATCTTTACTCATCATATACACCTTATCGCTGGCGGTGCCGGCGAACGGCGTCTCGTTGGCGACGCAGAACACACCGGGTTCTTTGCTCTGGTAATAGTCGCCTTCGATCAGATCGGTCACCATCATATCGGCCGTTTTCTGCCGCAGCGCCTCCAGATTATCGACGTTGTTCTGTACGCGAATAATCTGCGCCTGCTTAATATGCTCATCGACAAAGCTCTGGTTTGTGCCGCCAGGGTTGACGACCACCTTCACCTCCGGACGGTCAATCTTCTCCAGCGATCCAAGCCGTGGCGCAGCCTGACAGTTGGCTAAGGCGATTTTACCGTTCGCCACCACCGGGTGGCTGAGGGCGAAGTCCTTCGCCCGCGCCGGCGTCTGCGTCACGCCGCCCATCGCAATATCGAATTTGTCCGCCTGCAGATCGGCGGCGAGCGCGGGCCAGCTGGTGTAGACGAAGCTCACCTTCAGCCCCAGCGTGCGCCCGAGATCGCGGGCCATGTCGACGTCATAGCCCTGCAGCTCGCCGGCGGCATTGCGAAACGCCAGCGGGGCGTAGTCGCCCGGCACGCCGACCTTCAGTTCACCGCTGCGCTCGATGGTTTGCATATCGCGCGCCTGGGCGCCGCAGGTCATTATCGCCAGCGTCAGCGCCAGCCCCACCGTCAGTTTCATCTCGCCATCCTTATTGTTATCGGGTTTTCGCGCCGGGGTGGTCGGCCGCTTCTCAGTCAGCACCCTCCGCCGCGCGTAACAGGGAATTCATCCTATTTTTAAATTCCGGGACATACAACCCGGCGTGGCGGTTGCCGATCGCAAATCTGACAACGAAACAGGGCTATCGCCCGGTGAATGATTTCTCATCCGCCGGGCGTAGCCTTACGCCAGCGATCGTATTTTCCAGCCTGACGTGATGTCGAAATTAGGTTCAAAAACAGCAGCAGAAAAAACCTAACTCATTGTATTAAAATAACAAAACATTTTATCTCGCGATATTCCCCCTTCCACTCTGGTCATTGTCCGTCTTATTTACTCCGCTATTTCCCCACGCTAATATCCCGGTAAAGCGATAATAAATAACATGCGCAGATTATTTCCAGACGTAAATAAATTGGTAAGTTAAATAAATTAATTAAAAACATATCCAGTGCAAATAATTCACCCCCCTGACGCGGCAGAATTCATGCTCTGGCGATCTGTTTTATCGGCAATACAGAAGGAAAGAAAATGAAAGTAATCTCGCTGTGTCTGGCGACATTGGTTGCCGGACTGGTTGCCGGCCCGGTTTGCGCGGCAGACGGCACGCTGAACTTTATCGGTAAGGTTGTGAACGGGGCATGCAAGCTTGAGGGAGCGGGCGACAACGGGGTCATCAACGTCAGCATGGGCGATATTCCGCTGTCGCGGCTGAAAAACAGTCAGTCTGGCACCGGGCCGGCGGTAGGTGTCGATATTCGCGTCAAAGATTGCGAGAAAGGCACCTACTATATTGTGGTGGATGGCCCCACCCCCACCGGCATGCCTGAACATCGCGTACTGGCCCTCGACGGCCGCGGCAAGCCGGCCGGCAACGTAGGAATTCTGCTCACCGACCGTACAGGCACTCCGCTCAGCCTCGATGAACGCATCGATCCGCAACACGATCCCCGCATTGAGATCCCGGTGGACGGCGGCTCCGGCACCTTCAGGCTCAAAGCTTTCTACTACACCTGGGATAAAGCCCACATGGATCCTGGCGACGGCAACGCGACGGCCCGGTTTACCATTATGCAGGAATAGCTTTCCGGTCAGGGATGAAACGTCGACGTAAAGGAAGCGATCATGAAAACTCAGGTGGCTGTTTTGCTCAGCGCATTGGCCTTTCAGGCCTGCGCCGGGATAACCATTAATGCCTCACGGGTGATCTATTCAGGAAAAGACAAAGTCGCCAGCCTGAATATCAATAACCGCAGCAGCACCCCCTATAAAGTGCAGATCTGGCTGGACGCCGGGCTCAATGCCTCGCGCGTCGGCCTGCCGATGGTGGCGACGCCGCCGCTGGTCTATTTATCGCCGCAGCAATCCGCCCAACTGCGCTTTATCTATCTCGGCAGCGGGCTGCCCGACGATCGGGAAAGCCTGTTCTGGGTCAATATCCAGGAGACGCCGCCGACCGCCGGCGGCAATCATACGCTACAATTTGTCGTCCGCACCCGTCTGAAGCTGTTTTATCGTCCACCCGCCATCGCCACCACCCTCGTCAAGGAGGTGCAAAAGCTGCAGTGGCAGCAGAGCGGCAATAACCTGCGCTTGACGAACTCAGGCCCTCTGCATATCACCCTGGTCAACGGGGCGCTGATCGATAATAAAGGCCACCTCTCGCCGATGAGAAACGTGATGCTCCGGCCCTACAGCAGCCATACCGTAATGACCACCGACAGCGCTCGCCTGTACCAGTTGAACTATATCGACGACTACGGCGCGGTAGTGCCGATCCCGCTGCAGGGCAGTCTGCCCACGGGGCCAGGCTAGTTATACTCCAGGGCGAAGGTCACCATGCTGTTGGCCGTGCCCGCCGCCACGGTGGCGTCGGTTTGCACATACTGCGCGTTAAAATTGATAGCCTCGGCGGTCCCGGCGCTGGCGCCAGTTACCCTTTTCAGGATCGGCAGATTGCTGGCCTCATTGATCTTAACGCTGGTGCCGTCGGGCACCGCCGCGCCGGGGTTATTGCCGTAGGTCAGCTTCACGCCGACGCCGCTGGCGCTGTTGCTGACCTGGCTCAGCGCCAGGGTATCGCTCTCCACGCTCACGCCGAAAAAGCCGATGCGCACGTCGGTCGGCGTCGGACAGAACACCGGGATCGAAAAGCGCTTCGCCTGGCCGCCGGTGCTCCCTTTACCGTGAAACTCCGCCCGGTTTACCGTGCCCAGAGTGACCTGGATCGACGACGTCGTCACCTGACAGCTACCGCTGCTGCCGATGTCCACGTTCAGGGCAGCCATATCGATACTGACCGGCGCGCTGGCGACATAGCTGGCGCTGCCGCTGGCCTGCTGCTCAATGGTCATCTCCCCCACCTGCGGCAGCGACGGCGAGTTGGTATGCGTCCCGTCCGCCAGCTGCACCGTCCCGGTTTTATAGAAGGTCACCGCGATCCTGACCGTGGTTTGCTGCTGCGTCATCAGCGCCGGGAGCATCGCGCTGTCGCACACCACCACCGACTCGCCGCCCGCGGAGTGGCTGCCGTCGATAGCGCGCATCGGGCCGCCGGCACACTGAAAGCTGAGCGAGTACCCGATGCCGTCGATGGCGCTGGGGTAGACGTGCTGTCCGTTAATCACCACCGGCGCGCCGCCGGTTTTCAGCTGCTTATAGACGATGCGTTTGGCGCTCGCCGTCGGCAGCTGCAGGTCGCAGGAAAAAGGGATCCCGCTGCCGTTATCCGCCATCGCGCTGGTCATCTGAGTATTGACCGGCAGCGTGGGTAAATACTTGATATTGGGAATATTGACCGTGGTCTGACCGATATTCGCGCGGCAGGTTTCCGCCCGCACACCGGGAAGATAACCGCTCAGCGTCAGCAGAAAGAGGAAAGGAAGTAGACGAAAAACAGATTTCATAGCCGCCTCAGCGTGTCTGGCACAGTCCGGAGACGGTTTTCACCGTGTTCAGACTCTGCTGTGGGTTATCCGGAAGATGAAAATGCAGCCTGCAGCTCTGCGACTGGTTGTTCACGACCCAGCTCACCGCCAGGGTCCCCTCCTGCGGTACGCCGCTGAGGTACACCTGGCCGCCGTCAGCCACCATGCCGCCCGGCGCATTGCCGCTCTCCTCCGCCGTGACCAATTGCGCGCTGGCGCCAAACGGTAACGGCCCCTGAGCATTGCGCAGGGTAAACAGCACCCGGTTGCCAATGTGGGTCCGGTAGTTGGCCATCACCACCGCGCCGCCACTGGGGATCACCGTCTGCCCCTGCTGGTCGACGTCGGTATCATCCGCCATCGACTCCGTGTCGAGGGTAATGACATTTTTCCTATAGGCGGTGAGGGACGGCACCACGGCATAGCCGCGCCAGTCGGTGTGCACATTGTTGCCGTTTTGTACCGCCACCCCGGCGGCCCCCGGCGCGCGGACGATGGCGAAGCTCTCGCCCACCGTCTGGCCGAAAGTGACCCCGTGCGGATGCGCGACCACCGAGCCGGCGCCTCCCCAGGTCAGCTGGTTGCTGGCGGCGTCATGGCGATAGCCAAGCTGGGCGTTGCCGAAGCCGCCGTGGTAGTCGAGAGCAGCGCTGCTATTGCTGCCTCGTCCCTGATTGCCATAGCCCTGCTGAACCGAGTAGAACAGGTTCGGCCGCGACGGCACCGCGCCATACAGCGACACCTGCTGCGAGGTATAGCCATTGCTGTCCGAGGTGGTGTTGTAGCTCACCGCGCTGTCGGACAGCGGACCACCCAGCGGAATATTGATATTGAAAGACCAGGAGCGATCGTTTTTTTGCTGACCGCTGGCGCGGGTGTAGTAATAGCCCACCCCCCAGGAGATCCCTTTCCAGGCGCTGTAGAACCCGAGATGTACCGTCTCATCCCGGCTCTGCCGGTGCCAGTATTCCTGCGACCAGGCGGAAACCGCCAGACTCCCCAGATCGCCAAGGCTTTGTGACACCGAGATCTCTTCCCGTCGGCGCCGGTTGTCCACCTGCCCCTGCGCGCTTTCCAGGGCGCTGGCTTCGGCAAAATCGTAATAGCCGCTGGAGGAGTAGCGATAGCTGGCGAGGCTGAATGCGGTGCCCGAGCTGACAAAATTTTTCTGATACTGAGCGCGCAGCGAATGGCCCGCATAGCGCTTACCCGACGGGGTACGGGTGACGGCCTGGGTGACGTCGCCTCCCAGCGATCCGAATTCGCCGAAGCCGCGGCCCAGGCCCAGCGCCCATGACTGATAGTCCTGGGCCAGCTGCGTGCCGCCGTAGAGGGTAAATCCCGCCGACAAACCATAGAACAGGGTGCCCTGCAGGAATTCCGGCGAGCGCACCGAATCCGCCCCGGAGTGGTAGCGGCCGGCGCTGAGGCTGAATTTGCCTCGCCCTTCGCGCAGCATATACGGCACGGCGGAATAGGGTTGGGTAAAGGTGCGCACCGAACCATTGCTCTCGGTCACCTTCACCTCCAGATCGCCGCTCTGCGAGGTGGGATAAAGATCGCTGATGGCGAACGCCCCCGGCGACACAAAGGTTTCGTAAATCACATATCCGTGCTGGGAGACGGTCACCTTGGCATTGCTGTGCGCCACGCCGCGAATGGTGGGGGCAAAGCCACGCTGGCTGTCCGGGAGCATCTCATCGTCAGACATCAGCTGTACGCCGCGAAACGGGATACTGTCAAACACGTCGCCGGTGGTGTAAGTATCGCCGATCCGCAGCAGACTCTTCAGCGAGCGGACGTCGCGCTGCAGCCAGGTGCTCTGTGAATCCCAGTGTCGGCGCTGCTGGTCGTACTGCATTGAGGAGACGTTGCGCAGCCGCCAGGCGCCCAGGTTCACGCCGCTGCGTAAATTGAGATAGTTTGAGCGGCTGCTCTCCCCGTCATCGGCGTTCTTGATTTGCGCGCCGGAAAAATAGTAATCGACAAACGCGGCCGGCACGCCATCGTCCCAACGCGAGGGTTCGACATAGCCGCGGCTTTGCACGTTCATCGCCGCCTGGGGAATACTCAGCGTCAGGCGCTGGTTAGCGAAGGTGAAGCGGCTGCTGGCGTCGGGAATAAACTTCTCGATCCGGGTGAAGGTCTCACCCTCATGCAGCGTTTGAAAAGCCGGAAACGCGCTAACGTTAACCCCATACTCCGCCAGCTGCCCGGGCGTCAGCACCGGCTGCAGCTTCCCGCCATCGTCAACAAACGTAATATCGGCCTGGCCCAGCTCCTGGTCGTTAACCACCACGGTGACAGGGTAAGTCCCCGGCTGCTGTCCGCCGGGTTTGGCAAAGTAGTGCAGATCGGAGGTTTGCTGCTGCGGGTCGGCAAACTCCAGCGCCGCCGGGTCAAAATAGTCGTCAGCCAGCGCCCGGCTCAGCGGGCTGAGACAACAGATCATCGTCGGCAGCGTCGCCAGCGCCAGCGCCCGTCCGGCGGTGACGGGCAACGCGGCATACTCCCGCACCCTGGCTGTTGTTATTCTTTTCATGCTGGCGCCGTCCGGTAAGCTCATTACAAAGGGGAATTACTGCTGGGCGAAATCGCTGACGCCGCCGTAGTCGTTAATCGCCCGCCATTTGACGGTGCCGTGCCCGCTCACCGACCACGTTTTCTGACCGAAGGGGGCCACCATGCCAGGGTCGTCAATTGCCTGCCCGCCCACCGCGACGGAATAAAAAGAGACAAAATAGGGAGTGGGGTTTGCCACCGTCAGATGACCGCCGGACTGGCTAAACTTCAGCTGCTGCCAGGCTTTCGCCGGGTCGCCAGCCAGGCCGTTGGGGCGATAGAAGATTTTGAATTTCGACTTAATATTGACCTGCAGCTTGTTCACCTCGCCCTGGGGCGTCGGGGCGATACTTTTGACGTTCAGCCAGTAGACCGATTCACGGTCGCTGGGCAACGAGGCGCCAATAAAGTTAATGCGCAGGACGTTATTCTGCTCCGGATCGAGACGGAACAAGGGCGGCGTAACAATAAAGGGCACCCTGGCCTTATCATTTTCCGCGTAATTTTCCACCCATGACTGCACCAGATAGGGCGTATGGGTATCGGCATTAGTGACTGAAATAGCAGCTTCACGCTTCCCTTCCTGATAAATCACACGGGTTCCACCCATGACAATACCGGCCTGCGCTGCCGTGGAGCACAGCAGAAAGGCCGCAACGGCAATTATTTTCTTCATCATGACTTACCATCAGGCAAAGGTTGAAAAGACAATAAAATAAAGCAGTAAATAACAGAGCCAGTACCCGTCGGGATAATTAGCAAAAACAACTATACCGTCACGAATATATTTCATGACTTCATGACAATTATCTCTTTAGCTATCTGCAATTAATCAGGACGCAATGAACTGACTCTGAATAACGTGCAATATGATTAGTTATAAATCATATTGAAATTAGCCGTACCGTCGGCTTTACCTGCCGTCACGGTCGCCGCGGTGGAGACATAGTCGGCGTAAAACTCGAGGTCGGCAGTGCCGGTGCCGCCGCTGGAACCCGGAGTGACCGTTTGTTTTGCGGTCGTTTTACCGAGGCTGACCGCCGTCGTCTGATCGTGCTCATACAGCTTAATGGCTACGCCTTTGGCGCCGCCGCCGTTGATGGCCAGCAGGGAGGTATCCGTCTGTTCACGCGCGCCGTCAAACAGCACGGCGACGGTAGTCACGCTGGCCGGGCAATCTTTCACTTTGATATGGAAAGGAGTTTTCGTGGTTTCGGCGCCGGTGCCGGTAAAATAGTTGCTGGCCCATTTGCCCAGATCCACCGGCTGGCCGGAAGAATTACTATCGACGTTGCAAGAGCTGTCGGTGATCGACCCATTGAAGGTGATCTGCCCGCCGGCGCCTTGCGCGCTGGTGCCCGAGTTTGGATTAATGGTATTGGCCGCAGTAGCCTGGAAGGCGACGCCAGAAAGCAGCGCCCCTATGAGGATGGTGATAAAGCGAGGTTGTTTTTTCATTATTTATCTCATCGTTAACGAATATATTTTCCATCATCGCCAATAGCTCCATAGCTATCGCGAAACGGCTCGTCAGCTCCTCCCTGTAAATGTTCATTGCGTTCCTTCCGCAGGATAGTAGGCACACGTTCTCTCCACTCTGCTTTATTTCGCCAACAGATGGCCATGAATGACAAGCAGAAGAAAAAAGAGTTATTTTGATGTGCGAAATAAATATATTACCCGAAGTATCAAAAGGCAACCTGAGGAAATGTTAATTGTAGGTTAACAACTGTATTCGCCATAAACTTAATTTTTGAAATGGCTTTTCAATGTTAATTTACATATCTATACAAAAGAAATTAAAATACCTTTAAACAACAACAGATCAATTCCATTAACAAATTTAAAGATAAGTGTTCAAAAAGTCGTCTTGTTTTATTGTGCGCTTGCCGGGCAGCACCAAAAAATTAGGAATTTTCCTGGTATTAATATTCATCATTTCTACACAAACGACGCAAAGACAGTCGGCCCCCATCCGATAATTTCTTGTTCTGGAAGTATTTTTATTTTCAAGTGAAAGTCGTTATATCAGTGATGTGAATATATCGCCGTTGCCGCCGATACTAACCCATCGTTTGCATGGGGTTATTTTGAAGTAAAAAAAATCCGCAACCCGAATGGATTGCGGACTGGGGATCAATCAGAAATGAGATGGACTTCAGAACAGGCCCAGCGGCGCGGTGCCGTAGCTCACCAGCAGGTTTTTGGTTTGCTGGTAGGCATCCAGCGCCATCTTGTGCGTTTCCCGGCCGACGCCGGACTGTTTATAGCCGCCGAACGCCGCATGCGCCGGATAGACATGATAGCAGTTGGTCCATACGCGACCCGCTTTAATGCCGCGGCCCATGCGATAGGCGAGGTTGGTATCGCGCGTCCACACCCCAGCGCCGAGGCCAAACTGGGTCTCATTGGCGATAGCCAGCGCTTCCGCTTCGTCCTTAAAGGTGGTCACCCCGATCACCGGCCCAAAGATCTCCTCCTGGAAGGAGCGCATATCGTTGCGGCCTTTAATTAGCGTGGGCTGAATATAAAAACCATTATCCAGCGCCGGCGCGATAGCCGCCCGCTCGCCGCCGGTCAGGATTTGGCCGCCCTCTTCCCGGGCAATCTGAATATAGGAGAGGATCTTGTCGAACTGCTGGCGGGAAGCCTGGGCGCCGATCATGGTGTCGGTATCTAACGGATCGCCGCGGCGGATCTGCGCCACCTTCTCCATGACCCGCGCCATAAAGGGCTCATAGATGGATTCATGGATCAGCGCCCGCGACGGGCAGGTACAGACCTCACCCTGGTTGAAGAAGCCGAGCACCAGCCCCTCCACCGCCTTCTCAATAAACTCCTCTTCTCCCTCCATCACATCGGCGAAGTAGATATTGGGCGATTTGCCCCCCAGCTCGACGGTGCAGGGGATAATATTCTCCGCCGCGCAGGCGAGAATATGCCGCCCGACCGGCGTGGAGCCAGTAAATGCCAGCTTGGCGATACGTTTGCTGGTGGCCAGCGCCTCGCCCGCCTCTTTGCCGAAACCCTGCACCACGTTCAGCACCCCGGCCGGGAACAGATCGCCGATCAGCTCCAGCAGCAGAGTAATACTCAGCGGCGTCTGTTCCGCCGGCTTGAGCACCACGCAGTTCCCCGCCGCCAGGGCCGGGGCCAGCTTCCACGCGGCCATCAGCAGCGGGAAGTTCCACGGGATAATCTGACCGACAACCCCCAGCGGTTCATGGAAATGGTAAGCTACCGTGGTTTCATCAATCTCGGCGGTACTCCCCTCCTGGGCGCGCAGGCAGCCGGCGAAGTAGCGAAAATGATCCACCGCCAGCGGCAGGTCGGCGTTCAGCGTTTCGCGGATCGGTTTCCCGTTGTCCCAGCTCTCCGCCACCGCCAGATATTCCAGATGCTGTTCAATACGATCGGCGACCTGCAGCAGCAGCCTGGAGCGCTGCTGCACTGAGGTTTTGCCCCACGCCGGCGCCGCACGGTGGGCGGCGTCGAGGGCGAAGTCAATGTCTCTGGCATCCGACCGGGGAAACTGCGCAATGTTGCTGCCGTCTACCGGGGAGGTATTCATAAAGAATTCACCGCTCAGCGGCTCGACAAATTTACCGTCAATAAAGTTGCCGTAAGCGGATTTAAATGAAACCAGGGCGCCGGGCTGGCCAGGGTGTGCATAACGCATCGCAAATCTCCTTCTGTAGGGTTGAGACGCAGCGGCATATTGATTTTTTAAACTTGCCGCCGAACGCTTCTCACTTTGCAGGGGTTATGCCAGTTTTTTATTTACTTTAAATCTTTTTATTTATTAATAGGTTGCCTTCACTAACTGGGCAGATGGTCAGCCACTGTTGCACGGGTTTCCACTTATGTGTTGCAAATCGCAACACCAAATAAACCAAATAGCTACAATATTGCAACACAGCAACATCGACCCAGAGGTGCCCTGTGCCAGGCAATCCCTTTCTTCTCGCACCAGAGGTTAACGCCAATCCCCTGCTGAGCGATTCATGGTCTCGCTGCCAGCGCTACGGTCTGGATCCCGCTACCGAGGATTTTCCCCGCCTCGACGCCGGCGAGCTGGCGGATCGACTCGCCAGCCACCGCAGCCTGCAGCAGTTGGCGCAGCCGGTGGTGGAAGCCCTGTCGCGCCAGGTGGCGGACCTGCAGTCGGTGGTGATCCTCTCCGACCCCGGCGGTCTGGTGCTGCACACCGTCGGCGATACCCAGGCGATGCAAAAGGCGCAGCGCGTGGCGCTGGCGCCCGGCAATCTGTGGAGCGAAAGCGGGCGTGGGACCAACGCCATCGGCACCGCGCTGGCGATTGACGACGGCTGCGAAATCGATGGCCGTCAGCACTTTCTCACCCGCAACCAGAATTTGTACTGCGCGGCGATGCCGCTCCAGCGGCCGGACGGAAGTATCGCCGGCGTGCTGGATATCTCCGGCCCGGCGGATTTTCCCCACCAGCATACCTTTGGCTGGGTGAAAGCAGCGGCAAAGCAGATTGAGTATCTGTGGGTGAAGCAGAGCCTGCATCCTGAGCAGTGGCTGATGAGCCTGCACCGGCAGGTGGACAAGCTCGACAGCGTCGAGGAGCTGCTGCTGGTCTTTTCCGATAACGTCCTCACCGCCGGCAACCGGCTGGCGATGCGCGAGTTCGGCCTGAGCGCGGCGCAGTTTGGCCAGCTCACCTTTGCGTCGCTTTTTCCGACGCTGACGCAAACGGCGGTCAGCGTTCCCCTGCCGCTGACCACCCCGCAGGGTCGCTATCACTATCGCCTGCGCGAGCCCACCCGCCGCCGGGTGGCGGTGAGCGCCCCGCCGGCCATGCAGCTCCCCTTCACCAGCCCGCGGGAAGGCGAAAAGCTGCTCCGGCTGCTTAACGCCGGCATCGCGCTCTGTATTGAGGGGGAAACCGGCAGCGGCAAAGAGTATGTCAGCCGCACGCTGCACCAGCACAGCCGCTGGCGCAGCGGTAAATTCGTCGCCATTAACTGCGCCGCCATCCCGGAATCGCTGATCGAGTCCGAGCTTTTCGGCTACCAGCCGGGGGCGTTTACCGGCGCCAGTAAAAATGGCTATATCGGCAAAATCCGCGAAGCCGAGGGCGGGGTGCTGTTTCTTGATGAGATCGGCGATATGCCGCTGGCGCTGCAGACCCGCCTTCTGCGGGTACTGCAGGAGAAAGAGGTGGCGCCGCTGGGCGCCAGCCGCAGCGTGCCGGTGAACTTCGCCTTGATCTGCGCCACGCACCGCAACCTGACCCAGCGGGTCAGTGCCGGCGAATTCCGCGAAGATCTACTGTGGCGCCTGCGGGAGTATGCCCTGGCGCTGCCTCCGCTGCGCGAGTGGCCAGCGCTGGAAACCTTTATCGCCACCCTGTGGCGCGACCTGGGCGGCGCTTCGCGCCGGGTGACGCTGTCCACCGCGCTGCTGATCCACCTCAGCCAGCTGCCGTGGCCGGGAAACGTACGCCAGCTGCAGAGCGTCCTGAAGGTGATGCTGGCCCTCGCCGATGAGGGCGACACATTAACGCCCGATGCGCTGCCGGAGACATATCGCACCGCGCCTGCGCCGCTGCCGCGCGGGGGATTGCAGGCCCATGACGAGCAGTTGATTGTCGATACCCTCGCCAGAGTCAACGGCAACGTCAGCCGGGCGGCGCAGATGTTGGGCATCGCCCGCAGCACGTTATACCGTCGCGCCGCCCGTGCCGGACGGCCACGCCGCTGAGACTATGGCGTAAAGCGCGCCGGCAGCCAGGAGAACATCCGCCGGCTGACGGCCTCGCACAGCAGCACCAGTCGTGGGCCGACCGCCTGCCAGACTCGCTTCGCCACGATGACCCCACCGACGGCGACCAGGGCCGCGCCCACCATATCCAGCGGAAAATGCACCCCAAGATAGATCCGCGACCAGGCCACCGGCAGCGCGGCCAGCAGCATCAGCAGGCCAAGCGCCCGCAGGCGCAGCGACAGCAGCGCAAACGCAGCACTGAACATTACCGTACCGTGATCGCTGGGAAAGCTGTTATCCGCCGGATGGCTTATCCAGGTATGGCCGAGGGGGATCATAAACGGCCGCGGATGGAACCAGAGCGTCCCGCACACCATCCCCAGCCCGAGGGAAATGATCACGGCCAGGGTCATAAACAGCGCCTGACGATGTCCCTCACGGCCACCGAGAAACCACAGGCCGAGCGCGATCGTCGGCATCATAAACACAATGCCATTGGCGCAAAAACTGGCCAGCGACAGCAGGCCATCCGCGGCGCCAGGCTGCGCGTTAAGCGCGAAAAAAACAGATTGATTCAGGGTTTCCAGGGCGTTCATGGCGATAGCTCTCAGTCGTCATCTTTCTGTCATTATCGCCCGGACGCCTTAAGATACCCTTAACCGCTGGGCGGTGTGCTTTTAGCAAGGCGCAGTCCTTCCCGCAGGGCATCGATCGCCACCCGCGTTTTTTGCGGCAGCCACGGCCCTTCCGGCCACACCGCGTGGATAGCGAAACGCACACGGTCGCTGGGCGCCAGAACCTGCTGCAGCGTCCCGTCGGCGAGCGCCTGCGCCACCAGCCAGTCCGGCAGCCAGGCGATGCCCATCCCCTGCTGCGCCGCGGCGGCGATGGCGGCAAAGTCATCCTGCACCAGCCACGCCTCCGGGGTGAAGCGCACTTCGCCCTGCTGCGGGTCGTAAAGTTGCCATTTTTGCAGCTGACCGTTATGCAGATAGCCGAGGGTGCGGTGCTCGCTCAGCCCGGCGATGGTCTGCGGCGCCGGCTGGCGGCGCAGGTACTCCGCCGCCGCGCACAGCACCATGCCATGCTCCCCCAGCGCCCGCGCCCGTAGCGACCCGGTATCGGCCAGGCTCCCGATACGCACCGCGAGATCAAACCCCTCTTCCAGCAAATTGACCTGCCGGTCGCTGTAGTGGAGCTCGAGCTTCAGCAGTGGATAGCGCTGACTCAGGCGGAACAGCAGCGGCGCCACGCAGCGCTGGCCAAACAGCACCGGCAGCGAAATCCGCAGCCGTCCCTGCACCTCGCCTTTGCCGCGCTGCAGCGCTTCTTCGGCCTCGCGAATGCGACCCAGCGCCTCCCGACACTGGTGATAAAATTGCTCTCCCTCTTCCGTCAGCAGTTGCCTGCGGGTGGTGCGCTGGAATAGCGCCACGCCGAGACGCGCCTCCAGCCGAGCAATGGTTTTCCCCACCGCCGATCGCGTGACGTGGAGGATCGTCGCCGCGCTGGCAAAGTTACCGCTCTCGACCACCGTGACAAACACCGGGATCGCGTTCAGATCGTCGCGCACAGATTGGTTCCTTATGGGATACAATAGCGGAAAATAATGTCACTCCAGAGAGAAAAAAGACAGTGTTAGTCTCTGCCTCTACCCTTTACCTGAGGCACTTATCATGGCTAACGTTCTGGTATTAAAATCCAGCATTAATGGCGAAACATCCCTGACCAATCAGCTGATTAACGAATTTCTCGCGGCGCGCCAGGCGGCGGGTCACCCCGATCGGATCCGCGAACACGATCTCAGCGCCATGGCGCTGCCGACGCTGGATGGCGCACTGTTCGCCGCCCTGCGCGGGGCGGCGGATCCGCAGCCGGCCATCCGCGCGGCGGTTGCGCTCTCCGACCAGCTTATCGCCGAGTTAAAAGCCAGCGACCTGCTGGTGATCGGCGCCCCGATGTATAACCTCAACGTCCCGACCGATCTGAAGAAATGGTTCGACCTCGTGGCGCGGGCGCGGGAAACCTTTCGCTACACCGACAGCTGGCCGCAGGGGCTGGTCGAGGGCGTCCGGGCGGTGGTCGTCAGCAGCCGCGGCGGTATTCACCAGGGCGAAAGCACCGACGCCGTCACCCCCTATCTGCGCGCGGTGCTGGGGCTGATGGGGATCCATGAGGTGGAGTTTATCTATGCCGAAGGGCTGGATAACCGCCCGCACGGTCGCGACGCCGGGATCGCCAGCGCCCGGGCGCAGATAGCCGATCTCGCCGTTCCGGCCTGAGTCACGGGAAAATGTGCTGGCGCTGGCGGTCTTTTTATTTTAGAGTTATCTAAATTTAGAAAAAGCTAAAATACATGACCACACCTGAAGATCTGCAGGCCCGCGCCGGAGAAGCCGCCGCGCTAATGAAAGCGATGAGCAATCCTCACCGATTGCTGATCCTGTGCATGCTGTGCGACGCGCCGCGGGCCAGCGCCGGTGAACTCGCCCGCGCCACCGGCCTGAGCCCTTCCGCCACCTCGCAGCATCTCGCGCGGATGCGTGACGAGGGGCTGATCGACAGCGAACGCGACGCTCAGCGTATCCACTATTTCATCACCCATCCTGCAGTACAGCAGGTGATCAACACGCTGAAAACGCTCTATTGCCCGTGAGGAGCCTATGACCATCGCCACCTTAACCCCTGCCGAAGCCCGGGCGCAGATTGCCCAGGGCGCGAGACTGATAGATATCCGCGATGCGGATGAATACGCGCGCGAACATATTCCCGATGCCGAGCTGGTGCCGCTCGCCACCCTGAACGGCGGCGCGACCCTAAACGCCCGGGCCGGCGAGCGCGTGATCTTTCATTGCCAGGCCGGCTCCCGGACGCAGAATAACGCCATTCGTCTGGCCGCCGCTGCCGCGCCGGCGCAGGTCAGCCTGCTGGCGGGTGGGATTCAGGCGTGGAAAGCCGCGGGGCTCCCGGTTGAGGAAGATAAATCGCAACCGCTGCCGCTGATGCGTCAGGTGCAAATTGCCGCTGGCGTTCTGATTTTACTGGGGGTGCTGCTGGGCTATACCGTGAACGGCGGCTTTTTCCTGCTCAGCGGCGCGGTCGGCGCCGGGCTCACTTTCGCCGGGGTGACCGGCTTTTGCGGCATGGCGCGCCTGCTGGCGATCATGCCGTGGAACCGGCGCCAGGGGAGTTAAAACGCACTCCAGATAAGCCAGGCAATGCCGCCGAAAAGCAGCCATTTGACGATGTAATAGACCGTCTTATTCCATTTTTTCAGCCGCTTGCCGACAATACGGATCTGGTAGATATAGCGAAATGCCCGGTTAATTCCGCCGGTGCGATCGCTGGCGTCGTTGGGCGCCGAGGCGGCGCTCATCAGATAGCGCCCCAGCCAGTGGTTGACCTTCTGCGCCCAGCGGTAGCGCATCGGCCGTTCAATATCGCAGAACAGAATCAGTCGATTCTCACCGCTGGTATTTTCTGCATAGTGGATATAGGTCTCGTCAAACAGCACGCCTTCCCCGTCGCGCCAGCTGTAGCGCTGACCATCCACCTCGATAAAGCAGCGGTCATCGTTCGGCGTCGCCAGGCCAAGATGAAAGCGCAGGGAACCGGCGTAGGGGTCGCGATGGCGCGGCAGACGGCTGCCGTCCGGCAGGGTGGCAAACATAGCCGCTTTTACCGACGGGATATCCCGCAGCAGCGCGGTAGTTTGCGGACAAAGCTGGCTGGCGGAAGGATGGGCATCCTCATACCATTTCAGATAAAAGCGTTTCCAGCCGGTTTTAAAAAATGAGTTAAATCCGGCGTCATTATATTTATCGGCCGCTTTAATCTGCTCCAGTTGCTGGAGGCGGATCCCTTCTTCGCGAATAACCAGCCAGTTCTGCTGCAATATCGCCAGCTCGGGAAACATCTCCGGGCGCAGATAAGGCGTATTCGGTACGCGGGAAAATAAATACATAAATCCATTCAGCGGCGCGGTAAATGTGGAATGGTCGGAGAGCTGTCGCCAGAAACGATAGCGCACCCGTCCGCGGTAATGGACATACAGTACAGCAATAACAATGATCAACAGAATGATATACTTCATGGTGTCTTTCCTGACCTGATTGGTGGTAACCCTACCCTCGCCGTCCCCCCTTCTCAGCAGCGGTATGGCGCCAGCAAAACATTAACAACTCTAATACATATACCTCCAAATTGTTTTAACAAAAAACAGCACACCCGGTGTTCAGTGAACGGGCGTTGAGCTATGGTTTAGGTTCATACGTAGTATTAACAGTGAGGAGTGAATGATGTTTTCTGTCGGCGATCTGGTGCAACCGCGTGCGGGCGGGCCAAAACTGAAAGTGATCGAAGTGCAGGGCGAGGATCTGGTGGTGGTTCAGGCCGCTCAGGAGCAGGGAGAACGCTATACGCTGAAGTCAGACGAGGTGACGCGATATCAGGAAGAGGGAGACTTCGGCGTCTGCTGAAGCTCCCTTGCTGCAGGTCATAAGGCCAGGCCGGGCGGTGGGTCTTCCCCGCCGTCGTGGCGCTGGCCGAATCGGTTTTAAATTAAAAAGCTGTCCAGCGATTTCCCCTCGGCGACCGCCTGGGCAATCGGCTTCGGCATTCTTCCCTGGCCGGTCCAGGTTTTCTCGGCGCCGGTATGATCGGTATAACGATATTTCGCCGGGCGCGGTTTCCGCTTTTTACCGCCCGCCATCGGCGGCTGAATATCGGCTACCAGCTCGTCAGGAGAAATACCGTCGGCGCGCATCAGCTCAAGCCAGGTATTCACTTTTTCCTGATATTCCGCTTGCTGCTGTGCCGCCAGCTGCTGTTGCGTACGTATTTCTTCAGTGACGATCCTGAGCTTTTCCAGCATCTCTTCAAGCACGTCAATGGAGAATTCACGGGACAGCGCGCGCAGTGAACGGATATTATTCAGTTTGTGTAACATTGAAGACATAAAATTAAAAAATTCCAAATAGCAAATTAAAAGACACAACGCGGCAAGTGTAATAGAAACGTTTATTTATTTCCAGCCTGCGGTTGTCCAGATAAATATATTATGCAGAGAGTAAATCTCTTCCGCCTGCCCTATATCGGAAAATCCCCGGTTCTTTTTCGCCAGCGCGGGCCAACGAGACCATGAATAAATAAAAGCGGCGGATAGTGAGATAGGAAAATATATTCAGCAGGCGATATTACCTTTATGGTCAGCGGCTTATCCTCTTATCGTCGGCGGATGCGCTGGCCCTCTCCACACGGCCTAATGAATAGTTACCCAGCTAGGAAGAATAAAACGCCACACGTCACTTTAGAATTTTTCACCACAAAAACCGGCATAATGGCATAAAAACATCTAAACGAGACTCTCATCACAGGCTAACGCGATTTTGCGCCACGGCGAGTGCTCAGACGCCGCCTCCCTGGTCAAACACCATGGCAAAACACCACATAACCACCTGAAAATAAACACATTTAATGAAAACAGCAATAAAAGTAGCGTAACGGGCAGAAAACCAACCATCGCAGAGTATTTTATCGACAAAAAGGCAATAAATAAAAATTTATAGCTAGTTGCCACTTTTAATGCAGAGATATACTCTACGCACATCAAAACAGGCAGCCCAAAAACGCTATACCAACGCGCATTTTTCGGCGTTCTTGACTTCATTTTCGAGGAGCACTCCGATGTTCTCTGCGCACTCCCGCTTGCGGCACGCGGTTGCAGACACCTTTGCGATGGTGGTTTACTGCACCGTCGTCAACATGATGATCGAAATTTTTCTCTCTGGTATGACGTTTGAGCAGTCGTTATCGTCGCGCCTGGTGGCGATCCCGGTCAACATTATTATTGCTGTTCCTTACGGGATTTATCGCGATTTCGCGATGCGTCAGGCCCGGCGCATCACTCCGGCCGGCTGGATGAAAAATATGGCCGACGTGCTGGCCTACGTGACCTTTCAGTCGCCGGTATATGTCGCCATTCTGTGGAGCGTGGGTGCGGACTGGCACCAGATTGTCGCTGCGGTGAGCTCGAACCTGGCGGTATCGATGATGATGGGCGCCGCTTACGGCTACTTCCTCGACTATTGCCGCCGCCTGTTCCGCGTGGCTCCCTACCAGCAGGCAAAAGCCTGACCGACACGTTAACAGCGACTGGCTCTGCCAGTCGCTTCCTCCCGCCAGCCGACTTCGCCCGGGCCTTTATCCAGCGAATTAATTCGTCGACATGGCCGGCTGAGCTTCGCCAAATAGCCCATTCAGAAAACGCTCAAGCGCCATGCGTGAGCTAAATCCGTGCGGAATTCCATAATGCTGCTGCGCATCCCCGGCTAAATACAGCGGAAACTGTTCATAATGGTCGCAGGTTTTGATATCTGAAGCCGGTTCAGCCAGCATATTGCTGCGCTCTTTTAACGCCGGATGAATAACTAACGCTGTTCGCCCCATGCGCGCTTCGCGGTTCACATAAACATAATTATCGCCGCGGCGATAGCCGTACGCTTTTTGCGTCACAACATCCATGGTGAAGCCGGCTTTTTCAAGAACACGCGCCACCTCATCGGGTCTTAAATACATACTGATTCCTCGTTATCTTTTACCGCACATTGACCTTACCTTATTCATTAAGGGCAGTGCTTTCGGAATATTCCAGAAACCACAGTAGTAAGCATAATTCAAAATCTTGTCCTACACTTACTCACTCGATGGAATTAAGGGAGATAACGATGGCTAACCATGTGAACCGCAACAATTTTGACGATAACGCCGAAGATATTCATAACGATGTCAGCCAATTAGCGGACACGCTGGAAGAGGTGCTGAAATCGTGGGGCAGTGACGCGAAAGAGGAAGCGGAAGCGGCGCGTGCCAAAGCGCAATCGCTGTTAAAAGAGACCCGCGCTCGCATTAATGGTCACAACCGGGTGCAGCAGGCGGCGCTGGATGCGCGCCAGGCAGCATGTGATGCGCTGGGCTGCGCCGATACCTACGTGCGCAATAAACCGTGGCACAGCGTGGGCGCCGCCGCCGCCGTCGGGGTATTTATTGGCGTATTGCTCAATTTACGTCGATAATAGCTATAGCGTTTGCTGCCGCCGCGCGATAAGCGTGCGGAAGCCCGCCTGCTTCACGGAAAGCAATGAAGATAACAAATACGCGTCAGCCCCTGCGCGCCTCTGGCCGCAGGGGTTTTTTACGCACCATCGGGTGTGACGCCGACGCTGATCGCCTCCCCCAGCCGCCGGGCCAGCGCGCCAGCCATTGCCGGCGAGCGAAGATTGGTAAAACTCATCAGTAATCCCCCCTCGCCGGTATGGCGCATCCGCCAGTCGCTCAACGCCTGTACCGCCAGCCCGGCCGCCACCGCCCGTTGGGCCAACAGGCGATCGTCGCCGCTAACCGGCATGACCAGCTGAATCCCCCCTTGCTGCGGCGTAACCTGAAAGCCCTGCGCCTGCAGAGCAGACTCCAGCCACTGCCTGCGCTGGCTGTAGCTGGCGCGCATTTTTTTCAGATGACGCCAGAAATGGCCCTGCTGGATAAAATCCGCCAGCGTCTGCTGCCACAGGGTGGGAACCGTACAGGGCTGGCGCTCCACGGTCTGCTGAAAGCGCGCCGCCAGCGCGCTCGGCACCACCAGCCAGGCGGTGCGCAGCGCCGGAAACATCGACTTGCTGAAGGTGCCCGCGTAGATGACCCGCTGGGGCGCATCAAGGCTTTTCAGCGGCGGCAGCGGTTTGCCGCGATAGCGAAACTCGCTATCGTAATCGTCCTCAATGATCCATGCGTCACGCTCCGCGGCCCATGCCAACAGCTGGCGACGCCGGGGCAGCGACAGCGCCACGCCCAGCGGACTCTGATGCGCCGGGGTGAGCAGGGCAAACCGCGCCTGCGGATGATGGCGCTGGCCCCAGGCGATATCCATCCCCTCGTCGTCCACCGGGATCGCATCCACCACCAGTTGCCCGGCCTCGACCACCGGGCGGATAAAGGGATATCCCGGATCTTCCATCCACATATGCTGCCCCGGCTGTGCCAGAGTACGCAGGATCAGGTTCATAGCGGTGGCATAGTTGCCGGCGATCAGCACCTGCTCCGGCTGACAGTCGATACTGCGCGACAGGCGCAGATAGTCGACGATCGCCTGACGCAGAAGCGGGTCGCCGCCGGGATCGCCGGGCGCCAGATCGAACCGCGACTGCGTGCGCAGCCGGCGCCCCATCACCCGCGCCCACAGCCCGCGCGGAAAGAGATCCAGCGCCGGGAGCCCCATCTGAAACGGCAACGGCTCCGCCGGCGCGGCAGGTTGCGCTGGCATTACCGGCGCCAGCTGGCGCGGACTGAGCCGTTCGCTGACAAAGGTTCCCGCCTGCCCGCGTCGCTCGAGCCAGCCCTGAGCGACCAGTTCGCCCCAGGCGTTTTCGATCGTCGCCCGGGAGACGCCCTGCTCCTGGGCAAACACCCGGCTGGCGGGCAGACGGCTGCCAGGAGCCAGTTCGCCCCGTTCAATGGCAGATTTCAGCTGGCGGGCAATACGCTGATAGAGAGGGAGGTGGCTGGCTTCCATTATGGTCTGCTTTTTTCATCACAATATGGCTATCTTTTGCAGTCCATTATAGTGCTATTTTGGCTGCCGTCTTAGAGAGGAGAACACCATGAGCCAATTACGTCAGCCATTCAGTGAACTAAGCCCGGAAGTCTATAAAGGGCTGGTGCAGGCCAGCCTCGCGCTGGAGAAAAGCGAACTGGGCAGCGCCCTGGTGGAGCTGGTCTATTTACGCGTGTCGCAGATCAACGGCTGCGCCTTCTGCCTTGAGAAGCACAGCCAGGCGCTGCGCAAGGGCGGCATGGCGCAGAGCAAACTGGATGCCCTGGCCGGCTGGCGGGTGAGCGACCATTTTACCCCTGCCGAACGCGCGGCACTGGCGTGGGCCGAGTCGGTCACCGACATCGCCGCCAGCCATGCGGAAGATGAGGTTTACCTGCCGCTGCGCGAACATTTTACCCCGCGTCAGATAAGCGATCTCACCTTCGCTATCAGCCTGATGAACGCCTTTAACCGCCTCGCCGTCGCCATGCGTCTGTAGTTTCGCGCAACCTTCCCCCTCCTCCGCCTGGCCATCCCGGAGGGGGAATTCTTTGCTAAAAACGCTATATATTGAGTGGTTGAAGTTTTAAATAACTACATCTAGTATTTCCTTATTGAATGGCCCACAACGTTCGACGCTACGTTTAGCGCCGTGCTGTTATCTTAAATGGAAATACGAATCATGCGCATTATTATTTACACTCGAAATGACTGCGTGCAGTGCCATGCCACCCGGCGAGCCATGGAGAGCCGGGGACTGGCCTTTGAAATGGTCAACGTCGACCAACAGCCGGATGCCGCCGACATCCTGCGCGAGCAGGGATTTCGCCAGCTGCCGGTGGTGATCGCCGGCGACCTGCGCTGGAGCGGCTTCCGCCCGGATATGATCAATCGCCTGCGTCCCTCCGTCGCGGCGGCCAGCGCATGAGCCTCATCGTCTACTTCTCCAGCCGTTCGGAGAACACCCATCGCTTTGTGCAGCGCCTGGGGCTGCCGGCGGTGCGCATCCCGCTGAACGAGCGTGAACATCTGCAGGTAGACGAGCCCTACATTCTCATCGTTCCCAGCTATGGCGGCGGCGGCACCGCCGGCGCCGTGCCGCGTCAGGCGATCCGCTTTTTAAACGACGTACATAACCGTCGACTGATCCGCGGGGTGATTGCCGCCGGCAATCGCAACTTTGGCGACGCCTGGGGGCGCGCCGGGGATGTCATCGCGCAGAAGTGCGCCGTGCCCTATCTCTACCGCTTCGAGCTGATGGGAACCCCCGACGATATCGATAACGTACGCAAAGGAGTCAGCGAATTTTGGCAACGACAACCGCAGAACGTATAACCGCCGCCGTGGATTTTCACGCTCTCAATGCAATGCTGAACTTATACGACAGCGAGGGTCGCATCCCGTTTGAGAAAGATCGCCAGGCGGTTGAGGCCTTTATGGCGACCCAGGTTCAGCCCAACACCCTCGCCTTTGCCAGCCAGGAGGATAAACTCAGCTGGCTCGTCCGCGAGGGCTATTACGATCCGCAGGTGCTGGCCGGCTATGACCGCGGGTTTGTGTTGGCGTTGTTCGACCATGCCCGGCGCGCCGCGTTTCGCTTCCAGACCTTCCTCGGGGCCTGGAAGTTCTACACCAGCTACGCGCTGAAGAGCTTTGATGGCAAACATTACCTCGAGGATTTCGCCGAACGCAGCGTAATGGTGGCCCTGACGCTGGCCCGGGGCGATGAACAGCAGGCGCGGCAGCTGACGGAGGAGATACTCAGCGGCCGCTTCCAGCCGGCTACCCCCACCTTCCTCAACGCCGGCAAACAGCAGCGCGGGGAGCTGATCTCCTGCTTCCTGCTGCGCATTGAGGATAATATGGAGTCCATCGGCCGGGCGGTGAACTCGGCGCTGCAGCTGTCGAAGCGCGGCGGCGGCGTGGCCTTTTTACTCTCTAACCTGCGCGAGGCCGGGGCGCCGATCAAGCGCATCGAAAACCAGTCCTCCGGCGTGGTGCCGGTGATGAAGATGCTGGAGGATGCCTTCTCCTATGCCAACCAGCTCGGTGCCCGCCAGGGGGCGGGGGCGGTCTGGCTGCACGCGCACCATCCGGATATTTTGCGCTTCCTTGATACCCGGCGTGAAAATGCCGATGAGAAAATCCGCATCAAAACCTTGTCGCTGGGGGTGGTGATCCCTGATATCACTTTCCAGCTGGCGAAAGAAGACGCGCAGATGGCGCTGTTCTCGCCGTATGATGTCGAACGGCTGTACGGCAAACCCTTCGCCGACTGCGCCATCGGCGACCTCTATCCGCAGCTGGTGGCCGACGAGCGGGTGGGCAAACGCTGGATCCGCGCCCGCGACCTGTTCCAGCGCCTGGCGGAGATCCAGTTTGAATCCGGCTACCCGTACATCATGTTTGAAGACACCGTGAACCGCGCCAGTCCAGTGGCCGGGCGGGTCACCATGAGCAATCTGTGTTCCGAGATCCTGCAGGTCAGTACGCCGTCCGCCTATAATGAAGACCTCAGCTATGCCCATATCGGGGAAGATATCTCCTGCAACCTCGGCTCGCTGAATATCGCCCATACCATGGACTCGCCGGATTTCGGCCGCACAATCGCCACCGCGGTGCGCGCCCTGACCGCCGTGTCCGACATGAGCCACATTCAGTCGGTCCCTTCCGTGGCGGCCGGCAACGCGGCCTCCCACGCCATCGGCCTGGGGCAGATGAATCTGCACGGTTACCTGGCGCGGGAAGGCATTGCCTACGGCAGCCCGGAGGGGCTGGACTTCACCAATATCTACTTTTACACCGTGACCTGGCACGCGCTGCACACCTCGATGCTGTTGGCTCGCGAGCGCGGTCAGCGCTTCGCCGGCTTCGAGCAGTCGCGCTACGCCAGCGGGGAGTACTTCGACAAATATCTGCATGAGGAGTGGCAGCCGAAAACCGCACGGGTCCGCGCGCTGTTCGCCCGCGCCGGCATCTCCCTGCCCGACCGGGAAAGCTGGCGCCAGCTGCGCGACGACGTCATGCGCTATGGCATTTACAACCGCTATCTGCAGGCGGTGCCGCCCACCGGCTCGATCTCGTACATCAACCATGCCACCTCCAGCATTCACCCGATCGTCTCGAAGATTGAGATCCGCAAAGAGGGGAAAACCGGACGGGTGTACTACCCCGCGCCGTTTATGAATAACGACAATCTGGCCCTCTATCAGGATGCCTACGAGATAGGGCCCCAGAAAATCATCGACACCTACGCCGAGGCGACGCGCCACGTCGATCAGGGGCTGTCGCTGACCCTGTTCTTCCCCGATACCGCCACCACCCGCGATATCAACAAGGCGCAGATCTACGCCTGGAAGAAAGGCATTAAGACGCTCTACTACATCCGACTGCGCCAGCTGGCGCTGGAAGGCACTGAAATTGAAGGCTGCGTGTCCTGCGCGCTGTAAGGAGATCAGGATGACTCATTTAACGCGCGTCAGCGCGATCAACTGGAACCGCATCGATGACGATAAAGATCTGGAGGTGTGGAACCGTCTCACCAGCAACTTCTGGCTGCCGGAGAAAATGCCGCTGTCGAACGACATTCCCGCCTGGCAAACCCTCAGCGCGGCGGAGCAGCAGTTGACCATTCGCGTTTTTACCGGGCTGACCCTGCTCGACACCATTCAGAACACCATCGGCGCGCCGGCGCTGATGGCGGACGCCCTGACCCCGCATGAGGAGGCGGTGCTGTCGAACATCAGCTTTATGGAAGCGGTTCATGCTCGCTCTTACAGCTCCATCTTTTCCACGCTGTGCCACAGCAAGGAGGTGGATGCCGCCTTCGCCTGGAGCGAAAGATGTGAGCCCCTGCAGCGCAAGGCGCAGCTGATGCTGGGCTACTATCAGGCCGACGAGCCGCTGAAGAAAAAAATCGCCAGCGTGTTCCTCGAATCCTTTCTCTTCTACTCCGGCTTCTGGCTGCCGATGTACTTCTCCAGCCGGGGAAAGCTGACCAACACCGCGGATCTGATCCGCCTGATCATTCGCGATGAAGCGGTGCATGGCTATTACATCGGCTACAAATATCAGAAAGGACTGGAGATCGTCAGCCCCGGCAAGCGCGAAGAATTGAAAAATTTCGCCCTCGATCTGCTGATGGATCTTTACGACAACGAGCTGGCCTACAGCCGGGAACTGTACGGCGAGAGCGGCTGGTTCGACGACGTTAGCGCTTTCCTGTGCTACAACGCCAACAAAGCGCTGATGAACCTCGGCTACGAGGCGCTGTTCCCGGCGGAGATGGCGGCGGTTAATCCAGCGATCCTCGCGGCGCTGTCGCCCAACGCCGATGAAAACCACGACTTTTTCTCCGGTTCTGGCTCCTCCTACGTGATAGGAAAAATGGAAGAGACCGCCGACGACGACTGGGACTTTTAACCGTACTTTCACCAGGAATATCGCGACCGAATTCCTGGTGATCTATTTCGCAGAAAAGTGGGTTCATCTGTCAAATATTCTCTCCATGGCCTAACCGTCATCATCCCGTCATATTTAGCAGAAAACTGGTCTATTTCAGCCGAATTATCCAGAGATAATCAAAAAATATTACCCACAACAAATTACCGCTCAGCCCTTATATCACGGGGGCTGCGCCGCCATGTCCCTCACTCCATTTTTCCGAGAGTTTGTCATTAAGGGTTGTCACAGAATCTGAGTATGTTAGGGTGTAAAAAGATCATAATCACCATTGGGTACCGTATCGCAATAAACAAATAACAGGAACTTCTCTATTGCATGGCAATTAAATTAGAAATTAAAAATCTTTATAAGATATTTGGCGAGCACCCTCACCGTGCTTTCAAATATATTGAGAAAGGACTCAACAAAGCGCAAATACTGGAAAAAACGGGGCTGTCGCTTGGCGTCAAAGACGCCAGTCTGGCCATTGAAGAAGGCGAGATATTCGTCATCATGGGGCTCTCCGGTTCGGGGAAATCCACCATGGTTCGCCTTCTCAATCGCCTGATTGAACCCACCCGCGGCCAGGTGCTGATTGACGGGGTCGATATCGCGAAAATGTCGGACGCCGAGCTGCGCGAGGTGCGTCGTAAAAAAATTGCGATGGTTTTTCAATCCTTTGCACTGATGCCGCACATGAGCGTGCTCGACAACACGGCGTTTGGCATGGCGCTTGCCGGCGTCCCGGCCGCTGAGCGAGAGCAAAAAGCGCGGGAAGCGCTGCGGCAGGTGGGGCTGGAGAATTATGCCCACGCCTGGCCGGATGAACTCTCTGGCGGGATGCGTCAGCGCGTCGGTTTAGCCCGCGCCCTGGCGATTAATCCCGATATTCTGTTAATGGATGAAGCCTTCTCCGCGCTCGATCCGCTCATTCGCACCGAAATGCAGGATGAGCTGATCAAATTACAGGCTAAGCATCAGCGTACCATTGTCTTTATTTCCCATGACCTTGATGAAGCCATGCGAATTGGCGATCGTATCGCCATTATGCAAAATGGCGAAGTGGTCCAGGTCGGTACTCCGGATGAAATATTGAATAATCCGGCCAATGATTATGTCCGCACCTTCTTCCGCGGCGTCGATATTAGCCAGGTCTTCAGCGCCAAAGATATTGCCCGTCGTAGTCCGGTCGGCCTGATTCGTAAAACACCAGGTTTTGGCCCCCGCTCAGCGCTGAAATTATTACAGGATGAAGACCGGGAATATGGCTATGTCATCGAGCGTGGTAATCGCTTTGTCGGGATTGTGTCGATCGATTCTCTGAAAACCGCGCTCAGCGCCGGCCAGGGGATCGAGGCGGCGCTGATTGACGCCCCGCTGGCGGTGGAGGCGCAAACGCCGCTCAGCGATCTGCTCTCCCACGTCGGCCACGCCCCGTGCGCCGTCCCGGTGGTGGATGAAGAACAACAATATATTGGCATCATTTCCAAACGAATGTTGCTCCAGGCTTTAGATCGCGAGGGGGTGAATCATGGCTGATCAAACCAATCCGTGGGACAGCGCCCCGGCAACCGACAGCGCCGCCCAGGCTGCAGACGCCTGGGGTGGCGCTTCTACTGCCGCGCCGACCAATGGCGGCGGCGCCGACTGGCTGCACAGCGCCCCGGCGCCGCAGCCGGAACAGTTCAATATCATGGATCCGTTCCATAAGACCCTGATCCCGCTCGACAGCTGGGTGACCCACGCCATCGACTGGATCGTGCTGCACTTCCGCCCGCTGTTCCAGGGGATCCGCGTGCCGATCGACTACATTCTCAGCGCCTTTCAGCAGCTGCTGTTGGGAATGCCGGCGCCAGTGGCGATTATCGTCTTCGCGCTGATCGCCTGGCAGATCTCCAGCCTCGGCATGGGGGTCGCCACCCTGGTATCGCTGATTGCCATTGGCGCCATCGGCGCGTGGTCGCAGGCGATGGTCACCCTGGCGCTGGTCCTCACCGCCCTGCTGTTCTGCATGATCATCGGCCTGCCGCTGGGGATCTGGCTGGCGCGCAGTCCGCGGGCGGCGAAAATTATCCGCCCACTGCTGGATGCCATGCAGACCACGCCGGCCTTTGTCTACCTGGTGCCGATCGTAATGCTGTTCGGCATCGGCAACGTGCCCGGCGTGGTGGTGACGATTATCTTCGCCCTGCCGCCCATCGTCCGTCTGACCATCCTCGGGATAAACCAGGTGCCTGCGGATCTGATCGAAGCGTCGCGCTCATTTGGCGCCAGCCCGCGCCAGCTGCTGTTTAAAGTTCAGCTGCCTCTGGCGATGCCCACCATTATGGCCGGGGTTAACCAGACGCTGATGCTGGCCCTGTCGATGGTGGTGATCGCCTCGATGATCGCCGTCGGCGGTCTTGGCCAGATGGTGCTGCGCGGCATTGGTCGCCTGGATATGGGCCTGGCCACCGTCGGCGGCGTGGGGATCGTGATCCTGGCGATTATTCTTGACCGCCTTACCCAGGCCGTCGGCCGCGACGCCCGCAGTCGCGGCAACCGCCGCTGGTACACCACCGGCCCGCTGGGGCTTCTCACTCGCCCTTTCTGTCGATAAGTCGATAACAGCGCCGCTCCCCGGCACCAGCCGATGCCGGGGGGCCGCCCTTCCCGTTAAACAATAAGAGGAACCACCATGCGACATAGCACGATGATGGCCACCGCCGCCTTTGCCACCCTGATCGCCACTAGCGCCTTCGCCGCCGACCTGCCGGGCAAAGGCATTACCGTCAAGCCGGCCCAGAGCACCATCTCCGAAGAGAGCTTCCAGACCCTGCTGGTCAGCCGCGCGCTGGAGAAGCTTGGCTACACCGTCGAGAAACCGAGCGAAGTGGACTATAACGTTGCCTATACCTCGATTGCCGCTGGGGATACCACCTTCATCGCCACCAACTGGCAGCCGCTGCACGATGACATGTACGCCGCGGCGGGCGGTGATAACAAATTTTACCGCAAGGGGGTATACGTCTCAGGTGCCGCCCAGGGCTATCTGATCGACAAAAAAACCGCCGAGCAGTACCACATCACCTCCATCGATCAGCTCAAAGATCCGCAGATCGCCAAACTGTTTGATACCAACAACGACGGCAAAGCGGACCTCACCGGCTGCACCCCTGGCTGGGGCTGCGAAGCGGTGATTAACCACCAGATTGACGCCTATGGCCTGAGCAAAACCGTCACCCATAACCAGGGCAACTACGCGGCGATGATGGCCGACACCATCG
The DNA here is from genome assembly GCF_040062325.1 of Klebsiella sp. GG_Kp175. NCBI lineage: Bacteria > Pseudomonadati > Pseudomonadota > Gammaproteobacteria > Enterobacterales > Enterobacteriaceae > Klebsiella > Klebsiella sp. GG_Kp175. The sequence continues at coordinate 11,882 of NZ_JBEAFX010000034.1, read as the reverse complement.
CCCGTTATAAAGAGGGTAAACCGGTGCTCTACTACACCTGGACGCCGTACTGGGTTAGCGACGTGCTGAAGCCTGGCAAAGACGTCGTCTGGCTGCAGGTGCCGTTCTCCTCCCTGCCGGGCGAGCAGAAAAACATCGATACCAAACTGGCCAATGGCGCCAACTATGGATTCCCGGTCAACACCATGCACATTGTCGCCAACAAAGCCTGGGCGGAGAAAAACCCGGCCGCCGCCACTCTGTTTAGCGTCATGAAGCTGCCGATCGCCGACATCAATGCCGAGAATGCGATGATGCACGACGGCCATGCTTCTGAAGCCGACATTAACGGTCATGTTGATGGCTGGATCAAGGCCCACCAGCCGCTGTTCGACAGCTGGGTGAAAGCCGCCCTCGCCGCGCAGCAGTAACCCGCTCCCGGATAAGGCCCGACGCCTTATCCGGGCCCCCTTCCCCGCCTTTCATCCCGTCTGGGTCAGGGAAAAGCGGATTGCGGGCATTTTCATAGTGTTAAGGCGCGTCGCGCTCTGTTAAGGTGGGGACATCGGTCAATTTGCCACCTTCACATGGATCCAGCGATAAGTTATTCATATGGAAAACCCCGCGCCCTTAACCTGTGCCTTATCTGAACGTGTCGCCACCGTCGGCGAAGGCATTAAAGACAGTCTCCCCATCGTCATCAGCTACCTTCCGGTGGCATTCGCCTTCGGACTCAATGCCACCCGGCTGGGTTTCACCCCGCTGGAAAGCCTGTTTTTCTCCTGCATCATTTACGCCGGCGCCAGCCAGTTTGTGATCACCGCCATGCTGGCCGCCGGCAGTTCGCTGTGGGTCGCCGCCCTGACGGTGATGGCGATGGACGTACGCCACGTGCTGTATGGCCCCTCGCTGCGCAGCCGCATCCATACCGCGCTGAACAAAAAGAAAACCGCCCTCTGGGCCTTCGGCCTGACCGATGAGGTTTTCGCCGCCGCCACCGCCAGGCTGGTTCGCGACCACCGCCGCTGGAGCGAAAACTGGATGCTCGGTCTCGCGTTCACCTCGTGGGCATCCTGGGTGTGCGGCACGCTGGCCGGCGCCTGGTCCGGCAACGGTTTGCTGGTGGACTATCCGGCGGTGGAAGCCGCGCTCGGCTTTATGCTGCCGGCGCTGTTTATGAGCTTCCTGCTGGCCTCTTTCCAGCGCCAGCAATCCCTGTGCGTCACCGCGGCGCTGGCGGGCGCCCTGGGCGGCATTCTGTTATTTTCCATTCCGGCGGCGATTCTTGCCGGAATTGTCTGCGGGTGTCTGACGGCGCTGGTCCAGGCCATGCTGAAGGGGATGCCGGATGAACAGTGAGGTCCTTCTGCTCGGGGTGATTGTCGGCGGCGTGAACTATCTGTTTCGCTATCTTCCCCTGCGTCTGCGCGCGGGCCATGCCCGGCCTGCCCGCCGTGGCCCGGTCAGCGTGCTGCTGGATACCATCGGTATCGCCTCGATTTGCGCGCTGCTGGTGGTCTCCAGCGTGCCGGAGATCCTCGCCGATGCCCATCGTCTGGCGCCGACGCTGATCGGCTTCCTGGTGCTGGGGGGCGCCTTCTGGAAAACCCGCAGCATTATTATCCCGACCCTCCTGTCGGCGTTGGCCTACGGTCTGGCCTGGAAAATCGCCAGCGGGCTCTAAGCTTTACGTATCAATTTTGGTCAATAATTCATTTGATTTATTTGTCACAATAGTTATTATATCGGCTGTAATTAATGAGGTCATACCCAAATGGATAGTTCGTTTACTCCCATTGAGCAAATGCTCAAGTTCCGCGCCAGCCGCCATGAAGATTTCCCGTTCCAGGAGATTCTGTTAACTCGTCTTTGCATGCATATGCAAGGTAAGCTGCTGGAAAATCGCAATAAAATGCTCAAAGCGCAGGGAATTAACGAGACATTATTTATGGCGCTGATTACGCTGGAGTCGCAGGAAAACCACAGCATTCAGCCGTCCGAGCTGAGCTGTGCGCTGGGCTCGTCGCGTACCAACGCCACCCGTATCGCTGATGAACTGGAAAAACGCGGCTGGATTGAACGCCGCGAGAGCGATAACGATCGTCGCTGTCTGCATCTGCAGCTGACCGAAAAGGGCCATCAGTTTTTGCGTGAAGTCCTGCCGCCGCAGCATAACTGCCTGCATCAGCTGTGGTCTTCACTCAGCACCAGCGAAAAAGATCAGCTCGAACATATTACCCGCAAACTCCTGAGCCGCCTTGACCAGATGGAAGAAGAAGGCGTGCTGGCGGACTCTCTACGCTAAGGGCGGCGTCGCTCAGCCCATTTTTACGTTGCAAGGAAAACAGCCAGGCCAGCAGATCTCTGCTGGCCTTTCTGATAAACAGGTCGGCTCAGCCGATGTGAAATAATAAGATCGTGGAGAATAACATGAGCGCAAATGCGGAGAGCCAAACCCCGCAGCAACCAGGCAGCAAAAAAGGGAAGCGTAAAGGCGCCCTTCTGTTGCTGACATTGCTCTTCATTATTATTGCCGTGGCATATGGGATTTACTGGTTTCTGGTACTGCGTCACTACGAAGAGACCGACGATGCCTACGTGGCAGGGAACCAGGTACAAATTATGGCCCAGGTCTCGGGCAGCGTGACCAAAGTCTGGGCTGACAACACGGACTACGTGCAGAAAGGCGATCCGCTGGTCACCCTCGATCAGACCGATGCCCAACAGGCGTTTGAGAAAGCCAAGACGCAGCTGGCCGCCAGCGTGCGTCAAACCCGTCAGCAGATGATCAACAGCAAGCAGCTGCAGGCGAATATTGACGTCAAAAAGACCGCCCTCGCCCAGGCGCAGGCTGACCTGAACCGCCGTATCCCGCTGGGCGCGGCGAACCTCATCGGCCGCGAAGAGCTGCAGCACGCCCGCGACACCGTCGCCAGCGCGCAGGCCGAGCTTGACGTGGCCATCCAGCAGTACAACGCCAACCAGGCGATCGTGCTGGGTACCAAACTCGAACAGCAGCCGGCGGTGCTGCAGGCGGCGACCGAAGTGCGTAACGCCTGGCTGGCCCTGCAGCGTACGCAGATCGTCAGCCCGATTAGCGGCTACGTTTCCCGTCGCTCGGTACAGCCTGGCGCGCAGATCGGCACCACCACGCCGCTGATGGCGGTGGTTCCGGCAACTAACCTGTGGATCGACGCTAACTTTAAAGAGACCCAGCTGGCGCATATGCGCATTGGCCAGCCGGCCACGGTGATCAGCGACATCTATGGCGATGACGTGAAATACACCGGCAAGGTGGTTGGTCTGGATATGGGGACCGGGAGCGCCTTCTCCCTGCTGCCGGCGCAGAACGCCACCGGTAACTGGATCAAAGTGGTACAGCGTCTGCCGGTCCGCATCGAACTGGATGAAAAACAGCTGGCGGAACACCCGCTGCGCATCGGCCTCTCGACGTTGGTAGAAGTTAACACCACCGATCGCGATGGCGAAATGCTGGCAAGCCAGGTGCGGAGCTCCCCGGTCTACGAGAGCAACGCCCGCGAAATCGCTCTCGATCCGGTCAATAAGCTGATAGACGAGATCATTCAGGCCAACGCCGGATAATTCGGGGTGAGTGTAATGCAACAGCAAAAACCGCTGGAAGGCGCGCAGCTGGTCATCATGACCATTGCGCTGTCGCTCGCGACGTTCATGCAGGTGCTGGATTCCACTATCGCCAACGTGGCGATCCCGACCATCGCCGGTAACCTTGGCTCATCGCTGAGCCAGGGGACCTGGGTCATCACTTCGTTCGGGGTCGCTAACGCCATCTCCATTCCGATCACCGGATGGCTGGCCAAGCGCGTGGGCGAGGTGAAGCTGTTCCTGTGGTCCACCACCGCTTTCGCCATCGCCTCCTGGGCCTGCGGCGTCTCCAACAGCCTGACGATGCTGATCTTCTTCCGCGTCATTCAGGGGATTGTTGCCGGGCCGCTGATCCCGCTGTCGCAAAGTCTGTTGCTCAGCAACTATCCGCCGGCGAAACGCTCTATCGCCCTGGCGCTGTGGTCGATGACGGTGATCGTCGCTCCCATCTGCGGCCCGATCCTCGGCGGCTATATCAGCGATAACTACCACTGGGGATGGATCTTCTTTATCAACGTGCCCATTGGCGTGGCGGTGGTGCTGATGACCCTGCAGACCCTGCGCAACCGGGAAACCAAAACCGAACAGCGGCGTATCGACGGCGTCGGCCTGGCGCTGCTGATCATCGGTATCGGTAGTCTGCAGGTGATGCTGGACCGGGGCAAAGAGCTGGACTGGTTCTCCTCCAATGAAATTATCATTCTGACCATCGTGGCGGTGGTGGCGATAAGCTTCCTGATCGTCTGGGAGCTGACCGACGATAACCCGATTGTCGATCTGTCGCTGTTTAAGTCGCGCAACTTCACCATCGGCTGCCTCTGCATCAGCCTGGCCTACATGCTCTACTTCGGGGCCATCGTGCTGCTGCCGCAGCTGTTGCAGGAGGTCTACGGCTACACTGCGACCTGGGCCGGCCTGGCGTCAGCGCCGGTGGGGGTGATCCCGGTCATTCTGTCGCCGATTATCGGCCGCTTTGCGCATAAGCTCGATATGCGGCGGCTGGTCACCTTCAGCTTTATCATGTACGCCGTCTGCTTCTACTGGCGCGCCTGGACCTTCGAACCGGGGATGGACTTTGGCGCCTCGGCGTGGCCGCAGTTTATCCAGGGCTTCGCGGTGGCCTGCTTCTTCATGCCGTTGACCACCATCACCCTTTCCGGCCTGCCGCCGGAGCGGCTGGCGGCGGCGTCGAGCTTGTCGAACTTCACCCGTACCCTTGCTGGCTCCATCGGTACCTCGATCACCACCACCCTGTGGACCAACCGCGAGGCGCTGCACCATGCGCAGCTCACCGAATCGGTGACGCCGTTCAACCCCAACGCGCAGCAGATCTACGATCAGCTGCAGGGGATGGGAATGACGCAGCAACAGGCGTCCGGCTGGATAGCACAGCAGATAACCAACCAGGGGCTGATTATCTCCGCCAACGAAATCTTCTGGATCTCAGCGGCCATTTTCATCCTGCTGTTGGGACTGGTGTGGTTCGCCAGACCCCCGTTCAGCGCCGGCGGCGGCGGCGGCGGCGCGCACTAAGCCTCACATTAAGGGACCTGCGGGTCCCTTTTTTACGCCTTCAGGTTGTCCAGTTCTCGCTAGTTTCTGTCTCGTTTGCGAAAGCCCGCCCGCCGGCGCTCGGGCAGGATAAAGGCTGACCATTAAGGAGAACACTATGCTGAGCCATCCTGCTGAAAAGTACCGACCCTATCCGCCGATCGCTCTTCCCGACCGCCGCTGGCCTGACCGGCAAATCAGCCACGCCCCACGCTGGCTGTCGACTGACCTGCGCGACGGCAACCAGGCGCTGGCCGAGCCCATGGACAGCGCCCGCAAACTGCAGTTCTGGGATCTGCTGCTGGAGTGCGGCTTTAAAGAGATTGAGGTCGCCTTCCCTTCCGCTTCACAAACCGACTTCAACTTTGTCCGCCAGCTGATTGACGAACAGCGCATCCCGGAGGATGTCACTATCCAGGTGCTGACCCAGGCGCGAGACCCGCTGATCCTGCGCACCTTTGAGGCGCTGCGCGGCGCCCGCCGGGCCACCGTCCACCTCTACAATGCCACCGCGCCGCTGTTCCGCGAGCTGGTTTTCGGCATGGACAAGGCCGAGGTGATCGCCCTCGCGACCCGCGCCACCCGGCTTATCCGTCAGCAGTGCGAACAGCAGCCAGAGACCCGCTGGCAATATGAATATTCGCCTGAAACCTTCTGCTTCACCGAGCCCGAGTTTGCGCTTGAGATTTGCGAAGCGGTGGCGGATGTCTGGCAGCCCTGCGCCGAGCGACCGATGATCGTCAATCTGCCGGCGACGGTGGAAGTCAACACCCCGAATGTCTATGCCGATCAGATCGAATATTTTTGCCGCCACTTCTCCCGCCGCGGCGAAGTCTGCATCAGCGTGCATCCGCACAATGACCGCGGCACCGGCGTCGCCAGCGCCGAGCTGGCGGTGATGGCCGGTGCCGACCGGGTGGAAGGCTGCCTGTTTGGCAACGGCGAACGCACCGGCAATGTCTGTCTGGTGACGCTGGCGATGAATCTCTACAGCCAGGGCATCGACCCTGAGCTTCGCTTCGAGCAGATGAACCGGGTGGTGGAAGTGGTGGAAAACTGCAATCAGATCCCCGTTCACCCGCGCCACCCGTGGGCGGGAAGTCTGGCTTACACCGCCTTCTCCGGCTCTCATCAGGATGCGATCAAAAAAGGATTTGATGCCCGTCAGCCTGGCGACCCGTGGCGGATGCCCTATCTGCCGATTGACCCGCAGGATATTGGCTGCAGCTATGAGGCGGTGATCCGCGTCAACAGCCAGTCGGGGAAAAGCGGCAGCGCCTGGCTTATCGAACAAAATCATGGCCTGAAGCTGCCCCGCGGGCTGCAGCAGGACTTCAGCCAGCACGTTCAGCAGGTCACCGATAGCGACGGCAAAGAGATGACCCACCATGCGCTGTGGCAGCTGTTCCGCACGCGCTACGGGCTGCAGACGCAGTCTGCGCTGACGCTGGTCGATTATCAGAGCGCCAGCCAGCAGAATGGCCAGCTTTCCCTGCAGGCAACGCTGCGTCACCACGGCGAAACCCGACGCCTGCAGGGCCAGGGCAACGGCCTGCTCTCCGCCGCAGCCAGCAGCCTCAGCGCGCTGTTTCGGCAACCGTTTATGATCAAGGACTATCATGAGCATACCCTCGGCGCGCGCAGCGACAGCCGGTCGGTGGCCTATATCCGCTGCGTTTTTCCGCAAGGAGAAAGCTACTGGGGCGTGGGTATCGATAATGACGTGGCGCGCGCCTCGCTGCAGGCGCTGTGCAATGCGCTCAGCGCCGCCGATCAGGCCGGGGGACGAAAATAGTCGCTGGGGGCGACGCCCATCACCCGACGAAACATGGCGCTGAAGGCGCTGTGGCTGCCGTAGCCCAGCTCCAGCGCCACCCGCAGCACGGAGTGGCCCTGCGCCAGGCGAATCAGCGCTTCCATTAGCTTCGCCCGGCGCACCCACTCGCGCCACGTCAGGCTAGTCTGCTGCTGAAAATGGCGGTTCAGGGTTCGCTCGCTCATGCTGCACGCCTTCGCCGCCTGGCTGCTGCTCCAGACGTCGCCCGGCGCCTCGCGCACCTGCTGGCACAGCCGGCGCAGCGTTTCGCTTTGCGGCTCCGGCAGGCCAAACGGCAGGATCGCCATCCCGCGGATCTCATCGAGGATCAGCTCATAAATCCGTTCGTCGCGGCTGGCGGGGGCATAACGTTCGGCCAGCGCCAGGGAGGAGACAATCAGTTCCCGCAGCAGGGGCGTGATCTGTACGATCTGGCAGCCCGCCGGAAGATCGGCGCGCGCCAGCGGATCGATAAACAGCGTTCGCGCCGCCACGTTGCCGGTCATGCGCAGTGCGTGCGGCGTTCCCGCCGGCAGCCAGACGCCACGTCCGGGCGGCACCACCCAGTAGCCTGCCGGCGTCGCCACCCGCACCACGCCGCTTAAAATATGCAGCAGCTGGGCGCAGTCATGCTGATGCCAGTCTTCCTGGTCACCGTGAGCATAATCATGGGCAAAGGGCACCAGCGGGCGGTGCTGAAAGGAGAAGGTGGTGGTCGTCGTCATGGCGGCGTCGGGAAAGCGGCCCGGCGACAGGCGTCGGGCCGCGGCGGAAGCACTAGATGTGCAGTTCCTGCAGTTTTTCTTTCGGCAACGCCAGTTCGTCGTTGCTGTTGATGCGCACATCGCGCTCGATGATATGACGAGCGATCTCCTGCGCCTCTTCCAGCGAGTGCATGGTGTAGGTCCCGCACTGGTAGACGTTCAGCTCCGGGATCTGGTTCTGATCTTTCACCTTCAGCACGTCGGCCATCGCCGCTTTCCAGGCGTCGGCGACGCGCTGCTCGTCCGGCGTACCAATCAGGCTCATATAGAACCCGGTGCGGCAGCCCATCGGCGAAATGTCGATAATTTCCACGCCATTCCCGTTCAGGTGATCGCGCATAAAGCCGGCGAACAGGTGCTCGAGGGTGTGGATACCGCGCTCCGGCATCACTTCCTGGTTCGGCACGCAGAAGCGCAGATCGAATACGGTGATTTCATCGCCATGCGGCGTGTTCATTTTCTTCGCGACACGCACCGCTGGGGCTTCCATTCGGGTATGGTCGACTGTGAAACTATCTAACAACGGCATTCGTCACCTCCGGGAGTGAATTTTTTTAAAATAAAATGAACTCTTTGTTCAGCCGCGAGTCTCAGTATATGAAAGACGCGCATTTATTATCATCATCATCCCTGAATCAGAGATGAAAGTTTGGCCACAGTGATGTGGCCTTTTTCTTTTCCAGCGCTTCGACCGCTACGCGTGCCGCGCCAACAGCGCCTCAAACGGCTCGCTGTCTTCCGCTTCTATTTTCTTCTGTCGCGCCACCGACGCGTCACGCTCGGCGATGAAATCTTCTTCGCTCAGGATCTCCAGCGGCTCTTCACGCAGCTGGGTCCGGTAACGATCGGCCAGCGCACGGCCGGTTCCACCAATCCCTTCTTCAATCATAGAACGCAGAATGCGGGCTGAGAAGGTTAATTCCGGATCGTCAAAACAGGCCAGCAGCTCATCGCAGACCTGTTGATAGGCCTCGCCGCCGTGAATGCTGTCCAGCGTCTGCGCTACACGGCGTAAATCGCGGAACAGATCTTTACCCACCTGCGCCAGCGGGAACTGCGCGCTTTCGCAGCCGATGCCCAACGTTAAGCCCGGCTTACGCCCTTCCAGAATCACCCGATTCCAGTTGGTGCGGGTGCACAGCAGCTCATCGCTGCTCATCTCCGGCGCGTCGGCCAGCGCGCACCAGACCATAAACAGGTCGAGGAAACGCACCTGCTGGGCGTCTACGCCGATCGGCGAGAAGGGATTGATATCCAGCGAACGCACTTCGATATACTCAATACCACCGCGCAACAGCGCATCGGACGGGGTTTCGCCCCGACGGGTGACGCGTTTCGGGCGGATCGGCGCATAGAGTTCGTTTTCAATCTGCAGGATATTGCTGTTGATCTGCAGATACTTACCGTCTTTTTCCAGCCCGATTTTGGCGTACTCTTCCGACGGCGTTTTAATCGCGCGCTTCAATCCTGCCACATACTCGTGCAGATCGTTAAACGTAATTCCGAGATTGCTTTGCGACTTATTGGTATAACCAAGGTCGCTGAGGCGCAGCGAGGTGGCGTACGGCAAGTAATACATGCCGTTGCCCGTCTCCTCAAAGGGCAGCGTCGTCGGCTTTCCTTGCAGGAACGAAGCGCAAATCGCCGGCGAGGCGCCGAACAGATAGGGGATCACCCAGCCAAAGCGATAGTAGTTACGAATTGAGCGGAAATAGCCCGCCGAAATGGCCTCTTTACCACTCTCAGCGTCTTCCACACCACATTTAGCCTGCCAGAAGGCCATCGGTAGGGAGAAGTTATAGTGCACGCCGGAGATAGTCTGCATCAGCGCGCCATAGCGGTTCTTCAGCCCCTCGCGATATAGCGTTTTCAGGCGCCCCACGTTAGAGGTGCCGTACTGCGCCAGCTCAATATCCTGACCGGGGGCGATATAGCATGGCATACTCAGCGGCCACATCCGCTCGTCGCCAAGCTGACGCGCGGTATAGCGATGGACATCGCGCATAAAGGTCAGCATATGCTCAATATCGCCGTCTACCGGCGTAATAAACTCGAGTAAAGCTTCGGCAAAATCGGTGGTAATCCATTTATGCGTCAGCGCTGAGCCTAACGCCGGAGGGTGACCGGTCGTCGCCAGCGTACCGTCTGCGTTCACGCGCAGCGTTTCCCGCTCCAGACCACGTTGAATACCCTGCAGAGCCTGCGGATGTTTTTCCAGCCAGGCCAGCGCCTGTGATACGTCCGGGATCAATTTGACCTCCCGCCTGTCGAAATCGTTTGAATAAGCATAATTGTAATGGATGAACTGTCAGTCCAATTAGTGCCACCACGTCATGCCCTGAAGCGTCGCTGCCGCAATAGCGATATAGCGCAGCGCCTTTCCAAGGCATAAGAAAAAGAGTACCGGTCCCCAGGAAATGCGCATCCATCCCGCCAGCAAACACAGTAAATCGCCGACAACCGGCGCCCAGCTCAGCAACAGCGTAACCGCGCCGTAGCGCTTAAGCCAGCCGGCCGCCCGCTCCTGCCAGCGCGAGGTTTTACGCAGCGGAAACAGGCGCCCCAGAATAACGTTAGTTACCCCTCCAAGGCTATTGCCGATTGTTGCTATTAATACTAACCACCACGGATGACTAACCCCCGTTAGAAGCATCGCAACCAGCACGACCTCCGAATTGCCGGGAAGCAGCGTGGCGCTTAAAAAGCTACTGGCAAACAGCGAGAGGAGTGACAGCGCGTCGCTCACAGCAAACGCACGTCTACAGCGTCCATTCCCGCGCGCTTCGCCGCTTGCAGACCAAAGTCGGCATCTTCGAAGACCACGCATTTTTCCGGCGCGACGCCCATGCGCTCGGCGCACAGCAGGAAGGTATCGGGCGCGGGTTTATGGTTGACCACATGATCGGCCGCCACCACCGCGGAGAAGTAATGACGCAGGCCCAGGTGCGCCAGCAGCGCTTCGGCGACGGCGCTTTCGCTACCGGTGCCGACCGACATCGGGCGACGGCCGTGCCACGCCTTGACCACCTCGATCAGCGGCAATGGACGTACGCTGTCCAGCAGCATCGCCTTAACGGCCAGGGTTTTTTCCTGCGCCAGGCGATGTGGATCGAGATCCGCCTGGTTGAGTTCAATAATCGCCTGGGCAATCCGCCAGGTCGGTGAGCCATTGAGGGCAACCATCGCCTGTTCGTCGAAACGCATACCGTAGCGGCCCAGCACCTCATTCCATGCCTGACGATGGGTCGGCTCGGTATCGAGGATAGTGCCATCCATATCAAAGATCAGTCCTGCGTAACCTTCGTACATCGTCTTCTCACCAACCGGTTAATGAATGGTTACTGTAACGCAAAAGCCGGTCGTTGTCGCGGCCAGCGGCGCAGACGACAAAGGCGCCCACAGGCGCCTTCAGGCATCAGACCGGATAGGCGGCCTTATTTAATTCGCAGATCGTTTTCGACCATTCGCACGCCCTGCACCCGACGGGTGACTTCCACCGCCCGTTTAGCGCTTTCCGCGGAGGAGACAAATCCGCTCAGTTGGACGCGGCCTTTAAAGGTCTGGACGCTGATTTCAGAGGACTTGATGTCTTTATCGTTAAAGAGCGCCGTTTTTACCTTGGTGGTCACCACGGTATCGTCAATATAGCCGCCCGTACTCTCCTTTGTAGCCGATCCCGCACAGCCAGCGAGGGCCGTCGCCACCAGCAGCGTTGCGCAAAAAGCAGGTATTGCTTTGAACCATTTCATGGATTTCTCTCCTTGCATTTATCTCAGCCTGATAACGCTGATATACAAGGATAAATTATAGTGGAAAGCGCGGCTTGCCAATAAAAAAGTCAGGATGAAACTGGCGATGGGAAACGCGGTTATCGGGATGGTGAGAGAAGAGTGAAGATGATGCATTCAGAACGGGTGCTGCGATAATTTCGCAGCCTATGTAACAACATCGTCGCTATTACTGAGGAGAATATGGTGCATCCGGGAGGATGATTCGGCTTCGCCTCACCCTTCGGGCCGTTGCTTACGCAACGTTATCCTCCCTGGTGCTGGCGATGATTTCGCAGACCATAAAACAACATCGTCGCTGTTATTAAGGAGAATATGGTGCATCCGGGAGGATTCGAACCTCCGACCGCTCGGTTCGTA